>JAFEFS010000039.1 GCA_018240465.1 Pseudomonadota bacterium
CTCGTCAAGCAGGGCAATTTCAGCTACGAGCAGCCGCTCGACCTGCATTCGCTCGTGGTCTATTCGGTGCCGGACTATCCCGGCGCGCCGAACTCGGCCGCGGCCAACCAGATGTCCCAGGACGGACAAACCGCGATCGGCGACGCCGGCATGTGGCGGCATGCCGACTACTACGTGGTCGAACCGAACGGCGCCTGGACGCCGTTGCCGGCGATCGGACGGGACGGCACCGCGGCGCGCTTTATCCACACCGACGTACCGGTGCCCGGCGTGCCGGGCACGGCCTTTCCGGGCGCGCCGCCCGGCTTCGGCGACATCGCCGCGCAGGCACCGCCGCCGACGGTCGACATGGTCAACGGCATGCAGATGTACGCGTGCTCGTTCGATTGCGGCGGCCTCGGCCTGAAGCTGTACCAGAAGAAGGCCGGCGTGCAGGTATGGATCAACGCGATCTTCCACCTGCAAAGCCCGACACTGGTTTTTCATCTGAGCATCAACTCGGGCGCGGTCAACGCGCATGTCGAATTGCGCGGCGGCGTCGGCTTCTCGCTCGGCTTCGATGCGCTGGCCGCGCAGGACATGCAGGCCAACCTCAAGGAGATCGGCGTCGTGCCGGTCGACCTCACGATTCCGCTCGGCGGCATGGGCGTGCCGCTGACCGCGATGTTCCAGCAGAGCCTCAACCTCGGCAGCGGCTTCAGCGCGAAGACTTCCGTGCTGCACGCGGTCGGCGACTTCAGCGCGAGCGGCGCGATCCTGATGGACTACGTCAACGGCCGCTGGAACATCCCGCCGCTGCAGATGACGCTGAAGAACAACCTCGCCGCGGCGGTCAGCGGTGTCTCGGTCGGCATCAACTCGCTCGTGTTCGCGATCGACCAGCGCCTGCTCGTCGGCGTCGGTGCGCTCGGCTTCGCGGCCGGTCCTTACGTCAACCTGGTCTCGAGCATCACCGCGCTGAAGCAGGCATCGCAGGCGGTCGACTGCCGCCAGGGCACGTTCGGCATGCAGCTCGGCGGCGGCATCGGCTATGCGATTCCGAAGGTCGTTGCCAAGGTGATCAATTTCTTCCTCGGTCTCGTGCACGTCGATCCGGTGCCCGCTTCGGGCTTCATCGTGCGCCTCAAGGACATGATCCCGCTGGTCGACCTGAGACAGCAGATTCCCGAGGGTTGCGCCGGAAAATGACCGTCCATTCCTTGTCACGCCCCGGCGCCATTCGACGTAACCTTGGATGACGCCGACATCGCAAGCATTGCAGCACGGCACAGCCTCCGTCTCCATCGGGTGATCCACATGATCGATTTCAGAACAGGACAAATCCTCGGCCTGCTCGCGCGCACGACGCCTTTTCTGCTGCTGCGCCTGGTCGTCTACGTCGGCATCACGCTCGCCTACGTCCTCGCCGTCGGCGTCGGCGGCGGCCTCGGCGCGTTGTTCGGCAAGATCGGCGGCAGCGGCGGACGCGGCGCGGCGTTCGGCGGCCTCATCGGTTTCGGCATCGTCAGCGGCCTGTTGTGGTGGGCGCGCGAATACCTGCTCTACCTGGTCAAGGCCGGCCACATCGCCGTGCTCGTCGAATTGATGGACGGCAAGCCGGTTCCCGGCGGCAAGGGCCAGATCGACTACGCGAGCGGCATCGTCAAGCAACACTTCACCACGTCGTCGATGCTGTTCGGCTTGAACCAGCTGATCCGCGGCATCCTGAAAGCGTTCAACCGATTGACGTTGAGCATCGCATCGATGCTGCCGATTCCCGGCCTCGATGCCGTGGTCAAACTCATCGACGCGATCATCAACACCGGCTTGAGCCATCTCGACCAGGTCATCCTTGCGCAGATCCTGCGCGCGCGCGACGGCAACCCATGGGCGGTCGCGCGCGACTGCACCGTGCTCTATGCGCAGAACGCGAAGGGCGCCCTCAAGAATGCCGTGTTCCTGACCTTCCTGGTCTGGGGCCTGACCCTGCTGATTCTCTTCCTCGTCGCCGCGCCGATCGCCACTGCAGTCGGCCTGTTCCACGTGCACGCCGGATTCGTCACCTTTCTGCTCGCCGTGATCGCCGCGCTGAGCCTGAAGGCTGCGCTGATCGATCCATTCGCCACCGTCGCGCTGATCCAGGTCTACGACAAGATCACGCAAGGGCAGACGCCGAATCCCCAATGGAGCGCGAAACTCGAATCGATGTCGGCGAAGTTCCGCGAGCTGACGCAGAAGGCGCGCGAATTCGGCGCGCCGGCCACGCCGGCCGATGCCGCCTTGCCGCCGCCCGCCGCGGCGGACCGGGGCTGATCCGGGACTTCATCGCCCGATGCGGGCGGCTCGCGCCGGTGCACGTATCGATCACGGACCGATGCGACCTTCGTCGAAGCGCGCGATCGAAGCGGGATGGCCAGCCGCCCACGACGCCGCGGCACAAGGGACGACTCGATGCCGTGCGCGCGGCAGCCGGCCGTTCGCCGACGACCTCGTCGAAGCGCCCGCGGGCAACCCAGATACGTCGCCGGCGCGCAGGCATCGATTCGGCTACGGCGAGGCAGCTTTCAGGTAGCGCGACGTGGCCGGACCGGTATCGATGTCGGCGCCGGGGATTGCGTGCAGTCTCGCCAGCGCGACGGCGACGGACTTCGCCGCGCCCGCGTTCGCGGTATCGGCTTCTGCTTCGCACAGGCTCGTCAAGAAGATCGCTTCCGCCTTGTTGATGTCCTTCGATTCGTTCACTTTCGCAAGTTCGGCGAGGGACAGAGCGATCGACGGCGCCGCTTCCGCGCAGCGATGCCGGCCGACGAGAAAGTCGGCCCAGGCCAGGTGCCAGTTGAAGCGGTCGATGCCATGCGTCGCCGAAATGTAGTCGCCCAGAGCGAGGCTCGCGCGGAAATCGGATTCCGCCGCGTCGGCGTCGCCTGCGACTTCTTCGGCAAAGCCCAGCGAGCGCAATGCGATCGCCAGGTTGGCCGACGCTCCGGCCCGCGCCGCCTGCAGCGCCACGGCCTTGCGCGCCCAGGTCACCGCTTCCGCACCACGCCCCTGCATGCACAGGACGGTCGCCAGATTCTGCGCTGCCGTCGAATCGGCGCCCTGGCCATTGTCCGCGCCGGTTCGGGAAAGCACGTCGCGCAGCAGGTGTTCGGCCTCGTCGTAGCGATGATCGTGCAACAGGACGGCCGCAAGGTTGTTCGTGATCGTCAGCGTGTCCGGATGGTTTTCGCCGAGCGTCTTGCGCGAGCGCAGCAGCAGTTCGCGATACGAAGCAACGGCGCCCGCGATGTCGCCGCGCTCGTACTGGAAACTCGCCAACATGTTGATCGCCTCGCTGATCTTCTGATGTTCCTGCGGCAGGCTGCGGCGGAAGATCGCGAGCGCGCGCTCGGCGAGGTCCAGCGCGCGTTGTGCCTGCTGGTCCCCGTCGCAGGCATCCGCCAGCGCGAGCATGCTGATCGCGGTCAGCGGGTGCTCCGCGCCGTAGATGCGCGCGCGAATCGCCTGCGCGCGTTCGAGCAATGCAACCGACCTGGGGTAGTCACCATCCTGATCCAGATGCACGCCGAGGTTCTGCAGCGATACGGCGGCCTCCGCGGAATCGGCCCCGAACCGCTTCTCGCGTATCGCCAGAGCGCGGCGATACGCCGCTTCCGCGTCCGGCCGCCGGCCCAGGTTGTCGAGGTTGGTCGCGTAGTCGTCGAGGCGGCGTGCGTGCTCGGCGGAGTCTTCGCCGAAGCGCCGCGCGCTCGCGTCGAGCGCCTGCCGGTAGAGCGGATCGGCAGCGGCGAAATCGCCGCGATCCTGGAGCAACAAGGCGACATTGCCCAGGCTGGCGATGACCGCGGGATCGTCCGATGCCAGTTTTCCGCGGCGCGTTTGCAGCGCTTCGCGCAACAAGGGTTCGGCCCGGTCGTAATCGCCTTTGGCGAGCTGGATCATGCCGAGTTCGTCCGCGCTTTCCGCCGTGTCCA
>JAFEFS010000003.1 GCA_018240465.1 Pseudomonadota bacterium
GGCGCCGCCGGGGCTGGTGCGGCAGGCTTCGCATTGCCCGCAGTGCAAGCACGCGCTCGGCGCGCTGGAAAACATTCCGCTGCTGAGCTGGCTCGCGCTGCGCGGGCGCTGCCGGCATTGCGGCGCGAAGATTTCGGCGCAGTATCCGCTGGTCGAACTGCTCGCCGCGATCTGCTCGGCGCTGGTCGTGTACAAGTTCGGCGCGACCTGGCCGGCGGCCGCCGGGCTGCTGCTCACCTGGGCGCTGATCGCGCTCGCCGGCATCGACGTGCGCACCCAGCTGCTGCCCGACCAGATCACCCTGCCGCTGCTCTGGCTCGGCCTGCTGGTCGCGCTCGTGCCGTTTTTCATCGCCGCGCCGGCAGCGATCGTCGGCGCGGCGATCGGCTATGTTTCGCTGTGGTCGGTGTACTGGGGCTTCAAGTTGCTCACCGGCAAGGAAGGCATGGGCTACGGCGACTTCAAGCTGCTCGCCGCGCTCGGCGCCTGGATGGGGCCGTGGGCGCTGCTGCCGATCGTGCTGTTGTCCTCGCTGATCGGCGCGGTGGTCGGCGGCACGATGCTCGCGGTGCAGGGGCGCGATCGCGCCACGCCGATCCCGTTCGGGCCGTTTCTTGCCGCCGCGGGCTGGGTGCAGTTCGTGTTCGGCAGCGAGATACTGGCGCTGTACCGGCATCTGTTCGCGTTTCCGTGACGGCATCTCGAAAAAACTGCCGCGCCCGGGAATTCGCTCGCTACGGTTTTTCGAGGTGCCCTTGAGATGAAAGCGTCGTCGTTCGCGGTGGTCGTCACCGGCGGCATCGCCTCGGGCAAGACGACGCTGACCGACCGCTTCGCCGAACTCGGCGCGCCGGTGTTCGATGCCGATGCGATCGCGCGCGAACTCGTCGCGCCGGGGCAACCGGCTCTGGCCGAAATCGTCGCGGCATTCGGCGCCGACATGTTGAACGCAGCCGGCGAACTCGACCGCGCACGCATGCGCGAACGCATCTTCGACGACGAGGGCGCGCGCAAGCGGCTCGAGGCGATCCTGCATCCGCGCGTGCGCGACGAGTTGCGGTCGCGCGCGCGCGCCTGCGCGGCGCCATACTGCCTGCTCGCGATTCCGCTCTACGCCGAATCGGCGCAAGCCTACGACTGGGTCGACCGCGTGCTCGTCGTCGACGTGCCGCGCGCGGCGCAGCTCGCGCGCCTGACGCTGCGCGACGGCATGAGCGAGGACTACGCGCGGCGCGCACTGAGTACGCAGGCGACGCGCGCGCAACGGCTCGCGCTGGCCGACGACGTGATCGACAACAGCGGCCCGCCCGATGCCCTGCCGCGCATCGCCGCGCTCCTCGACCGGCGCTACCGCGCGCTTTCAGCCGGCAAAAAATCCTGAGATGCCGGCGACGCCCTGCGCGCCGTGCGCGCGCGCGGTCGCCACATCGTTCGCACCGAGGCCGCCCAGCGCATAAACCGGCAACGGCGCCTGCCGGCAGAGGCCGGCGAAACGATCCCAACCCAGGGCCGGCGCGTGCGCATGGCTGCGCGTAGGCAGCACCGGGGCGAGCACGGCGAAATCGACGCCGATCGCCTGCGCATGCGCAAGCTCGTGCGCATCGTGGCAGGACGCGGCGACCCAGCGTTCGCGCGGCAGCGGCCGCGCGTCCAGCCGCAGCAGTGCGGCGGACGGCAGATGCACTCCGTCGAGGTCGAGTTCGCGCACGAGATCGGGATGCGCGTTGAGCAGCAGCGTGGCGCCCGCCGCGCGCGTGCGCGCGTGCGCCGCGCGCGCGAGCGCGTGCAGGCGCGCACGCGCGAGCGTCTTCGCGCGCAGTTGCAGCAGGCGCACGCCGTCGGCCAGCGCGCGCTCGATGCGGGCGAGAAACACGGCGTCGTCGTCGCCCGGTTCGGGCGTGATCGCGTAGCACGACGGCAGGCGCAGCGCGGCGACGACCGGGCGGTCGGGCGGCGGCATGGCGATGCCGGCGAGTTCCTCGGCGCGATGCCAGGCGAGCGCCTGCCCTTCGCGCCCGTGCGGCGTGCCGGCAAAGTCGCGCACGCGATGCACGTCGAGGAAGATGGATTTGTCGCCGAAGTCCCACGGCACGCCGATCAGCGGTTCGCTCGCGCCGATGTCGACGCCGATCTCTTCGTGCAGTTCGCGGCGCAACGCGGCGTGCGCGGTTTCGCCCGGCTCGATCTTGCCGCCGGGGAACTCCCACAGCCCGGCCGAGTGCTTGCCGGACGGGCGCTGCGCAAGCAGCACGCGGCCGTCGCGGTCGCTCAGGATTCCGGCAACGACGTGGTCGAAGTCGCCGCGCTCGCGCGATGCCTCGAACGGCATCGCGTGCGGCAACTGAGGGTGGGGCAGGATGCCGATCGGAACACGCGCCATGGATGGTCCCTTGCCGATGCCAAACCATCATCCGGCGCTTCGCGCCGCCTTTTCCGGGATGGAGAAGGGAAAAACTAGGCCAACCGGCCGTGGCACTGCTTGTACTTCTTGCCCGAACCGCACGGGCACGGATCGTTGCGGCCGACCTTGGGCGCGTCGCGCACGACCGGGCCTTGCGGCGGCGGCGGCACGCCCTCGTTCGACAGCGCCGCGCCTTCCGCGGCCAGCGGCGCCGCGTCGGCGTGCTGGAATTCGAGCGCGCGGCGCTCCTGCTCGCGGCGCTGCTGCTCTTCGAGCGCGGCGACTTCTTCCTCGCTGCGGATGCGCAGCATGGCCAGACGCTGGATCACCTCGACCTTGACCCGCTCGAGCATCGCCTGGAACAGGGTGAAGCCTTCGCTCTTGAACTCCTGCTTCGGCTGCTTCTGCGCGTAGCCGCGCAGGTAGATGCCCTGGCGCAGGTAGTCCATGCTCGCGAGGTGCTCCTTCCAGTGCTGGTCGAGCACCTGCAGCAGGAAGAACTTCTCCGCCGCGCGCATGATTTCCGAGCCGTACTGCGCGTCCTTCTCGCGGAAGTAGCGATCGACCTCCTCGATGACGTGGTCGCGGATGCCGTCGGAGCTGAGATCGTGCTGGCTCTCGGCCCAATGTTTCACGTCCAGCTGCATGCCGAACTCGGACTGCAGCGCGCGGTCGAGGCCGGCGAGATCCCACTGCTCGTCGACGCTGTCCGCCGGCACATGGCGGCGCACGAGATCGCTGATCACGTCGTAGCGGATGTTGACGATGTTCTCGCTGACGTCGTTCGCGTCGAGCAGCTCGTTGCGCTGCTGGTAGACGACCTTGCGCTGGTCGTTGGAGGTGTCGTCGAACTCGAGCAGGTTCTTGCGGATGTCGAAGTTGTGCGCTTCGACCTTGCGCTGCGACTTCTCGATCACGCGCGTGATCATCTTGTCTTCGAGCGCCTCGTGTTCCTTCATGCCGAACAGCTGCATCCAGCGCGTCACCCAGTCGGGCGCGAAGATGCGCATGAGCGAGTCGTCGAGCGACAGGTAGAAGCGGCTCGAGCCCGGGTCGCCCTGGCGGCCGGAACGGCCGCGCAGCTGGTTGTCGATGCGGCGCGACTCGTGGCGTTCGGTGCCGATGATGTGCAGGCCGCCGGCGGCGAGCACCTGCTCGTGGCGCTGCTTCCAGTCGGCCTTGAGCGCCTCGCGGTCGGCGTCGGTCGCGTCCTCGGGCAGCGCGGCGAGCTCGGCTTCGAGCGAGCCGCCGAGCACGATGTCGGTGCCGCGGCCGGCCATGTTGGTCGCGATCGTCACCGCGCCGGGGCGGCCGGCCTGGGCGACGATCTGCGCCTCGCGCTCGTGCTGCTTGGCGTTGAGCACTTCGTGCGGAACCGGCGGCATGGCTTTGTCGAGCAGGTTGGCGAGCAGCTCGGACGTCTCGATCGAGGTCGTGCCGACGAGCACGGGCTGGCCGCGCCGATGGCATTCCTTGATGTCCTCGATCACCGCCTCGAACTTGTACGGCTGCTTGAGGAAAACGATGTCCTGGTTGTCGCGGCGCACCATCGGCTTGTGCGTCGGGATGACGACGACCTCGAGGCCGTAGATCTGCTGGAACTCGTAGGCTTCGGTGTCGGCCGTGCCGGTCATGCCGGACAGCTTCTTGTACATGCGGAAGTAGTTCTGGAACGTGATCGAGGCGAGGGTCTGGTTCTCGCGCTGGATCGGCACGCCTTCCTTGGCCTCGACCGCCTGGTGCAGGCCGTCCGACCAGCGCCGGCCGGCGAGCGTGCGGCCGGTGAATTCGTCGACGATGATGACCTCGCCGTCGCGCACGATGTATTCCTGGTCGCGGCGATACAGCGCGTTCGCGCGCAGCGCGGCATTGAGGTGATGGACGACGGCGAGATGCTTGGGGTCGTACAGCGATTCGTCGGCGCCGATGATGCCGTCGGCGCGCAGCACCTGGTCGGCGTGCTCCATGCCCTCTTCGGACAGGTGCACCTGTTTCTGCTTTTCGTCGACGTAGTAGTCGCCGGCGCCTTCCTCGGTTTCCTGCCGGCTCAGCTTCGGCACGATGCGGTTGATGCGCGCGTAGAGCTGCGGCGAGTCGTCGGACGGCCCGGAGATGATCAGCGGCGTGCGCGCTTCGTCGATCAGGATCGAGTCGACCTCGTCGACGATCGCGTAGTGCAGGCCGCGCTGGTAGCGTTGTTCCTTCGACAGCGCCATGTTGTCGCGCAGGTAGTCGAAGCCGTATTCGTTGTTGGTGCCGTAGGTGATGTCGGCGGCGTAGGCGGCGTGCTTGTCGGCATGGTCCATGCCCGGATAGACGACGCCGACGGAAAGGCCGAGGAAGTTGTAGACCTTGCCCATCCACGCCGCGTCGCGGCGCGCGAGGTAGTCGTTGACGGTGACGACGTGCACGCCCTTGCCTTCGAGCGCGTTCAGGTACACCGGCAGCGTCGCGACCAGGGTTTTGCCTTCGCCGGTACGCATCTCGGCGATGCGGCCGGAGTTGAGCACCATGCCGCCGATCATCTGCACGTCGTAATGGCGCATGCCGAGCACGCGCCGCGAGGCTTCGCGCACCGTGGCGAAAGCATCGGGCAGGATGTCGTTGACCGTTTCCCCGGCGGCAAGACGCGCCTTCAGCGCGTCGGTGCGCGCGCGCAACTCCTCGTCGGACAGCGCCTGCAACGAAGGCTCGAGCGCGTTGATTTTCGCGACCGACTTCTGCATCTGTTTGATCAGACGTTCGTTGCGACTGCCGAAAATGCCGGTGAGGATGCGGTTGAACATGGGCAATGTATTTTTCTTGGGGCCGGAAAACAAAAGCCGCCTAGTACACCCGGCGGCCAGTGCGCATTATAGATGAATTGGGCTACCCGAGTGCGCTTTCAAGCTCTTGGGCGAAGGACGAACGGCCCGGCAACAAGCGGCGCGAGCGACGGCGGGCCGCGTCGTTCCACCCGCCGCCCCATTGCTCGCCGCGCGCTTGCCGGCCTCACACCGGCTTGATCTTGCCCTTCACGTACGCGTAGGGATTGACCGCCTTGCCGTTGAGCCAGACCTCGAAATGGCAATGCGGGCCGGTCGAACGCCCGGTCGAACCCACCTTGGCGATGACCTGGCCGAAATTCACGCGCTCGCCCATCTGAACGAGGTTGGCCGAGTTGTGCGCATAGCGCGTCATGTAGCCGTTGCCGTGGTCGATCTCGACGACATGACCGTAACCCGCCCTGTCGCCGACGAACGAGACGACCCCGGCCGCCACGGCCTTGATGTCGCTGCCGATCTCGGCATCGAAGTCCAGGCCCAGGTGCGTTTCCATCTGGCCGTTGATCGGGTCGACGCGCGAGCCGAACGGCGAGCCGATGTAGCTGGTCGCCACCGGGTAGCCGCTGGGCACGAGCGCGTTGCGCGCCTTGCGGTCGAGCAACAGGTTCTCGAGCACGGTCAGCTGGGTTTCCTGCATGGCGAACTGGTCGCGCAACGTGTCGATGTTGCCGGCGAGATCGAAATCGAGCGTATGCGGGGCCGCGGCCGGATCCTCTGCGCCACCCAGCGCCGGCGGCTTGGTGAAATCGAATTCGCCGTCGCCGAGCTTGCCGATTTCGGTGAGCCGTTCGCCAAGCGCGTTGAGCCGCGTCGCCTGGGCCTGCAGCGCGCCGAGCTGCAGCGCGAGCGCATCCATGTCGCGGCGCGAGGCCGTTTCGAGCCGGTTGATGTCGCCCTGCTGCCTGCCGATCGTGTCGCGTATCGCGGCGACATCACGCAGCGCGCGATCGCGACTGTTGCTGACGATGCTGGCGGCAACCACGCCGATGCCGACACAGAACAATGCACAGCCTGCGACCGCGCCGATGATCTTGCAGCGCGTGCGCCAGCACTTCAGATCGAGTGTGGCCGGCATTGCGTTGGATTTTGCGACGATTATGATGTTCATCGTTTCGCAATGAATTCTCTGTACGCGACGTCGGGCCCCGCCCGCCGCGCTTCGGTTTACGCCATGCAGCCAGACCATCGATCGCCGGCCCGCAAACAGGCCACACCCGCCAGGGCCGGGCTTGCCGCACCGCCTTCAAAGCCCGGACCTGTCGCCCGGGCCATCGGCGAATCGGCTCCCGTCGCCGCCCTGCTTGCGCGGGCGCGCGCCCTGCATGCGCTCGATCGTCAACTGCGCCAACCGCTGCCGGACGCGCTGCGCCGCCAATGCCGTCTGGCGACCGTGCAATCCGGGCGGATCGTCTTTCTGGCGAGTTCCCCGGCCTGGGCGGCGAAGTTGCGTCTTCATCAGAACGCAATCCTCGCCCAGGCCCGCACGACGTCGGGCCTGCCGATCGAGAAATTCGCTGTGAAAGTGGCTGCCCTGCCTCCCGTCCCCCGGGAGCCGGCAAAGCACAAACCTCTTTCCAAAGCCAGCGCCGAACATCTGCGGCAAGTGGCTCGGTCCCTTGCCGACCCGGAACTCCGGGCGGCATACCTCAAGCTGGCATCCCTGGCCGAGTAGTTTTCCAGCGCTGCCTACAAAGCAGCTTTCAATTGAAAAGTGCAGCCATGGATGGCTGTTTTTTGACTTTCGCAATCACGGATGATTGCATTCATACCGCCTGCGCGGGGTGGGCGTACGAAATCGGCGCCTTGGCCTGGTCCGGGAAGCTCACTTCCTCCCAGGCCTTGGCGTCGGCCATCAACGCGCGCAGCAGCTTGTTGTTCAATTCGTGGCCGGACTTGTGGCCGTAGAACGCGCCGATGAGGCTGTGGCCCAGCAGGTACAGGTCGCCGATCGCGTCGAGAATCTTGTGTTTGACGAACTCGTCCTCGTAGCGCAGGCCGTCTTCGTTGAGCACGCGGTAGTCGTCAAGCACGATCGCGTTGTCCATCGAGCCGCCGAGGGCGAGGTTCTTCTCGCGCAGCATTTCGATGTCGCGCATGAAGCCGAAGGTGCGCGCACGCGAAACTTCCTTGACGAACGAGGTCGTCGAGAAGTCGATCTCGGCCTTGGAGGTACGGCGGGTGAAGATCGGATGGTCGAAATCGATCGAGAAGCCGACCTTGAAACCGTCGAACGGCTCGAAGCGCGCCCATTTGTCGCCTTCGCGCACGACGACCGGCTTCTTGATGCGGACGAAGCGCTTGGCCGCGGCCTGTTCCTCGATCCCCGCCGACTGCAGCAGGAAGACGAACGGCCCGGCGCTGCCGTCCATGATCGGCACTTCGGGTGCGGACAGGTCGACGTAGGCATTGTCGATGCCGAGGCCGGCAAAAGCGGAAAGCAGGTGCTCGATGGTCGCGATGCGCACGCCGTCCTTGACCAGGGTGCTGGACAAACGCGTATCGCCGATGTTTTCGCTGCGGGAGCGGATCTCCATCGGCTGCGCAAGGTCCACGCGGCGAAACACGATGCCGGTGTCGACAGCCGCAGGACGCAGCGTCATGTAAACCTTTTCGCCCGTATGCAGACCAACACCCGTCGCCCGGATGACATTTTTGAGCGTACGTTGTTTGATCATTTTTCTTATGACCCCTGGGGCAGGAGCGGACAAAAACGGCAGGAATCCTAACACACCGACTTTGCCGCGCAAAGTAAAACAGTGTGAAAAATCCTACGGGTGTTGCGTTGACGCAACATATGCGGATACATCTTTCGCGAGATGGTACCAGCGTCGGGCCCTGTCAGCCGACGCTCACGGAATCCCGTTAAGGATTCGTTACGCGACTGTGCCGTCGCGCAACGAAGCCCGGGGCCGCGGAGGCAGGCCCTGTCTGCCGGCATCCTTCGCCGCAAGACGCACCGCCTTTTTCAGTCCGCCTGACGACGCAGGAATGCCGGAATGTCGAGGTAATCCACCTGGGTATCGGCCATCGGCGCCGCCTCCGCCACCGCGGCCACGGTGCGCGACGGCGAGGTACGCACCGGCTGGATGTAGTCGTCGTACACCGGCATATTGTCGGTGCCGGTGCGCTTGACCAGATGCGGGCGCGCGGCAACCATCGGCTCCTCGCGACGCGCATGCTGGCGTGCCGCGTTGCGGTTGAGCCCCGTGGCGACGACGGTGACGCGGACGTTGTCCTGCATTTCCTGGTCGATCGCCGTGCCGATGACCACGGTCGCGTCCTCGGAAGCGAACTGGTGGACGACCTGGCCGATTTCGTCGAACTCGCGCATGGTCAGGTTCGGACCCGCAGTGACGTTGACGAGGATGCCGCAGGCGCCGGACAGGTTGACGTCCTCGAGCAGCGGATTGTTGATCGCCGCCTCGGCCGCGGCCACGGCGCGGTCGTCGCCGCGCGCGATGCCCGTACCCATCATCGCGAAGCCCATCTCGGACATGACCGTGCGCACGTCGGCGAAGTCGACGTTGATCAGGCCGGGACGCGTGATCAGGTCGGAAATGCCCTGCACCGCGCCGAGCAGCACGTCGTCGGCCGACTTCAGCGCCGACACCATGGTCACGTCATGACCGAGCACGCTGAGCAGCTTCTCGTTCGGCACGGTGATCAGCGAGTCGACGTACTGCGAAAGGTCTTCGATGCCCTTCATCGCCACCTGCATGCGGCGACGGCCTTCGAACGGGAACGGCTTGGTCACCACCGCCACGGTGAGAATGCCGAGCTCCTTGGCCAGCTGCGCCACGACCGGCGCCGCGCCGGTGCCGGTGCCACCGCCCATGCCGGCCGTGATGAACACCATGTCGGCGCCCTGCAGCAGCTCGACGATGCGCTCACGGTCTTCGAGCGCGGCCTGGCGGCCGACTTCCGGGTTCGCGCCCGCGCCCAGGCCTTTGGTCACGTTGCCGCCGAGCTGCAGGGTCAGTTTTGCGCCGGTTTTCTTCAGCGCCTGCGCATCGGTGTTCGCGCAGACGAAGTCGACGCCTTCGATGGCGGACTGGACCATGTGGCTGACCGCGTTGCCGCCGCCGCCGCCGACGCCGATGACCTTGATGACCGCATTCGGTGCGAGTTTTTCCACGAGTTCGAACATTTCCCTTACCTCCGCTAGTAGTGTGTTGCTGGATGTTGTTATCGATCACCGGCTGCAGCGCTCCGCGCCGCCCCGGCCCCGCGACGGACAGGCACATGTGCCATCGCGAAGTGGATCCGTTTCGGATCCGCGGCACGCTCCGTGCGCACCGCCTTGCTCTTCGTCCCTGCTTCCGATGCGGGATCGGGCGCTAAAACTCTCCCTTCACCCAATGCTTGACCTTGCCCCAGAAGTTGCCGACGTTGCCGGCGACGGAACTCCCGGGCGTACGCGAACTGCCGTCCTGACGGCTGCCGTAAAGCAGCAGGCCCACGCCGGTCGCGTGGATGGGATTGCTGACCACGTCGGCCAGACCGGTAACGTGCTGCGGCAGGCCCACGCGCACGGGCAGGTGAAACACCTCTTCAGCCAGCTCGATCACGCCTTCCATCTTGGCGCCGCCGCCGGTCAGCACGATGCCGGCCGCGACCAGCGACTCGTAACCCGAGCGGCGCAATTCCGCCTGGACCATGCCGAACAGTTCTTCGTAGCGCGGTTGCACCCACTCGGCCAGCGTCTGCCGCGCCAGTCGCCGCGGCGGCCGGTCGCCGACGCTCGGCACCTGGATCGTCTCCTCCGCGTGCGCGAGCTGGGCCAGCGCGCAGGCGTATTTGACCTTGATCTCTTCGGCATGCGCGGTCGGCGTGCGGAAGCCCTGGGCGATGTCGTTGGTCACCTGGTCGCCGCCGATCGGCAGGCTCGCCGTGTGGCGGATCGCGCCCTGGGTGAAGATGGAAATGTCCGTGGTGCCGGCACCGATGTCGACGAGGCAGACGCCGAGTTCGCGCTCGTCCTGCACGAGAATGGCCTTGCTCGATGCGATCGCACCCGGAATCAGATCGTCGACCTGCAAGCCGCAGCGGTTCACGCATTTGGTGATGTTCTGCGCCGCGCTGACCGCGCCGGTGACGATGTGCACGTTCGCCTCCAGACGCACCCCGCTCATGCCGATCGGATGGCGGATGTCCTCCTGGCCGTCGATGACGAACTCCTGCGGCTCCTTGTAAAGAACGCGCTGGTCGGCCGGGATCGCCACGGCGCAGGCGGCGTCGAGCACGTGGTCGATGTCGCCCTGGGTGACTTCGCGCTCGCGGATCGGCGCGGTGCCGTGCGAATTGCGGCCGAGGATATGGCTGCCCGAGATGCCGGCGTAGACCGAACGAATCTCGCAACCTGCCATCAGCTCGGCTTCCTCGACCGCGCGCTGGATCGACTGCACGGTCGATTCGATGTCGACGACCACGCCGCGCTTGAGGCCATGCGAGGTGTGCGAGCCGATGCCGATGATCTCGACCGGTTCGCCCGGCGCGTACTCGCCGACGATCGCAACGACCTTCGAAGTACCGACGTCGAGTCCGACGATCAGGGATTTTTCCGCTTTGTGCTTCATGTGGACCTCTGCGCCGGCGGCCTCGGCGGCGCGACGGGTTTGTCTGGATTGGGGGGCGGGCCCGGCGCGGCCGCGAGCCAGCGGATCGCGAAGCCGTTGGCGTAGCGCAGGTCGGCGCGCGCGAATACGTTCGTGCCGCGTCCGGCGGCCAGACGCGGGAACACGTCGAGGAAGCGCCGCAGGTGCTCGTCGATGTCGCGCTGGCCGAGCAGGATCTCCGAGCCGTCGACCAGATTGATCGCCCAACTGCCGCGCGCCGACAGCGAGACCCCGGCCAACGCCAGTCCGCTGCCGCTGAGCGTGGTCAGCGTCTTCTGGTAGAAGTCGATCACGTCCGCAAGCGCCGCATCGGGGCCGGAAAGTTGCGGCAGGCCCTGGATCGTCTCGGTGCCGGGCGCGGAAAACAGCGACCCGTTGCGGCCGATCAGTTGCTTGTCGCCCCAGCGCGCGAACGGTTGCTGCTCGAGCACACGCATCTCCAGCGTGTCCGGCCAGCGCTTGCGCACCTCGACGCGCTCGACCCACGGCAGCGCCGCGACCGCGGAGCGCACGTCGTCGAGCTTGATCGCAAAGAAGCCGGTGCCGAGGTAGTTCTTCGTCACCGCGCGGATCTGTTCCGCGCCGACGTGGTTGAACTCGGCCTCGACCTGCAGGTTGCGGATCGGCCAGCGCTCCTGCGCGAACCAGCCGTTGAGCACGCCGACGACCGGCAGGCCGATCAGGCTCAGCGCGATCACCCAGGCGAACAGTGTGAGGACGGTACGGTTCATGGGCGAGGCTCCGCATCGCCGCGGGACTCGGGACTCGGGATTCGAGACTCGACAGAAGCCGGCTTTTCCGGATGCCGAGTCCCGAGTCCCGAGTCCCGATCAAAACTCGTCTCCAGAATCCGCCACACCAACTCCTCGAACTCGATGCCGATCGCGCGCGCGGCCTTCGGCACGAGCGAGTGGCTGGTCATGCCCGGGGTCGTGTTCACTTCGAGCAGGAAGAACTTGCCGGAGCGGTCGCGCATGACATCGACGCGACCCCAGCCGGAGCAGCCGGCCGCCTGGAACGCACGCAAGGCGAGATCGCGGATCTCGCTTTCGCCCGCCTCGTCGAGACCGGGGCAGATGTACTGCGTTTCGTCGGAAACGTACTTGGCGTGGTAATCGTAGAACTCGCCCTTCGGCACGATGCGGATCGACGGCAGGGCTTCGCCTTGAAGGACGCCGACGGTGAACTCGTCGCCTTCGATCAGTTCCTCGACGACGAGCTCGCCGTCGTAGCGCGTCGCCAGCTCCACGGCCGCGGCCAGATCGGTTTCGCGGCGCACGCGCGTGATGCCGACGCTGGAGCCTTCATGCGAGGGTTTGACTACCACCGGCATTCCGAGCGTGTCGATCGCGCAACCGATGTTGTCGCCGGCGCGATGACGCACATAGCGTGGCGTCGGCAGGCCGACTGCCTGCCAGACCTGCTTGGTGCGGATCTTGTCGAGGGTCAGCGCCGAGCCGAGCACGCCGGAACCGGTCACCGGCACGCGCAGCGACTTGAGCGCACCCTGCAGCACGCCGTCTTCGCCATCGCCGCCGTGCAGGATGTTGAACACGCGCGCGAAGTGCCCCGCGCGCAGCGCATCGAGCAGCGCCGGGATGCCATCGATCGCCTGCGCATCGACTCCGCGCGCCTTGAGCGCGGCGAGCACGTTGCGGCCGGAGTCGAGCGAAACCTCGCGTTCCGCGCTGACTCCGCCCATGACCACGGCGACCCGGCCGAACTGCTTTGCGTCGATGATGCGCATCACTTTACTTTTCCACTTCTGGATTTCTTCGCTTCGACCGGAGCCAGCGCCGCCAGCTCGCCCACCGCAGCGCCGATGTCGCCCGCGCCCATGACGAGGACGAGATCGCCGTCGCGCAGCAGGCCCGGCAGCATGTTCTTCAACTCGCGCGGATGCCCGACCAGCACCGGCACGACCTTGTTGCGCGCGCGCACCGCGCGCGCGAGCGCGCGGCCGTCGGCGCCCGCGATCGGCGCCTCGCCGGCCGGATAGACCTCGGTCAGCACGAGCACGTCGACCTCGCTGAGCACGTTGGCGAAGTCGTCGAGCAGGTCGCGCGTGCGCGTGTAGCGGTGCGGCTGGAACGCGACGACGAGGCGGCGCGCAGGCCAGCCGCCGCGGGCCGCCGCAAACACCGCGGCAAGCTCGCGCGGATGGTGGCCGTAGTCGTCGACGAGCAGGGCTTTGCCCTTGCTCTTTGCCGAGCCCCCCAGCGCGATCTCGCCGCGCATCTGGAAGCGCCGGCCGACGCCCTGGAAATTCGCCAGCGCCGCCGCGATCACCTTCGCCTCGACGCCGAGCTGCCAGCCGACCGCGGCCGCGGCGAGCGCGTTCTTGACGTTGTGCAGGCCCGGCAGATTGAGGGTGACTGCGAGCGGCTTCTTCTGCTCGGGCAGATGCAGATCGAAGCGCATGCGTCCCCCGTCCTGGGTGACGCGGCTCGCGCGCACGTCGGCGCTCTTGTGCGTGCCGTAGGTGAGCATGCGCCGCGTCGTCGTTGCGGCGAGTTTCGCGACTTCGGCATCGTCGATGCAGAGCACGGCGACGCCGTAGAACGGCAGACGATGCAGGAAATCGTCGAACGCCTTCTTCACCTGGGCGAAATCGCCACCGTAGTTCTCGAGATGATCGGCGTCGATGTTGGTGACGATCGCGATCACCGGATTGAGCATCAGGAACGAACCGTCGCTCTCGTCCGCCTCGGCGACGAGGTAGTCGCCCGTGCCGAGGCGCGCATGCGTCGCCGCGGCGAGCAGCTGGCCGCCGATGACGAAGGTCGGATCGAGCCCGCCTTCGGCGAGCACCGAGGCGACGAGACTCGTCGTCGTCGTCTTGCCGTGCGTGCCGGCGACGGCGATGCCGCGGCGGAAGCGCATGAGTTCGCCGAGCATCTCGGCGCGCGGCATCACCGGCAGGCGGCGTTCGCGCGCGGCAAGCACCTCGGGATTGTCGGCCTTGATCGCGCTCGACACGACGACCGCATCGGCCTTGTCGACGTTGCCGGCCTTGTGTGTCTTGTGGATCTTGATGCCGAGTGCGGACAGGTGCCGCGTCACCGCGGAATCGGCCTTGTCCGAACCGGTGACCTTGTAGCCGAGGTTGTGCAGCACCTCGGCAATGCCGCTCATGCCCGCGCCGCCGATGCCGACGAAGTGCACGCGACGCGAGGACTCGCGGATCCAGTCCGAGCGGGTGTCTGCGATCTGCGGAGTCATGCGGATGCCACCTGCAGGCAGATATCGGCGATGTTCGCGGCGGCCAGCGGCTTGGCCAGGGCACGCGCGGCTTCAGCTGCCTTCAACAACGATGCGCGACGTTCCCGGATGCGCAGAACCGGTCCCAGGGGCGAGGCGTCGACCTTGCTTTCCTGCACCGATTGCGCCGCGCCGTGCTCCACCATCCACATTGCGTTGCGCGTCTGGTGATCGTCCACCGCGAACGGAAACGGCACGAGCAGCGAGCCGATGCCGGCCGCGCACAGCTCGGCAATCGTCAGCGCGCCGGCACGGCAGACGACGAAGTCGGCCCACGCATAGGCGGCCGCCATGTCGTCGATGAACGGCTCGACACTCGCTTCGACGCCTGCCTGCGCATACGCGGCGCGCGCCTCGTCGGCGAGCCTTGCGCCGCACTGGTGGCGCACCTGCGGGCGTGCCGATTCGGGCATCATCGCCAGCGCTGCCGGCAGCGCCTTGTTGAGCGCGCGCGCGCCCTGGCTGCCACCGAGCACGAGCAGGTTTGCCGACGCGGGGCGCTTGGCGAAACGTTCGGCCGGCGGCGCGAGCGCGGCGATTTCGGCGCGCACCGGATTGCCGACCCATTCGCTGCGCGGCAACGCGCCCGCGAATCCGCACAGCCGGCACCTGGCGAACTTCGCGAGGATGCGATTGGTCGTGCCGGCGATGCTGTTCTGCTCGTGCACGACCAGCGGCACGCCGCGCAGCCAGGCGGCAATGCCGCCGGGGCCGGCAACATAGCCACCCATCGACAGCACGCTGCGCGGACGCGTGGTGCCGATCAGCTTCCATGCCGCGATCACGGCACGGAAGATCTTCAATGGCGCCGCAAGCAGGCTCGCGATGCCCTTGCCGCGCACGCCCGAGATCGCGATCGTCTTCAATTCGATGCCGGCCTGCGGCACGAGCCTGGTCTCGAGCCCGCCCTCGCTGCCGAGCCAGAGCACCGGCACGGCGCGCGCCATCAGCTCTCTCGCCACGGCGATGCCGGGAAAGATGTGGCCGCCGGTGCCGCCGGCCATGATGAGCACGGGTGCGGCGCTCATGCCGCGGCTCCCGCAGGCATGCCGCCGATCAGATCGCGCGGCTCGATCAGGTCCGCCTCGCGGATGCGCTCGGCGCGGCTGACCTCGTAGCTGATGCGCAGCAGGAAGCCGACCATGACGCAGGTCATCATTACGCTGGAACCACCCGAGCTGATGAGCGGCAAGGTGAGACCTTTGGTTGGCAGCACGCCCATGTTGACCCCGACCGAGACGAGCGCCTGCAGGCCGATGCACAGCGAGATGCCGAAGGCGCAGTAGCCGGCGAAACGCTGACGCAATTCGATCGCCTTCATGCCGAGCATCAGGCCGCGACCGACGAGCAAGGCGAACACGCTCAGCACAAGCACGATGCCGACGAAACCGAATTCCTCGCCGATGACGGCGAGGATGAAGTCGGTGTTCGCTTCCGGCAGGTAGTGCAGCTTCTGCACCGAACCGCCGAGACCGACGCCGAACCACTCGCCGCGGCCGATCGCGATCAGCGCCTGGGTCAACTGGAAACCATCCTTGAACGGGTCGGCCCAGGGATTGAGGAACGAGGTCAGGCGCTTGACCCGGTAGTCCGAGGTCGTCGCCACCCAGGCGATCACCGGCAACAGCGGAATCGACAGGTAGACGAGGTTGCGCATGCGCGCACCGCCGAGCCAGATCATGCCGACCGTGACCGCGATGATCAGCGCGGACGACCCGAAGTCCGGTTGCGCGAGCAACAGCACGACGAGAATGCCGGCGACGCCGATCGGCTTGATCACGCCGAACAGCCGGGTCTGCACGGCCTCCTGATGGCGCACGAGATAGCTCGACAGATAGACGATGAACAGCAGTTTCACCGCCTCCACCGACTGGAAGTTCGAGATGCCAAGGCGAATCCAGCGGCGCGCGCCGTTGATGCGCACGCCCAACCCCGGCACGAACACGAGCAGCAGAAGCAGCACGGCCAGCAGCAGCAGCAGGAATGCGTTGCGCTCGAACCATTCCAGCTCGGTGCGCATGACCACGATCGCCACGGCGATGCCGAGCGCGAGGAACAGCATGTGCTTGATCGCGTAGTAGAACGGTCCACCCGGGCTGATCGCGATCGAACTCGACGCGACCATGACGAGGCCGAACGCGGCGAGCGCGCCGGCGAGCACGATCAGACCGATGTCGTACCTGCCGAGGGTTTCGTCGATGCGCTTTGCTTGTGCCATCTCAGCGCACCTTCAACGTGGCGAGGCCGATCAGCACGAGCACGACGCTGATGATCCAGAAGCGCACGATCACGCGCGACTCGGGCCAACCCTTGAGTTCGAAGTGATGGTGGATCGGCGCCATGCGGAAAATGCGCTTGCCGGTGAGCTTGAAGCTCGCGACCTGCAGCATCACCGACGCGGTCTCCATCACGAACACACCGCCCATGACGAGCAGCACGATTTCCTGGCGCACGATCACGGCGAGCGTGCCGAGCGCGGCGCCGATCGCCAGCGCACCGACATCGCCCATGAACACCTGCGCCGGATAGGCGTTGAACCAGAGGAAACCCAGGCCCGCGCCGGCCAGCGCGCCGCAGTAGATCACCAGTTCGCCGGCGCCAGGAATCGAGGGAATGCCGAGGTATTCGGAGAACACCTTGTTGCCGGCAAGGTAGGCGAACGCACCGAGCGCGGTGACGACCAGCACGCTCGGCATGATCGCGAGGCCGTCGAGTCCGTCGGTCAGGTTCACCGCATTGGAAAACCCGGCGATCATGAAATAGGCAATCGCAACGAAAAACACGCCGAGGGGAATCACGACCTGCTTGAACAGCGGTACGTACAGCGAAGTCTCGGCCGGCGTCTGCGCGGTGTGGTAAAGCGCGACGGCGACGAGCAGCGCGAACACCGATTGCCACAGGTATTTCCAGCGCGCGGCGAGACCGGCGCTGTTCCTCAGCACGATCTTCTTGTAGTCGTCGTAGAAGCCGATCGCGCCGAACGCGAGTGTCACGCCGAGCACGATCCACACGTAGCGGTTGGCGAGGTCCATCCACAACAATGTCGAGATCGCGACGGCGAGCAGGATCAACGCGCCGCCCATCGTCGGCGTGCCGGCCTTGGACAGATGCGACTGCGGGCCGTCCGTGCGGATGACCTGTCCGGCCTTGATCTCGGCGAGCTTGCGGATCACCACCGGACCCGCCAGCAGCGAAAAGGCCAGCGCGGTCAACGTTGCCATGATCGCGCGGAAGGTCAGGTACTGGAACAGATGCAGCGCGTTGAAGCTGCCATGGAAGTACCCGGCGAGTTCAAGCAGCATGGCGCGTGCCTCCATTGCCGTTCTTGTTCGTTCCGTCGAGCAACGCCTCTACCACACGATCCATCGCCGAGCCGCGCGAGCCCTTGACCAGCACGTTGACTCCGCCGCGCACCTGCGCGGCGAGCGCCCGCGTCAGCGACTCCTGATCGGCGAAATGCTGCGCACCTTCGCCGAACGCCGCAGCCGCGGCGCGCGACAATTCGCCGACCGTGTACAGCCAGGAGATGCCGCTGCGCTTCGCCAGCGCACCGATCTGCGCGTGCAACTCGCGCGCCTGCGCGCCGAGCTCGCGCATGTCGCCGAGCACGAGCCAGGCCTCGGCCGGCTCCTGCACGAGCGTCGCGATCGCGGCGGCGGTCGAGGCCGGATTGGCGTTGTAGCTGTCGTCGATCAGGGTCCAGCCGCCGGGCATCGCATGGCGCACGAGGCGGCCCTTGACCATGGGCGCCGTTTCGAGCCCCTGCTTGATCGTGGCCAGCGGCACGTCGAGCGCGAGCGCGAGCGATGCCGCGGCGAGCGCGTTGGCGACGTTGTGGCGACCGGCGAGCGGAAGCACGACCTCGGCATCGCCTGCCGGCGTGCGCAGCGTGAAGCGTGATTCGGCATCGAGTTTGCGGATCTCCGCGCTCACCTCGGCAGGCTGGTCGAGGCCGTAGCGGATCGTGCGTCCGGCCCGGTTTATACTTGTAAACAATGTGGCAAATGCCTCATCGGCGTTGATCACCGCCACGCCATGCGCGGGCAGCGCGGCGTACAGCGCGCCCTTGGTTTCGGCGACGCCTTCGAGCGAGCCCATGCGCTCAAGATGCGCCGGGCCGATGTTGTTGACGAGGCCGATTTCGGGCCGCGCGATGGCGGCGAGGTAGTCGATGTCGCCGGGCTTGCCGGCGCCCATCTCGAACACCGCGTATTCGGTGTCGTCGGGCATCGCCAGCAGCGACAGCGGCAGGCCGATCTCGTTGTTGAAGTTGCCCGCGTTGACATGGGTCTTGCCGTGCAGCGCGAGGATCGACGCGACCAGGGTCTTCACCGTGGTCTTGCCGTTCGAGCCGGTGATGCCGACGAAGCGCGCGCGCTGCTGCGCACGCGCATGGCTGGCGAGGTCGCCGAGCGCGAGTAGCGTGTCGGCGACGATCACCTGCGGCAGGTCGCCGGCAACCGGTCGCGCCACCAAAGCTGCGGCCGCCCCCGCGCCCCGCGCCTGCGCAACGTAGTCGTGGCCGTCGAAATTCTCGCCGCTGAGCGCGACGAACAACGCGCCCGGCATGGCCTGACGCGTGTCGGTAGCGACGCCGCGCACCATCAGGTCGCGGCCCTGCAATGCGCCGCGTGTCCACAATGCGATTTCGGACAGGCGCAGGATCATGCACGCATCTCCAGTGCCCGGCGCGCGACGGCGAGATCGTCGAACGGATGCTTGGCCCCGCCGATTTCCTGATAAGGCTCGTGGCCTTTGCCGGCGATCAGGACGATATCGCCCGGCTGCGCCTCGCGCAGCGCGAGTGCGATCGCCTGCGCGCGATCGCGCCGTACCAGAATCGCCTCGCGATGGGCGAAACCGGCAACGATCTGGGCGACAATCGTCTCGCCGTTCTCGTTGCGCGGATTGTCGTCGGTAACGATGACGCGGTCGGCGAGACGTTCGGCGATCGCGGCCATCTGCGGGCGCTTGCCCTGATCACGTTCGCCGCCCGCGCCGAACACGCAGATCAGTTTTCCTGCGCAATGCGCACGCAGGTTCGCCAGCGCCTGCTCGAGTGCGTCCGGCGTGTGCGCGTAGTCGACGACGACAAGCGGCGCCGCGCCGCCACCAATCCGGTTCATGCGGCCGATTACCGGCTGCGCGTTGCTCAGTGCCGCGCGAATCTGCGCGAAGTCATAGCCGAGCGCGCCGAGGCAACCGGCGACCGCGAGCAGGTTGGCGACGTTGAAGCGGCCGAGCAGCTCGCTCGCGATGTCGCCCTCGCCCCACGGCGTGCACAGGTGGAAGCGCAAGCCTTCGCCGCTCGTGCGTACATCGCGCGCGACGACGTCGGCATCGGTCGCGCCTTGCGCGCTGCAGCGAATGCCCTGCACGTGCGCCGGCAGGCCTGCCGCCAGCCCGCGTCCGAACGCATCATCGATATTGATCACCGCCGCGCGCAGGTTCGGCCAGGCAAACAGTTTCGCCTTGGCCGCGCCGTAGGCTTCCATCGTGCCGTGATAGTCGAGGTGGTCGCGGGTCAGATTGGTGAACGCGGCGATGTCGAACGTCACCGCGTTCACCCGGCCCTGGGCGAGCGCATGCGAGGAAACTTCCATCGCGACGTGGCTGGCGCCGGCGTCGCGGAATTCGGCGAGCAGCGCCTGCACGCTGATCGCATCGGGCGTGGTGCGCTCGCCTTCGCGCAGCGCGCCGACCAGACCGGCGCCGAGCGTGCCGAGCGTTGCCGCGCGCGCACCGAGGCCGTGCAGCGCCGCGGCCAGCAGCTGCACGATCGAGGTTTTGCCGTTGGTGCCGGTCACGCCGATCACGCGCAGCGATTGCGACGGATGCTGGAAAAATCGCGCGGCGATTTCGCCGACCTGCTCGTGCAGGTTGTCGATCTTGATGATCGGGACTCGGGACTCGTAGTCCGGGGGAAGATCAAAACCGGGCCCGGGGTCGCGAGCCCCGAATTCCGAGTCCCGGCTTTCCGCCAACACGACGGCGGCACCTTGCGCGACCGCCTGCGGTGCGAACGTGATGCCGTGCGTCGTCGTGCCCGCGAGGGCGAAGAACGCATCGCCCTCGCGCACGCGGCGCGAGTCGAGCGCGAGCCCGCGCACGACGATGTCGCCCGCAGCGGCGAGCACGTCTTCGCGCGCGATGCCGGCGAGCAGGTGGCCGAGGCGGTTGACCGTCGCGCTCACGGCTCGGCGACCTCCGTTTCCGCGCCGATCAGGTCGGCATCGCTCGGCGGCGGCATGTTCTGCGGCGCAACGAGCGGGTTCGGGCCGGGGCCGCCGGCGTACCAGTTCTTGACGTTGTCGGGCGGGATGTCGAGCGTGCGCAGAGCGCCTTCCATCACCTTGCTGAAACTCGGCGCGGAGACGAAACCGCCGGCATAGGCAATCAGGCTGTTGCCGGTCGCACCGGTAATCACGACCGCACAGACCAGGCGCGGATTCGACGCCGGAACGAAGCCGACGAACAGCGAGTGATAAAAGTTGCTGTAGCCGCCATTGACCGCAATGTGCGAGGTACCGGTCTTGCCGGCGGCGAGATAGTTGTCGACCACCGCGGCCGGCGCCGTGCTCTCCTTGCTGACCACCGTCTGCAACATCGCCGAGACCTGCCTGGCGATGCCGGCGGAGATCACGCGCTTGCCCACGTCACCCGCACCCTTGACGAACGTGGGATGGTGCAACACGCCGCCGTTGGCGATCGCGGCATAGGCGGCCGCAAGCTGCAACGGCGTGATGCGCAGCGCGTAGCCGTAGGCGATGTGCGCCTGGTCGATCGGATACCAGCGCTTGGCGATCGGCAGATAACCCGGCGATTCGCCCGGAAAGCCCGAGCCGGTCGATTCGCCGAGACCGAAGCGGTTGTAGACGTCGTAGAGCTGGTCCTTCGACAGCGTCATCGCGACCTTGGCCGCGCCGACGTTGCTCGAAAAGGTGATGACGTGGGTCAGGTCGATCAGGCCGTGATTGTGCGTGTCGTTGATCTTGTGGCCCTGGAAATCCCAGAAGCCCGGTGACGTGTCGATCTTCGAGTCCGGCTTCCACTTGCCGCTTTCGAGCGCCGCAGAAACGGTGAACGCCTTCATCGTCGAACCCGGCTCCATGCCGTCGGTCACTGCGCGGTTGCGCATGCGGTCGAGCAGTTCGGCCTTGGGGATGTTCGTGTTCTGCGAGTTCGGGTTGAACGAGGGTTGGTTGACCATGGCGATGATCTCGCCGTTGGTCACATCCATCACCACGATCGAGCCATTGCGCGCATGGTGCTTCTGGATCGCACCCATCAACTCGCGGTAAGCGAGGTACTGGATGTTCTTGTCGATC
Organism: Pseudomonadota bacterium; assembly: GCA_018240465.1. Classification (GTDB taxonomy): domain Bacteria; phylum Pseudomonadota; class Gammaproteobacteria; order Xanthomonadales; family Rhodanobacteraceae; genus Rudaea. The sequence continues at coordinate 21,431 of JAFEFS010000003.1, forward strand.
GACAGGACAAGGTCCTCGCCCGGCTTCGGCGGCACATCGAGGTCGACGTCGTAGCTCTCGACCGCGCGGTTGTGCAGGTCGCGGATGACCGACTTGCTGCCGGGCTTGCCGGCCAGCGATTCGTTGAATGCAAGCTCGAGGCCCTCGTTGCCGACGTCGTCGACGTTGGTGCGGCCGAGGATGTGCGCAGTGACTTCGCCGTTCGGATAGAAGCGACGGAACTCGCGCTGCGAATACACGCCGGGGATGTCGAGCTTGACGATTGCCGCGGCCGCATCGGGGTTGAGGTGGCGGACGAGGTAGACGAACTGCTTGTCGGCCTTCTGGTTGATCTTCTGCGTCAGGCTTTCGGCGTCGACGCCGAGCGCCTTGGCCAGTTCAGGCAGGCGCTGGGTGTTGTCGCGCAGCGTCGACGGATCGGCCCAGATCGATTCGACCGGCGTCGACACCGCGAGCGGGTTGCCGTTGCGGTCGAAGATCGTGCCACGCGGCGCCTCGATCTTGAGGTCGCGCACGTAGCGCTGGTCGCCCTGGTCGAGATAGAAGTCCCGGCTGACCCACTGCAGGTCGATCGCGCGCACGACCAGCGCGGTGGCGGCGAGCGCGAGCAGCATCAGCACGGCAGCGAGGCGACGCTTGAGATTGACCGTACCCTGGCGCGGCGCCAGTTTCGGCCGATCGCCACCGACCAACGTACCCATTTGAATCGGAAACCAGCGCCTGGCGCCGTGTGCCGGAGCACTCTTCGGCACCGCGCCCGCGGGCCGCGAATCCCGTTGCGCACGCAACATCGGCAGGTCGAATTGGAACAGTTCGCGCTTGGTCATCGCTTGATCACCACGGTGTTGGCCGCGACCGGCGAAATCATGCCGAGGCTTTCGCGTGCGGTCTTTTCGATGCCGTTGATCTCGGCCTTGGTCGCGCGCTCGAGTTCGAGGCGGCCAAACTCGTAGTTGAGGTGGTCGCGCTCCTTCGACAGCTCGTTGTATTCGGTGAACAGGCGACGACTTTCCTGGCGCGCCCAGACAATGCCGAACGCACAGCCGATCACCCCGGCAAGCAGGACCAGGATGATGAAATAGCCGATTCCGCGCGCGACGCCCATGAACGTGGCCATCAAAGTTTCTCCGCCACGCGCAGCACCGCGCTGCGGGCGCGCGGATTCGCCGCGGTTTCCGCATCGCCGGGCAGTTGCGCACCGCCGATCACCTTCAGGCGCAGCGCCGTCGCCGGCGGTGGCGGCAGGCCGCGGCGCACCGGCGGCGCCTGCGATTCGTCACGCAGGAAGTGCTTGACCGCGCGGTCCTCGAGCGAATGGAAGCTGATCACGGCGAGGCGTCCCCCCGGCTTGAGCCGGTCGGTCGCCGCGCGCAGACCGCGCGCAATCGCGTCGAGCTCGCCGTTGACGCGGATGCGCAGCGCCTGGAACGTGCGCGTGGCCGGATGCTTGTTCGCTTCGCGCCGGCCGAGCGTGCGCTCGATCAGATCGGCGAGCTCGAGCGTACGCGCGATCGGAGCTTCCGCGCGGCGCGCCACGATCGCGCGCGCGATGCGCCGGCTCATGCGTTCTTCGCCGTACTGCCACAGCACGTCCGCAATCTCCTTCTCCTGCGCGCCGGCGAGGAATTCCGCCGCGCTGACGCCGGTACTCGTGTCCATGCGCATGTCGAGCGGCGCGTCGGCGCGAAAACTGAAGCCGCGCGCGGCCTCGTCGAGCTGCGGCGAGGACACGCCCAGATCGAGCAGCACGCCGTCGAGTCCGTCGCGCGTCGCCTCCCAATCGGCGAGATCGGCGAAGTTGCCGTGGCGGATGCCCACGCGCGCGTCGTCGCCGAACTCGTCCCGCGCGTGCGCGACCGCGGCCGGGTCGCGATCCATCAGCAGCAACTTTCCCGCCGCTCCGAGCCGGGCAAGTACCGCCCGCGCATGACCGCCACGGCCGAAGGTTCCGTCCAGATAGGTTCCGTTCTCGCGCACACGCAATCCCTGCACCGCTTCGTTCAACATCACCGGCAGATGGGCCGGCCCCGCCGCTGCGCCTTCGTTCTCATTCATCGTCGGGGCGCATGCGGTTCGTGCACTCACAATTTCAGATCCAGCATTTCCTCGGAGAGGTCGCCCTCACCGATGGTCTGGCGGATCTTGTTCAGGTGGGCCTGTTCGCTCCACAACTCGAACTTCGCGTTCATGCCGAGCAGGATCGCTCGCTTCTCGATGCCGGCCGCCGCACGCTGGCTCGCCGGAACGAGCACGCGCGCGGAGCCGTCGGGCTCGACCTGCGCCGCGGCGCCGACCAGCTTCAACTGCAGGTCGCGATGCACGCGCTTGACGCTGGACAACACGTTGACCTGGTCGCGCACCTTCTCCCACTCGGTCTGCGGAAACAGCCACAGGCAGCCATGCTCGAACGGGTTGTAGGTGAACACGAGGCGATTCGCGCACGCGGACGCGACCAGGTCACGATAGGCGGTAGGCAGCGCCAATCGTCCCTTGTCGTCCAGCGTGACGGCGGTTTCGCCCTGAAACATGGTCGGTGAATCCCACTAAAAACCACAAAATCCCACTAACCGCCACAATATCGACGGCATACAGGGCTGTCAAGGAAAAATTGCTTTGCAGATCAAGGAGAAGCGCAGGGGTTGATGGCTATTTCGTGCGCTTTCTGAGGAAACAACAAAAGGTGATTGAATTCACGCAAGTTTTCCCAGATGAATCAGGTCGCTGCCGCGACGGATTCATGCACTCATGGAACGGGACGCACCACCGCCCCACGCCGATTTGCGCGGAATATACAATTGTAAATCAATACAAGTATACAAATCCGCACGCACGCGGATGCCGCGTATCGCAGCCGGCGATCGCGCCGGTCAATCGGCCACGGTCAACGTGGTCTTGGCGTACAACGCCTGGTCCAACCCGATCGCGAAACGGTCGCCCGGACGCGCGCCGGAACGGATCTCCACGTATTTGCCGGACGGTGCGCCGAACTGGATGCGATGGCGGTGCAGCTCGTTGCCGCTGAGCAGGTAGATGTCGCGTTCCTTGAACGGCTGGATGTCGTCGGCACGCTCGACGTAGATCGCCTCGCTTGTCGGCGCACCCTCGATGTCGCCGGCCAGCGATTCGGCCGCGCGTACGCCGAACGGCAGCGGCTCGCTCGGCGCGACGTCGACCTGGACCGAATCGTCGCGCACCTTCGGATCGATGCGCACGACCGTGCCGCGCACCGCCTTGCCCTGCACGTACAACGTCGCCTTGTTGCCATGCGCGATCGACGGCGCCTTGGCCTGCGGAATCTTGAGCGCGGCGATCAGGTCGTTGCTGCTCGAGACAAGCGCTAGCTTCTCGCCCGGCGACACCGCCTGGCCGAGCTCGACGAACACGTCCTGCACCGGGCCGTCGACCGAACTCCTGATCTTCAGTTCGTCGAGCTTGGACTGCGCCAGATCCAGCCCCTCGCGCGCCTGCTTGAGCGCCTCCTCCTTGATCGCGATGCGCGAGGCACCGAGATCATGTGCGAGGCCGCTGCGATCCGCCTGCTCGGCGACCTGCGAGCGCAGGCCGGCGACCTTCGCGTCCGCACGCGCCATCTCGAGCTTGGATACGATGCCACGCTCGGTCAGCGGGCGCAGCGCATCACGCTCGTGCGCCTCGATCGCGAGCTGGCGCTCGAGCTCCTTCTGCCGGCTGGCCTGCGCCATCGCTTCGACCTTCTCGCTCAGCACCGCCTCCTTGAGATCGAGGTTCGCCTTCTCCAGCGCGACGCGCGCGGCCGACGTCTGCTCGGCAAGACGGCTGTTGGTCAGACGGAACAGGACTTCGCCCTTCTTCACCATCATGCCGGGGGCGACGAGCATCTCCTCGACCGTGCCCGACGCCGGCGAGGCGAGCAGTTTCTTTTCTTTCTCCACAAAGACACCGGACGCCGCAACCGGCACGACCAGGTCGCCCTGCTGCACCAGCACGGTCTCGAGATTGCGGCGCAGAACCACCGTGTTGTGCTGCATCCAGCGCCAGGCGAAGGAAAGCGCGACGACGGCCGCCAAGCCACAGGCGCCCAGACCCAGAGACAGGAGCGCGCGGCGGGAGGTAAGACGGGACTTCAGGTTCATGGCAATCTTCCATCGCTTGTACCCGGGTCCGCTTGCGCGGACGCCCACAGACGGGCACAGCGATTTTCATTCGACGGGGCATCGGTCGTTGTGCGCGGCACCCAGCCGGCGCGCAACCGGCCGCGGCGCTTGGACAGCGCAGCGGATGCGATAGTTCCCGGACGCTGCCTCGCCAACGGCGGTTCCGCAACCGCAACCCATCTTCATTTTTGCGGAAAACTGCCGCCACGGATGGCGGCCTTTCGACTTCACGCAGTCCTGGATGAGCGCAAAAAAAAGGAGTCGGCCTGTAAGCCGGGTTTTGTCGTTGGACAGTCATTCCTCTAGGCTCACCGTCGCCGATGAGCTCGAGCAACCTACCCGGGAGCGACGCGGGCCGCGCCATGCTCCCCTATTCGGTCTTGCTCCGGGTGGAGTTTACCGTGCCACGCGACGTTGTCCCCGCGCGCGGTGCGCTCTTACCGCACCGTTTCACCCTTGCCTGATCCCTTGCGGGCCATCGGCGGTCTGTTCTCTGTTGCACTGGTCGTCGGCTCACGCCGCCCAGGTGTTACCTGGCACCCTGCCCTGTGGAGCCCGGACTTTCCTCGAGACGCTTGCGCGCCGCGCGACTGTCCGGCCGACTCCGCCGTGGATTTTAGCCGATCCGGCCCGGGTTTGCAGACCGGCCCGCATCACGCAGCCTCGCGCAACGCCGTCTGCCAATGCGCGCGCAGCTCGCGATTGAAATCCTGCCAACGTTCTTCGGGGAAGAAGATGCGCGCGCCTTCGTACTCGACGCGCTTGCGCGTACCGGGAATCGTTGCTTCGAGCCAGCGCGACCAGCTCGTGTCGAAGTAGACATCATCCGTGCCCCAGACGATCAGCGTCGGCGCGGTGAACACCTTGAGCCGATCTTCGATCGCACGCGTGTGCTTGTTGTCGAACGCAGCGAGGAAGCGTTCGAGATTACGCAGGCGCTGCGGGCTGCGCAGGAACGGACGCAGATAGATTTCGACATCCGCATCGCCGAGCCGTTGTGGATGCTCGTACGCCGGACCGAGCGCCTCGGGCGAACGATAGATGCACTTGTCCGCAAGCATCGCCTCAAGCGTGCCACGCAGTCCTCCGTCGGCGGCCATCGCGAGGAACGGCTTGAACGCTTCGGGCGGCCAGTTGTCGTGCGTGTCGCAGTCGGTCAGGGTGAGGCTGCGCACGCGCTGCGGATGCAGTGCGGCGAAGATCTGCGCGATGCCACCGCCGCTGTCGTTGCCGACGAGATCGACCTGGGCGATGCCGAGCGCGTCGAGGAACTGCGCGAGCATGTTCGCGTTCGCGGTCACCGACACGTCTTGTTCGGGCAGGATCTCGGTGTCGCCGTGCGCAAGCAGGTCGACCGCGATGCAGCGGCGCACATCGGACAATCCGGCGAGCTGATGCCGCCAGAGATGACCGTTGAGCAATACGCCGTGGACGAACAGGGCAACGGGACCGCAGCCCTGCTCCACGTAGCCGATCGTGCCGGACGCCGTGCGCACGCTGCGTCGGATCGGGGCGGCTCGCGTATTCATGGCGTCAGACCTGTTTCTGCGCCGATGCGTGCGCTTCCTTGAGCTTCTGCGCGCATTCCTCGCAGCACACCTCGACGGTCTTGCCGCCGATCTTCACCTGAATCGCGTTCGCATCGAGCGGATAGTCGCAAGCCGCACAAGTCTTGGTGGTCATGACATTCTCTCTTCGTTGGCGCCCGACGTCCGGGCAGGCGCATTAGGCCACCGCAGGGAATGACCCGCTGTCAGAATCTTTAGTGATCTGCGGCTACGCGGATTTGCGCAGCGCCGCTTGCCGGAATTCCGTCGGCGAGCGCCCGTAGGTCTGCTGGAACGCGGCGCTGAAGTGGCTGTGGCTGGAGAAGCCCAGTTCGAGGCCCAGCGCACTCAGGTCGTCGTACTGCGCGATCAGGTCGAGCGCGCGCGCGAGGCGCAGACGCAACTGGTAACGATACAGCGGCAGGCCTTCGACTTGCTGGAAACTCTGGGTCAGATAGACCGGCGAGACGCCCACGTCGGCGGCGATCTCGGCCAACGTCCAGCGCCGCGCGAGATCGCCGCTCAGCACGAGCTTGGCGCGATCGACCAGACGCTGGCGCCCCATGCTCGCCGCCGCCGCATGCGTCGTGCGCGGCCCGAGCGCACGCTGCGCGAGCGTCAACGCGAGACCTTCGGCTTCGAGCGGCTCGGCGATGCCCGCGCGCAGGCTGTGCCGCAGCAGCGCGACCAGCGCCTGGGCGCGCGCATCGATGCGCAGGCGCTGGCGGCGGAAGCGCAACGGCACGCCTTCGTGCAGCAAGGCCGGCGGCGCGATTTCGCGCAACAGGTTCTCGTCTACCGCGACGACGAGGCTCGCGTCACCGCCATCGACCGGATGGCTGACACTGTAGCCTTCCTGCGCGTTGAACAGCAGCACCTGGCTCGCGTCGGCCACCGCCTCATCGCGGCCGACGTGGCGCACGTAGACACCGCGGTACGGAAAGACCAGATGCGTCGCGGCCGCGCATTCCTCCGCGCTCTTGTGCCGGCAATCGCCGCGGCAGTACACGTCGCGCACGGTGACCGTCGGGGTTCTCAGCAATGTCTGGACGGTGAATTCGGACATGGCTGGACTCTGAGGATGCGGGACATCGTACTCGCCTTCGCGATCGCGCGTCAGAAATCGATGCGCATCGCATAGCGGCGCTTCGAGGGGTGCGTGACTTCCCTGAAGCCGGCCGCCCTGAATGCGCCGACCGCGCCGACGTGCAGTTCGCCCCAGGTGATCTCCTCGCCGCGCGTGACCATCGGATAGCCCTCGATCGCCGCCGCACCGTGCCGCCGCGCATGCTCGACGGCGGCTGCGGCCAGCGCATAACTGACGCCGCGACGGCGATAGCCGACGCGCACGACGAAACACACGACGGCCCAGACGGTCGCATCCTCCTTGTCTTCTCGGCGCTCCGCCCAGGGTACGGGCGAGTTGCGCAGCGGGGCGAACTGGCGCCGCCGGCCGAGCCGGCACCAGCCGACCGGCTCGTCCCCGACATAGGCGATCAAGCCCGGCGCGGCCGCGCGTGCCTTGACGACTTCCTCGTGCAGAAAATCCCGGCGCAGGTCGCGCGGCATGTGCCAATACTCGCGCATCGGCAGGATCGCGCGCTGGCATTGGCAAGCCGCCGCACCGCCGCGCGTACCGAACACCGTCTGCAGATCCTTCCATCGCGCCGCGTCGGCCGGAACGATCTCAATGCCTCCATCACGCGTCCTCCCTGCCGTGCGTCGCGTACAGCGCCTTGCGCGGCGCGCCGGTGATCTCGGCGGCGAGCTTGGCCGCACGGCTCGGCGGCAGCTCGGCGCTGAGGATTTGGTAGACGCGCATGCCTTCGGCGAGGACGGCCGCGGCATCGTCGCCGTCCGTGCCCTTCACCAGCACGACGAATTCGCCGCGCTGCTGGTTTGCATCGTCGCCGACACGTTCGGACAACTGCGCGAGGGTGCCGTCGAGCACGGTTTCGAACTGCTTGGTCAGTTCGCGCGCGACGACCGCCTCGCGTTCGCCGCCGAACTCGGCGACCAGATCGTGCAAGGTTTCGACGATGCGATGGCTGGATTCGTAGAAGATCAGCGTGCGCGTCTCGCCGCGCAGGGTTTGCAGCGTGGCGCGGCGCGCGGCGGACTTCGCCGGCAGGAACCCCTCGAACACGAAACGATCGGACGGCAGACCCGCCGCCGACAACGCCGCGATCGCGGCACATGCGCCGGGAATCGGCGACACGGCGACGCCGGCTGCGCGCGCCGCGCGCACCAGGCGATAGCCGGGATCGCTGACCAGCGGCGTGCCCGCGTCGCTGATCAGCGCGATGTTCGCGCCGGCCTGCATGCGGCGCACGAGATCGGCGCCGGCCTCGCGTTCGTTGTGTTCGTGCAGCGCCACCGTGCGTGTGGCGATGCCGTGATGGCGCAACAGCGCGGCGCTGTGGCGGGTATCCTCGGCCGCGATCAGGTCGGCCTGCGCCAGCGTCGCGCGCGCGCGCGGGCTCAGGTCGTCGAGATTGCCGATCGGCGTTGCGACGACGAACAGTCTGCCGCCCGCCACCGGTTTGTCGTCCTGCCTGCTCATGCCATGCGCCTGAATGGAACCACAGATAGTTTAGCCGCCCCATGCTTCCGCTATCATGCGTGCACACCCAGGACGGATCTTTTCATGCACGCGACGAGCCGCGCCCTGCGCCACCTTGTTGTCATCATCGCGCTGGCGTTGGGCGGCTGCGCCGAACTCGGCACGTCCGGCAATCGCGACAATACGCCGGCGGCAACGGACGCCGAGCAGTGGTACAAGAATGGCGAGTTCGATCGCGCCGGCCAGGCGTTCATGGACATCGCCGACGCCGATCGTGACTACCGCGATCACTACCGCCTGCGCGCGGCCGAGGCGTTTCGCGAGGAAGGCAATCTCGATGCAGTCGCCTGGGCGCTGGAAAGCATCAAGGCAAAGCGCCTGTCCGAAGCGGAACAGCCGCGCTTCGATCTGCTCGAAGCCGAGCTGGCGCTGTCGAAAAAGAACGCGCAGCGCGCGCTGACCCTGCTCGCGCTCGACGATTCGAAGCTGCCGCGCCCGCTGCGCCTGCGCACGCTCGAGCTGCGCGCACGCGCACTGGCGCTTGCCGGCGACGCGTTCGCCAGCGCGCGCACGCGCGTCGCGCTCAACCCGTCGCTGCAAGGCAAGGACCGCGAGCGCAACGAAAGTCAGATCGTCGACACGCTGGCACAACTGGATGCACAGGCGCTCAAGCAGCAAGGCGCTGCGCTGCTGCCCGGCGACGCCTTGCGCCCCTACATCGACTATGCGTTGCGCCGCGCGGGCCAGGCGCTGCCGCAGACTCTTGCGCAGCCGGGCGTGCCGGTCGGTACGCAAGGCGGTGCGAACGCGCTGAACGGCGAAGGCTACCGTCCGGCGCATGCGATCGCATTGCTGCTGCCGCTCGATGGCCAGCTCAAGGCCGTCGCCCAGGCGGTACGCGACGGCGTGTTCGCCGCGTACTTCTCCGACACGCACATGCCACGCCCGGAGCTGCGTCTGTACGACGTCGGCAACAGCGCCGCGGACGCGGTTGCCGCGTACCAGCGCGCAGTTGCCGAAGGTGCCGACCGCGTGATCGGGCCACTGCGCCGCGATGCGGTCTCGGCCGTGTTCGCGCAGAACCCGCTGCCGGCGCCCGTGCTCGCGCTCAATCTGCCCGAACGCGGCGAATCGCCGCCGCCGGGCAGCGCGGCTTTTGGCCTCAATCCCGATACCGAGGGCGCGCAGGCCGCGCAGCACCTGCTCGATCGCGGCATCACCCATGCCGCGATCGTCGCCGCGGACAGCGATTGGGCCGAGCGCGCCGCCGCTGCGTTCCGCGCCCAGTTCGAAGCCGGGCGTGGCAGCGTGATCGGCGAGTCGCGCATCAAGACAGGCGAATTGAACTACTCCGCAAGCATAAAGAGCGCGCTCGCCGTGCTGCCCGCGCAGAGCGCCACGGCCCCCGTGCAGAAATCCGCCGCGGGCAGCGACGCGGCCGGCATGGACAACAGCGCCGTGTTCATCAGCATGACGCCGCAGCAGGCGCGGCTGTTCATGCCGCAGCTCAAGCTCGCCGGGTACTCCAACCTGCCGGTCTTCGCCACCTCGCACCTGTTCGGGGGCCTTACCAACCCGGGCATGGACCGCGACCTCGACGGCGTCGAGTTCTGCGACGCGCCATGGCTGTTCGACGCCGTCGTCGGACTGCCACGCCACGCCGACATCGCCGACTCGCTCGAATCCGCGCGCGGCGCCGGCGCACGACTGTTCGCCATGGGCATGGACGCGTACGCACTCACCCCGTATCTCGACTGGATGAGCCAGCACCACGACGCCTATCTGCCCGGCGCCACCGGCCAGCTCAGCAGCGACGGCAGCGGCCGCATCCAGCGCCTGCTGACCTGGGCGCGCTTCAGCGACGGCGTTGCCACGCCGGCGACCGGCAGCCTGCAGATCAGCAACCCGGCCCCGTAAGGCGCCGCAGATGACGGCGCGCGCGACCGGCGATATCTGGGAAGGCGCCGCGCTCGCCTGGCTGCTGAAGTCCGGCCTGCGCCTCGTGGCACGCAACTTCCATTGCCGCCACGGTGAGATCGACCTGGTCCTTCTCGACCGCAGCGGGCACGAAGGCGACACGCTCGTGTTCGTCGAGGTGCGCTATCGCGACGATGCGACGCGCGGCAGCGGCACCGCTTCCGTCGGCACGGCCAAGCAACGCAAGCTCGTGCGGACCGCGCAGATCTTCCTGCAGGCGCATGCACAATTCGCCGCGCTGGCCTGCCGTTTCGACGTGATCGGCTGCACCGGTACGCCGCAGCGACCGGTGTTCGAGTGGACGCGCAACGCCTTCGACGCGATCTGAACCCGGCCCGCGTTCAGCCTCGAGTCACCGCGTCCGCGCGACCGTGTCGCTCCCGCTTTCATACCGCTCGCCATGAATCGCGCATTGCGTAGATCGATACTCCTGCTCGCCCTGGCCACGCCGTTGCTGCACGGCTGCCTGCTCGCCGTGGCCGGCGCGGGCGTGGCTGCCGGCGTCGGCGTCGCGCACGACCGCCGCGACGCGGGCACGGTGCTCGCCGACCGCCGTCTTGCGCTCGCTGCAAGCGATGCGATCAACCGCGACAAGGCCTTCGTCCGCGACGACAACTTCGTCCACACCGTCGTCTACAACGGCAACCTCCTGCTTTGCGGCCAGTTGCGCAGCGCGGACCTCAAGCAGCGCGCACAGGCGCTGACCGAGCATCTCGACGGCGTCAAACGCGTGGTCAACGAGATCGAGGTTACCGACGAGCCGATCGGCTTCTGGCGCCGCCGCGCCGACAACACGATGACCGCACGCGTGAAGACCGCACTACTCGACCTCACCAGCCTCGGGGATTTCGACCCGAGCCGGGTCAACGTGACCACGGTCGACGGCGTCGTCTACCTGATGGGCCTGGTCAGCCGTGAAGAATCCGACGCGGTCGTCGAGATTGCGCGCAACGTGGCGGGAGTTTCCAAGGTGGTCAAGGTGTTCGAGTACACCGACACCTGATCGCCTCGCACGTACCCGCTACGCAAGATAGTCGTGCACCACTTCCCCATACGGCAGCAGCAGATCGGCCTTGATGTGCACCGCGGACAAGACTTCGCGTACCGGCAGGTCGACCACCGGCGCGAGCGCATGCGCGAACAGCTCGAGCGCACCGGGGCCGGTCCACGCGCCCTTGAATTCCTTGCACTGCATCGAATAGCGCACCAGCTCGCAGATGCGAGGCGTGCCGTCGACATGAGGCAGGATCTTGAGCAGGAACGCCGGCGCCTCGAGGCCCGCGATGGCCTTGTCGCGATCCATCGATGCGTACTTGAAGCCCATCGTGCCGCGCGCGACGGGCAGGTCCGAATACCGCAGTTCGCCCACCAGCGTATCGCGATGGACCTTGAGCGACGGCTCGCCGATCTTCTTCGGGAAGCCCCAGATCTCGCGCCCGCCCGCGGTCGGCGGATGGTCGTCGAGGAACATCATGCGCACGTAGCCGCCGGCCTCGCCCTTGTACCTGACCGGAATCACCTGGCCCGACTCGGTGTAGTCGCCGAAACCGGTCGAATCGGGCATGCGGATGAACTCGTACTTCACCACCGGGTCGGTCATCTCCAGCGGCGCCGGAATGGCCTTCGCGAGCGCGTCGGGATCGGTGCGGTAGGTGATGATCAGGTATTCGCGGTCGACGAACAGGTACGGCCCGGGCGGATAGGCCGGGTTGTCGATCGGCATTGCGAACGCACGTTTGCGGATTTCGTCTTCAGTCATGGCAAGCACCCGACACGGCATCTGTTGGAAATACGATCGCGGCTACCGTCCGATTTTCACGTTTCGAGGCCGGCGCAACATCGCGCGCACTATCCCACGCGCCTTGTTAAGCCCGCCATCGCGAGGCAATTCGGGCGTTCGCGGCGACGTCGTTTGCGCGGGAAATTCGCGGAAGCCTGCGAAGCGCCTGCAATCCTGGGCGCGCCGGGCGCCGCGTATCGCGCAATACTGCTATAGTTGTGAAAATCCGACTTCCGGTTGGGGCTGGAAGGAAGGGGACAGCAAGCAAGGCGGTTTACCTGCGCCGGCCGGCGGCGCCGGAAGAGGGGCTGCCACTCGCGTTCGGCACACAATCTGCTCAGGCCGGAAATTCGGCGGGGAAAGAGCGATGAAGCAAATCCGTTTGCCAAGGTCGTCCGTGGTCGCCGAGCCACTGCGCCAAACAGCGGAATGACCGGAATCGCGCATCAATGGCAGCGGGATATCGCAGTTTCCTCTCCGCACGAAATATGTCTACGCCACGTGCGATCGTTCTCTCGCGTCCGCTGACCGGTCTTGCGACCGTCCGCGCGCTGCATCGTGCCGGCATCGCCGCACAGGCTCTCGTCTTCTCCGACCGCGACCTCGTTCGGCATACACGCATGGCCGACCTCGTCGACGTACCGGTACAGGCGCGCGGCGGCGATGCGTTGATCGAATTCCTGTTGCAATGGCCGCGCTGCGCGGCCGACGAACGCCCCGTGCTCATTCCGGTTTGCGATGAACACGCCCTGCTGCTGTCGCGGCATGCGCAACGGCTGTCGGCACATTTCCGTCTGTGGACGACCAGCCACGACGAACTGCTGCGCATCATTTCCAAGAACAGCCTGGGCACGATCGCCTCCGCACTCGACCTGCCCGTCGTGCCCGGCATCGCCGAGCCGACGCCGGAGCAACTCGAGCAATGGAGTGCCGGACATGCAGGACCCTACCTGCTCAAACCGTTCTACGTGGGTGCGCCGGGCAACAACGTCCACGACAAGAACCGCCAATTCGAAACACGCGACGAATTACTCGATCACGTGCGCAGCAAAGGCGCCCGCGCCGCGATCGTGCAACGCATGCTGCGCGGCGGCGACGGCTACATCTTCGATTGCTACGGCCTGTGCGACGCGTCGGGCCGGGTCGTGCAAATGGCCACCCACCGGCGCTGGCGGCAGAACAAGCCCGATTGCGGCACGACCTCATTCGGAGAAATTCCCGCCGGGCTGCCCGCCGACCAGGACGACACTTTGCTCGCGCAGACGCGAACCCTGCTCGGTGGCCTGCACTACCATGGCATCTTCGGCATCGAGTGGCTGCTCGACCGCGAGACCGGGCGTTTCTGCCTGATCGACTTCAACGCGCGACCGTTCTCGAGCATAGGCCATCTCGTCGACTGCGGCCTCAACCTGCCCGCGCTCGCATTCCGCGAGCTGACCGGCGAACTGCCGTCGGACCTCGAACCGCAGCCGCGGTTGCGGCGTTTGCTGTGGGTCGACTTCTATCGCGACCTGCAAACCTTTCGCGCGCTGCGTGGAGCACACAAGCTGCGTTTCCTGGACTGGTTTGCTTCGACACTGCGCTGCCGCAGTTGGGCATACTGGAACTGGCGCGATCCAATGCCAGCATTGGTGCGCACCGGCAAATTGTTGCGCCACCTCGCCGAACTTTTCTTCTTCAACGGCAATCGGCAGCACGACCGACACGACTGCCGATCCACGAGCCAGGACGCGACTTTCTGAGCAACCCATGCCCGCCATCGCGCGGCTGAAGAACAGGCAAAGCCGCGCGTCGGTGGGTTCGTGCAAACGTGCGTCCGGACTCGGACCCTGGTTGCGGCCCCGGCAACCGGGTACGGGATCGTCGCACCGCGGCGCGCGTCACGACAGGCCCCACGCTGCCGCCAGACCCTGCAGCACGGCCAGCACGAGCGCGGCATACAGGCCGGCGATCACATCGTCGAGCATCACGCCGAGCCCGCCGCCGACGTTGTGGTCCGCCCACGATACCGGCCAGGGCTTGACGATGTCGAAGATGCGGAACAACGCGAACCCCGCCACAAGCTGCCACCATGCGAACGGCAGCCACAACAGCGGCAACAGCGCGATCCACTGACCGACGAATTCATCCCAGACGACGAAGCCCGGATCGGCGATGCGCAATTTCGCCACGACGCGCGCGCAGACCCGGACGCCGAGCGCGAATGCCAGCGCGACGGCGGCGAGATACCACGCCCAGGGCAACTCGCGCAGCGCAAACCACGGCAGCAGCGCGGCCAGCGAACCGGCGGTGCCGGGCGCACGCGGACTCAGCCCCGAACCGAAACCGCAGGCGATCCATCCGGCCGGATCGCGCAGCAGCACGCCACGTTGACCCGGGTCGAGCTTCATGAGGAGAAATGCTCCCAGCCGGCGCGCGGCGAGGCGATGAAAGCGCCATCCACGTCGCGCACGCGTACGCCCGGCTCGGCAACGATGCGGCCGATGCGCGTGGCCGCACAGCCGCTGCGCGCGAGGTCGTTGAGCAACCCGGTGGCGAGCGCGGGTGCCGCGGTGAAGCACAATTCGTAATCGTCGCCGCCGCCGAGCTGCAGCGGCACACGCGCATCGTCGGCAACCAGGCCGAGCAGGGCCGGCGACGCGGGCAGCATCGCGAGGTCGATTTCCGCGCCGACTGCACTGGCATTGCAGATGTGGCCGAGGTCGGCGAGGAGTCCGTCCGACACGTCGATGCAGGCGTGCGCACGCCCGCGCAGCAGCAGGCCCTGCGCGATGCGCGGCACCGGTCGGTCGAGCCGCGCGATCAACTGCTCCTCGCCCCTGCCCGGGCGTAGCGCACCTTGACGCAGCGCCAGCCCGGCAGCCGCATCGCCGAGCGTACCGGTGACGAGCACCGCGTCTCCCGGCTGCGCGCCGGTACGGCGCAGCGCCAGATGCTCGGGTACGAAACCGTGCGCGGTGACGGTGATCGTCAACGGCCCGCGCGTCGTGTCGCCGCCGGCCAGCGCGAGCTTGCATTCGCCCGCGAGCGCGGCGAAGCCGTCGGCGAATGCGGCTACCCACCCCGCATCGGCATCCGGCAGGGTCAGGGCCAGGGTCGCCCAGGCCGGCGTCGCACCCATCGCGGCGAGATCGGAAAGATTGACTGCGAGCGCCTTCCAGCCGATGTCGTACGGCGCCGTGTCTTTCGGGAAATGAACGCCGCAAACCAGCGTATCGGTGCAGACCGCGAGTGCCTGCCCGCCCGGCACGGCGAGCAGGGCCGCATCGTCGCCGATGCCCAGGCGTACGTCCGCGCGCGCGCGCGCGCAGCGCATGCGAATCAGCTCGATCAAATCAAACTCGGCCATGCTGATCCGACCCGGACACGCGCATCACCGTTTCGCTTCGTCGAATGCGGCGACCAGCTGCTTCGGCGCTACCCGCCGCCACGCTTTCAGCAGAACATCGCGAAACAAAGCGTCTTCGATCGAGTCGAGCTGCACATGGGTCCACCCATGTTTTCCCCATTGCGGAATCGATGAAAACGTTTCGGGAAAGGAGGCGATCAGCGCGGCTTGATCCGCCGGCGTCAGCTTGAGCACGGCACGATGCTCGGATTTTTTTTGTGCAGAAATCTGCGCGAAGATTTTTCCGCCGACGCGGAACGACGGACTGCCGAAATGATCGCGCTCTTCCGCACCCGGCAAAGAAAGCGCCGTTGCCTTGGCCTCGACCCAGGAAATCATCGCCGCCTCCGGCTCAGCCGCGTATGCCTGCCGCGTACTCTGCCTGCCTGACCTGCGCTGCCAACTTGTCGAGCACGCCATTGATGTAGGTATGGCCGTGATCGGCACCGAAGCGCTTGGTTACCTCGATCGCCTCGTTGATGACGACGCGGTACGGCACGTCGATGCGGTGGCGCAACTCGTACGCGGCGAGGCGCAGCGCGGCGCGTTCGATCGGATCGACCTGGGCGACGGCGCGGTCGAGATACGGCGCCAGGTCCGCGTCGAGCTCGGCACAGTGCGCGTCGACACCGCGCAGGAGGTCTTCGAAGTAGCCCAGATCAGCGACTTCCATGTCTTGTTCGTGACGGAATTCATCGATCACTTTCGCCATCGAATTGCCGCTGATCTGCCAGGCGTAGATGGCCTGCAACGCGCGCCGGCGCGCGCGCGCGCGCGCGGTCAGGTCGATGCCGTCGGGGCGTGGGTGCTTGCTCATAGTTTGTTCCACAGATCGACCATTTCCATCGCGGCAAGCGCGACTTCCTCGCCCTTGTTGCCATGCACGCCGCCGGCGCGTGCCTGCGCGTCGGCGTGGCGCTCGACCGCGAGCACGCCGTTGAGCACAGGCACGCCACCGTCGAGCGCGACGCGCATCAGTGCCTGCGCGCAGTTGTCGGCGACGTGCTCGTAGTGGCGGGTGTCGCCGCGCACGACGCAGCCGAGCGCGAGGATCGCCGCATGCCCGCCTGCGCGCGCCAGCCTGGCCGCGGCGAAGGGAATTTCCCACGCGCCCGGCACGCGCACCAGATCGACCGCCTCGTCATCGACGCCATGCTCGCGCAGCGCGCGGCGCGCACCGTCGACGAGCACGTCGACAATGCCCGGATTCCAGCGGCTGGCGATGATCGCGAACCGCGCATCGGCATGGCGACGCAATTCGCCGGAGTAGTCGGGCATCGGTAGCAACAAGGTGGCGGCGGAGGATTCCGCCTGCCTAGTTTACCCGAGCCGCTGCTCGTGGACCTCGTCGTAGCCGGCGATTTCCAGACCGAAACCGTCCAACCCGCGGAACCGGCGCGGCGTGCCGAGCACACGCAGGCGACGCACGCCCAGATCGGCGAGGATCTGCGCACCGAGGCCGTGCTGGCGGCCGTCGAACGCGGACTCGGCGCGATCCTGCGTGCCGCGCGCCAGCCGCTCGAGCGCGCCGGCGGCCTCGTTCGCGTCGGCGAGCACGACCACGACGCCGCGGCCCTCGTCGGCGATGCGACGCATCGCGGCACCGGCGGTCAGGCCGCAAGGCGTGTCGGTCAGGTGCAGCACGTCGGACAGCGTATCGCGCACGTGCACCCGGGTAAGCACCGGCGCGCCGTCGTCGATCCTGCCGCGCACCAGGGCAAAATGCGGCAGATCCGACAGCGCATTGCGATAGCCGACCAGGCGGAACGGGCCGAATTCGGTCTCGACCTCGCGCTCGAAGGCGCGCGCGACGGTCTTTTCGGTCTGCAGGCGATGGCGGATCAGGTCGGCGATCGTGCCGACCTTGAGCCCATGCGCGCGCGCGAATTCGATCAGCTGCGCGCCGCGCTTCATCGTGCCGTCGTCGTTGACGATCTCGACGAGGATGCCGGACAACATGGGCAGACCGGCAAGGCGCACAAGGTCGATCGTCGCCTCGGTGTGGCCCGCGCGCGTGAGCACGCCGCCCTCGCTGTAACGCAGCGGGAAGATATGGCCGGGACGCGCGAAATCGCCGGCCCGCGAGGTCGGATCGGCGAGCGCGCGGATGGTGCGCGCGCGATCCGCGGCGGAGATGCCCGTGGTCGTGCCGTGGCGGTAGTCGACCGAGATCGTGAACGCGGTGCGATGGCTCTCGCTGTTGTCGCTGACCATCTGCGGCAGTTGCAGTTCGTCCAGGCGCGCGCGCAGCATCGGCTGGCAGATGATGCCGCTGGAATGACGCACGATGAACGCGATCGACTCCTCAGTCACCGCCTGCGCGGCCATGATCAGGTCGCCCTCGTTCTCGCGGTCCTCGTCGTCGGCGATGATGACCATGCGCCCGGCGCGGATGTCGGCGACGATGTCTTCGATGACGTCAAATTGCATGAGTACGTTTCCAGAATGGCGGCAAGAATTGCGCATGCCGTTGTGCGTGAATCAGGAACACCACCGCCACGATAGCGCAAAGCGCGACGCTCACGGCGGAAGCCTCGATGCCGAAGGCGCCGCCGGTCAACCAGTCCGGGCCGGCCAGTTCCGTGCGCAGCAAGCCCTGCCCCGAATGGCCCGAATCGGCGATGCCGAACAGGCCAGTCTGGGTGAAGTTCCACGCGGTGTGGATGCCGGCCGTCCACCACAGCGAGCGCGTCGCGACGTAGACCACGCCGAGCATCACGCCGCCTTCGATGCCGAGTGCGGTGATCGACAGCGGCGTCGCGCCCGGATTGCTCATGTGCAACGAGGCAAACAGCAGTGCGGACAAGGCGATGGCAGCAAAGCTGCCGAAAACATTTTCCAGATTGCGCAGCACGATGCCGCGCGCGACGAGTTCCTCGAACGTGCCGGCGAGGATCGCCACGCCCGGCAGGCCGGCACGCGCGAACGCGCTGCCGACGTCGAATGTGGCCGCACCCTCAATGGCAAGCGTTGCCACGACGACGACGATCAGCAACGCGCCGAGCGCCGATCCGTACAACGCCCCGCGTGTGCGCTGCGGCGCGAGCTCGTCTGCTGTGCGCCTCGCGACGAAACGCGCATAGAGGTTATACGCATTGCAGGCGATCACCGCCGTGACAAGTGCAAACAGTACGCCCCACAACGCGTCCAACCGGTAGACAATTTGCATCGCAAAGCGGTATGCCGCGTTGAACGGCAACGCGA
Source organism: Pseudomonadota bacterium (assembly GCA_018240465.1). GTDB lineage: Bacteria > Pseudomonadota > Gammaproteobacteria > Xanthomonadales > Rhodanobacteraceae > Rudaea. Next base: position 40,023 of record JAFEFS010000003.1, read on the forward strand.
GAATCGCAAGTTCCGCGACCAGCGCGCCGACGGGATGGTGAAACCAGCGCATGTCAGCCGCGCAGCAACCGCTCGACGTAGCGCGCGATCAGGTCGACCTCGATGTTGACTGCGTCACCGACGCGCCGGTCCTTGAACGTCGTCACCGCGACGGTATGCGGGATCAGGTTGACGCCAAACCGCGCGCCTTCGGTTTCGTTGACCGTCAGGCTGGTGCCGTCGATGCAGACCGAGCCCTTGCCGGCGATGTACTTCGCCAATTCCACGGGCACCTCGAACGTCCAGCGCTGCGAGCGCGCGTCGGGCTCGATCGCAAGCACGCGGCCGATGCCGTCGACATGGCCCGAGACCAGATGGCCGTCGAGGCGATCGGCCAGGCGCAGCGCCTTTTCCAGATTCAC
>JAFEFS010000040.1 GCA_018240465.1 Pseudomonadota bacterium
CGCGCGCGCAGGCCGTGAACGAGAAACGGCACGATCAGTGCGAGGCCGACCAGCCAGTGGATCAGGCGCACCGCGTCGCGCAGCGCGTCGTCGCTCGCGTAGTACAACAGCCAGCCGCTCGCGACGAGCGCGACAAACATCGCGATCAACACAATGCCGCTGACGCGCCGCTTCGGCCGCGCGAGGCCGTGGCGCACATGCACGGCCCAGAGCAATCCGGCCAGCCACAGCGCGACGAACGCGGCCATGCCATGCAGACGCAAACACCAGGCTTCGAGCGGATGCGGCTCGGCGCCGAATTCGCCCTGACGCTGCAAAAAATAGTGGAAAAAGAGCCAAAGTATACCCGTGGCCCAGATTGCCGCGAACGCGGCATAAGCCAGGCGTCGATGGCGTGGTGACAGGCGCAGGCCATGCTCGCCGTGCGCGCGGCGATGGTGCACATGCCGATCCAATCCGGCCGGATTCATGCTGCCCTGCCCTTCACGCCGCCGCAATCGCGCATGTCGTTGATTACGGCTTGCGCACCGTAGTGCGCAAACACGCGCCGTGCGAACGCCGGCGTCGCGGCGAATGCGACCTTGGTCAGCGCGTCGGCGATCATGCAGGTCGGCGCGACGACGCTCGCCGAGGAAGACAGGCCAACGGTTTCGCCGCTGCGCGCGTCCAGATGCGTGCCGCTCCAGCGGTCATCGCATCGCTGCCGCGTCGCCGCGCCCGCGCTCGATGCCAGTGCCGCATCGCGCAGCGCGACCGCGCCGGCGATGCCCCGGCCTTCGACGTCGCGCAGATGCACGACCTCCTCGCGCGGACCGGCCACGCGCAGGTCGCCGCCGGCATTGACCCGCATCTGCGTCGCGCCGTGTTCCTGCAGCGCGGCGATCGCGCGATCGACGGCATAGCCCTTGGCGATGCCGCCGAGATCGATCCACAACGGCCGGCGCAGGCGCACGCGATCGTCGCCGAGCAATTCGATGTCGCGCCAGTTCGCCGCAGCATCGGGCGTGAACGGCGAGCGCGGCCGCGGCAGGAATCCGCGCGCGACGAGTTTGCCGGCGACGCCGAGATCGAAGCGGCCATGCGAGCGCGCGGCCAGATCGAGAGCGCAGCGCAGCACCTCGACAGTGCGCGCATCAACCATGACCGCGGTGCCGACTGCCGCCGCGTGCAGCCGCGACAGATCGCTGTCCGCATCGTGGAAACTCATGCAGCGGTGCACGGCTTCGATCTCGGCGAACGCCGCCTCGACCGCTCGCCGCGCACATTGCGCCGCGGACGCCTCGGCGCACACCTCGACCAGCGTACCCAGCCAGGGACGCGCGCGCTGCAGGGCGACACTCACGCCGGCGCCCTCAATGCGAGCGCGTACAGCCTGAGCAGACGCTGCACGCCTTCGGTGAGATGGCGGCAGGACAGCGTCGCGCCCGAGATGATCTTGATCTCGCGGTTGAGCGCCGCCGCGTCGGCCGCGGTCTTGCCGACGAACTGCTTGCGCCACGCCGGCATGCGCACTTCGCCGCCGTGCGATTCGCGATATTCGAGCACTTCCAGCGAGATCACCGCGCCCGCCGTGTCGAGTGCGAGCGCATAGGTGATCGCCTCGCTCTTGCCGATGACCTGATCGACGATCAGCCAGCCGAGTTTCTTCCCGCTCGCGTCCGCCTCGAAAATCTGCGGCGCCCAGCCGGCTGGCACGCCGACCGCCGCCAGCGCGGCCGCATCGGGCACCGGCACGGCGCGGAATTCGCCCGCGCCGGGAAACGCTTCTTGCTGCGCCTGCGGCACGCTCAGGTACTGCGTCGCCAACGCGACCGGGCTCGCCACCGCGGCGCCCAATGGAATCAGCCAACGAACATGCATCGGATCCTCGCTTGTGGACTCCCTCTCCCCCGCAAACGACCGCGGAGGAGAGGGCCGCACATCAGAACTGATACCCCAAACCCAGATCGAAGCGGTCGCCGTAGCCGAGCACGAGGTCTTCGTAACGGAATTTCTGGTAGTCGACCTTGAACACCACGTTCGGGTTCAGATAGTAATTCGCGCCGAGCGTCCACACATGCTGCGTGGGCAGCGGCGCCGTGCCGAGGCCCAGCGGCTGCGCCGCATACGAAGCGCCGGTGTTGAACATCTCATAGCGCAGGAACGGCGCGAGGCTTGAATCGCTGCCCCACTCCAGCGCGCGCCACGCGCCCTGCACGTAACCGCCCCAGAACGATTTCGGCACCGGCGTCGGCTGGCCGAGGAACTGCAGGTTCAAGTCCTGCGTGTTGCTGATCGTGCCGCGCGTGTACAGCGCAGAAATGTCGAACGGGCCCGGCTGCCAGCGCAGATGCGCCTCGCCGAGCACCAGCCGCGACTTGTCGACCGGCAGCGTGGCATCGCCCTGCCCGATCTTGCCGGTGAACACGCCGCCGCCGACGAGCAAGCCCGGAATGCCCTGCCAGTTTCCCGCCGCGTAGACCGACGGATCGCGCGCTTTGGCGAGCTGCAGCTCCTGATGGATGCTGCCGAGCGGCGAGATGCGGCCTTCGTCCGCGGCCGGGTCCCAGGCGCCGAGATTGGGACCGGTGCCGATGCCGACGTTCCAGTTGAATCCCCAGTCGGTGTTGCCGTACATCGACACGCCGCCTTCGCGCCAGGTGCTCGGGATGATCGCCGTCTCGACGAAATTGCGCTCGACGCCGTAGAAGTTGCTCGGCTCGTGGTGCTCGTTGAGCAGGCCGAGCGGCACAAGGGTGAGGCCGACGCGCACGCCGTAGTTCTGCGCCAGCGCGTGCTCGACGTAAAGTTGCTCGATCTCGGTCTCGCCCTGGTCCGAGCTCGACGCGATCGCATGCTCCCATTCGATCTCGCCGTAGACCCGGGTGGCCTCGTCGAAGACGTGGTTGAAGCCGATCACCGCGCGCGTGAGATCGGCCTGCGCGTCGGCCGCGCGCGCCGTCGGACGGTTGTAGTCGAGCTGGCCGTAGCCCCAGAACGAGGTATTCGCGCCGAGCGCGACACCGCTGCCGCCGGTGCCGGGCACGGGTTGGCCCGCAGCCGTGGTGGCGGCCGGCGCAGCGGCAACCGCAGCCGCAGGCGCGACCGCGACGCCAGTCGACGCAGCCGGCGTCGCCACGACCGGAGAGGCCGGCGCCGGCGCACGCTGCGCCTGCATCTCGCGCACGACGCCGCGCAGCTCGGCCACTTCGGCGCGCAAGGCCTCGACCTCGGCCTTCAGTTTCGCCTCGTCGGCGTGAGCGGCCGGTGCGAGTCCCGCGCACGACAGCAGGACGGCGAGTGCCAGCGGTTTGCGCTGCATGTCATTTCTCCAGAAATACAAAACGATACTTTTCTCTGCGAAGCGGCGCGGACTGCGCGTTCACGGCTGCGCCAGATCGCGCGCCGGATCGGCCGTGTCGGTCACCGGGTCGTAGCCGTCGGTCAGCGTGCCGAGGAAGGCGACGACATCGTCGATTTCGAGTTCGCTCAGCGCAGGCGCCTCGCCCGGATGGCGGTTGTACGGCACTTCGCTCGTGTTGACGTTGCGCGCGAGCAGCGCCGGCACATCGTTGAATTTCTGCACGCTGCCGTCTGCGGCAAGCGGATACCACTTTTCGGGATTCGTGTCGCGCTGCACGTAGAACTCGATCGCCTCGCGCAGCGAGGCGAAATAGCCGTTGTGGAAGATCACCTTGCGTGTGGCCACGTTGCGCAAGGTCGGCACCTTGAACGCGCCGCAGAGGTCGCGGCGCGCGGCAAGGTCGGTGCGTTCGGGTCCGCACAGGCCGAGGTCGAAATAGCCGGGGTCGGCATTCGCCGGAATCTGCGCGTTGCGCGGCACGCCGAGGTTGTCGTAGGTGTAGTCGGTGAACAACGGCGGCTCGCCATTCGGCGCGCGCGTCGACGGATGACAGCCGGCGCAGCCACCCTTGGCCGGGCTGTTGAACCAGGCGAAGCCGCGCAATTCCTGTGCGCTCAGCTTGACCTTGCCCTGCAGGAACCGGTCGAACTTCGAGGAAAACGGGCGGAATTCCGGCGCCGTCGCCTCGTACACCGCGAGTGCATAGCGCGCGGCGAGGAACGCATCATCGGCGCGCGCGAACACGTCGGCGCCGAACAGGCCGCGGAATTCGTCCGCATAGCTCGCGCGACCGAGTTTGTCGACGACCGCGGCGGCGTCGCCGTTCGCCATCTCGTGCGCGGCGAGAAACGGCCGCTGCGCCTGTTCGATCAGCGTGTTCGCGCGCCCGTCGCGATTGAAGCCGCCGGTCGACGTGCCGTCGCTGGCGAAGAAGAACGGAATGTTCAGATTGAGATAGCGCAGGCTCGGCACGGAACGGAAACCGGGCACGTCGAGATTCGCTCCGCCCGATTGCACCGGTAGAGCATTGTTCTGCGCATGCGCGAACTTCGGATCGTGGCAGGTCGCGCAGGACATCCTGCCCGAGGCCGACAGTGATTCGTCAGCGAAGATCTTCCTGCCCAGTTCGGCCAAGGCAGAAGTGGAAGGCGCCACGGCCACGGCGCTGCCTCCACCGATCAGGGCGAGTACGGCGAGGAGGGACATCCAGTGACGGGCGCCGGATCGCGACGCGGCACCGGCAACCTGCGCAACAGCGGGCGGGAGGGGTCGCGCACGCGCGCGCAGCGGGAAACGAGCGATCGGCATGGTCTGGTCGAAGGCAAAAGCAAATGAGAACAATTCTTGTTTTCAAAAGAATTTACATAATTAAGCCTTCCTCTGTCAATGCGGCGGCCCCTTTCACCCCGCATCGCCGCGGTTTTTCGTCTCGTCTTTGCGCGTTGCAAAGGCACTGTTAGCATTCGTCGATGCCCGCCTCTCCCGCCTCCGCGCCACTCAACGAGACGACCGCGCGATTCCTGCAATCCGGTGTATCGATCACGGTCGCTGCGCGCAATCGGCGCCTCGTGCCGTCGATCGCGAAAGCGGTCGGCTGCCGCGTGGAAACCGACGGCTCGGTGGCGTTGTTCCTGTTCGTCAACCTCGCCGAAACAGTGTGCGCGGACGTCGCCGAGAACGCCCAGGTCGCGGCCTGCTTCAGCCGGCCGAGCACGAACCAGACCGTACAGATCAAGGGCAGCGATGCGCGCTGCGAGCCTGCGCTCCCCGCCGACATCGTCGCGGCGCGACGCTGCCTCGACCTGCTTTCCGACGACCTCGTCCCGCTCGGCTTCGGCAGCGATCTGCTCGAAGCGTTCTTCTGGGGCGATCCAGAGAAACTTGTCGCGCTGCACTTCACTCCCGAAGCGGCGTTCGTGCAGACGCCGGGCCCGCAGGCCGGCGCCGTGCTGCGCGGCTGAAGGACGACCGATGCCGCACGCCGTCGCCCTCGATGCGATCCGCGCCTGCCTCGAAGGCGTGATTCCGGCGACCGTCGCCACGTGCTCGGCCGACGGCGTGCCGAACGCGACCTACGTGTCGCAGATGCAGTACGTCGATTCGCGCCACGTCGCGCTGTCGTTCCAGTTCTTCAACAAGACACGCAAGAACATCCTCGACAATCCGCAGGCGACCGCGCTCGTCATCGACCCGGTCACCGGCGAGGCGTACACGCTGACCCTGCTGTTCCTGCGCACCGAGACCGACGGGCCGCTGTTCCAGAGCATGAAGGCCAAGCTCGCCGGCATCGCCTCGCACGAAGGCATGACCGGCGTGTTCAAGCTGCTCGGCGCCGACGTTTACCGCGTGCTCGAGGTCGAACGCATACCGGGCCGCGCGATCGAGCGGCCCGCGCCGCGGCGCAGCCTGCTCAATGCGCTGCGCCAGGCCAGCGCGTCGCTCAACGCCTGCGCCTCGCTCGATGCGCTGTTCGACCAGACCCTCGCCGCACTCGGCAGCGAGTTCGACATCGGACACGCGCTGCTGCTCATGGCCGACGAAGCGCACGAGCGCCTCTACGTCGTCGGCAGCCGCGGCTACAGTGCGACCGGCGTCGGCTCGGAGATCGCCTTCGGCGAAGGCGTGATCGGCGTCGCCGCGCAGTACCGCACGCCGATCCGCATCAACCACATGACGATGGAATACGCCTACGGCCGCGCCGCACGCGACGCGGCGGCGGAACAGGCGCTGCCGCTCGACGCGCAGATTCCGTTTCCGGGCCTGGCCGAACCGCACAGCCAGCTCGCCGTGCCGATCCTCGCCTGCGGCCGCCTGCTCGGCGTGCTCTGCGTGGAAAGCGCTCAGGACCTGCGCTTCAGCTACGACGACGAGGATGCGCTGGTCAGCCTCGCCGCGCAGTTCGGCGCGCTCGCGCTGTGCCTGCAGCGCGACGACGAGGACGCCGCGGTCGCCGCGCCGAGCGCTTCGCGCATGCCCGCCGGCGAAGCGATCGAGGTGCGCCACTACCGCGTCAACGACAGCGTGTTCTTCGACGGCGACTATCTGATCAAGGGCGTGCCCGGCGCGATCCTGTGGAAGCTGCTCAAGTCCTGCATCGAGCAGGACCGCTGCGAATTCAGCAACCGCGAACTGCGCATGTGCCCGGAACTGCGCCTGCCCGAGATCAGCGACAACCTCGAAGCGCGCCTGATCCTGCTGCAGCGGCGCCTCGTCGAGCGCTGTCCGCAGCTTGCGATCGAAAAGACCGGACGCGGACTGTTCCGCCTGCGCATCGACTGCGCGCTGCACCTGATCGAAGCGAACTGAACTTGCGGTCAGGCCGCGAGTGCGGCATCGAGCTTGAGCCGGTCGCGGCTGCCGAGCAGCGGCCGCAGCATGTCGACGACGCCGTCGAACACCTCGGCCGGCGCGCCCGTGCGCATCTGCGCGAGCATGCCCGCGCGCTCGCCCGCGCTTACGTGCGGCAGCATCCAGCGCAGACCGATGCGCGACTGCTCGGGCGTCAGGCTGGCGAGGATGCGGCCGTGCAGCGCGTGGATTTCCGCATCGGTGTGCGTGGCCCACAGCGCCGCGTTGTGGCGCGTCTCCTCCTCGTGCATGTGCGCAAGGTTGTGCGCGACGAAGGTCGACAGTGCGAGGTAGAGCGCATGCGCGGCCTGCGCATCGCCGGGAATGCGCTTGAGCAGTTCGCACAGGTGCGCGATCTCGGTATCGTAGCGCTCGTGGTCGGCGGCGATGGCGAGCGTGACGCCCGGGCTGCGCGCCTCGAGCGCTGCGTGAATGACGCTGTCTTCGTGCTCGGCGTGGCCGAGGCTGAAATCGAGCAGTTCGGTGACCTCGCGCGTGACCTCGGCGGTCTCGGCGGCATCGAGCGGATCGAGACGGCCGACGCGGAGCAGAGCGTGCGCCATGAACGCGCGCAGGCCCTTGTGGATCGGGGCATAGATGTCGAAGCGGGAAAGCGGTGGCATGCGAAGACTCCAAAGCGTTGACGGGACTGAGGATCGTTTCGATCCGACCGCCGGCACGATAGACGAAGGCCCACGTCCGCGTTCGTAAATCTTGGCTCGCGCAATCCTAAGAATTTCCTAAGAGCGCGCAGCACACAGGGCAAGCGTGGCGCAGTCGACGCTTCATCCGTGGCGCGCTTCGCAGCGGGCCTGACTACGCGACTCAATCGAAGCGATCGTCGCGCGTGTACACCTGCGCGTCGTCCACCTTCACCGGAAACTTCGCGATCGGCTCGTAGGCCGGCGGGCACATCGCCGCGCCGGTGCGCAGGTCGAAGCGCGCGCCGTGGCGCGGGCATTCGACCTCGAAGCCATGCACCTCGCCGCCGGCCAGTTCGCCACCGTCGTGCGTGCAGACATCCTCGACCGCGTACAGCTCGCCGTCGATATTGAACACCGCGATCGCGGTGTCGCCATCCCAGGCGAGCTTGAACTCGCCGGGCAGCAACTCGGATTGGGCGCAGACGTGGATCCAGTCGCTCACGGTCGGGCACTCACAGTGGCTTCACCAGCAACTCGAACTTCAAATCGCCGCGCTTGGGAATGCCGAAGCGCTCATCACCGTACGGAAACGGCTTGTACTTGCCGGTGCGCGAGTAGCCGCGCCGCTCGTACCAGGCGATCAGTTCGTCGCGCAGCGAAATCACGGTCATCTCCATGCGCGCACAGCCGAAGTCGTCTCTGGCCACACGCTCGGCCTCGGCCATGACCAGCTTGCCGAGGCCGACGCCCTGCTGGGTTGGATCGACGGCGAACATGCCGAAGTAACAGGCTTCGCCCTGCTTCTCGATGTGGCAGCAGGCGAGCACGAGCACGCCGCGCCCGGCAAGCAGAACGAGGCTGCCCGGTTTGTCGATGACTTCCTTGACGCCCTCGGGATCGATGCGCTGCCCGTCGAGCAGGTCGGCTTCGGTGGTCCAGCCGGCGCGGCTCGCCTCGCCGCGATAGGCGGAAGTGACGAGCTTCTCGATCGCCGCGACGTCGGCACGCGTGGCCAGGCGAAACTCGACGGCAGCTTCGTTCGGCAGGTCGTGCACGCAAGTCATCGATGGTCTCCCTCGGTCGTGGTTCTGGCCGCGCCTGCAAAAGCCGCGCGCAGCGCCGCGAACGGCAGCGTCGCGCATTTGCGCCGCGACGGATAGTGCGCCAGCGCGGCGAGCGCGTTCAAGTCGCCGAGCGTACCATCGCCCGCGAGCTCGCCTGCGATCACGCGCGCAAACCGCGCTTCGAGTCGCGCCGCGCCATCCGCATCGAGCTGCATCGCCGCCTCGCCCAGCATCGAAGCTGTCGCCTTCGCGATCGCGCAAGCATCGCCGCGGAACGCGATCGCGGCGATGCGTCCGTCGACGACGCGCAGGTCGACGTGCAGTGAGTCGCCGCACGAAGGATTGATACCATCGGCCGCGTGCGTCGGTGCAGCCAACTCGCCGAAATGGCGCGGCGCACGGCTGTGCTCGAGCACTAGACGCTGGTAAAGCTCGTTTGCCGACATGTGCACATTGTACGTCGCCGCGCGCAGAAGACGAGGGCTCTGGCGCGGCGGGCGTTACATGCGCACAATCGGCCGCATGACGGCGACCCACTACGACGCGATCGTGATCGGCAGCGGCATCAGCGGCGGCTGGGCGGCGAAGGAACTCTGCGACCGGGGTCTGAAGACGCTTGTGCTCGAGCGCGGCCGCGATGTGCAGCACATCAAGGACTACCCGACGATGTCGCTGCGCCGCTGGGACATGGACCTGCGCGGCGACAATCCGCGCTCGTGGAGCGAGGCGAATCCGCTGATCTCGCGCGCCGCGGGCTACGACGCGACGACCAAGCAGTTTTTCGTCGAGGATGCCGATCATCCCTACGTGCAGGAAAAACCGTTCCTGTGGGTGCGCGGTTATCAAGTCGGCGGCAAGTCGCTGATCTGGGGCCGCGCCTGCGCGCGCTGGTCGCCGATGGATTTCGAGGCACCCAAGCGCCTCGGCTACGGTATTCCCTGGCCGATCGGCTACGACGACGTCGCGCCGTGGTACAGCCACGTCGAGAAATTCATCGGCGTCTGCGGCACGCACGAGGGCATCGCCACGCTGCCCGACGGCGACTATCTGCCGGCCTACGATCTCAACACGGTCGAACAGCATCTGCGCCGCGTGCTCAAGGACAAGTTCGGCCGGCATTACGTCTCCGGCCGCTGGGCGCACATCACCGACGCGCAGGAAATTCACCGCCAGCAGGGCCGCGCGACCTGCCAGAACCGCAACCTGTGCATGCGCGGCTGTCCGTTCGGCGGCTACTTCTCATCGAACGCGAGCACGCTGCCGTGGGCGCAGAAGACCGGCAATCTCACCGTGCGTCCGTTTTCGGTCGTGCATTCGATCCTTTACGACGACGCGACGAAGCAGGCCAGCGGCGTCAAGGTGATCGATGCGAACACGCACGAGGAACTCGTGTTCAAGGCCAGGGTGATCTTCGTCAATGCCTCGGCGCTGAACTCGACCTTGATCCTGCTCAACTCGACATCGCAACGCTTCCCGAACGGCCTCGGCAACGACCACGGCGTGCTCGGCAAGTACGTCGGCTTCCACAACTATCGCGCCGGCATGGGAGCGGAGATCGAGGGCTTCGAGGATTCGTACTACGAGGTCTACAAGCCGGCCGAGAACATCATTCCGAACTTCCGCAACGTCGGCAAGCAGGACGCCGACTTCCTCGGCGGCTACGTGATCTTCAGCGGCGCGAGCCGGCGCCTGATCGACGACAATGATGCGCATGGCGAGACGATCGGCGCGAAATACAAGCAGGCGATCAGCAAGCCAGGCAAGTGGACGGCCTACATGTACATGCAGGGCGAGACGCTGCCGGACGCCGCAAACCATGTGCGGCTGTCGCCGGACAAGAAAGATCAATGGGGCATTCCGCAGCTCGTCATCTCGGTCGGTTACGACGACAACGCCGAGCGCATGGTTCAGGACTTTCTGCGTGAAGGCCGCAGGATGTTCAACGCGGCGGGCTTCACCAACATCAGCACGAACGACAACCACTGGCCGCCCGGCCTCGACATCCACGAAATGGGCGGCGCGCGCATGGGCTCGGATCCGAAAACCTCGATGCTCAACGCGCACAACCAGATGCACCTGTGCCGCAACGTCTTCGTCACCGACGGCGCGTGCATGACGAGCACCGGCAGCCAGAGTCCGTCGATCCTGTACATGGCGCTGACCGCGCGCGCGGCGAACCATGCCGCAGACCAGCTCAAGAAACACGGGAGGATCGTCTGATGGATCGACGTGAACTCCTCCGCTGCATCGCCGCGCTGACCGGCGCTGCATTCGTCGGCGCCGATCGTGTTGATGCGGCTGTCACCGATTCCGATGCTTACACGCCCGCGCAGATCGCACTGCTCGACGAAATCGCCGAGACGATCCTGCCGCGCACCGACACGCCCGGTGCGAAGGATGCCCAAGTCGGCGCCTACATCGCACGCTACTCGGCCGCGTGCTACAAACCGGCCGACTTCGCCATCCTGCGCGCCGGCCTCGGCGATATCGATGCGCGTTCGCGCAAGATCCATGGCGCCGAATTCGTGAAATGTACCGGCGCGCAGAAGCAGAAGCTGCTGGTCGACATCGACGCAGAAGCCAAGCGCCACGCCGGTGAACCGAAAGCAAGCGACGACCGACCGGCGCACTGGTTCACGCTGTGCAAGCAACTCACCCTGCTCGGATTCTTCACCTCGGAAGCGGGCGCGACGCGCGTGGCGCGCTATCGTCCCGTGCCCGGCCACTACAAGGGTGTGGTGGCGTACCACGGCGAGACGTTCTGGGCTTGGTGATCGCGCCATCCAACGGAGACAAAGACGAATGAAATATGCCGCTGTGTTTTTCGCCGCCGCTTTCGGCCTCGCCGCGCATGCGAGCGAACCTGCCAACAACACGCTGTCCGCCGCGCAGCAACGCGAAGGTTGGAGACTTCTGTTCGACGGCAAGTCGACCGCGGGCTGGCATCGCTACAACGAAAAGACGATCGGCAAGGCGTGGGCGGTCGACGGCGACAGCCTGCATCTCGATACCGGCAACAAAAAAGGCGGCTGGCAGGCGCCCGACTGCGGCGATATCGTCAACGACGGCGTGTTCGCCAACTTCGATCTGAAGATCGACTGGAAAATCGCACCTGCCGGCAACAGCGGCGTGATGTTCTACGTGCAGGAAAGCCCTGATCACAAATATCCGTGGCAGACCGGCATCGAGTCGCAGGTGCTCGACAACGTCGCCGCGGAGGATGCGAAGTTCGACAAACATCGCGCCGGCGACCTGTACGACCTGATCGCCGGCAAGCCCGAAGCCGTGCGACCGGCCGGCGAGTGGAATCACCTCGAAATCATCTGCGACCACGGCCGCCTGGTCGAAAAGCTCAACGGCATCGTGGTGGTCGAGACGACGCTATGGGACGATGCGTGGAAGAAATTGATCGCCGGCAGCAAGTTCCGCGACATGGCGGGCTTCGGCATGTTTCGCTCCGGCAAAATCGCGCTGCAGGACCACGGCGCCGACGTGTGGTTCCGCAACATCATGATTCGCGAATTGAAATAACCGTTACGCGAGCAGCTTGCGCACCTTCGCGATCGCGACGATGAACGCGTCGATCTCCTCGCGCGTGTTGTAGAACGCGAGCGATGCGCGCGCCGTCGCCGGCACGCCGTAGAACTGCATCAGCGGGTGCGCACAATGGTGGCCCGAGCGCACGGCGACGCCTTCGTGGTCGAGCAGCGTCGCCAGGTCGTGCGCGTGCACGCCGTCGATCAGGAACGAGAACACCGCGGCCTTGTCTTTCGCCGCGCCGAACAGGCGCAGGCCGGGTACCGATTTGAGCGCGTCGCTCATGTAGGCGGCGAGTTCGCGCTCGATCGCGCCGATCGTGGCCAGGCCGATGCGATTCACGTAGTCGATCGCCGCGCCGAGGCCGACGAAACCGGCGATGTTCGGCGTGCCGGCCTCGAATTTGTGCGGCGGATCGGCGAACGTGGTGCCGTCGAAGCTCACCGTGCGGATCATCTCGCCACCACCGAAGAACGGTGGCATGTCGGCGAGCAGTTCCTTGCGCGCCCACAGCACGCCGGTGCCGGTCGGGCCGTACAGCTTGTGCCCGGTCAGCACGTAGAAATCGCAGCCCAACGCCTGCACGTCGATCGGCAGGTGCGGCGCGGCCTGCGATCCGTCGACGAGCAGCGGGATTCCGCGCGCGCGGCAGGCCTTGGCCAGTTCGCGGATCGGATTGATCGTGCCGAGCACGTTCGACACATGGGTCACGCCGGCAAGCTTCACGCGCGGATTCAGGCGCGCGATGAATTCCTCGACGATCAGTTCGCCGCCTTGGGTGATCGGCGCGGCGGTCACCTTGGCCCCGGTGCGCGCCGCGACGAGCTGCCAGGGCACGATATTGGCGTGATGCTCCATCGTAGTGACGAGGATCTCGTCGCCCGGCTGCAGACGCGGCAGCGCGTAGCTGTAGGCGACCGTGTTGATCGCCTGCGTCGTGCCGCTGGTGAAAATCACTTCGTCGCGTGTCGGCGCATTGATGAAGCGCACGAGCTTGTCGCGGGACGCCTCGTAGGCCGAGGTCGCCTCTTCGCCCAGGGCATGCACGGCGCGTGCAACATTCGCGTTGGTCTCACGATAGAAACGATCGACCGCCTCGATCACCTCGGCAGGTTTCTGTGCCGTATTTGCGTTGTCGAAATAGACCAGCGGCTTGCCGTGGACTTGGCGAGCAAGGATCGGGAAGTCCTTGCGGCCGAGGTTGGAATCGGAGTTCATCGCCATATACTCGTCATCCCGGCAGAGACTGCCGGGATCCAGACGGCATAAATGCCAATCTGGAAAGTTGCTGTGTCAAACCCGTCCTTGGAGCCTGGATTCCGGCAGTCCCTGCCGATATGAGGTTGTTCAACCTTCGGCTGCACTCGGCAACACGGCCTGCAACCGCTGCGCAAGAATTTCGCGCATTCCCGCGCCCGCAACGCCAGCGAGCACCTCGGCGCAGAACGCCGTCACCAGCATGCGCCGCGCCTCGGCCAACGGAATGCCACGCGACCGCAGGTAGAACAGCGCGCGCTCGTCGATCTGGCCGACCGTCGCGCCGTGTGCCGCCTTGACCTCGTCCGCGTAGATTTCGAGTACCGGCTGCGTATCGATCTCGGCATTCGGCGACAGCAGCAGGTTCTTGTTCGACAGCTTCGCATCGCTGCCGTCAGCGCCTTTGGCGACGGTGATCGCACCGTGGAAAATTCCGCGAGCGCGCTGATCGGCAACCCCGCGCCAGACGACGTCGCAAGCCGTGTCGCGCGCGGTATGGCGGATGTCGAGCTGCGTGTCGGCGTGCGCACGACCGCGCAGGGCGAAGACGCCGCGTGATTCCAGACGCGCCTGTTCTCCGGCGAGATCGACTTGGATGTCCAAACGCTGCAGGCGGCCGCCGAGAAGCACATGTGTCGCGGCGAATGTCGCCTTCGCAGCGAGATGCACGTCGAGCAGTCGATACAAGGCGACCGATTCGGGCAAGTCGCACAGGCTCACCAGTTCCAGCCGGGCCCCTTCACCCACATCGATGCGCCGGTGCACCGAACCGAGCACGCCGGCACCGTCGATGCCGAGATGCTGCTCGATCATGCGCGCGGAGCCGTTGACGACGATCATCGACGTGCTCGTCTGCCAGCGACTTGGCTGTGCGGATGGAAGGCTGACGTAAACGACCTGCACCGGCTCGTCGATCTTTCCATCGATGCGCACCGCGTAGCTACCGCCGGTTTCGCCGACCGTGACCATCGCGCCGACGTCGGCAAAGTCCGAATAGTGCTCGGACACCACGCCGTTGACGACGACGACGCGGCGGCCGCGCGTCTGCGCCCAGTCGAATTGCGCGCGCAGCGTGTCGGGCAGCTCGGCGTGCGCATCCGCGGCGACGAACTCCTGCTGCGCCAGCGAGCGCAGCACCATTTTGCTGTAGCGCCACGCCTCTTCGCGCGCGCGCGCGTCGCCGCGGCTGAATTCTTCAAGCAGCGCGCTCACCTCAGGCAGCTCCGGCGAGCTTGCGCTCGGCAATCCATGCGTAGCCATGCTCTTCGAGCTTGTGCGCAAGGCTGGCATCGCCCGATTCGACGATGCGCCCCTCGGCAAGCACGTGCACGACGTCGGGCACGATGTAGTCGAGCAGACGCTGGTAGTGCGTGACGACGAGGAACGCACGCCCAGGTGAGCGCATCGCGTTGACGCCGTCTGCCACCATCTTCAGCGCGTCGATGTCGAGACCCGAATCGGTTTCGTCGAGGATCGCGAGCCTGGGTTCGAGCAGCGCCATCTGGAAGATCTCGTTGCGCTTCTTCTCGCCGCCGGAGAAACCTTCGTTGACCGCGCGATGCAGCAGTTCATCCTTGAGATGCAGCACGGCGAGCTTTTCGCGAACACGCTTCAAGAACTGCATCGAATCGAGCTCGGCTTCGCCGCGATGCTTGCGCTGCGCGTTCAACGCCGTGCGCAAAAAATACGTGTTGTTCACGCCCGGAATCTCGACCGGGTACTGGAAGGCGAGAAAAACGCCTTCGGCCGCGCGCTCCTCGGGCTCGAGTTCGAGCAGGTTCCTGCCTTCGTAGACGACCGAACCCTGCGTGACTTCGTAGCCTTCGCGCCCCGCAAGCACGTTGCCGAGCGTGGACTTGCCCGCGCCGTTCGGCCCCATGATCGCGTGCACTTCGCCGGATTTCACTTCGAGCGAAAGGCCCTTGAGGATTTCCTTGCCCGCGACGCGGACGTGGAGATTTTCGATTTTCAGCATTTGCGTTCCCGATATTCTCGGCAGAGGTCAGCCATCCGCCAATTTTTTCAACGCGTCGCCCTCGACGCGACAGCCCAGCCACTCCGGCGTCTTCTTCGCGCCGAGCGATTCGTAGAACTCGATGGCCGGCGCGTTCCAATCGAGCACCGACCATTGCAAGCGCGCGAGCCCCTCGGCCACGCAGCGCCCCGCCAGACTCACGATCAGCGCCTTGCCGATGCCGTGCCCGCGGAACGCCGGGCACACGAACAGGTCTTCCAGGTAGATGCCGTGGCGGCCGCGGAAGGTCGAATAGTTGTAGAACCACAGCGAGAAGCCGGCGACCTCGCCGTTCCATTCCGCGATTTCGGCGAACACGCGCGGACTCGATCCGAACAGATCGCGCTCGATGTCTGCGGCAGTCGCATCCACTTCGTGGCGCAGTTCTTCATAGTCGGCCAACTCGGAAATCAACGCGAAGATCGTCACGGCATCGGCGCGGCGAGCCAGACGGATCGTCAACGACTTGGCCACAACGTCCATCAACGCGCACTCCCTCGTGAATCGTCTTCCAGATTTTCCAGGTCCGCCAGATCCTGCAATCGCCCGACTGCGCGTTTGTTCTTGCGCAGATCCTCCAAGGAGATCACCGAGGCAACGGCAGCGCCGATCGGAATGTCCACGCGTCGCGGAAAACACTCGTCGAAATCCACGCCGTCGGCGAAATTGATCAACTCGATCTGGTTCGGCTCCGCTCCAATCACGAGCATCGCACGCGGCTTGCAAAATTCCGCCGGCGGTAGCTTCAGCGATTCGAAGCCGAAATCGCGCAAAGCGGTGATCAACCGCTGCGCATTCTCTTCCGTGCCGCGAAACCAGACATCCAGGTCCTTGGTGTATCGAACATGCCCATGCGCGCCTACGGCAACACCGCCGACGATCATGTATTCGACGCCATTCGCAGCCAATGCGCGAATGAATTCCTGCCAATCACCGCCGATCGACGACATCGCGCACCCTTATCTCGTACACGAAAGACGGATTGCCGCCGCGAAACAATTCATTGCCTTCACCATGCAGCCTCAACGTTTCGGCAAGCCGTTCCGCGGCGCTGCGCGTACGCCAGTAGTCAATCGGCTTGCGTTCTGCGTCGACGTCTCCGGCGACTCGAATCGTGCGTTCGATGCGTGCGCTCATCCCACCGCCCCTTCCAGCGACACTTCGAGCAACTTCTTCGCCTCGACCGCGAACTCCATCGGCAGTTCGCGGAACACCTGCTTGCAGAAACCATCGACGATCATCGATACCGCGTCTTCCTCGCCGATGCCGCGCGAGCGGCAGTAGAACAGCTGGTCGTCGGAAATCTTCGATGTCGTCGCTTCGTGCTCGACGATCGCGCCGGGGTTCTTGACCTCGATGTAGGGGAACGTGTGCGCGCCGCATTTCTTGCCGATCAACAGCGAATCGCACTGCGTGTAGTTGCGCGCGCCGTCGGCGCCCTTCTCGACTTTCACGAGGCCACGGTAGGTGTTCTGTCCACGCCCGGCGCTGATGCCTTTCGAGACGATCTTCGACTTGGTGTTGCGGCCGATGTGGATCATCTTCGTGCCGGTGTCGGCCTGCTGGCGATGGTGGGTCAATGCGACCGAGTTGAATTCGCCGACCGAGTCGTCGCCGCGCAGCACGCAGCTCGGGTATTTCCAGGTGATCGCAGAGCCGGTCTCGACCTGGGTCCAGGAAATCTTCGCGCGCGCGCCGCGGCAGTCGCCGCGCTTGGTGACGAAATTGTAGATGCCGCCAACGCCGTTCTCGTCGCCCGGATACCAGTTCTGCACGGTCGAGTACTTGATGTTCGCATCGTCCAGCGCAACCAGTTCGACGACCGCCGCGTGCAGCTGGTTCTCATCGCGCATCGGCGCGGTGCAGCCTTCGAGGTAGGACACGCTCGCGCGTTCTTCGGCAATCAGCAGCGTGCGCTCGAACTGGCCGGTGTCGCGCGCGTTGATGCGAAAATACGTCGACAGCTCCATCGGGCAGCGCACGCCCTTCGGCACGAACACGAAACTGCCGTCGGAGAACACCGCCGAGTTCAACGCAGCAAAATAGTTGTCGCCCGGCGGCACCACGCTGCCGAGATATTTCTGCACGAGTTCGGGATGCTCGCGCACGGCTTCGCTGATCGCGCAGAAGATCACGCCGGCTTCGGCCAATTCCTTGCGGAACGTCGTGCCGACCGACACCGAGTCGAACACCGCATCGACCGCGACACCGGCGAGGCGCGCGCGCTCGTGCAGCGGCACGCCGAGCTTGTCGTAGGTCTCGAGCAGCTTGGGATCGACTTCGTCCAGCGATTTCGGCCGGTTTTTCGGCTGCGAGTAGTAGCTGATTGCCTGGAAATCGATCGGCTCGATTTCGAGCTTGGCCCAGTGCGGCGGTGTCATCGTCAGCCAGTGACGGTACGCCTTGAGGCGCCACTCGGTCAGCCATTCCGGTTCGTTTTTTCGCGCGGAAATCGCGCGCACGACCTCCTCGTTCAAGCCCGGCGGCAAGCTGTCGCTTTCGATGTCGGTGACGAAGCCGGCACTGTAGCGTCGATTGAGCGCGGCTTCGATTTCTTGCGGTTGGGTGGCCATGTGGCTGCCTGAGGATTTATGCGGTTGCCAGTTGCGATGGAATGATCCGGCGCCTGGGCGCAAGCGGCCGGCGCATGTCGGCCAGCGTCATCTGCCGCAGCGTCGTCTCGATCACCTCGCTCACCGCGCGCCAGTTGCCGCGCACACCGCAATGCGGCTCGTGTCCGCACATACCTTGGTGCGCACTGCACTCGGTCATGCCGAACGGCCCTTCCATCGCGACGAGGATGTCGGCGAGGCTGATCCGTTGCGGCTCGCGCGCAAGACGGTAGCCGCCGTTGACACCGCGGAACGACTCGACCAGTTCCGCCTGCGCAAGCTGTTTGAGCAGCTTCGACACGGTCGGCAGTTCCAGATGCGCGCGC
The DNA here is from genome assembly GCA_018240465.1 of Pseudomonadota bacterium. Taxonomy (GTDB): domain Bacteria; phylum Pseudomonadota; class Gammaproteobacteria; order Xanthomonadales; family Rhodanobacteraceae; genus Rudaea. The sequence goes on from JAFEFS010000040.1 coordinate 18,146, forward strand.
TCGGCCAGCGCCTGCGCGCTGAACACCTCGGCCGGCTCGTCGGCGAGCACGGTCATGACGACGGTGGCGTAGTCGGTCAATTTGCTGACACGGAGCATGATCGAGGCTCTGGTTGAGAAATGCCGCCAGGATGTCGCTTTTCGATTCCCGCGATCAGGGGCAATCGCAAGGATACCGTACTGAAATAGTACTGTTTTACCGCGCGCCGGTCAAACGACCGGCTATAGTCGCGTGCCCGAATCCGGCAATCGGCGAGGCGCAGATGATCGTTTCCGTCGTGGTGGCGCTGCTGTTTTTGGCGTTCGCCCTGCACCGCCGCCAGCGGCGGACGGCCGGCGTGCTTGCCTGCGGCGGCATCCTCCTGCTCGTGTGTTCCGGATGCGGCCTGCTGACGTTGCCCATGCTGAGCGGCCTGCAGGCACCCTTCCTCAAATTGCCGCACGTCGACTGGGGCGCAAGCAACGCGATCGTCGTGCTCGGTGTCGGTACGGCGAAGATCGACGGCGCGATCGAATCGCCTCCTTTTGCCTACGCGCGCATACTGCGGGCGCTCGAACTCTACCGGGACTGCAAGAGCCATGGCCGTTGCCGGATCATCCTCAGCGGCGGCGATCCGCAACACCACGGCGCGCCCGAAGCCGCCGTCTATGCGGCCGAACTGGTCAAGGCGGGCATTGATCGCGCCGACATCGTGGTCGACGAGGCGAGCCGCAACACCTGGGAAAACGCGAAGTTCACGCGTGCGCTGCTCGAACGCGAGGGCGCGGACAACATCGTGCTCGTCACCGCGGCGCTGCACATGAGGCGCAGCCTGCTCTACTTCACGCATTTCGGGATTGCCGCCACCCCGATCCGCGCCGAGGCGATCGAAAGCGAACTTTCGCTGCTGCCGAACAGCCTGAACATCGCGTACTGCGACAGCGCGCTGCACGAATACCTCGGCATCGCTCAGTATCACCTCTACAACTTGCTCGGATGGAACACCGCGCCGCTTGCGAGCTTGCGTGCGCCGGTCGATGCGGCGGCAGCACCGCGGCCACCGAGCTCATGAATACCCGAACGCGCCACGGCCGATTGCGCCTTGCGCGCCGGGCGCGCGACCGCCAGCGGCCTTTGCGACGACATCGCGACGCCGCTGCCCTGCCGTCGCCGGAGAGCACGCCGATCACCGGCCGGCATATCGAAGCCCCGAGCGGCTGGCTCCGCGGCTGGAGACTTCGATTGACGCGCCCGACGATACGGCATATCTTGTGTCCGTCAACGGCGTCCGACCCAGCATCTTGTTGGTGACGACTTAAACGGGAACCCGGTGGAAATCCGGGACTGCCCCGCAGCGGTGACCGGGAACGAACGATGCCAACAGCACTGGACCCCAGGGTCCGGGAAGCGGCATCGCAGTAGGTGAGATGGATGACGCGCAAGCTTCATCCCCTCGCGCCCGGGAGTCCGAATACCGGCCCGCGATCGTCGCGCGCAAGCGCGGCGTCTGGCTTGCAGACCTTCGCGGGAAGGACGGCCGGGCAGCGTGGCGTTCGATTTTTGGTCGCGCATCCCTGCCCCGCCGCTCTCCTCAAAAGTTCTGCATTCGCTCGCGGGAGCGATGGCCGGCGGTCGTAGCCTGCCTCAACGCATCCGCGCCGCCTGCCTTGCTTTCCTCATGCACCACGAGAAGGAGAGGCACGCATGTCCCACGCAGAAACATTGGCGCTATCGGCGGCGCAACCATCATCAGCTCCGATCACCGCGGCCGCGATGTCGAATCAATCAGGCTTTGCCCTGACGCCGCCGCACCACGCACCCGCGGCGATGCGCGTGGCCAAGCGCTCCGGCGCGAGCGAGCCGGTCGACCTCAACAAGATCGTGCGCGCGGTGACGCGCTGCTGCGACGGCCTGCGCGACGTCGACCCGATGCGCGTCGCGGTGAAGACGATCACCGGCCTCTACGACGGCGCCTCGACGCGCGCGCTCGACGAGCTGTCGATCCGCACCGCGGCTTCGCTGATCGCCGAAGAACCCGAATACTCGCAGCTCGCCGCGCGCCTGCTCGCCGGCTACATCGACAAGGAAGTGCAGGCGCTCGGCGTCTACTCGTTCTCGCAGTCGATCCGCCTCGGCTTCGACACCGGCCTGATCAACGAACGCGTGCTCGCCTTCGTCGAAACCAACGCACGCAAGCTCAACGACGCGATCGATGCGGGCCACAACGCACGCTTCGAGTATTTCGGCCTGCGTACGCTCTACGACCGCTACCTGCTCAAGCATCCGCACCAGCGCCAGGTGATCGAAACACCGCAGCATTTCTGGATGCGCATCGCCTGCGCGCTGACGCAGACCACGAGCGACGCGATCGAGCTTTACCGCCTGTTCGCCACGCTCGACTACGTGCCGAGCTCGCCGACGCTGTTCAACGCCGGCACGCGCCACGAACAGTTGTCGAGCTGCTTCCTGCTCGATTCGCCGGCCGATTCGCTCGACGCGATCTACGAGAAGTACAAGGACATCGCGCAACTGTCGAAATTCTCCGGCGGCATCGGCGTGGCCTGGCACCGCGTGCGCGCGGAAGGCTCGCTGATCCGCTCGACGAACGGCCTGAGCAACGGCATCGTGCCGTGGCTGAAGACGCTCGATTCCTCGGTCGCCGCGGTCAACCAGGGCGGCAAGCGCAAGGGCGCGGCCTGCGTGTATCTCGAACCGTGGCATGCCGACATCGAAGCTTTCCTCGAACTGCGCGACAACACCGGCGACGAGGCGCGGCGTACGCATCATCTCAATCTCGCCAACTGGGTGCCGGACCTGTTCATGCGCCGCGTCGACGAGGACGGTACATGGTCGCTGTTCGATCCGGCCGACGTGCCCGACCTGCCCGACCTGTGGGGCGCGGCGTTCGAGCAGGCCTACGTGCAGGCCGAGGCGCAGGGCCGCGCGAAGAAGACGCTGAAGGCGCGCGACCTCTACGCCAAGATGATGCGCACGCTCGCCCAGACCGGCAACGGCTGGATGACGTTCAAGGACGCCTGCAACCGCGCCTGCAACCAGACCGCGATTGCGGAAAACCGGGTGCACCTCTCGAACCTGTGCACCGAGATCATCGAAATCACGGGCGGCGCGGAAACCGCGGTATGCAATCTCGGCTCGATCAACCTCGCGCGCTGCGTCATCGACGACGCGTTCGACTTCGACAAGCTCGCGCACACCGTGCAGGTCGCCGTGCGCCAGCTCGACCGGGTGATCGATCTGAACTTCTATCCGATCGCGACCGCCCGCGCCTCGAATCTGCGCTGGCGGCCGGTCGGTCTCGGCCTGATGGGCTTGCAGGATGTGTTCTTCCAGCTGCGCTTGCCGTTCGACTCGGCCAGCGCGCGCGAATTGTCGGCGCGCATTTCGGAGGAAATCTACTACCACGCGCTGCATGCCTCGCTCGAACTCGCGCGTGCGCACGGCGTGCATGCCGCGTTCGCCGAGACCCGCGCCGCACGCGGCGAGCTGCAGTTCGACGCCTGGAACGTGACGCCGAGCGACAGCGCGCGCTGGAATGCGCTGCGCGAAGAGATCAAGGCGCATGGCCTGCGCAACTCGCTGCTGATCGCGATCGCGCCGACCGCGACGATCGCCTCGATCGCTGGCTGCTACGAGTGCATCGAGCCGCAGCTCTCGAACCTGTTCAAGCGCGAAACGCTGTCGGGCGATTTCCTCCAGGTCAACCGCTATCTCGTCGAGGAATTGAAGCGTCTCGGCCTGTGGACCGTGGAAATCCGCGATGCGATCAAGCTCGCCGAAGGTTCGGTGCAGTCGCTCGCCGCGCTGCCCGAGGAACTCAAACTCATCTATCGCACGGTCTGGGAGCTGCCGATGCGCGCGCTGATCGATATGGCAGCCGAGCGTGGCGCGTTCATCGACCAGAGCCAGTCGCTCAATCTGTTCATCGAGAACCCGAACATCGGCCAGCTGTCGAGCATGTACATGTACGCGTGGAAGCGGGGTCTGAAGACGACGTACTACCTGCGCTCGCGCCCGGCGACGAAGATCGCCAAGGCCACGGTGGCCGCGAGCGACGCCGCGCCGAAGAAGACCTATACCGACAGCGAGGCCGTCGTCTGCTCGCTCGAGAACCCGGAACTGTGCGAGGCCTGCCAATGACGACGCAGCGCCTGCTCGATCCCGGCTTCGCCCTAACCCTGCGGCCGATGCGCTATCCGCAGTTCTACGAGATGTACCGCGCCGCGATCAAGAACACCTGGACGGTCGAGGAGATCGATTTCCAGATCGACTTGAATCATCTCGACAAGCGCATGACGCCGGCCGAGCGCCATCTGATCGAACGCCTCGTCGCCTTCTTCGCCACCGGCGATTCGATCGTCGCCAACAACCTCGTGCTCAACCTCTACAAGCACATCAACGCGCCCGAGGCGCGCATGTACCTGTCGCGCCAGCTCTACGAGGAAGCCCTGCACGTGCAGTTCTACCTGACCCTGCTCGACAACTACATCCCGCAAGCCGAGCGGCGCGCACAGGCGTTCGCCGCGATCGAGAACATTGCCTCGATCCGGCACAAGGCCGAGCTCTGCCAGCGCTGGATAGCCTCCATCCAGAGACTCGACCGCGTCGACAGCGACGCCGACAAGCGTCAGTTCCTGCTCAATCTGACCTGCTTCGCCGCGTGCATCGAAGGTCTGTTCTTCTTCGCCGCGTTCGCCTACGTCTATTTCCTGCGCTCGCGCGGACTGCTGCCCGGCCTCGCCGCCGGCACCAACTGGGTGTTCCGCGACGAATCCGCGCATATGGCCTTCGCCTTCGAGGTGATCCGCACCGTGCGCACAGAGCAGCCGGACTTGTTTGACGATGCGTGGGCCGACAATGTGCGCACGATGCTCGCCGACGCGGTCGAATGCGAAACGCAGTTCGCCGA
>JAFEFS010000041.1 GCA_018240465.1 Pseudomonadota bacterium
AGTCACAGGAACTTCATGATCCAACGCATTGATCCCGGCCCGCGCATGTCCGAGGCCAGCATCCACAATGGTGTCGTCTATCTGGCCGGGCAGGTGCCGGAGGACGCGAGTCTCGACATCGAAGGTCAGACGCGCGAGGTGCTGGCCGCGATCGATGCCTTGCTCGCGCAGGCGGGCAGTGACAAGACGCGCATCCTGCGCGCGCAGATTTTTCTCGCCGACATCGCCGATTTCGCCGGCATGAATCGCGCCTGGGATGCGTGGGTCGTGCCCGACAACGCGCCCGCGCGCGCGACGGTCGAGGCGAAGCTCGCGAAGCCGCAATGGAAGGTCGAGATCGTTGTTACCGCAGCTGTGTGAGCATGTCGCCGCAAGCTGTCTTCCATCGCAAAAAGGGCTACTCTGCCCCCAGTTTTGCTGAGTCCAGTTTCGAAACATGTGATCCATGGCGCGCCTGGTTGATCAAATCAAGGAAGCTTTGGCCGCATTCAAGTGCCTGAAGACGCCTCCGGCATTGATCGGCGGCTTGGCGCTGGCTGCGCACAATGTCGTCCGCGCTACGCAAGATGTCGATTTTCTCGCCGACGCTGCCGATGCCGACGCACTGGACGCGATCCTGCTCGACCTCGGTTATCGCTGTCTGCATCGGAGCGAGGATGCAGCCAACTACCTGCGCGGGGACGACGGAATGGACTTCCTCTTTGCGCATCGACCCAGCACATGAACCTGCTGCACAGTGCCGAAGAAAGAGAAACCGAGCTCGGTCGTTTGCGCGTCGTATCTGCCGAAGGCCTGATCGGATTCAAGCTGCAGGCTTATGTCAACAACCCGAAACGCGCCCAGGACATCGAAGACATCCGTTCCTTGTTGCGCGCCAACTACAACACACTCAATATGGGCGAAGTGCGGCGGTATTTCCGCCTGTTCGAGCGCGAGGCGCTGCTTGATGAAATCATCATCGACATTGACGGCTGATTCCACGCGGGACGCGTTGCTTGTACGCGAAGCGGGCCTTCCTTACCAGCCGGTGACCGCGCGCGATCCGTTCGAGGCATGGATTGCGCTGATGGAGGCAGTCGAAGCGCTGTGTCCGCGTTGGCCTGCGCGCGAACATCGGATGGTGGGGAGATTCGAGTTGTGAGTAGGTCGAAATGGTGGCGCGTACTCCGCTCAATTGTTCCCTGAAACAGGCAAAACCGGGATCAGATCCATTTGCACAGCCCTTAAACGAGTCTGATCACCTTTTTGGACGGTTCAGATCGAAAGTTTCGGATCGCCTTCGATGATGTGTTGTTCCAGTTGCGGCGCTTCGCCTTTTTTCCACAGCGGGGCGCGGTGCTTGACGCGATAAACGAGCGCGCCGCCGTCCGCCGCCGTGTTGCTTTCGACGGGCCGCTGGATGCAGACGAATTCGGTTTCGAACGCGTCCGCGCTCGCGCGCACGACCGTGTAGCCGTGCCCGCCCATGTCGATGAAGCGCAGATGCGGGGCATTGTCCGGGTTCGAAAGCGCGCGTGCTTTGTCGATGTCGCCGCTCTTCGAATATTCGAGGCAGCTGCGCACGCCGTGCCGCAGCAGCAGGTTGACCGCCGGCTCCGGCTTGGGGCCGCCGCGATCGGCGACGAACAGCGGGCGCAGCGGGTGGTCTTTGGGAAACTTGTGCTCCAGCGATTCGACGAGCCCGGGTGCCGAGATCGATCCGGTGACGAACGCGATGCCCACCGGCTCGAATTTCTGCGGCGGCAATGCCTTGGCGGCGAGCCCGGCCCAGAAACTGTGGCGATCGCCTGCGACCGTGGCGAATCCGGTGATGCCTTCGCTGGCGACGAAGTCGTAGATCTGTGCGCGTTCGACGTAGGCGCTGCCGTGATCGCCGCCGCCGAAACCGGCGTAGCCGGCGCCGGGCCAGGGCTTGGTGAGGCCGGCCGGGAGATTCTGTGGATCGGCGCGCCAATCGAGCGTGCCCGTCGTGTTGCCCCAGATTTTCCACGTCGCGTTCGATGCCTTGAGCTTGTCGAGGAACCACTTTTTCTGCGTGGCGCCGAGTATCGTCTGCGCGGGCTGGTCCTTGCGATAGTTCGCGATGTCCTTGTCGCCGTAGCGGATCGTCGCCGGCGGCCTGCCGTGATTCGCCGTGCGGCCGGCATCGAGAATTTCCTGTGCCTCCTGCGGGAACAGGTTCGGGAAATCCTTGCTCGTGAACGCGTCCGCACGATTGTCGCCGGTCGGATCTTGCGAGCGGTAGCTGCGCTGGTCGGTGATGATGAGATCGACATGACGGCCCCAGCGCAGTGCGCGATAGCCGGTGAGACTCGCGAGCGCGGCGAGGTTGTTCGGCTCCTGGCCCATGCCGTTATCGTCGAAGCGGGTGATCGACGCATCGACGACGTGCGGCGCGCCGAAACGTGCCAGCGACGGGTTCGGCTTCGTCACGCGCGCGGGCTGGTATTCGAACCACGCCTGCATCGCGGCGACCTTGCGCGTTTGCCGCGGCAGCGTCTTGCCGTCGAATGTTTGCAGGCTCTGCCAGCCGAGCCAGCTGAACTCGTGGTTGTCCCAAATCGACACGAACGGAAAGGTCGCGCGCGCATCCTGCAGATCGGGATCGGCCAGATACGCGCGATAGACGGCGCGGTAGTCGTCGACCGTCGTCGGAATATGGAAGTCGCCGTGTTTCTCGCCGTGCGCGTAGCGCACGAGATCGCGGATGCGGCGGTCGTAGTAACCCTGCGGCCGGTCTTCCGGATACCAGACGAGTTCATAGATGAAGTCGCCGAGATGCAGGACGAAACCGAGGCGCTCGTCGCGCGCCGCCTGATTGTCGTCATGGATCATGCGCCGGTACGCCGTCTGCGCGCCGAGATTCGCGTTCTGGCACGACACGAACGCGAAGCGCACCGGACGCGCGTCGTCGAGCGCCGGCGCGGTCAGCGTGCGGCCGATGCGGCTGCCGTTGCCGTGGGCGTCGGTGAAGCGGTACCAGTACTCGCGCGCGGGCTGGAGGCCGCCGACGAGCACGCGGCAGGTCCAGTCTGCGTCGGCGGCGACAGTGGTTTTCTTGACTGCGACGACATGGTTGAAATCGGCGTCCTCGGCCACTTCGAGATCGAGCGAAACGGGCTGCGCGGCGTTCGTCGTATAGCGCGTCCACAGAATCACGCTGTCGCAGGTCGGATCGCCCGAGGCGACCCCTTCGCGAAACGATCCGCGATGCTCGCGCCATTGCGTGCGCGAAGGCGCGGCGATCGTGCGGCTCCAGACGGCGACCGCGCCGAGCGCCGCGGCGCTGGCGAGAAAGCGGCGGCGAGAGAGTGGGGTCATGCTGGCGCTCCGGCGTGAACGAGGAGAAGGCGATACAAAACCGTCAACGGCATTTCCCGGGCAAAAGGTGGATTCGTGCGCCCGCAGAAAGCCCCGAGCCGTCAGCGTGGCGAAAATTTCGTCGAGTTGCCCGTGGCAAGAGTCATGGATGGGGGGCAGCGACGGCCACCAGCGCGGTCGTTTGTCGGCAATGACAGCGGAGCAAATATCGGGGGACACGGACCGGGCCGATCGGCGGAGCGCATGGATCACCTGCACGAGCATGAGCCGACGGCGTGGGCGAACGTCATTGGATGGCGCGAGGTTCGCCCGGCGTGCCTTTTGTCGCAGGAAGGAATCTGGCGGCTGCGCAAGTTTCTCCGCCCCGCGGATCATGCGCGCCGACGGTGCGGTGTCGATGGATCGATCATGCACGGTCGCGCAGGTCGGCCCGTTCGCGGGGCGCGGCGGACGGAGTTCGATGCAGTTGCGGCCCGCGTATCTGCGGACCGTTTTGCTAAGCTGCGACCTCGGGTCGAATCGGGGTAGTTGCTGATGTCTTTTCTTTCGTGGCTGCGGGCTTCCGCGATTTTTCCGTTGATCGTGGTCAACACGCTGTTGCATGCGACACCGTTGCTGGCGGTGGCGTTGCTCAAGGCGCTGCTGCCGTTCGAGTCGGTGCGCCTGGCCTTCAACCCGCTGTTGACTGGCCTCGCGCAGAGCTGGATCGCGGTGAACACGGCGATGATCGATCATCTCACCGGCACGTGTTTCCGCATCGACGAACAAGCCGGGATGAAGATCGACGGGCACTACCTGGTGCTCGCCAACCACCAGAGCTGGGTGGACATTCTGGTATTGCAGAAGGTGTTCAACCGCCGCATTCCGCTGCTGCGGTTTTTCCTCAAGCGCCAACTGTTCTGGGTGCCGGTGATGGGGTTGGCATGGTGGGCGCTTGATTTCCCGTTCATGGGCCGCTACACGCGCGAGCAGATCGAGCGCAATCCGCAACTCGGCGAGCGTGACCGCGAAGCCACACGCCGCGCCTGCGAAAAATTCCGTGCGATTCCGGTGTCGGTGATGAATTTCGTCGAGGGTACGCGCTTCACTGCCAGCCGTCATGCGCGGCAGCAGTCGCCGTACCGGCATCTGCTCACACCCAGGTCGGGTGGCGTGGCATTCGTGCTCGATGCGATGGGGCAGGGCCTCAATGCGATCCTCGATGTCACCATCGTCTATCCCGCCGGCATTCCGACGATGATCGACCTGATGGCGAACCGCCTTTCCGAGGTGCGCGTGCGGGTGCGCCAGCGTCCCATTCCGCAGGAGCTGGCCGCGGGCGACTATCGGGGAGATCCGGCGTTCCGCGCCGCGTTCCAGCAATGGATGAACGACCTGTGGCGCGAGAAGGACGAGGACATCGAGCGCATGCTCGGCGCGGAGCCGGCGGCGCCGTCGAGATGATCCGGAAGATTCCGCGATCGCAGGGTGCGGCCCTTCGCGCACGACGATCTCGTCGAGGTCGCGCTGGTCGCGGCGGTAGTCGACGGCGCTGACGAAGCCGGATTGACGGGTGTCTGCGCCTCACGCGCGGCGGGCAGATCGCGTTCGGAGCTTGCTGCCTGGTATTTGGCACGGCGCATTTCGTCTACCTGAACCTGACCGCGCCACTGGTGCCGACATGGCCGTCGCGTTCGCAGGAGTTCGGGGGCCATGTGACCGGGTTGCGCCACATCACGGCCGGCATCGCGATTTTCGCAGCGTGCAGGCGCGTCTGGCCGCGATCCTTCTCACCGCGATGTTCGTCTCGTTCATGCCGCTGGTGCACCCGCCGATGCTGTTCGCCAATCCACCCAGGCATTGGATCTGGAGCGAGCATGCGATAAACGCCGCCCTGATCGGCCCTGCGTGGGTTGTTGCGGACTCGCTTGGAAAAAAAAGCGGGCCTCGATTGACGCAAGGCCCGCAACGGCTGGAGAACGCCTTGAAAGGGTGAGACCGGACTCGCCGATGCCTGTTCCCGAAGCCGGGAGCAGGCACCGTTGCCGCAAGATCAGAACTTGAGGCGCAGCGTGGCGTAGTACTGGCGGCCGTTCACATAGAACGCATACGGTTGATTGCCGTAAGCCGCGCTCTGCGTGTAGTACTTTAGCTTTGGATCGTTGAGGTTCATCGCGTCGAGCGTGACCGTCGCCCACGGTGTGATTGCATAACCGAACGACGCGTTCAGAGTACCGGAGCCTTGCTGGTAGAACGTGTCGGTACGGCTCACGCCGGCATAGAACGTCGAACGGTACGTGTACGACAGACGCGCATTGAACTGTGCGTTCTCGAAATAGCCGGAGACGTTGAACGTGTTGCGCGAGTTGCCCTGCAGCGGGCCGCCGTTGTCGGTGCTGCCGTCTGCGTAGGTGTAGTTCGCGGCAACGCCGAAGTTCTCGCCGATCGGCTGGATGTAGTTGAATTCGACGCCCTTGACGTGGCCGTCGACGTTGTGCGGCACGCTGACGAGGTAGCTGTTGAACACGTCGTGGCCCGAGGTTTCGCTGGCCTGCATGTCCTTGTAGGTGCGCGTCTCGTTGCCGAAATTGATGTAGTTCGACAGGTTCATGTTGTAGGCGCCGACCGACAACAGGCCGCGCGGCGCGAAGTACCATTCCCAGGCCACGTCGACGTTGGTCGACACGATCGGCTTGAGTTGCGGATTGCCGCCGCTGCCGGTATGGGTGAGGTCGTCGAGCGAGACGAAGCCGGCGAGGGCGGAATAGTCCGGACGTGTCAGCGTCTGCGAAGCGGCAACGCGCAGCACCATGTCGTCGCGCATGTCGAACTTGATGTTGGCGCTGGGCAGGAAGTTGTCCTTGCTGTTCTTCGCCGTGTTCCAGTAGTAGTTGCCGAATGCCGAGCCGGTGATCGGACCGGTGACGATCTTCTCCTGCGGGCTGGTCGAGCTGTAGCTGATGTCGGAATCGGTGCCGACGTAGCGCACGCCGAGGTTGCCGCTCCAGCCATTGCCGACGAAGTTGAACTGGACATAGGCGGCCGAATCCTTCTCCTTCACCGAATAGATGTCGTTGAAGTAGAAGCGCGCGACCGGGTCGCGGTTGGCGAACTTCGCGTCGATCGCCGCGAGCTGTGCCGGCGTCCAATACCAGATGTTGCCGGGGAAGTTGCCGCCGACGTTGCTGGAGAAATCGCCCGGATAGTTGGCGTAGGACGAGGTCGGATAGCCCGCGGCGTCGGTCCAGTTGGTGGCCCAGTTCGGGCCCTGCGCCACGTCGAACAGGTTCTCACGCGTGTGCTTGGCGTAGCGCACGCCGAAATCGATCGTCGAGAGTGCGCCGCTGTCGACCGCGAACTCGCCGTCGGCCTGTGCCCAGTTCTCCTTGTCCTTAACATCGATGCCCTGCTCGCCGAAGATCCAGCCGGCGGCCGGCATGATGCCCGACGGCGAGGAGTTGTCGCCGCCCATCGTCCAGTCGATCGGCGAGCTCGTGCCGTGCATGTTCCAGCTCGCGCCGGCGCCGGCCTGCGCACCAAGTTCCATCACGTCCTGATGCGGGCTCTTGCCGCTGCCGTTGGTGATGCCGGCCTGAGCCTTGAACGTCAGCTTGTCGCTGGCGCGCCAGTCGGCGTCGAACGTGACGTAGTCCGACTTCGAGGCCGCGCCGGGGCGCGAGATCTGGTCGTAGACGACATAGGGCGCGGTGCTTCCGGCGACCGGCGCGAACGAAGCCGAAGTCAGCACGTTGTTCTTGACCGTGTAACTGGAACCGAAGCCCGCGCCGCTGTTGACGAACTGGCTGCCCCACATCATGTAGTTGCGGTTGTAGTTGTCGGCCTTGAGCTTGGAATAGAAAGCATTGAGGTCGAGCGTGAGGTTGTCGGTGGGCTTGAACTCGAGATCGATCGTTCCGCCTTCGCGCTTGCGCTTCTGCGTGAACAGCACGGCGCCGATTTCGTTCGGGTAGTACACGCCGGCGAGATCGGGATGGGCGAGGGCGATCGGATCGGTCGCGGCAATCCGGTTGTAGCCGCCGACCACCTCCTGGCCCTGACGTTCGAGCGAGCGTTCCTCGTAGAACAACTGGGCGAGTACGCCGAAGTTGTCGTTCACCTTCCAGTTGACGAGGCCGTTGAACTGAGGCTTGGTGTCGCTGGGCAGGTCGGAATAGACGCCGCCGATCGAGGCCGAAGCGGTGAGGTCCTTGCCGTATTGCAGCGGCTTGCGCGTGATGATGTCGACCGAGCCAGCCGCGCCGCCTTCGACGATCTTCGCCTCGGAGGTCTTGTGCACGATCACCTCGCTGACGATTTCCGACGGCAACAGGCTGTAGCTGACGCTGCGGCCGACTGTCTGCACCTGGCTCAGCACGAACCAGTCGCCGGTGCCGACGGCGTGGCCGTTGATCAACGTCTGGGTGAGACTCGGATTGGTGCCGCGCAGGCTGACGCGGTCGTTCTCGTCGAAGCCGCCTTCACTCGCGCTGGACGAGGAGATGTTGACGCCGGGCAGGCGCTCGAGCGTGTCGGCGACGTTCTTCGCCGGCAGCTTGCCCACGTCCTCGGCGGTGACTACCTCGACGTGCGAATCGTAGGCCTGCTTCAGCTGCAGCGATCGCGCTTCGGTGTCGCGGATGCCGGTGACGACGACAGTGCCGAGTTCCTCGGTGTTGGCATTCTTCTTCGTGTTCGCGTCTTCCTGCGCTGACGGCGTCTGCTGCGGATCGGCCGGGGCAGGCTCGGCGGCGTAGGCGAGCGCGCTGGCGTACAGACTGGCGGCGATGCTCGCCGCGAGCATGGTCTTGGAGTATTTCATCGGTGGCCCTCTCAATATGTGTTTTGGTCAGGAAGAATCGGCGTTTGCCGTGTCTCCAGTGTTTTACACTTATATACTTTTATAGTTATGCAAGCGTGCGTCCCGCACCGACTGCTGCTCCCGTGTTACGAGTTCTCCGTGAACTTTTCTCAGCTTCTTTTTCCTCCGTATTCGTGATCGAGAAACCAGTGCGCCGCGCCGGTCACGCCGAGTTGGCCGTGGTCGATCAGGTGTACCGGCACGCGCGCCAGCACCTCGTGCAGCGCGCCCTTGTCGCTGAGGCGCCGGGCGAAGCCGCTGGCGCGCAGCAGCGGTGCGATTCGCGGCAGCACGCCGCCCGCCAGATACACTCCGCCATAGGCGCCGAGCAACATGACCAGATCGCCGATCAGGCTGCCGAACCAGGCGCAGAAGAGTTCGACTGTTTCGATCGCGAGCGCGTCGCTGCGCGCAAGCGCCGCCGCGGTGACCTGCGCAGGCGATTCGAATTGCGCATGCATGGCGCGCAATTCGCCCAACGTGCGATAGAGCGCGAACAGGCCGGGGCCGGAAAAGACCTGCTCGTTCGGAACGTGGATGGAGCCGTGGCCGAGCCGGCGCACGATTTCGAACTCGAGATCCGTACGTGCCGCGAGTGCCGCGTGGCCTCCTTCGGTGGCGAGAATGCCGGGGCGCGCGCCGCCGGGGATCAACGCCGCGGCGCCGAGGCCGGTGCCCGGACCGACTACGAGCCGCGGCAGGGCGGGATTGATCGCGCCGCGCCCGGCGATCAGGGTCGAGTTGGTCACGCACTGGAAATGCGCGGCGTAGGCAACCGCGGTGAAATCGTTGACGAGGACGACGCGATCCAGGCCGAGTTCCTCGCGCAGGCGCGAAATCGAAACGCGCCAGGGCAGATTGGCGTTGATCAGGTCGTCGCCGCTGACCAGCCCGGCACAGGCGATGCAGGCGTGCGTGGCGATGCGGCCACCGACGCCATCGGCGAATTCGCGCAGGATGTCGTGCAGGTCCGTGTAGTCGGCGCAGTTGAACTTGCGATATTGCAGGATGTCGAGGTTCGCGCCGCTGGCGGAGTCCGCCGTCGGCTGGATCAGGCCGACGCGTGCGTGCGTTCCGCCCACGTCCGCGGCGATGAACGGCCCCGGCGCGGCAGGCGCCGCGGCTGTCTGCCGCGGCGACGGGTCGACGAATTGGGGACTCGCGCTTCGCATCGTGTGCAGCTTCCCCGCTTCTGGATCGAAACGTTCCGGATTGCACTTCCGGAATCCCTATGCCGGCGACACTCGCGGTCGCTCGGTCGTGGCGTAGTGTCCGGCATCATGACAACGTTGTCAACAATTCGTGGCAGAATTCCTCCCGCGGGTCGAAAGACGCAGATTCCGGCCAATTCATGCCGACGCGGGATAGGGGTGGTCGATGACAACGTTGATTGTGGGTGCGCCTTTTTCGATCCGGACCGCACTGTCGCCGCGGCGGACGCGCAGGCCGCAAGGGCGTGCCGCGCCGCCGCCGTCGTCGTGGCCCGGGCGAGGGCGCGGTGTCGCGGCCGGTGGGCGCGAAGTTCGACTGGCCGCACACTCGCTTTCGGGTGACAATAGCTGCGAGCTGCAACGCAGATGAGAGAGATGAAACCGGACACGACGACGCGCAGGCGCAGCGCCACGATCAAGGACGTCGCCAAGCGCGCGAAGGTGTCGCTGAAAACCGTGTCCCGCGTCGTCAACAGCGAACCCTCGGTGCTCGAGGCGACACGCAAGCGTGTCGAGCGCGCGATCGCCGAGCTCAACTACCAGCCCGACCTGTCCGCGCGCAGCCTGCGCAGCGCGAAGTCGTACACGATCGGCATGGTCTACGACAACCCGAACGCGTACTACGTGATCGCCATGCAGAACGGCGTGCTTTCGGTGTGTCGCGCGACCGGTTTCGATCTCAACATCCATCCCTGTGATTCGAATTCGCCGGGCCTGGCCGAGGAACTGTGCGAGCTCGTGCAGCGTTCGCGCCTGGCCGGCCTCGTGCTCGCGCCGCCGATGTCCGAGCGCATGGAGTTGATCGAGTTCCTCGCGGCGAACAAGATCAAGTTCGTGCGCATCATTTCCGCCGCGGCAGATCCGCGCGACGGTTTTCCCTGCGTCTTCGTCGACGATCGCGATGCGGCGTACGCGGTCACCGAGCATCTGATCCAGCTCGGCCACCAGCGCGTCGGTTTTCTCTGGGGCGGCAAGGCGCATCGTTCGAGTCCGGAACGCTATCAGGGTTACGAGGATGCGCTCAGGCACTACGGCATCACGCTCGACAAGGCGCTGATCGTCGAGGGCGACTACTCGTTCGACGACGGCTTCCGCGGCGCGCGCAAGCTGCTCGCGCTGAGGAATCCGCCGACTGCGATCTTCGGTTCCAACGACGAGATTGCCGCCGGCGTGCTCGCCGCGGCGAAGGCGGCGAACTTGAACGTGCCCTACGACCTGTCGATCGCCGGCTTCGAGGACAGTCCGTTCTCGCGCCAGTGCTGGCCGGCGCTGACCACGGCGGCGCAGGCCACCGGCGACATCGCGCGCCGTGCGACGGAACGGCTTATCGCCGAACTCAGGCACCACGGCCGCCATGCCGAGGACAGCGCCGAGAACGTCGGCTTCAGCCCGACGCTCGTGATCCGGGGATCGACCGGGCCGGTGAAACCGGGCGCCGCGCAGGGCAAGTAGTCGTCATCCACCTCGTTGCCGCGAACTCGCCGCAACCAGTATTGCCGCGGGGTTCGGCAAACGGGGTAGGCATCATGGGGCGAACGGCGGTTGTCGTTCTGGCGGGCGTTGCATCGGGATTGCGCGCGCTTGCTCGAAGTCGAACCTGGCCTACGAGGCGCAGGTGGTCACGTTCAATCAGCATCCTGCCGGCGGAGCGCTGAACTATTGCCGTTGCCGCCTTCGCGCGTGCTCGCATCGAACCTCGTCTCGATGAACGTCACGCCACGCGGATCCAATTTCAGTGGAAGCGTCGAAACCGAACATGGGTGGGCGCGGCTCGCGTTGGCAACCGGACAGCGCCTCACGCCATCGACCAACGGCAGGACACTGCTCGGCCAGCCGGTCACCGGATTCTGGGTCAATCAGCTCGTCAACGGCAACATGGGTGGTGCGCTCGCGAACTACACGGCGGCATATCGCCACAAATTGCACTTCCGTTGCGAAACCACGCCCAGCACGCCGTGCTCGTGACGACCCGGCCATGCCTCGTGCGGGGAGTCGTCGATCCCAATCCGCCCTTGGCGACTCGTCGATCCCGAGAGGCGAGGCTGTGCCGGGAGTGGTGCGAACACGCGATCACTCGGCTTTTTTTTTTTTTGAACTGGCATATCATCGCGTCAGTTCATGAAGATGGGGTGCGCGATGAAACCGATCGCAAGCGGGATTCTGTCGGCCGCGACACTCTGCCTGTCCGCACCATCCGCGCTGGCCATGTACCTCAACGCCGGCGGCAGCGGGCAGGTGCTGGTGTATCCGTATTACACGGTCAACGGCGGGTACAACAGCTTCGTCACCATCACCAACTCCACAAGCGGCGGCAAGGCGGTCAAGGTACGCCTGCTCGAAGGCTACGACGGTCGCGACGTGATGGACTTCAACCTCTATCTCTCGCCGCACGACTACTGGGCCGGCGTGATCGTGCCGACCGCGGGCGGCGCGGCGATTTTTTCCGGCGACAACAGCTGCACCGTGCCGGCGCTGCCGACCACGGCGGCGACGGCGTTGCCGTTCACCACGGCGAACTTCGACGGCACGGGCGAGCAAGGCAAGGACGGCGGCCCGACCGGCGTCGCGCGCACGCGCGAAGGCCATGTCGAAATCATCGAGATGGGTGCACTGACCGGGCCGAGCGATACCTTGAAGGCCATCACGCATGCCTTCGGTGTCCCGGCCAATTGCGCCAGCGTGGTGAGCGCCTGGGCCAACGGCGGCAAGTGGACGATCGATTCGACCCGGGACATCGGCGCGCCTTCGGGAGGTTTGTCCGGCAACGCGATGATTCTGGATGTGGCCAACGGTGTGGTGTTCTCCTACGCCGCGGACGCCATCGCGCAGTTCTACGTCAAGGGTGGTCTTGGCGAACACAGCCGGCCGGACGCGCTGACGCCGAATATTTCCAGCGCCACTTCCCATGTTGCCGACATCCATACCGACGACGCGCCGCTGTCGCTGACCTACACGCGTTCCATCGATGCCGTGTCGGCGTTGTTCATGGCCGACAACGTGCAGAACGAATACTGGACGTCACCGGGTATCGCCGGGAATTCCGAGTGGGTGCTGACCTATCCGACGAAACGGTTTTATGTCGATCCGTACTACGCCGTGGACGCGGTACAGCCGCCGTTCGATGCAAGGTTTTCCGCTGTCAACGGCGGCACGGCCTTCAGCCAGATGAAGGTCGACAGCTGGGACCGTGAAGAAAGGAGCCCGGTGATCTTCGCTCCCTTCGGGTCGCTGCAGTCAGTATTCGGGCTGTCATACGAAACGCAGGTGCTCGGCTTCAACCAGGCTCAGCCCGGCTCGGCGTTGCTCGCGTCCAAACTGGTTTCCGGCGACTTCGTCGCGGGTATCGACAATGGATGGTTCCAGATTGCATTGGGAACGCAGGCCGTGGCCGGGTCGAATCAGCAACTCGTCGCTGCGGCCAACGGCGACATTCTCGTCGGCCAACCCGTCACCGGGTTCTGGGCCTTCGGTTTTGCCAATGGCGACGTGAACGGGCAACACGTGCTCGCCAACTATTCCGCGCTGTATCGCCACAAGATGCACGTCGGGTGCAAGCGCGTGGACGGCGCGCCTTGCACGTAGTGATCCGCGGCGGTTCAGGTCGCGGCTTTCAGCGCCGCGGCAAGACGCGCGAGTTGTTCGATCTTGTTCCAGTCACCGGCCTGGAGCAGGTTGCTCGGCGACAGCCAGGTGCCGCCGACGCAGACGACATTCGGGCTGGCGAGGAAATCGGGCGCGGTGTTCTCGCGGATGCCGCCGGTCGGGCAGAAGGTGATGCCGGGCAACGGCGAAGCCCAGGCCTTGAGCAGGTTGACCCCGCCCGCAGGCACGGCCGGGAAGAATTTCTGGAAGCGGTAACCGCGCTCGAACAGTGCCATCGCTTCGCTCGCGGTCGCCGCGGCGGGCAGCCACGGCAGCAGGCTGGCGTCGGCGGCGTCGAGCAGGTTGCGCGTTGCGCCCGGCGACACGGCGAAACGTGCTCCGGCGCGTTCGGAAGCTTTCAAGTCGTTCGACGTCAGCACGGTGCCGGAGCCGACGACGGCGCCTTCGACTTCGCTCGCGATCGCGCGGATCGCATCGAGCGCCACCGGCGTGCGCAGCGTGATCTCGATCGCCGGAATACCGCCGGCGACGAGCGCCTTGGCGAGCGGCACGGCCGCGGCGAGATCTTCGATCACGACGACGGCGACAACGGGGGCGAGGCGCAGGGTCTTTTCGACCTCGGACTGTTTCTTTTCGATCGGGGTGGTCATGATGATTCCTGTTCGTCATTCCGACAGCGATGGTCGGGAACACATGCCGGGGTCACATCTCAAAAAACGCTGGCGCCCGCGTCGGACGGCCCGACGGTATCACGGAACAATGAAAACAATTCGCGGCCCAGACCGACGTGGTGCGCAGCGAGGTTGCTCGCGCTTGCTGGCGCGCGCGAGTTGAATTCGTTCGCGTCCACTTTCACTTCGAGCGTGCCCGCATTCGCATCGAGACGCACGATGTCGCCGTCGCGGATCTTCGCGATCGCGCCGCCCGCCGCTGCCTCGGGCGTGAGGTGGATCGCCGCGGGCACCTTGCCCGAGGCGCCGGACATGCGCCCGTCGGTGACGAGCGCGACCTTGAAGCCGCGGTCCTGCAGCACGCCCAGCGTCGGCGTCAGCTTGTGCAGCTCGGGCATGCCGTTCGCGTGCGGGCCCTGGAAGCGCACCACGGCAATGAAATCGCGATCGAGATCGCCGCGCTCGAACGCGGCTTTCACGTCGTCCTGTTCCTCGAACACGATCGCCGGTGCCTCGATCACGACGCGTTCCGGCGCGACCGCGGAAATCTTGATCACCGCGCGGCCGAGATTGCCATCGAGCGCCTTCAGGCCGCCGTCGGGACGGAAGGGATTCGAGGCGGGGCGCAACACCGTGTCATCGAGGCTTGCCGCGGCGACGGGCACATGAACCAACTTTTTCTCTGCATCGAGCAGCGCGTGCTTGCGATAGCCGTCGAGACCGGTGCCGTTCACGGTGTTGACATCGGCGTGGACGAGTCCCGCATCGAGCAGTTGCGCAATGAGAAAATTCAGGCCGCCGGCGGCATGCAACTGGTTCACGTCGGCCTTGCCGTTCGGGTACACGCGCGCGAGCAACGGCACGGCGCTCGCGATCGCGTCGAAGTCTTCGAGTGTGACGATGATGCCGGCGGCACGCGCGATCGCGACGATGTGCAGCAGCAGGTTGGTCGAACCGCCGGTCGCATGCAGGCCGGCAATGCCGTTGACCAGCGCGCGCTCGTCGACGATGCGGCCGAGCGGCATGTATTCGTCGCCTAGCGCGGTGATCGCGGCGGCGCGTTCGACCGCGGCGGCGGTCAGTGCTTCGCGCAGCGCCGAGTTCGGCGCAACGAAGCTCGCGCCCGGCAGATGCAGGCCCATCAGTTCCATCAGCATCTGGTTCGAGTTCGCCGTGCCGTAGAACGTGCAGGTGCCGGGCGCGTGGTACGAAGCGGCTTCGGCGTCGAGCAGTTCGTCGCGGCTGGCCTTGCCCTCGGCGTAGAGCTGGCGCACTTTCGATTTCTGATCGTTCGGAATGCCGCTCGGCATCGGCCCGGACGGCACGAAGATACCGGGCAGGTGGCCGAAGGTCAGTGCGCCGATCATCAGGCCGGGCACGATCTTGTCGCAGATGCCGAGGTACAGCGCCGCGTCGAACATGTCGTGCGACAGCGACACCGCCGTGGCGAGCGCGATCACGTCGCGCGAGAACAGACTCATCTCCATGCCGGGTTGGCCCTGGGTTACGCCGTCGCACATCGCCGGTACGCCGCCGGCGACCTGCGCGGTCGCGCCGACCGCGCGCGCGGTGCGGCGGATCAACTCGGGGTAGGTTTCGTAGGGCTGGTGCGCCGAAAGCATGTCGTTGTAGGCGCTGACGATGCCGATGTTCGCGCGTGCGTTGGCGCGGATCGTCGCCTTGTCGTCGCTGCCGCAGGCGGCGAAGCCGTGCGCGAGGTTGCCGCAGGACAGGCGCTTGCGATGCGGGCCGTGGCCGCGTGCGCGGCCGATCTTGTCGAGGTAGGCCTCGCGCGTGGCGCGGCTGCGCTCGGCGATGCGTGCGGTGACTTTTGCGATGGTGGGGTTCAATGACATGACTTCACGCCTTCGTTTTTAAATCGTGACCTTCTGACTCGTGAAATGGATGAAGAGCATTGGTCACGGATCACACGGTTGAACACGAATGGATCGAAGCAATCCAAATATTCCCGATCCGTGTTCATCGGTGCAATCCGTGGCAAAAAACTCATTTCCTGTTGCATTCACGGGCACCAATACACCTTTACTGGCGCGCGAGCGTTGCGCAGCACAGTGCTGACCGGATACGTGCTGGCGGCGTGGCGTGCGGCTTCGAGCACCTTGCGTTTGCGTTCGCCTTCGATGTGCAGATAGATCGCGCGGCTGCGCAGGATCGCGGGCAGGGTCAGCGTGATGCGCGGCTCGCCGGCGCCTTGCGCGCGCATCGGCAGGACGATGGCATCGCTGCGCGGATCGGTCGCCGCGGCAAGATGGTCGCCGCCGGGGAAGAACGAAGCGGTGTGGCCGTCGTCGCCCATGCCGAGCACGAGCGCGTCGAACGGTGGGCGCAGGGCGGCGAGGGCGGCGGCGATCGCGGGCGCTCCCTGTTCCGGGGTCGCCGCATCAGCGGTGTAAAGCGGCACGAAGCGCGCGACGGCGGCGCGCCCCTGCAACAGGTTCGCGTGCACGAGGCCGGCGTTGGAGCGTGCGTCGTCGGGCGCCACCCAGCGTTCGTCGACGAGGGTGACGACGACGCTGCTCCAGTCGATCGCTTGCTGCGAAAGCGCCTGGAAAAAACGCGGCGGCGTCTTGCCGCCCGACACCGCAAGCAGCGCCGTACCGTTCGCGGCGATGCCTTGCGCGAGATCACCGGCCACTGCCGCGGCAAGCGCTGCGGCGAGCTGCGCGCCGTCCGCGTAGCGCTGGCAGTCGAGCGCGTTCATGCGTCGTTCGTGTCCGCGTCGTGCCAGGTACGGCCGTCGCGTTCGATCAGCGCGATGGCGGCGCTCGGACCCCAGGTGCCCGCGGTGTACGGCTTGGGCGCCTCGGGGTTGGCCTTCCATGCGGCGAGGATCGGATCGACCCAGCTCCATGCAGCCTCGACTTCGTCGCGGCGCATGAACAACGTCAGATTTCCGCGCACGACGTCGAGCAGCAGGCGCTCGTAGGCGTCGGGCTGCGACACGCCGAATGCTTCGGCGAAGCTCATGTCCAGCGGCACTTCCTGCAGGCGCAGCCCGCCGGGGCCGGGCGACTTGATCATCAGCCACAGTTTCACGCCTTCGTCGGGCTGCAGGCGCAGCACGAGCCTGTTCGGGGCGACCGGGCCCGCGCTCGGGGCGAAGATGGAATGCGGGATCTGGCGGAACTGGATGACGATTTCAGACACGCGCGCGGGCAGGCGCTTGCCGGTGCGCAGGTAGAACGGCACGCCGGCCCAGCGCCAGTTGTCGACCTCGGCCTTGATCGCGACGAAGGTGTCGGTATTCGAGCTCGGCTTGCCGAGATCCTCGAGATAACCCGGCACCGCGCCGCCGTTGCTCGCGCCTGCGCGGTACTGGCCGCGCACGGTGCTGATGATCGCGTTGTTCTGGTCGATGGGTTTAAGCGAGCGCAGCACCTTGAGTTTCTCGTCGCGCACCGCGTCGGCATCGAGCGAGGCAGGCGGCTCCATCGCGACCATGCAGAGCAGCTGCAGCAGATGGTTCTGCACCATGTCGCGCAAGGCGCCGGCGTTGTCGTAGTAGGCGCCGCGTTTTTCCAGGCCGACCGTCTCGGCGACGGTAATCTGCACGTGGTCGATGCGGCGGGCGTTCCACAGCGGCTCGAACAGCACGTTGCCGAAACGCAATGCGAGCAGATTCTGCACCGTCTCCTTGCCGAGATAGTGGTCGATGCGGAACACGTGCCGTTCGTCGAACGCGCTGGCGACGTCGTTGTTGATCACGGTCGCGCTGGCCAGATCGCTGCCGATCGGTTTCTCGATCACGACGCGCGCATCGTCGCCGTTGAGGCCGTGCGCGCGCAGGCGGTTGCAGATCGCCACGAACAGACTCGGGCTCGTCGACAGATAGAACACGCGCACCCGACCGGCGCGTGATTTGAGGTCGGCTTCGAATTCGTTCCAGCCGGTGTCCTGGGTCGCGTCGAGGCCGAAGTAGTGCACCATCGCGAGAAAGCGCTCGACCGTCGCCGCCTCGGCGTTCTTCACGTGCTGTGCGATCGCCGCACGCACGCCTTCGCGATACGACGGATCGTCGCCGTGGGTGCGCGCGACGCCGACGATGCGGCTGTCGGGCGGAATCTGTCCGTCTGCATAACGACGGTACATCGCCGGCAGCAGCTTGCGCATGGCGAGGTCGCCGGTGCCGCCGAAGATCACCAGATCAAACAGGTCGACCACTTTCATTTCTGCCACGGGTGCGCTCCGGATGCTCGATTTCGAGAATTGTAATTTGCGCCGTAATGATACCACTTTCATACCACTGATTGGCAATACCCGCGGATGACTCCGTCTTTGTTCGTCATTCCGGCGGCTCTCGGCGGCCGACCTCGCCGGCATCCTTTGTACCTGATCGTCCGCCGCCGCATTGCAATAGGGACCCGAGACGGCCAAAAGCAGGTGTATCGTGCGCGCATGCGCGAAACATGCATCGGGCTGAGTGGCAAAAGTGGTATTTCATTGGTATGATGATGGCATGCAACCGACCCTGTACGGTGAATATCGCAAGCTCGACCGCGGCGGTGAGGCGCGACGCTCGCTCGCCTATCTGCGCCTGCGCCGCGCGATCCAGAATGCGATCGAGTTCGGCGCATTTCCGCCCGGGCATGCGCTGCCCAGTGAACGCGACCTGGCGAAGAAGCTCGCATTGTCGCGCGTCACCGTGCGCAAGGCGATCGGTGGGCTCGTCGAGGACGGCCTGCTGACCCAGCGTCACGGTGCGGGCACGTTCGTCGCCGAGCGCATCGTCAAGTCGTTCTCGCGCCTGACCGGATTCACCGACGATTTGCGCGCGCGCGGCCTCAAGCCGCGGGTGAAGTTTCTCGAACGCGGCGTCGGTGAAGTCACGCCCGAGGAGGCGATGGCGCTGAACCTGTCGCCGGGCGCCGACGTGATCCGCCTGCGTCGCCTGCGCTTTGCCGACGACAAGCCGCTCGCGGTCGAAGCCACGGTCGTGCCGGCCGCGGTCATCGCCGATCCGAATGCGATCAAGCTTTCGCTTTACGATGCGCTTGGACAGATCGGCTGCCGGCCGACGCGTGCGCTGCAGCGCCTGCGTGCCATCGCGCTCGGTGCGGACGATGCGGAACTGCTCGAATGCGACACCGGCAGTCCGGCATTGGCGATCGAGCGCCGCGCCTTTCTGGACGATGGCCGCGTGGTCGAGTTCACCACTTCGCTGTACCGCGGCGACGCCTACGACTTCGTCGCCGAACTGCATGGCGGATAGGCAGCTTCCGATTTCCCCCGCAACGAATTCCCGCTACCATGCCGGACTTGGATGACAACGATGTCAAGCACATGCTGAAGCCAAATCAGACCAAGATGCACCACGAAGCCGGCGAGGCCGCCGACGCGATCCGGCGCCAACTCGCCGCCAACGACGCCATCGTCGCCGCGCTGGTGGAAAGACTGAGGGCCGCGCCGCCACGATTCATCGTCACCTGCGCGCGCGGCAGCTCGGATCACGCGGCCACGTTCGGCAAATACGTGTTCGAAACGCAGATCGGCCTGATGACCGCGTCGGCCTCGCCGTCGATCAGCTCGATCTATCAGGCACGGCAGCAATTGGCCGGCGCGCTTTACATCGCGATCTCGCAGTCAGGCGGCAGCCCCGATCTCGTGCGTGCGGCGAGCGGTGCGCGCGAGGCCGGTGCGCATGTGGTCGCACTCGTCAACATCGAGGATTCGCCGCTGGCCAAGGTGGCCGACACGGTGGTGCCGTTGCGCGCGGGGCCGGAACTCAGCGTCGCTGCGACCAAAAGCTATCTTTGCGCGTTGTCCGCGCTCGTGCACGTCGCCGCGCGCTGGAACGGCGATGAGGCGTTGTTCGCGGCATTGCAGGCGACGCCCGCGGCGATGCGCGCGACCTGGGCGATGGATTGGTCGCCGCTGGTCGACGGGCTGGCCGGGGCGAACAATCTGTTCGTCGTCGGCCGCGGCCTCGGTCTGGGCGCGGCACAGGAAGCCGCGCTCAAGCTCAAGGAAACCTGCGGTCTGCATGCCGAGGCGTTCAGTTCGGCCGAGGTCAAGCACGGGCCGATGGCGCTGGTCGGTCGCGATTTCCCGGTGTTGTTCCTGACCCAGCAGGACGAGTCCTTCGCCGGCACGCGCGAGGTGGCCGACGAGTTCGCCGCGCGCGGCGCGAAGGTGTGGCTGACCTCGCCCGACGCTGCGCAGCCGCAGCGCTTGCCGGTCGCGGCCGCGCCGCATCCGGTCTGCGCGCCGCTGATTGCGGTGCAGGGCTTCTACAAGGCGGCGAATGCGCTTTCGATTGCGCGCGGGCACAATCCCGACATGCCGCCGCACTTGAACAAAGTCACGAGGACCGTCTGATGGCCACAACTGCACTGGTCAACGCCAGGGTGCTCGTCGAGGAAGGTTTCCGCGAAGGGTTGGCCGTGTTGCTCGAAGACGGGCGCATCGCCGACGTCGCCGAGGAGGCGCGCGTGCGCGCGCGTGCGCAACGCGTGCACGACCTGCAAGGCGCAAGCCTCGCTCCGGGCTTCATCGACACCCAGGTCAATGGCGGTGGCGGCGTGCTGTTCAACGACGACACCAGCGTCGAGGCGGTACGTCGCATCGCGCAGGCGCATCGCCGCTATGGCACGACCGGCATGTTGCCGACCCTGATCAGCGACGATGCCGAAGTCATGCGGCGCGCAATCGCCGCGGTCGATGCCGCGATCGAACAACGCGTGCCGGGCGTGCTCGGCATCCATCTCGAAGGCCCGTATCTGGCGCCGGCGCGCAAGGGCGTGCACGATCCGGGCAAGTTCCGCGTGCCCGCTGCGGACGAGATCGCGATGGCGGCCTCGCTGCGTCACGGCAGAACCTTGCTGACGCTGGCGCCGGACCGCGTTCCGGCCGAGACGATCCGTGCCTTCGTCGCGCGCGGCGTCGTCGTCGCCGCCGGCCACACGGCGGCAAGCTACGAGCAGACGCGCGCCGCGCTCGATCTTGGCGTGCGTGGCTTCACCCATCTCTACAACGCGATGACGCCGCTCAGCGGACGCGAGCCTGGCGTCGTCGGTGCTGCGCTCGACGATGCCGCGAGCTGGTGCGGCGTGATCGTCGACGGCCACCACGTGCATGCGGCTTCACTGCGCGTCGCGCTGGCGGCGAAGCCGCGCGGCAAGATCGTCCTCGTCACCGATGCGATGTCGCCGGTCGGCTCGGACAATCCCTCGTTCCGCATCAACGGTCAGATCGCGACCGCGCGCGACGGCTTGCTCACCGTGCCCGACGGCACGCTGGCCGGCTCCGTGCTCGACATGGCGCAGGCGGTACGCAACACCGTCGCCTGGCTCGATGTGCCGCTGGACGAGGCGCTGCGCATGGCGTCGACGTACCCCGCGGAATTCATCGGCCTCGGCGCCACGCACGGGCGCATCGCGCCGGGCTATGCGGCGGATCTGGTCGCGCTCGGCGATCGGGCGCAGGTTGTTGCAACCTGGATCGGCGGCGATCTCGAAGAACACCAGTGACGCAATCGCCCCGGCATGCGCCGGGCGCGGCGACCACGCCCGTGGCGCCTAGTGCGCGACCGGCATGGTGAACTGCGCGCCCTTGGCGATCGAGTCGGGCCAGCGCTGCATCACGCTCTTGTAGCGCGTGTAGAAGCGCACGCCTTCCTCGCCGTAGATGTGCGCGTCGCCGAACAGCGAACGCTTCCAGCCGCCGAACGAATGCCAGGCCATCGGCACGGGAATCGGCACGTTGATGCCGACCATGCCGCACTGGATCTGGCGCGCGAACGCGCGCGCCACGCCGCCGTCCGAGGTGTAGCAAGACACGCCGTTGCCGAATTCGTGCGCGTTGATCAGCTCGACCGCGCTGGCGAAATCCGGCACGCGCACGATGCCGAGCACCGGGCCGAAAATTTCCTCGCGATGGATCTTCATGCCGGGCTGGACGTGGTCGAACAGCGTACCGCCGAGGAAGAACCCGCTTTCGTGTCCGGCGACGACATGGCCGCGGCCGTCGACGACGAGCTTCGCGCCTTCGGCGACTCCAGCCTCGATATAACCGACGACTTTCTCGCGATGTGTCGCCGTGACCAGCGGGCCCATCTCGACGCCGGCATCGAGGCCGCTGCCGATCTTCAGCGCGTTGATGCGCGGCACGAGCCGCTCGATGAGCTTGTCTGCCACGTCGCCGACCGCGACCGCGACCGAGATCGCCATGCAACGTTCGCCGGCCGAGCCGTAGGCGGCGCCGATCAGCGCGTCGACCGCCTGATCAAGGTCAGCGTCCGGCATCACGATGAGATGGTTCTTCGCTCCGCCGAGTGCCTGCACGCGCTTGCCGCGCGCGGTGCCTTGCGTGTAGATGTATTCGGCGATCGGCGTCGAGCCGACGAAGGACAGCGCAGCCACATCCGCGTGTTCAATCAACGCATCGACCGCGGCCTTGTCGCCGTGCACGACGTTGAACACGCCGTCGGGCAGGCCGGCCTGCTTGAGCAATTTCGCGACCAGCAGTGACGGTGAGGGATCTCGCTCCGACGGTTTCAGCACGAACGTGTTGCCGCAGGCCAGCGCGATCGGAATCATCCACATCGGCACCATGAACGGAAAGTTGAACGGCGTGATCCCGGCGACGACGCCGAGCGGCTGGCGCAGGCTGTAATTGTCGATGCCGCCGCCGATCTGGTCGGTGAACTGGCCCTTGAGCAGATGCGGCGCGGCGCAGGCGAACTCGACGACTTCGATGCCGCGCGTGACCTCGCCCTTCGCATCGGAAAACACCTTGCCGTGTTCGCGCGTGATCAACCCGGCGAACTCGTCGGCATGCGCGTCGAGCAGCGCCTTGAACGCGAACAGGATGCGCGCGCGCTTGAGCGGCGCGGTTTCGCTCCAGGCGGGGAATGCGCGCCGCGCCGCGGCGACCGCGGTGCCGACTTCTTCCGTGTTCGCGAGCGCGACTTGGGCGGCGATGCTGCCCCGCGCGGGGTCGAACACGGGGGCGTGGCGACCGCTGGCACCCGCGACCTCGCGGCCGTCGATGTGATGGGCGATCTGGCGAACGGAAAGCTCGGGGGATTGGCGGTTCATGGGGCGCTTCGTGGATGTCCGAAAATGGCGTCTCCAATCCTACAACTTATCCGTGGCTGTCGCCGATTTCCGCGGCCGCTCCGGCGCGAACTTTGCATTCTTTGACACCCCCGCAGTGCCGGCGTAGCGTGTCGCGCACCGTTCGCGCAACGCGACGGCATTTTTTGGGGATTCGTCATGAAAGCAAGTTTGTTGCTAGCGGCAGCGTGCGCCTGCTTGTTCAGCGCACAAGCATTGGCCGACGACGCCCGTGCCTACAAGGAAGGCCCGGTAACGCAGGTTACCTACGTCAAGGTCAAGCCCGGACAGTTCGACAACTACATGAAATGGCTGGACGCCAACTACAAACCGCTCAACGAAGCATTGATGAAAGCCAAGGTCATCGTCAGTTTCAACGTGTACGGGCAGGATGCACGCGATCCTCACGATGCCGATCTGCTCCTTACTGTCACCTACGCCAACATGGCGGCGCTCGACAATCTCGACGAACGCACCGACCCGATCCTCGAGAAATTCCAGGGTGGCCGCGACAAGCAGAACCAGGGGTTCGCCGATCGCAGTTCGATGCGTGAAATCCTCGGCAGCAAGCTGATTCGCGAGCTCGTTCTCAAGTAGCATCGTCATCACGTCGACCGGCCCGGCGGCCGCCGGGCCGGTCGCGCCCGGCAGACAACAAGCGGTTGCTTCGCGAGCTTTGCTCTCGCAGCGGTTACCGGTATCGTGCCGGCATGATCGAAATCAAAACATTCAACGGCGCGCAGATCGCGTCCTGGCTCGATGCCGTGGCGGCCTTGCGCATCGCCGTGTTCCGCGACTGGCCCTACCTTTACGCCGGCGATCGCGACTACGAGAAACAGTATCTGGCGACCTACGCCAAATCGGCTGAAAGCCTGTTCGTGCTGGCGCTCGACGGCACGCGGGTGATCGGCGCTTCGACCGGAATTCCGCTCGCCGACGAAACCGCGGCATTCCAGAAACCGTTCCTCGACCGCGGCATCGCGCTCGGCGACGTGTTCTACTTCGGCGAATCGGTGCTGCTGCACGAATACCGCGGTTACCGCCTCGGTCATCGTTTCTTCGATGAGCGCGAAGGCTATGCGCGGCGCCTGGGGCGTTTCGCGCTCACCGCGTTCTGCGCGGTCGAGCGCAGCCCCGAGGATCCGCGCAAGCCGGACGGTTTCCGTGCGAACGATGCGTTCTGGAACAAGCGCGGCTACACGCGCCAGGACGACATGTTCTGCGCGATCCACTGGCAGGAAATCGGCGCGAGCGCGGCGACGCCGCATCGGTTGCGGTTCTGGTTGCGTCCGCTCAGTTGATGTCCGCCGCCGTCTTGCGCTTGTACTCGCACAAGCCGCGGATCACGCATTGCGGGCAATCGGGCTTGCGCGCCTTGCACACATAGCGGCCGTGCAGGATCAGCCAGTGATGCGCGTCGAGCTTGAATTCCTCGGGCACGGCTTTTTCCAGCTTGTCCTCGACCGCGCGCACGGTTTTCCCCGGCGCGAGCCCGGTGCGGTTGGCGACGCGGAAGATATGCGTGTCGACCGCGATCGTCGGCAGGCCGAACGCGGTATTGAGCACGACATTCGCGGTCTTGCGGCCGACGCCGGGCAGCGCTTGGAGTTCTTCGCGCGTGCGCGGCACCTCGCCGGCGTATCGTTCGACGAGGATGGCGCAGGTCGCGATCACGTTCTTCGCCTTGGCGTTGAACAGGCCGATCGTGGAAATGCAGCCGCGCAGCTTTTCCTCGCCGAGCGCGAGGATGGCCTGCGCGGTGCCGGCGATGGGGTACAGCTTGCGCGTGGCCTTGTTGACGCCGACGTCGGTGGCCTGTGCGGACAGGATCACCGAGACCAGCAACTGGAACGGCGACGCGTATTCGAGTTCGCTGCGCGGTTTCGGGTTGACCTCGCGCAGGCGGCGGAAGATTTCCGCGCGTTTTTCCGCATTCATGGATGGGGCATTTCCTTCTTCGCCCTGGCGCGCGCGATCGCTTCGAACACGGCGCTGCGCGTACCTGCATGCACCTCGGCCTTGCGCGCGGCGATCGCATGTTCGTGTTCGCCGCGCTCGCGCGCGAGCCGCGAATTGCGCGCATCGTAGCGTCGGCGATAGTGATCGGCACGCGCGTTGTGCGGGGCATCCGATTGCGCATCGTCGACGACCATCACGATGCAGTCGACGGGGCAGGCAGGAATGCACAACTCGCAGCCGTTGCATTCTTCGCGCAGCACGGTGTGCATCAGCTTGTTCGCGCCGACGATCGCATCGACCGGGCACACCTGGATGCACTTGGTGCAGCCGATGCAGGCCTGCTCGTCGATGACCGCGATCTCGGCCGGCTTGTCGATGCCGTTCGCCGGATTGAGCGGCTTCTCGCCGCGCCCGAGCAGGGCGGCAAGGTCGCGGATTCCTTGCGCGCCGCCGGGCGGGCACTGGTTGATGTCGGCGTCGCCCGCGGCAATCGCCTCGGCGTAGGCCAGGCAGGCAGGGTAGCCGCAGCGCGTGCACTGCGTCTGCGGCAGCAGGGCGTCGATGCGCGAGACGAGTTCTGACGTCACGGCGGCGGTTGCGGCTTGCGCTGCTTGTCCAGCCACACTTCCAGTCCCTGCGTGTTCAGTTCGATATCCATGGCCAGCAGTTCGTGCACCTGCGCGGCGTCGAACGTGCAGCCGTGCGCCTGCGCACGCGAGGTGTACAGCGCGGCGAGGTCGCCGGCAATGCGCGCGTGCCGGTCGGCGTCGCTCGCGTGCGCCGTCGCGATGGCGACCATCGCATCGATCTGCGTATGCAAATCCTGCGCGAGGCGTGGCACGTCGCCGACCCGGCTGTAATGGGTCAGGAACATCTGCTGCGGCTCGTGTTCGAGCATGCGCGCGATCGACGCCTTGAGCGCGTCCGGCTCGAACTGCACCGGCGTCGAGGTCGGCAGGATGAACGCGCCCTGCTCGGTATCGAACTCGCGGTACGACAAACCGAACGTGTCGCCGGTGAAGAACGCATGGCTGGCCGCATCCCGGATGCTGATGTGGTGGCGCGCGTGCCCCGGCGTGTCGAGGCAGCGCAGTTCGCGCCCGGCGAGATCGACGATATGGCCTTCGGGTGCTTCGACCACGCGCGCGGCGGGCACCGGCACCAGCGTGCCGTAGCTGCGCGCGATTTCCTCGGCGCCGTAGACCGCCGTTGCGCCGGCGATCAGTGCGGAGGGGTCGATCATGTGGCGCGCGCCACGCGGATGCACGACCAGCTTCGCGTTCGGCAGCGACTGCATCGCAAGGCCGGCGCCGCCGGCGTGGTCGAGATGCACATGAGTGAGGATTACCCAGTCGACCGCGTCGACGCCGAGGCCCCTGACGCGGAGCGCATCGAGCAAGCGCGCAATCGAATGGTTGCTGCCGACGTCGATGAACGCCGCGCGGCCGTTGTGGATGATCAAGTGGCTGGCGTCGAACTGCGGGCGGACGAAGCCGGTGTCGATCGCGCTGATGCCGTGGTCGAAATCGATCGTTTGCGCGCTCACTTCACCTGCGCTCCCGGGCGCGCGCCCTGATCGGCATCGAGCAGGAACAGGTCCGCATCGCCCGTGCCCGCGGACAGGATCATGCCTTCGGACACGCCGAAGCGCATCTTGCGCGGCGCGAGGTTGGCGATGAAGACGACGTTGCGGCCGACCAGGTTCGAAGGCTCGGCGTAGGCGGCGCGGATGCCCGAGAAGATCTGGCGCTTGCCGAGTTCGCCGGCATCGAGCTCGAAGCGCAGCAGCTTGTCCGAACCGTCGACGAAGGTGCAGGCGTGGACCTTGC
The DNA here is from genome assembly GCA_018240465.1 of Pseudomonadota bacterium. Classification (GTDB taxonomy): domain Bacteria; phylum Pseudomonadota; class Gammaproteobacteria; order Xanthomonadales; family Rhodanobacteraceae; genus Rudaea. The sequence continues at coordinate 26,506 of JAFEFS010000041.1, forward strand.
CGATGCGCAGATCGAGCTTGGCGAAGTCGTCGATCGAGATGAAACCGCCGGATGCCGCCGCGGGATTGCCGCCCGCGGGTGCAGCCGCTGCCGCGGCCTTGACCGAGTTCTTCGTTGCTTGCGCCGCGGTTGCGGCGGCGCCGGACTGCAGCGACTCCTTCGACGCCTCGATCATCGCCTCGACCTTCTTCGCATCGATGCGCGCGGCGAGCACGGAGAATTCGTTGATGGCGATGCCGAGCAGGGGCTGGGTTGCCGCGTCGAAGCGTGTCGGCGTCTCGTGGAACAGCGCCAGTGCACGCGCGGCGGTGGCCGGCACGATCGGTGCGAGATGGACGCTGAGCAGGCGGAAGTAGTTCAGCGCGAGCGTGCACACCGCATGCAGGCGCTCGAACTTCGACTCGTCCTTGGCCAGGTTCCACGGCGCGTTCGCGGCGACGTAGGCGTTGGCGTCGTCGGCCACCGCCATGATGTCGCGCGTGGCTGCGGCGAACTCGCCCGCATCGAACAGCACGGCACAGTGCGCGAGCCGGCGTGCGGCGTCGGCATAGCGCGCCGCTTCGTCCGCCGGCAGCGTCGCGGCCAGTCTGCCGCCGAAATGCTTGTGCACGAACGCCGCCGTGCGGCTGGCGATGTTCACCCACTTGCCGACGAGATGCGAATTGACGCGCTCCTCGAACGCCTTGAGATCGAGATCGACGTCGACCGGCGCCGGCCCGAGGATCGTCGCGAAGTAGTAGCGCAGATGGTCGGCATCGAGACCCGCGTCGAGGTACGTGCGTGCCATGACGAAGGTGCCGCGCGACTTCGACATCTTCGCGCCGTTGACGGTGAGATAGCCGTTGACGTGCAGCGCGGTCGGCGTGCGCAGCTTCGCGCCGTGCAACATCGCCGGCCAGAACAGGCCATGGAAATTGACGATGTCCTTGCCAATGAAGTGATGCATCTCGGTCGCACTGTTCGGCGCGAGCCAGGCGTCGAAATCGGCACCGGTCTTCGCACACCAATTCTTGAAGCTGGCGAGATAGCCGACCGGGGCATCGAGCCAGACGTAGAAGAATTTGCCCGGCGCGCCGGGAATCGGGAAACCGAAGTAGGGCGCATCGCGCGAGATGTCCCAGTCGCGCACGCCGCCTTCGGCGTCGAGCCATTCCTTGAGCTTGGCCGCGACCGAGGAATGCACGACCGGCTTGCTGCCGGTCAGCTTGCCGGCGAGCCAGCCACGCAGCAGCGTGGTGAAATCGCCGACCTTGAAGAAGTAGTGCTCCGAGTCGCGCAGTTCCGGCGTCGCCCCCGAGACGACCGAATGCGGGTCGATCAGGTCGGTCGGCGCATACGTCGCGCCGCAATTCTCGCAATTGTCGCCGTACTGGTCGGGCGTGCCGCAGTTCGGGCAGGTGCCCTTGATGTAGCGGTCGGGCAGGAACATCTGCTTGACCGGATCGTAAAGCTGGCGGATCGCGCGCTTCTCGATGTGCTGCGCATCGCGCAGGCGCGTGTAGATCAGGCCCGCGAGTTCGCGGTTCTCGTCGGAATGCGTGGTGTAGTAGTTGTCGTAGACCACGCCGAAGTCGGCGAAGTCGCGCTCGTGCGAGGCCTGGATGCCCTGGATGAACTGCTCGGGCGCGAGGCCGGCTTTCTCGGCAGCGAGCATGATCGGCGTGCCGTGCGCGTCGTCCGCGCTGACGAACACGACCTTGTCGCCGGCCATGCGCCGCGCGCGCACCCAGATGTCGCACTGCAGATAGCCGAGCAGATGGCCGATATGCAGCGGGCCGTTCGCGTAGGGCAGGGCGTGGGTGACGAGGATTTCGCGCGAGGACATGGACGACGTTTCCGGAGAGATCGCCGCGGATTATCGCATGGCGGTTCCTGCAATCCCCAGAGGGTGGTACAAATCGCCGTGGCGATACGGTCGGACGCGAAGCGTTCGTGGAGCAACGATGACGGCACGACTCGAAACTGTGGTGGTGGGCTGCACGCGCGCGTTGGCCGCCGCAGGCATTGCTTTGCTCTTCGCCGCGCCGGCCATCGCGGCCTTGCCCACCGGCACGGACACATTTCGTTTCGGCAATCGCGATGCGAAAATCAGCGTCGAGGCCGGGGCCGCGTCGCCGCGCCTGCGCGCGCTGCATCCGGCGGCCGGGCGAGTGCTGGAAGGCGCCAGCGCAGCCGCATTGATCGATTCGGCGACGATCGACGGAAAGCCCGTGCGCTTGCATTGGCAGCTCGATCGCGAGGCCAGTCGCGTCGAGGAAAAATCCTTGTCGCTGGTCTATGTGGATCGCGGCTCGCAGCTGAAACTCGTCTGGGAGTGGCAAGCACGCGCGGCGCACGGTCCGCTCGAGCACACGACCCACATCGAGAATCGCGGCGGGCGCGAGGTCTGGATCCCGCTGCAGGACAGTTTCACGTTCCGCTGGAAAACCGACGTACAGGCGCTGCAGCAGCTTTGGGTCGACAAGGGTGCAGGTGAAGCGCCACCGGTCGGCACGCATCTCGTCGACGTCGCGGACGGTTACCACTGGCGCGGCGAGTCGAGCGCGTTCGCGCATCCGCGCAAGGACGAAGCGCGCGAAATAATCCCCTACTTTCTCGTGCGATCCAAAGGCGAGGCGGGCGACGGCTGGTATCTCGGCATTGAATTCAGCGGACGTACTGCGATGACGCTGAAACGTCGGGGCGACATGCTCGAAGGAGGCGCCGGATTGAATCCCGAGCCCGGCCCGTTTCGTACGCGGCTGGCGGCCGGCGGCGAGTTCGTCACGCCGACCGTGTTCCTTGGTGCGACGCGCGGCAGCATCGACGATGCGGGCAACGTGCTCAAGCGCTGGATTCGTGAGGCGATCAACGACTCGCGCACGCAGCGCGACCCGATCTATCCGTGGACGACGAACAACAGCTGGGGCAGCGCGATGGCGATCAGCGACGCGCAGGCGCGGCGCATGATCGACGATGCGGCCGGACTCGGTTTCGAGATGTTCCACCTCGATGCGGGCTGGTTCCGTGCGGTCGGCGACTGGCATCCCGATGCGAAGAAATTTCCGCACGGGCTCACGTCGGTGGCCGACTACGCGCACGCACGCGGCCTGAAGTTCGGTCTGTGGGTGGACTGGGCGCAGGCGGGAATCAGCAAAGAGAAGGGCGCGCTCGACGTCGCCGATCCGGCGATCCGCGACTGGCTCACGACCGATCCGCCGCCGGGCTGGAAGCCCGAGGAATTCAAGGGCCTGACCATCGACATCGGCGTGCCGGCGGCGAAGGCCTGGGTGGCGAAGGAAGTCGATCGCCTCGTGCGCGACTACCAGCTCGACATGCTCGAACACGACGGCTACGTCGTCGCCCAGGGTTGCGATCGCGCCGACCACGAGCACGCGACCTGCGACCCGAAACAGGTGAAAAAATACACGGATGATGGCTTCATCTGGATGGACGCCCCGAATTCGACCGACGTGAGCTACCACGCCGCACGCGCCTACTACGACATCCACGACGCGTTGCGGCAGGATCATCCCGGCCTGCTGCTCGAAGTCTGCAATGACGGCGGGCGCATGGTCGACTTCGGCAGCGCCGCGCACGCGGACTATTTCTCGATCGTCGATGCCTACGATCCGGTCTCGAATCGGCAGGCGTTCTACGATGCCAGCCACGTGCTGCCGCCGGCGATGCTCGAAACCTATGTGAAGGAGTGGCCGGCGAAGCGCATCGAGAATTTCCGCTACATGCTGCGCAGCGGGATGATGGGCTGGTTCACGCTGATGCTCGATACGACGACCTGGAGCAAGGAACGGCACGACGCGGCACGAGAGGAGATCGAATTGTACAAAGCGACTTTGCGTCCGCTGATCCGCGAAGCCGACCTGTATCACGTCGGTCCGCGCGCGGATGGCAACGGCTGGGACGGCATCGAGTACTTCGATGCGAAACGCGGCAAAGGCGTGCTGTATGCGTTCCACGGCAAGGACATGAGCGCGGGGACCCATACCTTTCCGCTGAGCGGCCTGAATGCTCGGCGCAACTATCGATTGAGTTTCCGCGATCGCAGTTCGGCGGATATCACGCGCAGCGGCCGCGAGTTGATGCAGGGTGGAGTGACCTTGAAGCTGGCTTTGCCGGAATCCTCGGAACTGGTGTTGATCGAGGCATTGTGACGACCATCCGCGTCGCGGACCAATCAACGGACTTCAGCGCGTCATGATCGGTGTGCGCGTCAATCGCGCCTTGCCGTCCACTCCCCGGTCCACGCGGATATCGTAGCGTTTGCCGCGGAACGCGACGTTCTTCAGTGTCATCGATCGCCACGTCGGCGGCAGCATGGGCGGATAGGCCGCGTTCAATCCGGATTCCTCGATCCGCAGCCCGGCAAACCCGAAAATCAGGTTCTGCAGAAAGCCGGCTGCAGCGGTGACGAAATAGCCGGTATTGTTCGTCGCGGTTTCCGTGCGCACGTCGAACGGTGACTTGACCACACCGCCGGTGAAATTCTTCTGCAGCCACGCGATGGCATGCGTTTCGTCGCCGACGGTTCCCGCAGCGATGGACAGCGGCGCAAGACCCATGCTGTTCGGATCGCGGCTCGACGCGAGGACAGGACCGATCGCCTCGTCGTAGTCGTTGCGCCGCACCTGCGGGCTCATCGGCAGGTCGAGCGCGGGCAGCGACAGCATCGGCAGCGAACTGCCGCCCCAGGTGTCGCGATCGTGCGGCACGCTTTCGTCGAAGTTGAGATGATGCTGCTTGGCCGTGTCGAACGGAACATGCAGTTTCGCCGCGACCTCGGCCCAGCGCGGATCGGCTTTTTCGCCGACGATGGCGGCGGCCTGCGCGGCGATGCGCAGCGCCTTCGCCGCCGCGACGTTGGTGTAAGTGTCGTTCGGCACGTCGTTGTAGTCCTCGTCGACCGAGGCGACGTGCAGGATGTCGTAACGCTGCTTGCCGGCATTCCAGGTCACGCGGCTCGTCCAGAACTCGGCAATGTCGCGGATCACCGGCCAGCCGTGCTGCTTCAGCCACGCGCGGTCCTGCGTGACGAGCCAGTATTGCCACTGCGCGATCGCGATATCGGCGTTGACATGGATTTCGCGCTCACCGAGCACGCCTGCAAAGCGCGGCGTCTGCTCGCTGCCATTTTCCGGATCGGCCTCCCATGGATACTTCGCGCCGGCAAAACCGGCCGCGCGCGCGCGCGCCTGCGCGGCCGCGAGCGTACGTGCGCGAAACATGACGAGCGACCCGGCGCGTTCCGGATGGAGCAGGAGCAGCGCCGGAAACACCCACGAATCCGAATCCCAGAAGATGTGGCCCGCGTAGCCCGGCGTCAGCGCGCAGGCGCCGACCGCCCAGGCGGTGTTTGCGGTCGACGACGAAAGCAGGTAGTACAGGTCCGCATGCACCGCGCGCTGTGCCTGCTTATCACCGTCGATGACGATGTCGGACTTCCACAGGTTCGCCCATGCGGCGCGATGTGCCGCGAGCAGCTTGTCGAAGCCGTCTGCGCGCGCGGCCGAGGCCAGCGCGAGGTTGGACTTCGCGTCGCCGCCCCAGCCTTCGCGCGACATTGCCACATACTTGACGAAAGTATAGGTTTTGCCTTTTTCCACTTTGACCGACAGGTTCAGCGCAAGCCGGTACGGGCTCTTGTAGACAAGGGCGCTCATTGCCGTCATGCCTTTGGGCAGCTCGATCGCCGCGGCCTGCGCCATCGCGAGTCCTTGCTCGGCCTTGCCGTCGAGCCACAGGGCCAGCGCTTTCGCATCGCCGTCGTGGGGGCCGACATGGACGTCGCCGTGGTACCAGAGCGGCGCGCGGTCCGGCGTCGCCGGCGGAATCGCGACGAGCTTCATCTGGTGTGCGGCAACGGCTTCCTGCATTTCGTCGCCACTCAACTTCGCCAGCGGCAGGCGCGGCTGATACGCGGCCCACAGGTCGAGCACGAATGACAGCTCCACGGCGCCGTCGAAGTCCGGGGTGAGCGAGAGTTGCGTCGCGGCGAGATGAGGCGAGGCCTGGCTCGCGAAGGTGGTCACCTTGACCGTCGTGGCCTTGCCGGCGTCGATGTAGCGGTAGTTCGTGGTCAGCGTCGCCGTGTGCAGGTCGAGCGTCTGGCTGTAGTCCTGGAAGTTGGCCGGCTTGAGATCGACCTGGTTCATCCAGAAATGGCCGGCGGCGGACCGACCGGTCGAATAGTCGATCTGCGTCCAGCCCGGGATCGCCGCAGGCCGCGAGATGTCGTCCTGCGCGTAGTCCATCAGGCCGACCATGTACGCAAGATTGCCTTCGGTGCCGCGCGGGCCGGTCAGCGTCGAAACGTAGCCGTTGGCAAGGTAGCCGGGAAAGTAGCTGCCGAAATCCTTCGAAGTGGCGGTCAGCGTGAAGCCCGCATCGGAGGCGAAGGCGGCGTCGCTTGCGCAGACGAGCAACGCGATGAGATGCAGAGGCTTCACGGCCATTCCTCGAGTCGCAGGTCGGTCAAAAGGCTTGCGATGGTGTGCATCGCTCGCACAATATGGCGCCTGTTCACGGCGCGGCGGAGCGGGGCATGGCGAGCAATTTCAAATTCACGATGCAGATGCCCGGCGGTTTTTCCCAACCCGCTTTCGGCGGCTCGGGCGAAGCGCAGGCGCCTGCCGCGCTGCGGCCCTACGATCTGTTCGTGACGCGCATCTGGCAGGCGCGCCTGCCGTTCGCGGCAACGCAACTGGCCGCGTGGGTCGATGAAGTGCAGGCGCTGCGCGCGGCGAGTCCCAGGCCGGCCGGCCGCACGAATCGCCAGGGTTGGAACAGCGAGGACATGAGCCTGCTCGAACGCCCGACCTTCGCGCCGTTGCGGCAGGCGGTCCGCACCGGCTGCGCCGCGGCGCTGCGCGAGATGGGGCAGGGCGAAAGTGCCTTCCGCCTGCAGGCGTGGGTCAATATGCACGATCGCGGCGGCTTCAATTTTCTGCATGTACACGAAGGCGCGTTGCTTTCGGGCAGCTTCTATCTCAAGGTGCCGCCCGGCTCGGGCAAGTTCGTTTTCCGCGACCCGCGTCCCGGCGTGGTGCACGGCTACGTGAAGGGTGCAGTCGCGAACGGCTACAGCGACATCCATCTGACGCCCGAAGACGGCCTGCTCGTGCTGTTTCCCTGCTGGATGGAGCACTACGTCGAGCCGCACGACGCCGACGAACCGCGCATCGCGATCGCGTTCAATGCGCTCGAAGGCGAGCGCTGAGACTGCCGACTTGCCGGAGGATTTCTGCGTGCGCGCGGCGGGCATCATTGCTCCGGCACGACATCGAAGGCCACGGTGAGTCGTGTCTTCGCGCTCGCGAACGGCACCGTGCCGTGCCAGAAATACGAAGGGAACAGCACGAGCATGCCGACCTCGGGACGTACGACATGCTCCGCCTGCAGCGCAGGTGTGGTGATCAGGCTCGGCTGGCCGAAAGTCAGGCAGCCCGCGTGCTCGCCCGCGTTGGCATCGACCTCGGGCAGTTCGATGTAGCAGGCCGACGAGATCCAGCCGCGCGGATGCACATGGTTCGTGTGGAAGCCCGCAGAGCGCAGGCGTACCGACCAGCTGCCATTGAAGCGATAGCCGCCACTGCTGCGCCGGCGCAGCGGTTCGGGCCCGTGAAGGATATGTTCGAGGTAACTTCGGATCGGCGCATCGAAGGTGGCGAACAGTGCGCGGATCGCAGGATCATCGCTGCGTGACAGATCGGCCGTGGTCTCGGTGCCGTGGCGCAGCGACTGGAACAGCAGCGGATGGCCGTGCGGGTTGTGCAGGCGCGCAAGGCTGCGTTCGAGATCGGCGAAGAAGCTGGCAAGGTTGGGCCACGCTGCAGGTGCGGTCAGGCGTTGCGGCAGCACCCATCGTGCATAGTCGCAATACTCGGCATGGCGCGGATCGCCGAGCAGGCGCCAGGCCACGGTTTGCAGCGCGATGAAGTATTGATCGTCCGCCGCCGCGGCGCGCAATGCTTCGCAATGCGGCAGCGCGGCGCGGGCGTCGCCGGTGCCGAGCAACGCGGCGGCGAGCAGGCTGCGTGCCGGGGTGCTGGCCGGCATGGCGCGCAGGGCGCGCTCGGCCAGCGGCAGGGCAAGTGCTGGATCGAACTCGAGCGCGGCCAGGCCGCAGCGCACGAGCAACGCTGGCGGTGCCTGCGCCTGCATCGCGCGTGGCGCAAGGCAGGCGTAGGCGCCGCGCGCATCGCCTGCGCCCTGCAATATGGCTGCTTTCGTGCCGCACAAGGCTGCGTCGCCGGGGAAGCGGCGCAATGCTTCGTCGAGCGCGGCGGTCGCCTGCGCCACCTCGCCGCTGCGCATCCAGACGAGGCGGGCGAGATGGTCGTGCGCCTCACTGCGCTGCGGATCGATGCGCAAACAATCGCGCAGCGCGGTTTCGGCGGGGCCGAATTCACCCAGCGCGATCAGGCTGCGCGCCTGAATCTGGTACAGCGTGGCGTTGCGATGGCCACCAGCCAGCATGCGCGCGGCGAGCGGCGCGACCTCCGCGGGCAGGTCGGCGGCGTCGAGCGCGATCGCCAGCGCCTGACCCGCGTCGGGATCGCCGGACCGCGCCTGCGCGATGCGGCGATAGTTCGCGACGACTTCGTCGAGGCGGCCGAGCGCTGCCGCCGCGGCGACGAACTGGGCGAGGAGGTCGGCGTCGGCCTGCGCGTCGGCGCACAGCGGCGCGGTCAGCGCAAAAGCCTCGCCCGCGCGCCGCGATGCGTTGTAGTGGCGTGCGAGCACGAGTGCGGCGCGCGGCAGGCGCCGGGCCGCGCGTTGCAGCAACGGCTCTGCTTCGGCTTCGCGTGCCGCGGCCAGCAGGAGCTCGCCGAGTGCAGCCAGGGTCGGCGTCCAGTTCGGATCGAGTCCGAGTGCCTTGCGTAGCCACTGCTCCGCGCCGTCGACATCGCCCAACGCCTGCTTGGTCGCGGCGTACAGGCGCAGGGCTTCGACGAAGTCGGGTTGTGCTTCGACGAGCACGGCCAGTTGCTCGTGCGCAGCGCGGAAATCGCCCGCGCGCAGCAGCGCGTCGATGGTGCGGACTGCTTCCGGGGGCGGGCGGGCGGTTGCGGACATCGGGCGATGATCACGCCCGGATCATTTTGCGGCAAGTCTTACCGCGATCGGCCCGTTTACGCCGGCACGGTCGGTTTCGCGCTTGAAGAAGTACAGAGCGATCAGCACCAGGGTCATCGGCACCAGCGAAAAATAGAACGCATGGATGCCGTCGAACGCGGAAAACACGATCGCGGTGATGCGCGATCCGAGAGTGCCGCCGAGCGCGGAGAAGATGACGATGAGGCCGGTCATCGCCGCATGCGAAGGTTTGGGCAGCGAGGACAACGCGACCGAGTTGATCACCGGGTAGATCGGTGCCATCAGCAGCCCGATCAGGGGAATCAGGTACGCCGCGATCGGCGCATTGAGCCAGCCGACATCGGGCCGCTCGACCACGCCGCGCGCGAGGGGCAGCACGAGCACGACGAGCACGCCCATGCCGATGACGCAGACATTGAGCAAGGTGTACCACGGCACGCGACGCAGCACCTGCCCGGCGGCGAGGCGGCCGAGCGCGGTGGTGCCGGCGAGGATGGTCGCGACCTGGATGCTCATCGCATGCGGCAGCTTGAGGATCTCGTTGTTGAACGTCGGCAGCCAGGTGCCGAAGCTCTGCTCGATCAGCACGTAGAGGAACGCCGAAATGAGGAACACGTAGACCAGCGGGCGCAGGAACAGACGCAGCATCTCGGCGAGCGAGCCCTTGATGCTGTTCGTGCGTTCGTTGTGCGCGGCGGATTCGTCCAACGTCGAGGTGGCAAGCAGGACGATGACCAGCGCGCAGATTGCGGCCAACAGCCAGTAGACGTTGAACCACACTGGATTGGCCGGGTTCGCGTCATCGATGAACGCACTGAACAGCCAGCCGCAGATCAGCACGCCGATCATGAACTGCGCCTCGATCGTGTTGGTCAGGCGCGAGTGTTCCGCGGGATCGCGCGTGAGCAGGCCGATCGACGAATACACCGAGACTTTCGCCAGGGCGAAACCGACGCCGGCGCACAGGAACAGCAATTCGGTGGTATGGAAAGTCGGATACAGGCGCATGACGACGCAGGCAGCGCCGACGATGGCGAGCGCGATCATCATCGCGCGCTTGTAGCCAAGCAGCGGCAGAAACGAGGCCACGAGCAGCGAGGTGACCGCAATCGGCAGATCCTTGAACAGTTCGAGGTTGCTCGCCTGCGGTTTGCCGATGCCGAACGTCGCGATGGATTGCAGGATCACCGTGCCGACACTGTTGAGCAGGATCGCGAAGATCACGTAGATCAACGCGAGGGCGAGGATCATGCGGAAACGGTTCGTCATGGGACGGCGGTTTGCTGGTGGGGGCGATCGAAAGTTGTCGCGCGGGCGGGAATGATCGTCGGCGCAGGGCGCGCGATCAAGGATGATCGCACAACGACGAAAAAAGACGGTCCGGATTGCGTTGGAGGATCAATCCGGACCGCTCGTCGGAGAGGACGAACAAACGCTAACTGCTCAGAACTGGTACTTCGCCTGCAAGTTGATCTCGCGGCCTTCGATCGAACGCGCCAGCAGGATGCCGCCCGGGCCGTTGGCAACGCCGGCGACGCGCGCATTGCCTTCGGTCAGGCCGATCTCGTTGGTCAGGTTGGTGCCCTGCAGACGGAACTGCCAGTTCTTGCCGTAGTTGGCGACAATGCCGAAGTCCCAGGTGTCGTATTTGCCGAGCGGCTGTTGCCCGGTCTGATCCTGGTAGCGCTGGCCGACATGGGTATAGGTGACGAACGGCATGATGTTGAAGTCGTCGTTGATCACGAACTTGTAGCTCGGCGTGATGAAATAACGCAGCTTCGGCTGACGCTGCAGCGGCTGGCCGTTGAAGCTGACCTGGAACGGCTTGTTGTTGATGTCGGTCAGCGTGGCATAGCCGTTCTGGTGCGAGTAGTGGCCATCCTGGTACGCCACGAGCGTGTCGACCTTGAAGTTCTCGAACGGGGTGAACACACCGTGGAAGTTCACGCCCTTGGTGTCCGCGCCGTAGATCGCCGTGCATTGCGCCTTGCCGCTGGTCGCGGTGGGCGTGCCCGAGCAGTCGAGCGGCACGTTGTTGTTGTCGGTGGCGCCGTAGGTCAGGCCGGTGAACTGGCGGTGGTAGCCGACGATATCGAGGTAGGCCCAGTCGGACTGGTACTTGAAGCCGTACTCGAAGTTGCGGATCTTCTGCATCGGCGAGAAATCGCCGTTCGAGCCGCGGATGCCATTGTCGAAGTCGTTGAAGTGGCCGCCGCTGGACACGCGCAGATAGGCGGACATGTTGTCGGCGATCTCGTAGTTCAGGCCTGCGGTGAACGACGGATGGGTCTTGTCGTAGTGCAG
>JAFEFS010000042.1 GCA_018240465.1 Pseudomonadota bacterium
AAGGCCTCCTTGTCGGCGAAGTCTCGAATCACCGACCAGCCATAACGGAACTCGTCATATAGCGAAACCCGTTATGGAGAAGACACAGATGAGGCACTCTGGCCGTTCTGGATCCCGCCGGTTTTGCATGCCGTGTGCCCCTGCGGCGACTACAGATAGTGCCCCGGAGCCAGACAAGCACCATCGAAATCGCGCTCCCACTCGTCGTGAAGAGCTGCCGGTGCGCCTGCAGCCGCCGCGGATGTCAGTAACCAGCGCGGAATGTCGTAACGCCCTTCGACGCCACGATCGGAACCGCGCCATGCGCCATCGCAGCGACTGGCACAAGCCTCTGATGCTGCTTGCGACATACGCCATCATCGCACCCGCGATAGCACGCATCCCGGCGTTCATTCCGATCGGCGTTCTTGGAGTCCTTCTGCTGCTTTTTCGGAGAAGCAACATGGAAACCCGAAATTTGATCGTCCTCATCGCCATCGCTGCATTCACAAGCGCCTTCCCCGCCACGCCCGTCCATGCCGACGATTGCCAACCCGTCGTCGATGCCCTGCACAAACTGGCCGTCACGCCAGTGCACGAATACATGCAGAAGACGGCGGTACGCAGGAAAGCGCCATCGAACGACGTGGTTGTCATCACCGGCACCGCCATGTAGGTGCAGGTCGCGGGTAAGTGGCACATGCAGCCTTACGACCCGAAGAAGCGTGCGCAGGGGATCACCGAGTCCACCGCGGGCATGGGCGCGACTTGCCGGCACCTGCGCAACGAGAACGTCGGCAACGAATCGGCGGCTGTCCATGCCAAGCACGAGAATCTGGGCGACAGCACGACTGTCGACGACACTCTGTGGGTCCCCAAATCACGCGGATTGCCGCTGCGGCAGGTGATCGAAATGGACATGGGCGAAAAGTTCGGCAAATCGCATACGGACGTGCGCTTCGACTACGCCTACGTAAACGCGCCTGCCGACGCGCGTTGAGCACAGGAGTGCGCACGAGCGGGAAGCCGAGGTCTACTCCGACCTCGGCACCTTCAACTGGGCCATGCGGCTCAGCGCGACCACGCGCGGGCTCACTTGTCCGTGGACCCTTTTGGCGTCTTGAAACCGCTGCCGAAACCCATTCGGCAGCAGGCTTCACTCAGTCAGACGAATCGTTCGCGAAACGGCCACGGCATCCGTGATCGACCCACATCTCACCCCGATGGTCGTAGCCGAAATCCTCGCCGGGAGTACAAGACGAGTGCGAAAGTTGCTCGACCAGCCGTACACCCTGCCAAGAGCGCGGAATCGAGCACTTGTTCATCTCGCCGTTGGAACTGGCGCACGCGACGACTTCGCCGCTTTGCGACGGTGAGGAATAGCCGCCGCGGCCTTGTTCCCGGATCAGCTCGAACTTCCCGCGGCACCCGTCGGAGACCCAGACTGCTGGATCACCTTGATCGAAACCCCAGGTCTCGCCTTCAGTGCAGGCCGAATGCGAGACTTGCTGCACCAACCGCGCACCCATATAGCCCGGCGCCGAACAGCGATGTTGTGCTCCACCGGTGCTGTCGCACTCGATGGTTTTGCCGCCCCCGGAGGAATAATCCCGTGCGCCGTAGCTGTTTGGTGCGAAGAACGCGGAAATTGCGTAAAACGCCATCCCCGCAACGATGAAATGAATGCGACGCATAAAGCACTCCTCTGAAAAACCGATCGACTCGATACCCCCAACCCCTGCGAAGGGGAATCCCCAGCCGTGCCGAATGCGGCACCGGCGAGGCGAGAATATCATCCGGCCGTTGGCCCTGCATGGGCTCCGGAATACGGCTGCGACGATGCCGTGCATGAGCTATCACACCTGCGCCGAAATCTGAGCACGCAGGATCCGCGCGCGCCGATCCTGTGTGGCGCATGCAAAAACCCGAGCATTGATATCTATAATGGCCCGCTGTTCACGAAGACCAAGCGCGCTCGAGATCAACGCCAAGACGCAACGGAAATCGTGGTGTCACCAACCCGGAGGTTCGCATGAAATTCGCACCCTGTTTGTTGTGCATCTTGGCGCTGGGGCTCGGCGCCTCGCCGCCCGCCGCATCTGCGCACGAGCCGCTGGCCTTCAACGTGCGCGTCACCCTGTCGCCGAAGGCGGCCGAGAAACTCAAGGCGACCCACGAGGGCATCACCGCCAGCGCACGCTACTACGGCGATCCGACTCCGGCCGCCGTCAAACACGCCGACGAAGTGGGCCAGATCGACCTGGGGAACGAACAGGTCTTCCTGCCCGGCCGCGCGGGCCCCGCCCACTTCACCGGCCGCAACGTCACCAACAATCGCCTCGGCTGGATCAAGGGTGGCGTGAGGATGAACGTCAATGTGTTTTCCTCACGCCACAGCGGCCCGGACAACATCCTGGCCTGCGATTTCATCGATGACAGCCTTGCCACCGTCATCAAGGCGCAGCCCGTCACCCTCCACTGCGGCTTGATCACGGAACACCCCGACACCCTGATGAAACCCTGATGCCATGAAACGACTGCTCCTGTTCACACTCGCGGTATTCGCTTGCAACGAGGCTCTCGCAAGCGCGGACGATTTCCGCTGCTTCAAGTCGATCGACCACCAGCCACCGATACGGCTGCAAATCGATTTCGCCGACGCCAAGGGCGGCTATGTCACCTACGAACGCGGCAAGGGCAAGATCCCTGTCGCGCTGACCGAAGACAAAGTCATCCGCGCCACACGGGACCGCCCCAACGAGGGCATGATGCGCTGGAAGGAAGACGCGACCGTGGGTGCCGGCGGCGAATACGTGATGGTCAGTCAGGGCGCGCGGGTCTCCGACTTCCGCTACATCCGCAAGACGGACGGCAAGGTCTTCCACTTCGAGGAGGATCTGCAGGCGTCCGGCGAAAACGCGTGCACGTGGAACAAGTGACGTTTGGTCACAAATTCGCACGCCCGTTCGCGCGAGACCAATCCCACCGAACTCGCCAGCACTCCAAGGAATTCTTTCGGTGTGCTTATTGCTGCTTTATTTCTGGTGCTGACGCCAACACCGCTCCGGGATGAGCGATCACCTGAGCGGCGAGCGCGTGCCCGGCGCGGCAGGCCATCACCCAATCGTCGTCGGCCAACGCGGCGAGAAAACCGGCGTTGAAGGCGTCGCCGGCACCGGTGAGGTCGCGGACTTTCGCGATCGGTGGCACCGGCACGTCGGCAATCAGTTCGCTGCCGCACCAAAGGCGTGTCGGATTCGCACCATCGCGGGCCGGCACGATGGTATCGCCGAGCCGAATGCGATGTAGCAGAAGGCGATGCGTCCACCATTGCCGTCTTGCGCGATCCACCGTTAGGCAGATGGCTACCAATAGCATGAATCCTGTGGTCGCCGCGACTGCGGAAGAAGCCAGAAACGGATGTCAGTAACCGGCCCCGAATGACGTAACCCGTTTCGAACCCACCAGAACGGTAGGTACAGGAGCGGGTCATGTCGCCCGCGGAAGGAGAAATAGCAAGTTGCACTCTGCAATGCCCCAGCTTGCAGGCCGCAACACCTTCCGGCCCCGGAGGTCCGCACGATGAACACCACCGCCGTTGCGCGTCGCGCGAATTTCGAGCGCCGGTTTTTCCGGGTGGCCACCGGTTCTTCACGATGATCTTCGGCGCCGACCTGATGATCTTGTTCGACTTCACGGTAATGGTCGCGAGCGCGATCGCGCTGCGCCATCGCAGCGACTGGCACAAGCGCCTGATGTTGCTTGCGACATGCAGCATCATCATGCCTCCGATCGCCCGCCTACCGGTCAACCCGCCCGAGGCTTTCGCGCTGTTTTACGCATGCGTGCTGGTGCCCGTGATCGTCGACACCGTGCGCCACCGCCGCCTGCGCCCGGCCTTCGGCTGGTGCGCGCCACAGCTGATCGCCAGCGAGCAAGTGACCTTCTACGCCGCGCAGACACCGGCGTGGACCCAGTTCGTCATCCGCTTGTTCGCGTGACCCTGAACACAATCATCCACTCAGGAGAAGCAACATGGAAACCCGAAATTCGATCGTCCTCATCGCCCTCGCCGCATTCGCCGGCGGTCTCCCCGCCCTGCCCGCGCGCGCCGACGACGCCTCGTGCAAACCGGTCTCGGATGCCGAGGCAAAAATGGCAAGGACGCCTTACCACGAAGTATCGACGGTAGGCGGCAAACCCTTCGAGAAAATCTACACGACCACCACCTTGTCCATGCGCACCAACAACGGCAAGTGGATGACCGTGCCGATGACGCCGCAGGAGGTTCTCGACGCCAAGCGCGAAGCCGGAAGTTCGTACTCCGATTGCAAGGTGTTGCGAGCGGAAATCGTGGATGGCCAGCACGCGACCGTCTACGCCGCGCACGTCATCTCGTCCACTGCATCGATCACCAGCGACAACCAGATCTGGATCGCCGACAACGGGCTGACGCTGAAAACCGTGTCGGATACCCAGATGCAAGGCCGCAAGGTGCACGCCGAATCGCGCGTGACGTACGACAATGTGCAGGCGCCGACGGGAGCGCAGTGATCGCATGAATTCGCGCACCCTGCCAAGGGCTGGAGAACACCGCTACTACGTCGCCGCCGCGATCGGCGTGATCGTCGTGGTGCTGGCGGGTTTCAGCATCGATGTGCCGCTGCTTTCGCATCTCGGCAGCCTGAGCGTGCTGGTCCGCGTACACGCGATGATCATGCTGATCTGGATCGCACTGTTCTTCGTGCAGGTGTTGTTGGTCGCACGGCATCGCACGAACCTGCATATGCAGCTCGGGATCTTCGGTGCGGCGCTGGCGTTGGTAGTCATCGTTGCGGACACGGCGACTCTGATCACCGCCTGCCGGCTTGGTCCGCCGCACATGCCGCCGGGCGTGCCACCCTCTCTGTTTCTTGCGTTCGGGCTATTCAATCTGTTCACGTTCGCGGCGCTGGTCGGTGCGGCGATCGTGCTACGCAAGCGGTGCAGCGACTGGCACAAGCGCCTGATGCTGCTGGCCATGCTCCTGCTGCTGGATGCCGCGCTGGCGCGCTTCATCAACGTCTACACATCGTCGACGGTGGACGCATCGACCGTGCGCAACCTGTTCGTCCTCGCGTGTGTTGCGGTGGACACGTTTTGCCATCGACGCCTGCATCCGGCCTTCGTGATCGGCGGAGCGTTGGTGTTCGCGAATGACTACATCGCGACTTGGGTAGCGGGAACATCTGAGTGGCTGCGTTTCATCCAGACATTGTCGATCCGGTAAACGAGGCTCCCTGCATGAATGCGAAACTCCTGTTTACACGCTGTGGATGCGCCGCAGTGCTGAGTGCGCCGTTCACCAGTTTCGCGGCGACCGCAGCTCCTCCGGTTGCGCAGATTCGCCCCGTCGTCGACGACTACTTCGGCACCAAGGTCACCGACAACTACCGCTGGATGGAGAACCTGAAGGACCCCGAGATGCAGCGCTGGATGAAGGCGCAGGCCGACTACACGCGCGCGCAACTCGATGCATTGCCCGGTTACGCCGCACTGCTGAAGCGCGTGGATGAACTCAATTCCTCGCAACCTACCCAGGTCAGCGGCGTGCAGATCGTGGGTGGCCGCTATTACAGCTTGCGCGTGCCGCAGGGCGCACAATCGCCGAAGTTGTATGTGCGCGACGGAGTCAAGGGTGCAGACAGACTCCTGGTCGATCCCGAGAGGATTCGCGACAACGACAAATCGCACTTCAGCATCCATTGGTATCGGCCTTCTCCCGACGGACGCTTCATCGCCTACGCGATTGCCGAAGGAGGCTCGGAAGCGAACATGCTGCTGCACGTTTTCGACGTCGCATCCGGCAAGGATCTCCCTGACAGCGCGGACCGCATCGACCAGGACATCGGCGCGCCATTCTGGTTGCCCGGCAGCCGCTCGTTCTTCTATTCGCGCGATCAAAAGTTTGCACCCGGTACGCCGGATGCAAAACAGCGCGAGAACAAGCAGGTCTACCTGCATGTGATCGGCCGATCTTTCGACAAGGATCCTGCCGTCTTCGGTCGCGGCACGAACGCAAACATCGCTCTGACACCGATCGAGTTCAGCGAAATCGCGACTGCGCCGGATTCGCATTGCGCCATCGCGTACATATCTCCCGGCAGCGACGAGCGTCTGCGCGTCTACGCCGCGCCGCTCTCCGACATCAAAGCCGGCAGGGCCGTTTGGCGTCCGATCGCGGCGAGTTACGACGACCAGTACATCGGCGGCGACAATTCGGATACCCCGGTCATCGCACTCACCGGCGACACGCTGTACTGGCTGTCGCGCAAGAACGCACCGCGCGGGGAAATCCTCAAGCTTGATCTCACGCGCGCAGACTCGAAGCCGGAAATCGTCGCGCCGCAAGGCGAACTGCCGATCAGCGCGGTTTACGCGGGACGCAATGCGATCTTCTGGCGCATCGACGATGCCGGCGCCAACAGCATCCACCGCCTGCGGCTGATCGCGGGGGCGAAACCAGAAACGCCGGCGCTGCCCTATCCCGGCGACGTGGCGGACGTCAGCACCGACGGCGGCAGCGGTGCGGCGACGGTTTTCCTGAGCAGTTACCTGCGTTCGCCGGCCTACCTGGACATCGACGCACGCACTGGCGCGCTGCAGGACGATGGCCTGCAACCGGCCGGGCCTTACGACAAACCCGACGATCTCACGGTCGACGAAGTACGGGTGAAGAGTTGGGATGGCACGCTGGTGCCGTTGTCCATCGTCCACAAAAAAGGCATCGCGCTCGACGGCAACAACACCGCGATGATCACCGGCTACGGCGCCTACGGCATCAGCGTCACGCCGTATTACATCCCGGCGATGCGGAGCTGGTACGACCATGCGCAGATCATCGCGTTCGCACACGTGCGCGGCGGCGGCGAACTGGGCGAAGCCTGGCACCAGGGTGGATTCAAGGCGACCAAGCCGAACACCTGGAAGGATTTCATCGCCTGCGCGCAGTACCTGGTGGACCACAAATACACGCGGCCATCGAAACTTTTCGCCTGGGCGCAAAGCGCCGGTGGAGTCCTGATCGGCCGCGCGCTCGAGGAGCGCCCGGACCTGTTCGGCGCCGTGGTCGATCGTGTGCCGCTCACCGACACGCTGCGCTTCGAAACCACCGCCAACGGTCCGGACGAGGTGCCCGAGTTCGGCAGCGTCAAGGATCCGGAAGGCTTCAAAATGCTGTACGCGATGAGTTCCTACGCGCACGTTCGTGATGGCGTGAAGTATCCGCCGGTGCTCATCTATGCCGGCGCGAATGACCAGCGCGTCGCGGCGTGGGTGCCCGCGAAGTTCGCAGCGCGTTTGCAGGCCGCGACTGCCAGCGGCAAGCCCGCGCTGCTGCGCGTGGACTACGACGCCGGCCACACCGGCTTCGATGCCACGCGCGCGCAGAGCGACCGCAACTCGACCGACATGATCGCCTTTGCGCTGTGGCAACTGGGCGATCCGGATTTCCAGCCCGAGCCATGAATGCACATCGATCCTTCGCAGGGGAAAATTCAATGGACGTTGCCCGTTCATCCCTGATGCGCGTCTTCTTCGCATCGCTGCTCGCCGTGATGGCGCTCACATTGACCGCAACGGCCGCGCCGCGGGCGTCCGCGGATCAAGTCGGCCCCGGCTACGACATCGCCATGGGTCGCATGGTTCCGATGCGCGACGGCGTGTCGCTGGAAGCCTGGATCACCAAGCCATCGCATGCGACCGGCAAATTGCCGGCGGTACTGGAGCTCACGCAGTACGACATCGATGGCGGCTCGCATCCGGACCCGGTCTATTTCGCGCAGCACGGCTTCGTGTACGTGCAGGTGGAAACGCGCGGACGCGGGCGTTCCGGTGGAGTGAAGAACGACACCCTGGGCTTGCAGGTCGGGCGCGACGGCCATGACCTCGTCGAATGGATCGCTAAGCAACCGTGGAGCGACGGCCACGTTTTCATGTACGGCGGCTCGTTCGTCGGCATGACGCAGTGGCGCACCGCCGCCCAGCACCCGCCGCACCTGACCGGCATCGCGCCCTACGTGCCGATCTATCCCGGCTGGGACGTGCCCAACACCAACGGCATTCCGCAGGCGTGGTCAGCGGTGATCATGGGCTACACGGCCGGGCGCACGCTCAACACGGGTTTCATCGCCAACGCTGCGTACTGGCAGGGCAAGATGCTGGAACAATACGCCGCGTATCGACCCTTCGGCGAACTCGATGATGCGATCGGCATTCCGCCGGACGACTGGTGGATGGACGACGGCCACGGCCGGAGAAAGTCGTTCATGAAGACGTGGCTGGATCACGTCGGCGACAAGGCGTGGAATCTCGCCGCCGAACCCACGGCGCAGGACTACGCGGCGATGCGTTTTCCGATCCTGACGGCGACCGGCTTCTTCGACGACAACCAGCCGGGCGCGCTGCGCTATTACCGCGGCTATGTCGCCCACGCTCCCGCGGATGAGGTCGGCCAAAGCTTCCTCGTGATCGGCCCATGGGATCACCCGGGCACGCAACGGCCGGAGAAGACGATCATGGGGCTCACGATCCCCGACGCCGCCGTGCTCGACATGGACAAGCTGCACGTGGATTGGTACGACTGGGTGCTCGGGCGCGGCCCCCGCCCGGCGTTGCTGCGCGACCGGGTCGCCTACTTCATGCCGGGCGCAGACGAGTGGCGTTACGCGCCGTCGCTCGAAGCGGCATCGTCCGGCAAGTCGCTGGACCTTTACCTCTCCGCGCACGACGGCTCGCCCATGAGCGTGTTCCATTCCGGCGCGCTGGTTGCGCAGCCGCGGGGTTCCGAATCGCCCGCGCTGATCACCAGCGATCCGCACGAATTGCCCGAACTCGCCTTCGCGCCGTACCTCGCCGACGAGGGCTTGACCAGCCAGTTCCGCGACTTCGGCAAGCGCGCGATCGTGTTCCACTCCGAACCATTCGAGCACGCTGTGGACGTCGCCGGGCAGATGCGGCTGAAACTCGTCGTGCAAGCCGATGCGCCGGACTTCGACCTGTGGGCGCAGGTGCTGATGATCCTGCCGGATGGTACGGCTGTCCGACTCGGCGAAGACATTCGTCGCGCGCGCTTCCGCGATGGTCCGTTCAAGCAGGAACTCCTGAAACCCGATCAGGTCGCCGAAATCCCGTTCGACTACTGGTGGATGGCGCGGCGCATCCCCGCCGGCGCGCGCCTGCGCCTGACGATCGCACCGCTCAATTCGCCGAAGTACCAGAAGAACTACAACACCGGCGGTCGCATCGGTTACGAAAACCTCGCCGATCCGCGCGTCGCACATATCGAGGTCTTCCACGACCACGCACACGCCAGTCTACTGAGCCTGCCGCTGGCCGCGACGCCGTAGAATATCCCATGCGGCACTGCGTGAGGATTGACGCCGTGCCCGCCGGTATCGGTGCGTCACTGCTTGCCTCGCAGCCACCGCCATCGCGACGGGGTCGCGGCTTGCATGTCAGTAATTCACACCGAATGACGTAACCTGTTCCTTGCGTGTCAACAGCTATCTGCGCTCACCGGCATTTCTGGGCGTAGATTCGCGAACCGGAAAACTCGTCGATGACGGCCTGCGAACGAGCGCTCGCCCGACCCCATTTCAATACCAATACGCGACACCCCGCGCCTACGTTTCAATCCTCGCCCAACCGATCGGCCCCGACGACGAAACGGCATGGCAAGTGACGGCCACGTACAGCCACGTCTTTATTTGCGATGGAAGACAGCTTCCGGCGACATGCTCACACCGCTGCGGTAACAACGATCTCGACCTTCCATTGCGGCTTCGCGAGCTTCGCCTCGACCGTCGCGCGCGCGGGCGCGTTGTCGGGCACGACCCACGCATCCCAAGCACGGTTCATGCCGGCGAAATCGGCGATGTCGGCGAGAAAAATCTGCGCGCGCAGGATGCGCGTCTTGTCACTGCCCGCCTGCGCGAGCAAGGCATCGATCGCGGCCAGCACCTCGCGCGTCTGTCCTTCGATGTCGAGACTCGC
>JAFEFS010000043.1 GCA_018240465.1 Pseudomonadota bacterium
CGCCGACTCGGATCTTGCGGAATCACCGCAAGCGTCAGCGCCTCCGGCAGCGTCAGCGCGAACACCGGCTTGTCGAAATAGATCAGGCTCGCAGCGCCCGCGCCTTCGATGTTGCGTCCGTACGGCGCGTAGTTGAGATAGGCCTCGAGGATCGCGTCCTTCGAGTAGCACAGTTCCAGCTCGACCGCGCGCAGCACCTGGCGCAACTTGCCGCCCGGCGTGCGCGTGTTGAGCCGGTACGCGAGCCGAGCAAGCTGCATTGTCAGCGTCGAGCCGCCCTGGCGATTGCCGCCGCGCACGTACGTCACCCACGCGCCGCGCGCAAGGCTGAGCGGATTGAAACCCGGATGCCAGCGGAACCAGGCGTCCTCGTGCAGCATCACGCCCTGCACGAGCGCCGGCGGCATCTGCGCGAGCGGCACCCATTGCCGGTAGCGGTCGTCGCTGGCCAGGGTCAGGCGCAGCAGGCGGCCGTGGTCGTCGTACACGGCGGTCGAACTCGGTGCGAGTTGCGACAGCGGCGCGTGCGGCCAGAGGCGGATGCCGACCAGCGCGAGCGCGATCAGCAGCGCGGCCATCAGCCCGTTTTGCCAGCGCTTGATGAATGCGATCACGATGTTCACTGATTGCCGCACCGTTCCGGCAATCATTGCCGGAACGGTGAGCTATTTTTTCGCCACGGTGATCTTGGAGCCCAACGACCGCGCCTGCACCGCGCGGTCGTACATCGATTCGCCGTAGGCCGGCGGCACGACGAAGGTGCCGGCATTCGTCGCGCGGATGCGGTAGACGAATTCGTTGACGCCGCGCGAGGCAGTGCCGTAGAGAATGACGCGGTCCTCGCGCACGTCGGCGTATTCGAGCGACCAGTTCGAGCCGCTCACGCCGATCGGCGAGCGCCAAGCAGGTTGCTGCGCGGCGACGCCGTCGGTGTTCGCGTCGGCGGCATTGGCATCCTCCGTCGGCGCGGGCGGCGGGTTCTGCACGACTTCGAAGCCGCCCGGCAGCAGGTCGACGATGGCGACATTGCCGATCGTGTCGACTTCGGTCGCACGAATCTTCAGGTGCACGTCGATTTCCTGGCCGAGCGTCGCCGTAGTGACGGCCTTGCCGTCGGTGTCTGTGAATTCGCGGATGATTTCGAGGCCTTGCTTCAGTTCGGCCTGCGGCGGCGCGCGATCGTAGCCGGCGACGGTGACGGCATACCAGGCATGCGCGTCAAGCGCGTTGTCGATGCGCAGGCCGGTCGCCGCGGAATCGAACGCCGCGCGCACCAGCGCGCCGGGTTGCTGGGTCAGCAGCTTCACCGTGCCGTCCTTGAGCAGCGCGCTGAGCGCAAGCTTGTCGGCGCCGGCCTGCGCGCCGTAGGCGTCGAGCGCAAGGATCGTCATCGCCGAAGACAAGGTGTTGTACCAGCCACGCTGCACCGGCCGCAGCAGGTTCGCGACCGCCGCAGGCGGCAGCGCCTTCGCGCGCTCGGGGAAGTGTTTGGCGACCAGGTAGAGGATGCCGGCGTCGCGCACGAGCGGGCCGTAGTACGAGTACGGCTGGAAGCGGTAGGCATTTTCGATCGTCGAGCGCGTGAGTACGGCCTGCGGCCCGGCGATCAGCGCGTCGGCTTCCTTGTCCTGCTTGAGCAGCTTGAGCGAAGCGGCGATGTAGCCCGCGGCGAGGTCGTCGCGCCAGACCTTGGTGTGGCGGTCGTCGAGGCGCTTCCGCACGGCGGCGAGATAGTTCGTCGTCACCGTGCCCTGGCGCGTGAGCAGGTACACGGCGAACGCACGCTCGCGCAGGCCATCGAGCGAGCCATCGCGCTCGTCCGCCGCGAGTTGCATGAGATAGCGGTTGCCGGAGTCGAGCATGTCGCCCGGCAGGCGCTGCCCGCGCTCCTTCGCCTCGACGAGGAACTGCATCGCATAGACCGAGGCGAACCGCGCCGATTGCGGCGTCGACGTCCACAGGCCGAATCCGCCTTCGTTGTTCTGGCGCGAGTGCATCACCGCGTAGAGACCCTGCAGCGGATCGCCCGCGGGTTTCACCGGCTTGCCGTTCGCATCGACCGCGAGGCTGCCGTATTCGGGATGTGCCGCGAACACGAGCGAGGGCACGCCCTGGCTGATGAGCTGCTCGGTGCAGCGGTGCGGAAAGTCGGCAAGATAGGCTGACAAACCCCGCGCGAGCACGAGTGGCGTGTACGCGGCAGACACGTTGCGCTTGGCGAATGCGTCGAACACTGCGCGCAGATCTTTGACATCCGCAGAGCCTTTGTCCATGTCGCCGACAACCACGTCGGTGCGATACGCCGACGCCGGCCGCACCGACACTTCTGTACCGATCTTCGCCGACTTGTCGGCATAACTCGCCCTGAAGTCGAGCCTGGCCGGGCCGAGCACATCCTTGGCGCGCAGCTTGTAGACGACGACGCCTTCCTTCAATTCACCGATCGGCAGTTCCTGCTCGGCCGCACCGATCACTTCGAGTCCGGCCGACGGCGCGAACGCGAGCTTCACCGGTACCTGCTTGCCCCCCAGCCCGGTCAGGTTGTTGGCAACACCGACGCTGACCTCGAACTCGTCGCCCGGCGCGACCATGTTCGGCACGTTTGGTGACAACACGAAGTCTCCGCGCACCGTGGAAGTGGCCTGCGCAATGCCGATCTTGTCGGCACGCACGGCCACCGCCATCACGCGCAGCTTGCCGTTGAAATCGTCGGGCACGGTCCAGGTGAATTCACGGCTGTCGTTGATGTCGACGATGCCGCTCCACCACGCCACCGGCTCCTTGCGCTTCTTCTTGAACGGATTGAGATGGCGCGCGAGCAACTCGTCGGCGTCGCCGCCCGGTGCGGCCATCGCGACGAGCTTGGAGAACTCGGGCAGAATCAGATCCAGGATCTGGCTCGTCTTCACATCGAGCATGCGCTTGCGGAAGAAGAAGTCGAGCGGGTCGCCGAGCTTGTAGCGCGCAACCTGCAAGATACCCTCGTCGACCGCGAACACGGCGATGCGCGAGGACTGCGCGACATTCACCTTCATGTGCAGCGTGTCGCCCGGCTTGACCAGGCTCGGCACGTCGATCTTCGTTGCGTCACGGCGCGCGTCGCGATTCACCGAGAACGGCACTACGCCATAGCTCAGCGGCGACATGAAAATTTCGTCCGACGACGGATCGCGCACGAACTGCACGTTGACGTAGCCGTTGCCCTCGAAATCCTTGGGCACGGTGATCTTCTGCACCGAACCCGAGGTCGCGGCCTTGAACCACTGGTGCGCGTAGACCTTGTCGCGCTCGATCGTGATCAGACCGTTGCCTGCATACGGCGCACGGATCGCGATCTCGATCTCCTCGCCCGGCGCGTAGTCGTGCTTGCTCAGCGCGAGTTGCAGTTCGGCGTTGCGCTCGAGCGAGCGCGTGAGGTTCGCTTCGCCGGCGACGCTGTATTCCACGCGATTGAGTTCGTTTCCCGCGGCATCGCGCACGACGAGGGCGAAGCTGCCCGGCTTGTCGGTCGGCAGCGCGAAATCGTTACCGTTCGCCGCGATCGACAACGGCGCATCGGACACGGTGACGTCCTTGGCCTTGGATTCGTATTTGTAGACACCCGAGTCCTGCTTGGTCAGGATCGACACGTAACGGCGCTCGATGATCGCGGCCCTCAGATTGCCGACCGCGATCTTCTTCGCGTTCGCATCGATCGCGATCAGGTTGACGCTGCGCCCGGCGTTGCGCTGGACGAAGCCGAGGTCGCCATCGGTCTTCGCACCGACGAGGTAGTCGAGCGAAGACACGAGCTGGGCCGCCTGCGCGGCGACGTTGCGCCCGCCCTCGGCCTCATAGCCCTTGGCGAAGAAGCGCAGCATGTAGGTCGCGTTCGCGTATTTGGACAGATCGAGCGGGAACTCGGCCTCGCCCTTGTCGTCCGTCGTGCGCTCGCCGAGCGGGTCGGAGTAGCCTTCCTTCGCGCGCTGCGGGTCGAAGAACTTGTAGTCGGGATAGGCGCGGAAACTCGGGATCGACGGCGTCAATGTCAGCGTCGCCTCGACACGGCGATTCTGCGCCGGCGTGCCGAACAAGTTCTGCAGCGAGAACAGCGCCTTGAGACCATCGGGCTTCACCCAGCCGTCCGGCGAGGATGCCGACAGGCGCGCCTCGGCCTTCATGCGGTCGGGCAGGAATTCCTTGATCAGCACGCCAACCGAGCCGATCTGCGCGTCGGCTTTTCCGTCCCTGGAAATGTATACATTGACGTTCCAGGTGCCGGTCGGCGAGCTTTCCTGAGTCGCGTAGTCGACGCCGAGGAAACCGGCGGTGTCGACGCGCAGCCGGCGCGTGTCGACGACGGTGCCGCGCGCATCGGTGATCTCGGCGATCAGTGGAATGCCGTCGAGCGGCTTGGTCCAGTCTGCCGCGCGCACGATGACGCCGACATGGAACGTATCGCCGGGGCGATAGATGCCGCGGTCGGAAAATAGATAGGCGCCCAACCGTCCCGCGTTCTTCGCGTTGCGCTCGCCGCCGATGTCGAAGCGCGAGAAGTCGAGCGAGCGGTCGCGCTCGCCGATCGGCAGGAACGAGAGATCGTCGGCCTTGCGCACGACGAACATCACCGGCGTTTTCTCGCGCTTCATCGCGTCGAGCGCATCGAAGTGGACGTGGCCGGTCGCATCGGTCGTGTGCGAGGCCAGCGTCTGGCCATTCTTGCCGGCCACGTCAACGTTGGCGCCAGCGACCGGCGCGCCGTTCGCGATCGACTGCACGTACACGTCGTAGTCGCCGGCCAGCGACTTCTTCGCGATCATGCCGAGGTCGGTGACCACGATCAGACGCGCGTCGCCCGGCGCATTGCTGTCGTCGCTGGTGAAGCTCCCCTCCCCCTCGCCGCCTGCCGCCGTACCTTCCTCGTCTCCCTCGACAGGTTCGTCCGCATTCGGGTCGACCTCGACCTTCGGCGCTTCCGGCTGCAACTCGCCGAGCTTGAGCAGGAACACGCCGTGCTTTGCATTCGCGCCCGAGCCGAAATACTTGCCGAGATCGACGCCCTCGAAACGCGCCTTGGCAGGGTCGGCGCCTTCGGCGAACGGCACCTTGCTGACGAAGCGCTCGGTGATCTGATCGGCGCTCAGCGAATACGTCTGCGGCTTGCTGTAGGTGCCCTGGTTGAACGTCACCAGATGCTGCAACTGGTCCGGCAGCACGCGCCCGATCTCAACCTGCATACCCGCCACGTTGCGCGCGACGACGCCCACGCGTTTGTCGCCCGACAGCGACAGCAGCGCGCCGTCGGCGGCGAAGCGGAGCATCTTCGGATACTCGGGCACGGTGATGATCTGCGCCGTATCCTTGCCGAGCACATAGCCACCGAACGACTTCAGCCCCTTGTTCACCTTCACGTAGAGGTAGCGGCCCGGATCGGCCTTGTACTTGAAGCTGTGCAGGCCCTCGTATTCGCGCTCGGTCGGGATCGATTCGAGATCGAGTTTCTGCGCGCTGCGCAGCACATCCTCACCGACCTCGCTGTCGTCCCAGGACGAGGGTTGGTCGCCGCGTTCGGCTTGCGGAATTTTCGGGTTGTATTTCGGCAGCAGCCAAGCCGTGACCGCCTTGCGCGCATCGGCTTCGTTGACGGCCTGCGAGGTGTCGACGACGAGCACCTGCTCGGGCTCGTACCTGGCGTTGTCGACCAGGGTCGCCTCTACGTTGTCGATGCGCAGGCTGTACAACCCGGGTACGGGAACCTTGCCGTCGAGCGCGCTCTCGGTCGCGGGGCCGCCGCGCGCGGCCCTGACGCCCGCCGCGATCGTCCAGCTCAGCGCTTCGTCGTCGGTCGGAATCGTCAGCGGCTCGGAATGGACGAAGGCGTTGACCTTGCGTTCGTCGTAGGTGACGCTGAATTTCTTCGGCGTCGACGCCAGCTTCGTGCCTGCCAGCTTCAGGCTCACGGCCTTCTCGAAGCTCGCCGGATCGACCGGATGGGTAAAGCGCGCGTGAATCACGACCTTTTTCGCCGTCGCGTCCTGCGGATCCTGGTAGAACTCGCCTTGGGCAACACTGACCTTGAACGGCGCGCTGGCGAAATCGAAGCGATCCTTGTCGATCTTGACGTGATCGACAAACGCCAGCTTGGGATCGAACACGACCGCATACTTCTGACCGACCGGCCAGTCGTCCTTGGGCAGGAAATTCAGTTCGCGATCATTGAGCCAGGTCCAGGTGCCGGCAAGCTGAGGCTGCATCGCGATGCCCGCGGTCGGCGACTTGCCGACCAGCGCCAGTGGCGCGACCGAGCGGCTGAAGGTCACGTGCAGCGGATGCAGGATCAGCTTGCGCGCCTCCTCATCGTAGCCGGTCAGCAGCGGCGCCTGTGCGGCGAACGTTGCCGGCGCCTCGACCACGGGCCTGGGCCGATCGCGCCACGCGCGATAGCCGACCGCGCCGCCGACGCCGAGCACGAGCAACACCGCGAGGATGCCCGCCGAGCGTGCGGGCCGTGCCTGCACCGCGCCGCCGAGCCGGTTCCACCCCGCACCGACCGCGCGCGCCCACGGCGGCGCATCCCAGCCCATGCGACCGAAAAAAAACGACAGTACCGCGCCGACCAGCCGCAGCAACATCAGCGGCAGGTTCCAGATGAAGTTCAACAGCCCCATGATGCCTTCGTCCCTTGGTGTCTCGAGCGCATGCGCGCGGGATACTTCGCGTCCACAAGGACGCAATTCCAGCACAAAACAGATCAACCCCTATGCGATTCTACGAACTATTCCACCGCGCCCATAGCCTGACGCGGCCGCATGGCGAATCGGTGGCGACTTGTGGCATCGCGGGAACCGTTCCGCGGCCGCAAAATTGCACCTATATCGCCGCCAGCGCCTGACGCAGGTCGGCGATCAGCGCCTGGGGCTCCTCCAACCCCACCGACAGACGCACGTAGTTGAGTCCCGCGCCGCCCGCAGGAGGCACGAGCGGCGCATCTGCCGGGTAAACCGCGCAGACCGGGAACTGCAGCGACTCGTAGCCACCCCAGGACACCGTCATCAGGAAGCGCCGCAACGCATTGCAGAAGCGCTCGACGCCGGCCACATCCGGCGCGCGCAGCGCCACCGTCAGCAAGCCGCTCGCACCACGCAACTGCGTCCGCGTCAAGCCGAATTGCGGATTGCCCACGTCGTGCGGACAGTATACTTTTTCCACTTTCGGATGCGTCTGCAGGAACGCGAGCACCTCGCCCGTCGTGCGCGCGATGCGCTCCATGCGCACCGCCAGCGTACGCAGGCCGCGGATCATCAACCACGCGTCGTGCGGCGACATCACCGCGCCGCAGACCATGTAGGCCTTCTTGAACACCTCGCGGACGATCGCCTCGCTCGCGCACAGCGCGCCGGCAACGACGTCGCTGTGGCCGTTGAGATACTTGGTCGCCGAGTGCGCGACCATGTCGATGCCGAGCGCGAGCGGCGACTGGTTCAACGGCGTAGCGTAGCTGTTGTCGCACAGCGTGCGGATACCATGTGCCTTGGCCAGATTCGCAACCGCGGCGAGATCCTGCTGCTCGTAGGTCATCGAATTCGGACTTTCGAGCACGATCAGCTTCGTTTGCGGCGTGATGGCACTCGCGAAGTTCGCCGTATCCGTGCCGTCGACGAAGTCCGTCGTCACGCCGAAGCGACCGAGCAGATCGCGCAGCACCGCGCGCGTCCACGAGTACGGGCGGGCGACGCAGATCACGTGATCGCCTGCGGCAACGCTGGCGATGACCGCCGCGGAGATCGCGCCCGCACCGCTGGAAAACATCAGGCAGTCTTGCGCGCCTTCGAGCGCGGCGACCTTCCTGCGCAGCACTTCCACCGTCGGATTGTTGCCGCGTGTGTAGATCGTGTTGCCTAGCTCGTCGCGGAAGCCATGGCGGAACGCATCCACCGTCGGGAACGCAAAGATCGAACTCTGGTAGATCGGCGGCGACACCGCGCCGCGATGTGCCGCGCGATCTTCACCGAGGTGGTTCAGGATATAGCTCAGGTCCATGCTGGCGCGCCATCGAATGCAGACCTGCAAAGGATAGAGCAATCCGCACCGCCTTCGTGCAGGCGTTCGCGCCCGCGCCACCCGCGCCGGCTGGACAGTCCGCAGCGGCACGACCGCGCGTGGCCGATGGAGCGTTGTTCCGATGGGCGTCACTTCTGAACGTTATGGTCCCCCGGGACGGGTCGCGATGTGCGAAGTAAGACCGTAGTCATGGTTTGGCACGTGAGCATTGCAACAATTTGCCCGCCAGTAGAGCGAAACGTCGATTCCCTCGAAGGAATGCGAACACAATCCGAAGGATGCGCTATGGGAAGCTGGCGTCTGAGTGAAGGAGATGGCTGCGCGCACCCGCGCCGTGCACGGTGCCACCACCTCGAAGAGCTTCATCTACGATGCGCTCAACCGGCTCAACAGCGCCGGCCTCGTCAAGATCAACGGCGCCGTGCCGTCCACGATCCCGATGCTCCGCCTGAGCTACGACATGCTCGGCAACCTCTGCACCAAATCCCCGCTCTCCGGCGGCACGGTCACCTACCAATACGCCGGCCCTGCCGGCTGCGCCCAGCACGGCAGCCTCGGCAGCCCGCATGCGGCGATCTTCGTCGGCGGCATCGCCTACGGTTACGACACGGACGGCAATCAGACCAGCGGCAACGGCCGCGCGATCGCCTACAACGCCCTGAACCA
>JAFEFS010000044.1 GCA_018240465.1 Pseudomonadota bacterium
GCGCGGCGCACGAGCGCGATCAGTGCCGGCGCATCGAATTCGGCCAGCGGGCGATACGGCGCCTCGACCAGCGCACGGCCGACGCCTCGGGAAAATTCCTCGCCGCCGAGTCGGGCATCCAGGTGCGCCAGCCATGCCTCGCCCGCGAGCGTGGCCGCGGACGGTGTCGTGCGTATCGCAAGACGGCGCAGGAAAGCCGACAGCGCCGCGGCGAGCGCGGGCGCATCCGTGCGCGCCGCCGCGGCGCGCTCGAATTCGGCGAGCAGCGCGCGGCGCCGGCGGCGGTGCTGCATCTTCCTGCGGAAGTACAGAAACAGAGCCGTGCACAACGCGAGCACGAGAATCGCCAGCAGCCACCAGCCCGGCGCGGGCGGCCACCACGACGGTGGCGCGGGCAGGTGGATGTCGCGCAACTGGGGGCCTTGCATGGCGGCGGCTTGCAGCATCTCAACCCGTCTTCTTCTTGCGCGCATCGAAACCGAGCAGGCCGCGCAACGCCGCCTCCGGCTCACTCGATGTGTCGAGCACGATCGAATTGAGGCCGCGACGCTTGAGCATGGCGAGAAAGCCCGCACGCTGCCCCTCGAACCACTGCGGCCAACGCGCGCGCGTACGTTGCGCGGCGAAGTCAATCAGCACCGGACCATCGTCGCCTTGCAAGGCGTAGTTGGCCGGCGGCGGCGCGATGTGTTCGAGCGGATCGCTGAGGATTACGGAGGCAACGTCGCAGTGCTCGGCAAGCATCGTCAATGCCGCTTCGGCGGCCTCATCGCAGTCGAAGCCGTCGCTGAGCAAAATGACCTGCGTGCCGGGCCGCGCCAGGCGCCGCGCACGCTGCAGGGCCTGCGACAGCGGCACGGTTTCCTTCGCGCCGCGCACGACCGCGTCCCATT
This sequence comes from Pseudomonadota bacterium, assembly GCA_018240465.1. GTDB lineage: Bacteria > Pseudomonadota > Gammaproteobacteria > Xanthomonadales > Rhodanobacteraceae > Rudaea. The sequence continues at coordinate 894 of JAFEFS010000044.1, forward strand.
CGACGAATGCACGCAGGCAGCGCAACGCGCCGCGCACGCCGCCGCCCGGCTTCACCTCGGCGTTGAGGCCGGGGCCGTAGCCGATCGCGCCGATGCGGTCGCCCGACAGCGCGGTCGCCCAGGCAAGCAGCGCCGCGGTGCGCGCAGCCTGCACCGACTTGAAGCGCACGCGCGTGCCGAAACGCAAACCGGGATTGCAGCTCAGCACGGCGAGCACGCTGCGCTCGCGCTCCTCGGTGAACAGCTTGGTGTGCGGACGGCCGGTGCGCGCGGTGACGCGCCAGTCCATCTGGCGGATGTCGTCGCCAGGCTGATACGCACGCGACTCGGCGTAATCGACGCCGCGCCCGCGGAAGCGCGAAGCATGCACCGCCGCGTGGCTGCCGGCGACACGCTGCGCGAACTGCGCCAGGCGCGCGGCGCGCAAGCGCATGGCGAGGAGATCGTCGAGGGTGACTGTAACTGAGGACATGCGTTGCTGAAGTGAGGTGTTCGGAACTGAGTCGGGTCTTGTTACACCGTCATTCCGACAGCAATGAGGAGCACTACGGCAAAGGAACTCGATCAAGCAGCGCGGAAACGACGCGCTCCGGCGCCACGCCTTCAGCTTCGGCTTCGTAGCTGAGCAACACGCGATGACGCAGCACGTCGGTCGCGACCGCGTGCACGTCCTCGGGAGCGACGAAATCACGGCCGGCGAGCCAGGCGTGCGCACGGGCGCAACGGTCGAGCGCGATCGTGCCGCGCGGGCTGGCGCCGTAGGCGATCCAGCGCGACAGGTCGTTGCCGTAGGCCTTCGGCGTGCGCGTGCCGAGCACGAGCTGGACGATGTATTCCTCGAGTGCGGGCGCGAGATGCAGGTTCAGCACCTCGGCACGCGCAGCGAAGATCTGGTTCTGGTTGAGCAGACGTTGCGGCACGACGGTCTCGCGCAGCGTCTCGCGTGCGCGTTCGCGCGCGAGCTTGAGGATCGCGGCCTCCGAAGCGCCGTCGGGATAGCCGATGCGCACGTGCATGAGAAAGCGGTCGAGCTGCGCCTCGGGTAGAGGATACGTGCCTTCCTGCTCGATCGGATTTTGCGTCGCCATGACCAGGAACAGCGGCGGCAGCGGATACGTCGTGCGGCCGACGGTGACCTGGCGCTCGCCCATCGCCTCGAGCAGCGCCGACTGCACCTTGGCCGGCGCGCGGTTGACCTCGTCGGCGAGCAGCAGGTTGTGGAAGATCGGCCCCCTCTGGAACTCGAAACTCGCGGTCTGCGGGCGGTAGATTTCGGTACCGGTCAGGTCGGCCGGCAGCAGGTCGGGGGTGAACTGGATGCGGTGGAAATCGCCCTCGATGCGTGCGGCGAGTTCTTTCACGGCGAGGGTCTTGGCAAGACCCGGCGCGCCCTCGACGAGCAGGTGGCCGTCGGCGAGCAGCGCGATCAGCAGGCGGTCGACGAGTGCGCTCTGGCCGATGATGCAGGCCGAGAGTTCCTCGCGCAGGGTGTGGAAGGCGCCGATCAAGCTGGCGGGCGCGGCATTGTCTGGCATGTCCATGGCTGTGGCTGATCCGGAATCGAAATGATCGCACGCCCGGTGGCATGCGGCGCGAGCTCTGACCACATCGGGAGCAGGAAGGTTTCCCCAACTTATGGCAGGGTTGACAGCCTGTCGGCGGTAGCGGAGCGCGGCGTACCGCCGTAGCCCCGGATGAAGCTGCGCCGCGGCGCAATCCGGGAACGTGCGCAACGCATCGTCGAAGAAAACCCCCGCGAGTGCGGGGGTTTGAAGGCAAGGCGATGAGGGGCGTCCCGGATTTCGCTGCGCTGCGTCCGGGCTACTTGCTGGAGAAGATTCAGGGGAACGTAGCGGTGCAGGTTTTTGCCGCACCCCCGATCGCAAGCACGTACGGAGAGCCCGCGCTGCCGCTACCGCAATCTCCACTCCACGTGCCCGTGCCGGGATTCGACGACAAGGTAACCTGGGTCACCGTAGTGGGAATCGTGTACGTGCAGGTCTTGGTCGAACTTACGGCCGACACCGAACAGGTGGGGGGCGGCGAGAACTGCGGAACTCCGGCTACCGATACCGACGCATTGCTGGTTGAAGGACCGGTGGTGACAATGATCGTCAGCCCATTGCCGCTGCCGCCACCCGTACCTCCGGAGGTACATGCCGCATTGGTTGGATCCGTCAGGCACAAATTGACGCCCTTGAGGTTCACCGTCGCGGTTGGCGAGCCGCTGGCAGTGGCGAACGTGCAGGAGCCGCTGCCGGCGCTGCCGTAGTTGTTGAGGTTGGCGCTGATGCTCGCGCTGGTGCGGCCGTTGCTGTCGGTCGTGCCGGGGCCGGAGTCGAGGCTCACCGTGTCGCCGGTGCAGGTGCCGGTCAGCTGCGCGCCCGGAACCGGTTTGCCGTTGCTCGACAGCAGGGTGAGGCTGACGTTGCCGCCGGTGCCGCCGAGCGACGACGGCGAAGCGAGCAGGACCAGATTGCCGCCGGCGTTGATCGGGATCGCCACCGACGCGCTGCTGCCGGCGGCGTAGCCTGCGGCGACGAAGGTCAGCGTCGGCGTGCCGGAAGAGCCGCCACTGCCACCCGAACTGGCGATGCCTTGCGTGGTTACCGTTGCGACGACGCAGCCCGTGCTGTCGGTCGCATCATGCGTCCAGCCCGTGGTGTCAATTCCGTCGACCGTACCCGAGCCCGCGCCGAGGTTGCTGAAGCTGAAGTTGAAGCGCATGCCCGGAATCGGCACGCGCAGCGCATCGACGACGCAGACCGTCATCGGCACGGTGATGTTGCCGGTGATCGGATTCGGGCTGGCGCTGACGCTGAGGTCCGCCACTGCCGGATACACGGTGACGATCGCATCGGTGACGAGGCGCGTGGTCGGATTGCCGTTGGCGTCCAGGTATGCCGTATCCGGACCCGTGCCCTGCGCCCAGATGGCGACACTGCGGCCGAGCCTGGACACCGGGTAGTTGAGCTTCGTCGTCGCCGTGCCGGTCACCGTCGCCGCGCCCGAGCTGTCCGTCTTCGCCGGCGAATTGATGTTGCCGATCGTGGCACGGCCGATCACGTAGGGCAGCGGCCCCGGAAGCATCGAGGTGCCGGTCGTGTCGTTGCGGTTGAACGGGAACAGGGTGAACAGCTGCGTATCGCTGGCGATACCGGTGATCGGCAGCGCGCTTTCAAGATCATCGTTGCCCGCAGGCGCACCATGCGCCTGCTTGCCGAACACGATCAACGTATCGCCGGGGCCACCGCCGCCACCCGTGGTCTTGAAGCGACCGTCGGGCGAGCTGAAGTAGATGCCTCCCGGTTGCGGATTGCCCTGCGCTCCGCAGATCTGGAATGCGCCAAGGCCACTGCAGGTCGCGGTGAAGTTCGGATCCTGCGGCCCGTCAATCAGGCCGAACTTGATTTCGGTGCCGGGCAGGACCGGATTGCCCTGTCGATCTGTGCCGATCGCGCTGACCGTGAGGCTGTAGGTCGCGTCGGGCTGCA
>JAFEFS010000045.1 GCA_018240465.1 Pseudomonadota bacterium
ACGCGCGAGGCAAACGTGTCGCCGGGTCGCGTCAGCACGGGGCAACCGGCGTAGAGTGCGTCCGAGGCGGTGGTGTGCGCGTTGTACGGATTCGTGTCGAGGAACAGGTCGGCGCGGCGATAGCGCGCAAGATAGTCGGCGTGGTTGGTCTTCGCTGCGAAGATCAGTCGCAGCGGATCGACTCCCGCGCGCCTTGCGGAGTCGCGCAGGCGTTCGATCACGCCGTTGCCGGGGCGTTCGTCGAGCAGCCACAGGACGCTGTCGGGCACCTCGCGCAGGATGTGCACCCACAACGCGAAGCTCTGCGGCGTGATCTTCCAGCTGGCGTTGAAGCAGCAGTAGACGAAACCGTCGGCAGGCAGGCCCAGCGCCTCGCGCGATGGTGCTTCGCGCACGATGCGGGTCGTGTCGGTCGGCTGATAGCAGCGCGGCAGTGTCGCTATGTTCTCGTCGTAGTGCGCGCGCTGCGAGGGTGGAACCACGCAGTCGTCGGCAATCAGATAGTCGTACCACGGCGCACCGAGCGAGCCGGGGTAGGCGAGCCAGTTGACCTGGATCGGCGCCGGCCGCAGCGCGAAGATGCGCGGCAGCGAGTTCATGCAGTAGCCGTCGATATCGATCAGCACGTCGATGTGCGCGGCGCGGATGCGTTCGGCGATCGCTTCGGGCGCCTGTCGGCCGACATCGTGGAACTCGTGGAACGCGTGTTCGAGGCGATGACGAAGTTCGCTGCCGTCGCCGGCTGTGGTTGCGAACGCGACCGTGGTCAGGCCCGTCGCGCGCAGGCGTTCGATCAGTTCGACCACGAGCAGGCCGGTGGCGTGTTCCTTGAACCCGGAGGAGACGAAGCCGACGCGCAGCGGAGAGCCCTCTCCTCCGACCCGGTCGGGGGCGCTGGTCGGGCCGGCGAATTGCCGCGCGAATGTACGCGCACAGCCAAGCTGCTGCGCCGGCGTCGTTTCCTCGACGAGCAGGGAGAACGGCAGGATGCCCGGACGCTGCGCGTCGACGCCGGCGACGAGCCGCGCCGCGAGTTCGGGCAAACCTCGCCACTCGCACAGCCGGCGCTTGATGTAGACCAGTTGGCTGAGGGCTTCGAACAGGTTGGGGGCAAGCTGCAGCGCGTGCTCCATTGTGCGCGCCGCTGCCTGCCAGTCGCCGAGTTGATCCTCGACCAAGGCAAGGTTGTGCGCGGTGTGCGGGCGCGGGCTCAGTTCCATCGAGTTGCGATACGGCTGCAGTGCGTCGTCGAGGCGACCCTGGCGTTCGTAGATGTAGCCGAGTACGTACCAGCCATCGGCCGAGCGCGGCGCAAGAGCGAGGCCCTGGCGCAGGTGCGATTCCGCGGCGCTGAAGTCGTGCAGCGAGGCGCTGGCATTGGCGAGATCGAACCAGGTTTCGGCGCGGTGCGGTTCTTCGCGCAGGCTGCGTTCGAAGCATTGCGCCGCGCCGGGATAGTCGCCGACCTGATGGCGCAGACGGCCGAGATTGTTGAGCGCGCCAACGTGATTCGGCGCCAGCCGCAAGGCGCGTTCGAGCAGGCGCGTGGCGCTGCCCGTGTCGCCGTGCTGGATTTCGACCGCGGCGAGATTGCACAGCACCTCGACCGAATTCGGGTCGAGCCGATGCGCCTGCTGCAGCGAGCGCGCGGCCGCGTCGATGCGCCCCGACCGGATCTGCGCGATGCCGAGCAGGCGCCAGATTTCCGCATGCGGCGGCAGGGTCTGCAGCGCGGCCTGCGCACGGCGCTCGGCGCCGGTGAAGTCGCCGCGTTCGATCAGCGTGGCGATCGTATCCAGTGTTGCCGGCAGCAGCGCGGCGTTCATCCGCCGAGGCCGCCTTCGGTCAAGCCGCTTTTGGTCAAGGCGGCCATCTGGTCTGCCTGGTATTCCTGGGTCAGCGGGCCGAGCAGCGGATCGAGAGCGCCGTCGACGATGGCCGGCAGGCTGTACAGGGTCAGGTTGATGCGGTGGTCGGTGATGCGCCCCTGCGGAAAATTGTAGGTGCGGATGCGCTGGCTGCGGTCGCCCGAGCCGACCTGCAGACGCCGCGACTCGGCCTGTTCCGCGGTCTGCTTGCTGCGCCGCTCGTCGGTGAGGCGCGCCTTGAGCAGCGACATGGCGCGCGCCCGGTTCTTGTGCTGGCTGCGTTCGTCCTGGCATTCGACGACGATGCCGCTCGGCAGGTGGGTGATGCGGATCGCGGAGTCGGTCTTGTTGACGTGCTGGCCGCCGGCGCCCGACGCGCGGAAGGTATCGACCTTGAGGTCGGCGGAATTCAATTCGACGTCCTCGATCTCGTCCATCTCGGGCAGGATCGCGACTGTCGCCGCCGAGGTGTGGATGCGGCCCTGGGCCTCGGTTTCCGGCACGCGCTGCACGCGATGCGTGCCCGACTCGAATTTCAGTTTCGAGAACACGCCCTTGCCCTCGACGCGCGCGATGACCTCCTTGTAGCCGCCGTGCTCGCCGGGATTGGCGGACAGGATCTCCACGCGCCAGCCCTGCGTCTCGGCGTAGCGCGTATACATGCGGAACAGGTCGCCGGCGAAGATCGCCGCCTCGTCGCCGCCGGTGCCGGCGCGCACTTCGAGGAAGATGTTGGCCTCGTCGCGCGCATCCTTGGGCAGCAGCAGCAGATTCAATTCATGGTCGAGCGCCTCGCGCCGGACCTCGAGTTCGGCGACCTCGCCCTCGGCGAGTTCCTTCAGCTCGGGATCCTTGAGCATCGCCCGCGCCGCTTCGAGATTCCTGCCGGCGGCGTCGTAGGCGAGCAACGAGGTGGTCAGCGGTTCGAGCTGGGCGAACTCGCGCGACAGGTCGCGGAAGCGCGCGTTGTCTGCGAGGACGTCGGGTTGGGCGAGCAGCAGGGAGACTTCCTGGTGACGCTCGGCAAGCTCGTCGAGCTTGCGCCTTATTGATGGGTTCATAGACGGCAAATTTTGCCACGGATTGCACCGATGGCACGGATAAGGCGGTATTTTGATTTTGTTCTATCCGTGCATATCCGTGTAATCCCTGGCCCAACGCTTCTGCGTCATTCTTTCGCCGATGAAGAGGAATCGAACAGCGCCTCGGCGGCGCGCAACAGTTCGACGTCGCCGCGCAGGGCGGCGGCGCGCAGGGCGGCGCTCGGCGCGTGCAGCAGCTTGTTGGTCAGCGTGTGGGCGAGAAATTCGAGTGCCTGCTCGGGTGTGCGTCCGCTCGCGAGCAGGGCGCGCGCCTTGTCCAGGGTTGCGTCGCGTTGCGCCTCGGCGTCGGAGCGCAGCGTCGCCAGCGGGTTGCGCACGGCCAGCGCGCGGCGCCAGGCGAGAAAGTGTTCGACCTGCAGGTCGATGATCGCCTCGGCCTCGCCGGCCGCAGTCTGGCGCGAGCGCAGGTTGTCCTCGATCACCTGCTTCAGATCGTCGACCGTGTACAGGAACACGTCGTCGAGATCGGCGACGGCCGGGTCGACGTCGCGCGGCACGGCGATGTCGACGAGGAACATCGGCCGGCGCTTGCGCGCGCGGATCGCGTTCTCGACCAGGGCGCGGCTGAGTACCGGTATGGTGCTTGCGGTCGAGGAGATGACGATGTCGGCCTCGGCCAGGTGCTGCGGCAGGTCGACGAGTGAAATGGCGTAGGCGCCGAAACGCGCGGCCAGCGTTTGCGCATTCTCCAGCGTGCGGTTGGCGACGATCAGGCGGCGCACCCTGGATTCGGACAGGTGGCGCGCGGCGAGTTCTATCGTCTCGCCCGCACCAATCAGCATGACGCAGGCGTCGGCGAGATTGGCGAACAGGCGCTCGGCCATGCGTACCGCGGTATAGGCCACCGAAACCGGATTCGCGCCGATGCGCGTGTCGGTGCGCACGCGCTTGGCCACGGCGAAGGTCTGCTGCAGCAGGCGCTCCATCGAGGTGCGCAACGTGCCGGCATCGCGCGCGACCTGGTAGGCGTCCTTGACCTGGCCGAGGATCTGCGGCTCGCCGAGCACCATCGAGTCGAGACCCGTGGCGACACGGAACAGGTGGCGCACGGCGGCGTTGTCCTCGTGCCGGTAGAGGAACTCGTCGAGCCGGCGGTGGGTCAATCCATGGTGATCGAGCAGCCAGCGCTGGGCCGCGTCTTCCGCACCCGCCTCGACTTCGACGTATAGCTCGGTGCGGTTGCAGGTCGACAGGATCAGCGCTTCGTTGATGCCGGGCTGGCGGGCGAGATCGCTGAGCGCGCCGGCCGTCGCCTCGGGCGCGAACGCGACCTTCTCACGCAGCTCCAGCGGCGCGGTCAGGTGGTTGAGTCCGAGGGCGATCAGGGCCATGTTCGAGGGAATCGGTTAAGCTTGCGGCGGGCGCTGGAAAGCCCGCATCGACGCGAAATTGTGCGGCCCGTGCCCTGCGATATCAAGCAAGCGGCGGCGCGAAGCGGTTTGAAATCAGGCGTTCGTGCTCCGGGTCGGGCGGGTAGCGACGATACGCCGCAGGTGGAACAGACAGTGAAAGCATATTCGTTCGGACCGCGTGAATGGGGCTTGCTGGCCGCCGCCGCGCTGCTTGCCGCTTGTGCGTCGGCTCCTGCGGGCAAACCGGCTGCGTCGGCCGCCACGCCGCAGCCGCTGCAACGGCTGGATATCGCCCCCGATCCGCGCCAGCGCGATCTGATCGCCAACCTGCTTGCCGGCGAACTCGCACTGGTCGACTCGGATACGGCCAACGCGGCGCGCCACTACGTCGACGCGGCGCAGGCGAGCGAGGATCCGGCGATCGCCGAACAGGCCACGCATATCGCCATCGCCGGCAGGCAGTGGGAAGCTGCGCACTCCGCGCTGTTGCGCTGGCAGGCGCTGCACGGCGACGAAGTCGGCGTGCGCCAGGCACGTGCGATGCTCGCGCTGCATGCCGGCGCGGACGACGCCGCGTTCGTCGACCTGGCCTGGCTCGCGCATCGTCCCGGCAGCAGCGGCTGGCGCGCGGTGTCGCAGGCTTTGCTCGGGGCCGAGAACAAGACCGCCGCCGCGCTGATTTTCGAGCGCCTGTTGCGCGGCGACGCGGCGACGCCGGGCAACGCCTTGCAGGCGGTCGATCTTGGCAACGATGCGCAGCTGTGGATCGCGGTCGGTCAGCTCGCCATGCGGCTCGACCGCAGCGACATTGCAAAGACGCTCGCCCAGCGCGCGATCGACCGATTCCATACGCCCGAGACCTACGCGTGGGCGGCGCAGGTGAAGATTGGCGCGGGCGACAGGGATGGCGCACGCAAGCTGTTCGCCGAGGCGTTGCGCAAAGCGAAGCCCGCCAGCGGTGCCTCGGCGCGCGACGACAATGCGCGCCTGCGCGTCGCCTACGCCGCGCTGCTCGGCGATCTCGGCGACTATGCGCAGGCCTCGGCGGTGCTGGCGCAGGGGCCGCAGAACGATCGCACCTACGCGGCGCGCGCGGCCTATCTGGCCCACGGCGACGCGAAGGCGAACAAGGCCCCGATCGAAACCCTGTATCGCCAGGTACTCGTCGAATCGCAGCCGCGTCCACCGATGCGCCTGCTGTTGCTCGGGCAGCTTAGCGAACTCGCCGACCGCAACGCCGACGCACTCAAGTGGTACGCGGACATCGACGAGGGCGCAGACGAGTGGTTCGATGCGCAGCAGCGCACCGCGATCCTGCTGCACGACAGCGGTCGCGTGGCCGCGGCGATGAGCCTGCTGCACGAACTCGAGGCGCGCGTCGCCGACGAGGCGAAGTCGCTGGGCGAGGTGTTTCTGCTCGAGGCCGAACTGAGGGGTGGCAAGGGCAAGAGCCCGGCCGATGCGATCGCGGTCTACGATCGTGGTCTGCAGGCGCTGCCCGACGACACGCGCCTGCTCTATGCGCGCGCACTCGCCTGCGAAAGTGCCGATCGTGTCGACGAGGCGATCCGCGACCTGCGCCGCGTGCTGGAACTCAAGCCAGACAACGCCGATGCAATGAATGCGCTCGGTTACACCCTCGCCGACCGCACCGACAAAAAGACCGAAGCGCTCAGCCTGATCGAAAAGGCGCTCGTGCTCAAGCCGGGCGAGCCCGCGATTATCGACAGCATGGGCTGGGTGCAGTATCGCCTCGGCAACCTCGACGCGGCGGTCGAACAACTGCGCAGTGCCTACGCCAAGCAACGCGATCCGGAGATTGCCGCGCACCTGGGCGAGGTGTTGTGGGTCTCCGGGCGCAAGGACGAAGCGCGTCAGGTCTGGGAGGAAGGGCGCAAGCAGGACGCCGGCAACAAGGTCCTGCTCGAAACGATCAAGCGGTTGGCGTCGTAGTCGCGGATACGCGTCGTCGCGAAGATTTTCGGCATAGAATCCGCCGTTCTCTCAGATTGGTGCCCGAATGAAACTTCTGCCCCTTGCGTTGTCGTTCTGTGCCCTCGCCTTGCCCGTCGCCGCGCAGCAACTCAGCGCTGACCGCATCGCGACCACGGTGCAAACCTTGTCTTCGGATTTCTTCGAAGGCCGCGCACCCGGCACGCCTGGCGAGGAACGTTCGGTAGGCTATCTGATCGGCCAGTTCGAGGCGCTCGGCCTGCAGCCGGGCGGCAAAGACGGCAGTTGGGTACAGGCGGCGCCGTTGCTGCACACGAGGCTCGGCGAGCCGACAACGCTCGGCATCGATGTCGGCGGCAGCGTGCAGTCATGGCAGCGCGGCAAGGAGGTGTACCTGTCGACGGTCCGCCCGGACGATCGCGCGCGGATCGGGCATGCGCCGCTGGTGTTCGTCGGCTATGGCGTGCACGCACCGGAGCGTCAATGGGACGACTTCAAGGGCGTCGATCTCAAGGGCAAGGTCGCGGTGTTTCTGGTCAACGACCCGGATTTCGAAGCGGCGAAAGACGAGCCGGTATACGGCCGCTTCGGCGGCAAGACGATGACGTACTACGGCCGCTGGACTTACAAATACGAGGAAGCCGCGCGCCATGGCGCGATCGGCGCGCTGATCGTGCACGATACGCCGGGCGCGGGTTACGGCTGGAACGTGGTGGTCAGCCCCCACGGCGAAAACTTTGACATCGTGCGCGCGCCGGACAAGCTGACCAGCCTCGCGTTGCAGGGCTGGATCGCCGGCGAGGCGGCGGCGAAGTTGTTCGCCGATGCGGGTCTGGATCTCGCCGCGCAGCGCAAGGCGGCACGGCGCGCGGATTTTCGCCCGGTCACGCTCAAGGGCGAGACGTTCTCGGCGGACATCCCGGTCGAGCACGAAGTAGTCGAAAGCCACAACGTGCTGGCGAAGATTGCCGGCACGAGGCATCCCGACGAAGTCGTCTTCTATGGCGCGCATTGGGACGCCTACGGCAAAGGGCCGGCGGACACGCAAGGCAACACGATCCGCCGCGGTGCCAACGACGACGGTATCGGCGTCGCCGGCATCATCGAGATCGCGCGTCAGTTCAAGGCGCAGCCGGCGCCGCAGCGCAGTATCGTCTTCGGCGTCTGGACCGCGGAGGAACGTGGCCTGCTCGGTTCGGAAGCCTATGCGCTCGATCCGGTCTACCCATTGGAAAAAACCGTCGCCAACCTGACCATCGACGTGCTGCAAACCGCCGGCAAGGCGCGCGACGTGATTCTTGTCGGCGGCGGCCAGGACAGCCTCGAGGACGACCTCGCGCGCTTTGCCAGAGCGCAAGGGCGCTCGATCACGCCCGAAAGCCTGCCGGAGCGCGGCCTGTTCTATCGCGCCGATCATTTCTCGTTCGCCAAGCGCGGCGTGCCGGTGCTGCTGATGATGGGCATCGCCGGGGCTTCCGATCTCGTCGACGGGGGTCGCGCAGCAGGGCAGAAGTGGGTCGATGACTACACCGGTCGTTGCTACCACCAGCCCTGCGATGCCTACGGCCCCGACTGGAAACTCGATGGGGCCGTGGAGGACATTGCGCTGATGTACGACATCGGCCGCGACCTTGCCAATTCCGCGCGCTGGCCCGAGTGGAAGGCGGGTTCGGAATTCAGGGCCGTGCGCGACAAGAGCGCCGCATTGCGTCACTGATGCAGGTTCGATCGATGATTTTCGCCGCTCGCTTCCCGATGCGCGCCGCTCGCTTGCTGCTGGGCGCGGCGCTGCTCGCGATGTTCGCCGCCTGCGCGCCGATGAAGGTGAAGCAGCATGCGGCGACGCCCGAGGCGCTGGCCGCGCAGGACGCGCGCGAGGCGGCGTTGGCCGGCAAGTCGCACTGGACGCTGGAGGCGCGCATCGCCGTGTCGGGAGCCAACGGCGGTTCCGGCGACCTGAGCTGGCGCCAGGACGGCGATGCCTACTCGTTCAGCGTGCGCGGCGCGAATGGCAAAACCTTGCGGCTCAGCGGCGATGCCGGCCGTGCGGTCCTCGAAGGCGTCGATGCCCAGCCCGACGTCGGCAGCGATCCGCAGGCGCTGCTGCGCGAACGCCTCGGTACCGAGGTGCCGTTCGCCGCGCTGCGACGCTGGGCGCTGGGCCTGCGCGTCGCCGCCGATCCGGCGCAGATGCAGTTCGACGAACGGAATCTGCCCACGCAACTCGTGCAGGACGGCTGGACGGTCGATTATCTCGACTGGTTCGACGATCGCTCGCCGCCGCTGCCGAAGAAGGTGTTCGCGGGGCGCGGCAAGGACAAGGTCAAGCTCGTCATCCAGTCGTGGAGCCTCGATTGACGGCCGTGGGCGAAGACGGCTGGAGCGTGTGGCCCGCACCGGCCAAGCTCAACCTGTTCCTGCGCATCGTCGGCCGTCGCGCCGACGGCTATCACCTGTTGCAGACGGTGTTCCAGCTGCTCGATTGGGGCGACACGCTGCGCCTGCGCGTGCGCACCGATGCGCAGATCGTACGCGTCGATGGTGCTCCCGGCGTCGCGGCGGAGCGGGATCTCTGCGTCCGCGCCGCGCGCGCGCTGGCCGAATATGCCGAAGCCGAATTCGGCGCCGATATTGCGCTCGAAAAACGCATCCCGATGGGCGGCGGCCTCGGTGGCGGCAGTTCCGATGCGGCGACGGTGCTCGTCGCGTTGAACGAGTTGTGGGGGACGGGCCTCGCGGTCGACGAACTGGCCGAACTGGGCCTGCGTCTCGGCGCCGACGTGCCGGTATTCGTGCGTGGCCATTCCGCCTGGGCGGAAGGCGTGGGCGAAAAACTCACCCCGGTGGCGTTGCCGCCGCGCCAGTACGTGATTCTCGATCCGCATGAGACGGTACCAACGGCAGCTTTGTTCCAAGCCGCGGAATTGACACGCAATTCCGCGGCAGCGACAATAGAGAGCTTTCTGTCGGGAATTGCAACGGACAATGTTTTCGCTCCGGTCGTGCGTGCGCGCTACGCAAATGTCGCGGCGGCGCTGGACTGGCTCGGTCGCTACGGCGACGCGCGTCTGAGCGGCAGCGGCGGTTGTGTTTTCGTCGCCGCGCCATCCGACGATGCGGCGCAGGCTATGGTACGTGATTGTCCGCGGGAGTTTTCCGCGTATCGCGCGCGCGGCGTGGATCGGTCGGCGTTGGCTGATGCGCTGGATGCGCATCGGACAAGTGAGAAGCTGAAAAGACAAGAGGAATCCCGGCCTTGCCGGGATAGCTGAATCATTGGGCCGTCGCCAAGCGGTAAGGCACCGGGTTTTGATCCCGGCATGCGTAGGTTCGAATCCTACCGGCCCAGCCACTTTTGAGCATGATGCAAGGCTGAAAGGGTTTTCAATCCGTGAACACGATCAATCCGGCGGCGGGCTACGGCAGTACCTATCCGCTCGATCGCGGCGAACGCAGCGGCTGGCAGATTTTTTCGGGCAACGCCAACAGGCGGCTCGCGCTCGACATCTGCCGGGTGTTGAGCGTGCCGCTGGGCAAGGCGCAGGTGACGACGTTCTCCGACGGCGAGGTGCGCGTGGAGATCGACGAGAACGTGCGCCGGCAAGAGGTGTTCGTGATCCAGCCGACCTCGGCGCCGACCGCGGAAAATTTCATGGAGCTGCTGGTGATGATCGATGCGCTCAAGCGCGCCTCGGCGGCGAGCGTGACCGCGGTGATTCCGTACTTCGGCTACGCGCGACAGGATAGGCGGCTGCGCTCGGCGCGTGTGCCGATCACGGCCAAGGTGGCGGCAAAGATGATTTCGTCGGTCGGCACCGATCATGTGTTGACCGTGGATCTGCATGCGGACCAGATCCAGGGTTTCTTCGACATTCCGCTGGACAACGTGTACTCCTCGCCGGTGATCCTTGCCGACATCTGGCGCTACAACCGGCCCGAGGAGCTGATCGTGGTCAGCCCGGACGTCGGCGGCGTTGCGCGCGCGCGCGCGATCGCCAAGCGCCTCGACGACGCGGACCTGGCGATCATCGACAAGCGCCGCCCGCGCGCGAACGAGGTCGCGGTGATGAACATCATCGGCGACGTCGAGGGCAAGGTCTGCGTGCTGATCGACGACATCGTCGACACCGCGGGCACGCTGTGCGCGGGTGCCGAGGTGTTGAAGAAGAACGGCGCGAAGCGCGTGGTCGCGTATTGCACGCATCCGGTCCTGTCGGGGCCGGCGATCCGCAACCTCAACGGATCGCAGCTCGACGAGCTCGTCGTCACCGACACGATCGCGCTGTCGGAGGAGGCGAAGGCCTGCGGCAAGATCCGCCAGCTCAGCGTGGCGGAATTGCTGGCGGAAACGATCCGCCGCATCGCCTTCGGCGAATCGGTTAGTTCGTTGTACGTGGATTGAGTAACAGCCGGGGTCCGGGGCCCGGGATTCGAAGAATCAGAGCGATCGGCTTTTTTTCTTCCGGGTCCCGGGCCCCGAGCCCCGGAAATTCACTCCTTTGGTCGCGAAGGAGTTTCCGGCTGTCGCGAGGCAGCTTCATTGCAATACCAATAGGTAAAACAAATGGCAACTTCACATGTAATCAAGGTCGAACGCCGCGAAAACGACGGGAGGGGTGCGAGCCGCCGCCTGCGCAACACGGGCAAGGTTCCGGCCATCGTCTACGGCGGCGAACTCGCCCCGGTCAGCATCCAGATCGAACACAACGACGTCTGGCTTGCCTCGCAGCACGAGTGGTTCTATTCGGCCATTCTCGACCTCTCGCTCAACGGCGACGTGCAGAAGGTGCTGCTGCGCGATTTGCAGCGTCACCCGGTCAAGCAGCAGTTGCTGCACCTGGACTTCCAGCGCGTCGACGAGAACAAGGCGATCCGCATCCGCGTGCCGCTGCACTTCCTCAACCAGGAGAAGTCGCCGGCCGGCAAGAAGGCGGGCGTGCTGATCTCGCACGCGCTCAACGACATCGAAATCTCGTGCCTGCCGAAGCATCTGCCGGAGTATGTCGAAGTCGATCTGAGCGACCTGGACGTGGGCGACATCGTGCACCTGTCCGAGATCAAGCTGCCGGAAGGTGTGGAGATTCCCGAGCTGCGTCTGGGCAAGGAGCACGACGCCGCGGTGGTCACCGCGCAGGAGCTCAAGGAAGAAGTCGAGGCCGCTCCGGTCGAGGCCGTTGCTGCGGGCGCGACGGCTGCTGCCGCGCCGGCCGCCGCTCCGGCCGCCGCCGCGAAGAAAGACGAGAAGAAGTAATCGTTCCGGCTTCCGCTGCCCCGGGGTGGCGGAAGCCGTGTGCGACGGGTGCGTGGCACCCGGCTCGTCATGGCGCAACTGCGGCTGCTCGTCGGCCTCGGCAATCCCGGGGCCGAACATCAGCGAACCCGGCACAACGCCGGGTTCTGGTTTATCGACGCCCTCGCACAGGCGCACGGTGCGCGTTTCGGTATGGAGTCGAAACTGCATGGTGAAACGGCGAAGATCACGCTCGACGGCCAGGCGCTGTGGCTGCTCAAGCCGGCGACCTACATGAACAAGAGCGGCATCGCGGTGCAATCGGCGCTGCGCTACTGGAAGATCGAACCGGAGGAAGCACTGGTCGTGCACGACGACCTGGACCTGCCGGCGGGCGCTGCGAGGCTCAAGTTCGACGGCGGCCACGGCGGCCAGAACGGTCTGCGCGACATCATGGCCCATCTGGGGCACGGCGGGTTCCATCGGCTGCGTCTGGGCATCGGCCATCCGGGTGACAGGAACCGCGTAACGTCCTGGGTGCTCGGACGCGCGGGCGTCGACGACGAGAACGCGATACTCGATGCGGTGGGCCGCTCGCTCGACGTGTTGCCGCTGGCGGTGCGTGGCGATTTCAACGAAGCAATGAAGAAACTGCATACGAGCAGGAGTGAGCCGTGAGCAGTGAGCGGCGAGCGCAACAACGCGCCTGCCGCTCACCGCTGACTGCTTACCGCTCACGGGTTCAACAATGGGTATCAAATGCGGCATCGTCGGCCTGCCGAACGTCGGCAAGTCGACCCTTTTCAATGCGCTGACCAAGGCAGGCATTGCCGCGGCGAACTTTCCTTTCTGCACGATTGATCCGAACATCGGCGTCGTCCCGGTGCCCGATCCGCGCCTCGAGGCGCTTGCCGGCATCGCCAAGCCGCTGAAGATCATCCCGACCTCGATCGAGTTCGTCGACATCGCCGGCCTCGTCGCCGGCGCCTCGAAAGGCGAGGGGCTGGGCAACAAGTTCCTCGCGCACATCCGCGAGGTCGACGCGATCGCGCATGTCGTACGCTGTTTCGAGAACGCGGACATCGTCCACGTCGCTGGCAAGATCGATCCGATCTCCGACATCGACACGATTGATACCGAACTGGCCCTGGCTGATCTCGATTCGGTCGACAAGGCACTCGCCCGCGTCGAGCGTTCGGCCAAATCGGGCGACAAGGACGCGCTGGCCAGACGCCCCGTGTTGCAAAAGCTCGCGGCGCATCTCAACGACGGCAAGCCCGCGCGCGCCGCCGGACTCGACGACGACGAGAAAGCATTGGTACGCGACCTGTTCCTGCTGACGCTCAAGCCGCTGATGTACATCGCCAACGTCAAGGAAGATGGCTTCAGCAACAACCCGTTCCTCGACAAGGTCGTCGCGCGCGCGCAGGGCGAGGGCGCCGAGGTCGTGCCGGTGTGTGCGGCGATCGAGGAGGAACTCTCGCAACTCGACGACACCGACAAGCTCGCCTTCCTTCAGGACATGGGTCTCGACGAGCCGGGCTTGAACCGCGTGATCCGTGCCGGCTACAAGCTGCTCGGCTTGCAGACCTATTTCACCGCGGGCGAAAAGGAAGTCCGTGCCTGGCAGGTGAAGAAGGGCGCGACCGCGCCGCAGGCAGCGGGCGTGATCCACACCGACTTCGAACGCGGATTCATCCGTGCCGAAACGATCGCCTACGACGACTACATCAAGTACAAGGGCGAGTCCGGTGCGCGCGATGCCGGCCGCTTGCGCCTCGAAGGCAAGGACTACCTGGTCAAGGAAGGCGACGTGCTGCATTTCCGCTTCAACGTCTGAACCATGCCGCGAGCCTCTGCCCGTGCCGGAATGGCGGCGACTGAGGACATGGATTCGATAGAATTCCGCGGTGGTTCGACATCTGCAGCCGCTGCGGGCATGTGTCAACGAGCCTACGATTGCCATGACTGCAACCCGCCGAGGAAACGTGCAAGTGGCGATCGATCTCGACAGGCCCCATGCGTTGACGGAACGGCAGATCGCCGATTTCCGGCGTGACGGTTTCATCCGCCTCAAGGACGTATTCAACGCCGAGGAACTGCGCCGCTATGGCGCGGAAATCGCGCGGCTGACGATCGCGCTGAACACGCAGACGCTGCCGCTGGAGCAGCGCAGTACCTACGACCGCGCCTTCCTGCAGGTGATGAACCTGTGGGAGCAGGGCGGCCTCGCGCGCGAGTTCGTGTTTGGCAAACGCCTCGCCAGCCTCGCCGCGGCGTTGTTGCAGGTCGAAGGTGTGCGTCTGTACCACGACCAGTCGTTGTACAAGGAGCCGAGTGGCGGCTTCACTCCGGCGCATGCCGACCAGTTCTATTGGCCGCTCGCGAGCGACCGTTCGATCACCGCCTGGGTACCCTTGCAGGCGGTGCCGATGGACATGGGGCCGCTGGCGTTCTACGCCGGCAGCCAGGGCGAGAAATTCGGTCGCGATCTGGAGATTTCCGATGAGAGCGAGCGCGCGATCACCGCGAATCTCGACGCGCAGGGCTTTCGCATCGTCGACGAACCGTTCGCACTTGGCGAAGTGAGCTTCCATCTCGGCTGGACCTTTCATCGTGCCGGCCCGAATCGTTCGACGATGCCGCGTTCGGTCATGACCGTGATCTACATCGATCGCGACATGCGCCTGCAGGCCCCGCTCAACAAGATGCAGCAGGCCGACTGGGAGCGCTGGTGCCCGGGTGCGGTCGTCGGCGAGATCATAGCCACGCCGAAGAACCCGGTGTTGTTCGAGCGCGCATGACTGCGGTCGCCGTCAGCGGACCTGCGTTGATCGGCGACGGCGCCGGTGGTTTCGTCCTCGACACGATCGAGGTCGATGCGCCGGGGCCGGGAGAGGTGCGCGTCGCGATCGCCGCCGCGGGCGTCTGTCACACCGATCATGCCGCGCTGCATTGGCCCGGGCCGCTCGTGCTCGGCCACGAGGGTGCGGGGCACGTCGAAGCGGTCGGCGCAGGCGTCGCCGGCTTCGCCTCCGGTCAGCCGGTGCTGCTGAACTGGGCGATTCCCTGCGGCACATGTTTCCAGTGCGGGCGTGGCGCCGACGCGCTGTGTGAGCGTACCCACGAACTCGATCCCGCGCGCTTCGGCACGAGTCGCGCGCATGCCGGTGCGACGCGCTGGCGCGGGCGCGCGATCGAGCGTGCGTTCCACCTCGGCACGTTCGCAAAGTATACTTTGACGCGCGCCGAGGCATTGACGCCGTTGCCGTCATCATTGCCGCTCGATCAGGTCTGTATCCTGGGCTGCGCGGTGATGACCGGGGTTGGCTCGGTGGTCAACGTCGCCGAGGTTGCGCGCGGTGAATCGGTGGCCGTGCTCGGTTGCGGCGGAGTAGGGCTCAACGTCGTGCAGGGTGCGCGCCTTGCCGGCGCACGCACGATCATCGCTATCGATCGCGTACCGGCGCGTCTGCATCGCGCGCAGGCGTTCGGTGCGACTCATGTGCTGCATGCCGCAGACGGTGGCCACGAAGATATCGTCGCGGCGGTGCGAGTGCTCAGCGAAGGGCGCGGCGTCGATCATGCGTTCGAGGCGACCGGCATTCCCGGGCTTGCGTTCCTGCCGCTGCGACTTGCGCGCAACGGTGGCAATGCGTTGCAGGTCAGCGGCGCGCACGGTCCGGCGACGCTGGAGCTGCCGCAGTTGTTCTGGAACAAGCGCTACCTGGCGCCGTTGTACGGTGGCTGCGTGCCGGCGCGCGATTTTCCGCGCCTGCTCGATTGGGTCGCGCACGGTCGGCTCGAACTCGCCGCGCTGATCAGTCACCGGTATCCGCTCGCGGCGTTGGCCCGGGCATTTGACGACATGCTTGCCGGGCACAGCAGCAAGGGGGTGCTGCAAATCGCATGAGTGAGAATCCGTCACCGCTGCGCACGATTGAACGATCCGATCCCGCGATCGACGCGGATGGATTGCAGTTCGTCACGGTCAAAAGCGCCGCGCTGCGCCGGCGCGCGGACGTCAGCGTGTTCGTGCCGGCGCAGGCACGCGAGGTCGAGAATCTGCCGATCGTGCTGTTGCTGCATGGTGTGTACGGTTCGCACTGGGCGTGGGCGCTGAAGGGCGCAGCACATCTCACCGCGGCGCGGTTGATCACCGAAGACGTGTTGCCGCCGGTCGCGTTGCTGATGCCTTCGGATGGTCTCGCCGGCGACGGTTCGGGGTATGTCGCGCATTCGTCGGAAGACGCCGAATGCTGGATCGTCGACGAGATGCCGGCGCTGGCGCGCACGATCGTGCCCGGCTGCACCCAACGCTCGCCGCTGTTCGTTGCCGGCCTGAGCATGGGTGGTTTCGGCGCGCTCAGGCTCGCCGGAAAATATCCGCCGCGCATCGCTGCCGCCGCGGCGCACTCGGCGATCACCGATGTTGCGCAGCTCGACGCGCTGCTCGATCACGGGCGCGATGATTGGAGCGCCGCGCCTGCCGACCGCAGTGTCCTCGCCGCATTGCTCGATGCGAAAGGCGCGCTGCCACCGCTACGCTTCGATTGCGGTCGCGAGGACGGGTTGTTCGAAGCCAATCGTGCATTGCATCGCGCGCTCGCCGCGGCGGGCGTCGCGCATCGCTATGCCGAGAACGCGGGCGGCCACGATTGGCCGTACTGGGCGCGGCATCTTGCCGATACGTTGCGTTTCTTCGGCGAGGTATTGCGTGGCACGACGGTATCGGAAGATCCGGAATGAGAATCCTGAAAATACTGGCCGCTTGCCTCACCGTCGTCCTGTTCGCGGCCTGCGCGACGTCGGGGAAAGTCGCGATGGCGCCATCGTCGTCACCCGGCCACGAAATTTTCTACCACATCATGCCGCGCAGCTTTCGCGACAGCAACGGCGATCGTATCGGCGACCTCAAGGGGCTGACCGAAAAACTCGACTACCTGCACGGGCTGGGCATCACCTCGATCCTGCTCACGCCATTGCAGCCCTCGCCGTACTACCACAACTATTTCGCGACCGAGTTCAAGGCGATCGATCCCGCCTACGGCACGATGGACGACTACTTCGCCTTCGTGCGCGCGGCCCATGCGCACGGCCTGAAGATCTACCTCGACCAGGAGTTCCAGTACGTCGCCGAGGGTCATCCATGGTGGGAGGAGTCGAAGTGCAAGCCGGACACGCCCTGGGCCGGTTACCTGCTCTGGCGCGACAAGCAGCATTGCGTCGCGGAGTATTTTCTCGACAAGCCGAAATGGAAAGGCTACGACGGACGCGACTACGGCATTGCGATGGTCGATCTCAAGCAGCCGGAGGTGCAACGCTACTTCCGCAACCTGATGTTGTTCTGGATCGATCCGCGCGGGGACGGCAGCGGGGTCGATGGCGTCGATGGTCTGCGCATCGACCACATGATGGACGACCTCGATGACAAGGGCATCGAGAAACATCTGTTTGCCGACTTCTGGA
The DNA here is from genome assembly GCA_018240465.1 of Pseudomonadota bacterium. Lineage (GTDB taxonomy): Bacteria > Pseudomonadota > Gammaproteobacteria > Xanthomonadales > Rhodanobacteraceae > Rudaea. Next base: position 16,976 of record JAFEFS010000045.1, read on the forward strand.
CGCCGATGTTCCGCGAACTCAAGGCGCGCCGCCCGAACCTGCGAATCCTCGCCGAGCAGGCCGACTGGGGTTACGGCGACGACTGGCTCAAGCGCGGGCATGCCGATCTCGTTTTTGCCTTCCCTCTGCGCGCGGCACTGAGCAAGCTCGACAAGCGCGAGATCGTCAATGCGATCCGCACGACCGAGGCGAAGACGCCGCGCGGGAAACGTCAGGTGATCTTTCTGGAAAACCACGATGTCGACCGCTACATGTCCGTCGTCGGCGACGATCCGGCGCGCGCACGCGCGGGCGCGGCGATCCTGCTCGCGCTCCGGGGCGAGCCGCTGATCTACTACGGCCAGGAACTGGGCATGCGTGGCCGTGAGTTGAAGAACATCGAGATTTCCGACGGCATCCAGATTCCGGTGCGCGAGGCGTTCCGCTGGCGGGCCGACCTCGAAGCGCCGGGTTCGGCGATCTGGTATCGAGGCGGCGAGCGTTGGTGGGGCGAGCGCTACAACCGCTCGCACGACGGTGTCTCGCTCGAGGAGGAAGAGGGCAAGGCGGATTCGATCTACTACTGGTACCGCAAGCTGCTTGCGCTGCGCCGGGACCGCGCGGAGCTGCGCGCGGGCAGCCAGCGCATCCTTTGCGACGACCGATCGAGCCTGCTCTGTATCCTGCGTTCCGATGGGGTGCGCCAGACATTGCTGATTGTCAATCTGGGGCAGACGGAGGCGCGTCCCGGATTGGATGCCGCCATCGCCCGAACCGGTTGGGTCGATCTGCTTGACGGTGAGGCGATCGTACCCGCGGACGCGCCATTGCGGCCCATGCAGGTGCGCCTGCTCGGTACCCGCTGAATTTTCGCCCCGGCGGCCGGACTTCGGCGACAATGGCCGCCGTGACACTGCTTCATCTCGATCGCCCGATCTGCGAGCCGGTTGAACTCGGCCCGGGTGCGCCGGTGCGCGTCGTGCAGGTCCGGCAGGGGCGTGAAGCGTTGCCGAGTGAACCGTTTCCGCACTTCCACGACGTGCACGAACTGGTTATTTTTGGCGACGTTGATGGTGTATTTGTCGCAGAAGGGCGAAATTATCGTCTGCGGCCACGCAGCGTTGCCTATGTGCCTTCGATGCGGCAGCACGACTTTGCGCTGGCACGCGGGCGACGCGACTGGGTGTTGGTCCAGATCGACGCTGCGGCCGGCGACGCCTTGGCGCGCAAGCCGGGTCTGGCGCTCCTGGCACAGTCGTTCTGTGCGCGGCCGTCCGGCGCGGCGTACGGGCGCCTGCGCGCGCTGGCTGAATGGCTTGCCGATATCGACCCGGCCGATTCGTTGGCGCTGCCGCTGGCCGAATTGTTGTTGTGCGCTGCGCTGCGCGCGCCTCGCGTCGAGGGCGTTGCCGTGGATGTCGATCCGAACGATCTCAAGCGGCTGCGTCCCGCCATCGAGCGCTTGCGCGCCGCGCCCGCCGCGGCGCACGGCGCACAGCGCGCAGCTGCGGCCTGCGCCCTGTCCACGGCCTATTTCAGCCGTCGATTCAAGCAGTTGATCGGCCTTGCCTGGAGCGACTATGTGCGTGCGCATCGGCTGCACCTCGCCAGCCGGAAGCTGCTCGAAACCGACGAACTGGTGCTTGTCATAGCAGAAAGCCTGGGGTTTTCCAGCGCCTCGCAATTCGGCGAGTTGTTCAAGCGCCGGTTCGGCATGGCCCCGAAGCGTTACCGTCAGGCGGCGCGTGCCCGCGACGCCGCGGCGCGCCGCGCGTAAGCCGCATTGCGGCAGACGGATGCCGCAAGGCTGCCGATCTGCTAACTTCCCCGATCCACGTCGCCCATGGAGCTTCGAAATGCCCGGAACCGACCGCGAAGTCCGCTTCTGTTTTCTCGCGCAGCCGACCGACGTCAACTTCGGCGGCAAGGTCCATGGCGGCATGGTGATGAAATGGATCGATCAGGCTGGCTACGCCTGCTCGGTTGCCTGGAGCGGGCAATACTGCGTGACCGTGGCGGTCGGCGGCATCCGTTTCGTCAATCCGATTCTGATCGGTGACATGGTGACCGTGCACTGCCAGTTGATCTACACAGGCAATACGAGCATGCATTTCGGCGTCGATGTGATCGCGCGGCGGCTGGAAACAGGCGAGGAAAAGCTGGCCACGCATTGCGTCATCGTCATGGTCGCCACCGACAAGGACGGCAAGCCTTCGCCGGTGCCGAAATGGCTGCCGCAGAGCGAGGACGACAAGGCCTTGGCCACTTATGCGCAGAAGCTCATGGATCTCGACAAGAGTATCGAGCAGGAGATCGCCCGCTACCGCGATGCGGCGCATCTGGCCTGGACCCATAGCCACACTGCCTGAAGGGCAAAACTGTCCTTGACAAGGCGGGGCGTGGGGCATGAAAATAGGCGGCTCCGTTGGGGTTGCTTGGGCGGCCGGCGGAGATTGGTCGTGAATCTGTCGGTTCGTGCTTTTTGTGTTCGACAAATTCGCCGGGAGCGGATTTGCGCGTCCCGCGAAGCGGGATCGCCCGAAGGACGAAGGGCGGGATGTCCGTAGCCACCCACCTCCGCGGGAGTTTGCGTAGACGTATTTGATCTGAGGTTTTGAGAGTTCGGAGGGATACCCAAGCGGCCAACGGGGGCAGACTGTAAATCTGCTGGCTCATGCCTTCGGTGGTTCGAATCCACCTCCCTCCACCATTCGAGGCCTGAAATACTCCGGGCGGGAGTAGTTCAATGGTAGAACTGTAGCCTTCCAAGCTACTAGCGCGGGTTCGATTCCCGTCTCCCGCTCCATTGAACGACGCTCGGAAGCGGGATGGTTCATCGGCGCCGGACGCGCCAGTGCCGCGGCTTTTGCGCGGTGGAAAACGTGGCGCGGCTTTAGACGCGACCGTTTTCGCAAATGCTGCGGCATGGATGCCGGTCTTGATTTTGAGGAATCCGGTACGGATGCTGGTCTGATCTTTTTGTCGTCATGGAGGACGGCTGAGGCAAACCCATCGCTCACGTAGCTCAGTCGGTAGAGCACCTCCTTGGTAAGGAGGAGGTCGATGGTTCGATTCCATTCGTGAGCACCATTTGCTAGCAACACCGCCGTCGTATCATCCGCTGTTTATACTTTTTCACTTTCCACCTTGAAGAACTACCCGAGGTTTTAGGTCATGGCAAAAGGCAAATTCGAACGCACCAAGCCGCATGTGAACGTGGGCACGATCGGCCACGTGGATCACGGCAAGACGACGCTGACGGCGGCGCTGACGAAGGTCGGTGCGGAACGCTTCGG
>JAFEFS010000046.1 GCA_018240465.1 Pseudomonadota bacterium
TGGATCAGGTCGCCGAGCGTGACCTTGCCGGACTTTTCGATCGCGGCGTGGTCGATGGTGAGCACCGGGTTGGCGGTTTCCATGTCGACGCGGCGGATGTTCGAACCGGTCACCACGATGGTTTCGAGGTTCTGGCTCTTCTTGTCGCCGCTGTCGGCGTTCTGGGCTTGGGCAGTCGTAGCGATACCGGCGGTGGCCACGGCGCCCATGGTCAGGGCGAGGCGCACCGAGGAAGATAGCTTGTTGATTTCGTTGAGTTTCATACACTCTCCAACGTCAGGGTTGATCTTTCGGGACAAAAAAATTCCTCCCCATCCAGGGGAAAAAGCACACACGAACACGCCTACGCGCAATTTCGATGACGCCGGATACTAGCAACAAATCCTTAACAAGGAAACATTCAAGGCGCGCCCGGAACTTCCGTTCGGTTCCGATTCAGGGACATGGTCACGCCCGATGAGAAGGCAAAAAAAAAGCCCGCGCGTCCGTTGCCGGGCGCGCGGGCTGCAGTACAACCAGTTGTTTTTAGAACTTCACCGTTACGCGACCCCAGAAGTAGCGGCCGATCGTGTCGTAGGTGTTGACGTCGGTGTTGGCGTTGGTCACGGCCTGGTAGAACAGCGGCGGCTGCTTGTCGCCCAGGTTGTCGATACCCACGTCGACGCGGGTCTTGAGCGCCGACAGGTTGTAGCCGACCGACACGTCGTGACGCACCCATGAGCCGACGTGGTAGCTGCCGAGGGCGAAGACGTGCACACGGCTCTGGTAGCGCTGGCGCCACGAAGCCGAGAAATCGCCCATCGACCAGTCGATGCTGCCCAGCGCGCGCCAACGGGCGAAGTTGCCGTACTGCGAGTTGTAGCCGCCGGCGACATGGGTGACCACCGCCGTACCGGTGCCCGTCGGCACGGTGTTGTCGTACTTGGTGTAGTACGTGGCCTGAAGGCCGAAGCGGAAGTTGCCGTACGGCGTTTCCTGCAACCGGTAGCTGGCGGCGAAGTCTGCGCCCGCGGCATCGAGGCGGCCCAGGTTGGTATAGGCGACGCCGGAGATGCTGTCGATCTGGCCCGAGGAGAAATTGATGAACTTGCAGAACGGGTTGTTCTTGTCGGCGAAGCAGAAGTTGGAGATGGTCTGACCGGTCGGACGCACGATCAGGTCGGTCAGGTAGACGCGCCACAGGTCGGCGCTGACGCTCAGGCCTTCGATGAAGTGCGGGTCGTAGACGAAGCCGTAGTCGAAGGTCGAACCGACTTCCGGCTTGATCGGCTGGCCGGCCACATTGGCGCCGGAGTAGAGCACCTGCACCTGGTTGCCGTTGGACGAACCGAAGCCCGCGCCCGGCGACACGTAGTTGTCGTACGAGCTCTGCAGGGCGGCCGAGGTCTCGGTCAGGTTCGGCGCACGGAACACCTTCGACACCGTGCCGCGCAGCAGCAGGTCTTCCAGCGGCTTGTACTCGATCGCCGCCTTCCAGTTGTTGGTGCTGCCGAAGCTCGAATACTTCGAGTAACGGTCGCCGAGGATCAGGTTGAGGCTGTTCGCGAACGGCGCGTCCTTGACGATCGGCACGAGCAACTCGGCGTAGGCTTCCTTGACGTCATAGTTGCCGCTGAACGGCGAGGTGCAGGTTTCCGGGATGCCGCCGCAACGCCCGCCGTTGTGCGGATCGGCGACCGTGGCCTGATCGGCGTCGGTTTCGACGTACTGCTTGCGGTAGCTCAGGCCCGCGGCCATGCTGACGTTGCCGGCCGGCAGCGAGAACAGGTCGCCGTTGGCGCTGACGTTGGCCTGGCGCTGGATCTGCAGGGCGTGATAGTGCAGCGTGCTGCCGTAGTACTTCTGCAGAAGCGTCACGGTGTTCGGGTCGAACTGGTTGAGGATGTTCAGGCAGGTGGTATTGCTCAGGCCGGCGCTGGCCGGCGTGCAGTTCGCGCCGAGCGCGCCGCTCTGGGTGATCGCCGCGGCGTTGAGATAGCCCGCGCGCGTGCGGTTGGCGCTGAACTTGCCAAAGCCGATGTTTGCATCCCACTGCCAGCCGGTGTCGAGCAGATTGCCGCCGAGGCCGGCGGTCACCTGGTTGTTTTCCGTATTGTAGTTCTGGTGGCGAGGACCGAGCGCGACCAGGCGCAGCGAAGCATTTTGTGCGCTCTTGGTGCCGATGTCGACGCCGAACGGGTTGTACGGATTCTTCGAGGAAATCAGCAGGCCCGTGCTGAACAGGCTGACCGGGACCGAGGCGATCTGGAATGCCGAGTCGGTCTTGTTGTACAGCAGGTTCATGTAGGCTTCGACCGAATCGGTCAGCTTGTAGGTGCCCTTGACGAAGGCGTTGGTGCGCTCGGACGGCGTCGAGATCAGGTTGATCGCGGCGAAGTTGTAGAGGTCGCCCAGGCCGGCAGAACTGCCGCCCTGGAA
>JAFEFS010000047.1 GCA_018240465.1 Pseudomonadota bacterium
CCACAACTGCGGCGCAACGACGATGTCCTCGCCCATGCGCCAGCCGACATCCGACTTGTCCTGCGCCGCGATCGCGGCCAGATCGGCACGCCAACTCAGGCATTCGCCCGCGCGCCAGTCGCGCGCGCTCCAGCCGTCGTCCTCGTCCGCGAGCGGGTGGCCGTCGCCGCGTGCGACATCGGTGACGAAGCGCTTCGCCCAAGACGAATCCGCAGCGAATTCCACTCGTGCGTGCGCCTCGCCGAGACACGCACGCACGCGCATGCTTTTCGTGGCGGCATCGAACACCGCGCGATACTGCGGCCGCCCGCTCGCCGCTGCGAACGCCGGCAGCAACAGCGCGGAAAGCATCAGGCTACGCAGCACGGCATCTCGTCCATCGTCGATTCGATGAAGAACTGACCCGAATGATGCGCGCGCCCTTACAATTGCCGCAATGGATGTTTCTTATCTGCTCGACGATCTCAACCCGGCCCAGCGCGAGGCGGTCAGCGCACCGCCCGGCCACTATCTCGTACTCGCCGGCGCGGGCTCGGGCAAGACGCGCGTACTCACCCATCGCATCGGCTGGCTGCTCGAAGTCGAGCGTGCCTCGCCCTGGTCGGTGCTCGCGGTCACGTTCACCAACAAGGCCGCAGGCGAGATGCGCACGCGCGCGCAGACCCTGCTCGAACATTCGTCGCTGAACAACACGCGCGGGCTCACGGTCGGCACGTTCCACGGCATCGCCCACCGCCTGCTGCGCCAGCACTGGCGCGAGGCCCGGCTGCCGGAGACGTTCCAGATCCTCGACAGCGACGACCAGCAACGCCTCATCAAGCGCACGATCGCCGCGCTCGGCCTCGACGAGTCGCGCTTTCCGCCGCGTCAGGCCACATGGTTCATCAACACGGCCAAGGACGAAGGCAAACGCGTGGCGAGCTTCGAGCACGAAGGCAACCCGCTGACCCGCACGCTGGTCGACATCTACAAGGCCTACGAGGAGCAATGCCAACGTTCGGGCCTGGTCGACTTCGCCGAACTGCTGCTGCGCTCGCACGAACTGTTCCTCACCGACGATGCGCTGCTGGCGCACTATCGCGAGCGCTGGCGGCATCTGCTGATCGACGAGTTCCAGGATACGAACACCTTGCAGTACGCGTGGATCCGCGTGCTCGCCGGCGCCACCGGGCAAGTGTTCGTCGTCGGCGACGACGACCAGGCGATCTACGGCTGGCGCGGCGCGCGCGTGGAGAACGTGCAGCACTTCCTGCGCGACTTCCCGAGCGCGAAGACGATCCGCCTCGAACAGAACTACCGCTCGACCGCGACCATCCTCAAAGCCGCGAACGCGATCATCGCCAACAATCCGCAGCGCCTCGGCAAGCAACTGTGGACTGCGGGCGACGCGGGTCAGCCGATTTCGCTCTACGCCGCCTACAACGAGCAGGACGAGGCGCGCCACGTGATCGAGGCGATCCGCGA
>JAFEFS010000048.1 GCA_018240465.1 Pseudomonadota bacterium
GCGGCATCGCCGCGATGGGCGAAGCTGCGCGGGCGCGCGCCGGCGGGACGGGCGCCCCGGTCGCGGGCGAGGTAAACTTGCCAGCCCCGCCGGGCGTGCGTGCCCGGAAGGTTTCGTTATTCTCCGAGGAGCTTCGTCCATGTCTGTGAAAGTCGCCATCAATGGCTATGGCCGCATCGGCCGCAACGTGCTGCGCGCGCTGTACGAATCCGGCCGCACGAACGAGATCCAGGTCGTCGCGGTCAACGACCTGGGCGATGCGGAAACCAACGCGCACCTGACCCAGTACGACACGGCGCACGGGCGCTTCTCGCACGAGGTGAGGGTGGAAGGCGGCGATCTCGTGATCGGCAAGGACAAGATCAAGGTCTGCGCCGAGCGCGATCCGTCGAAACTCCCGTGGAAGGCGCTCGGCGTCGACGTGGTGCTCGAGTGCACGGGCCTGTTCACCTCGAAGGCCAAGGCCGCAGCGCACATCGCCGCGGGCGCGAAGAAGGTGATCATTTCCGCGCCGGGCGAGAAGGACGTGGACGGCACCTTCGTCTACGGCGTCAACCACGACAAGATCAGGGCGCAGCACGAGGTCATCTCGAACGCGTCGTGCACGACCAACTGCCTCGCGCCGCTGGCGTGGGCGATCAACGAGAAGATCGGCATCCAGCACGGCCTGATGACGACGATCCACTCGTACACGAACGACCAGGTGCTGACCGACGTGTTCCACAAGGACCTGCGCCGCGCGCGCTCGGCGACGATGAGCCAGATTCCGACCAAGACCGGCGCTGCGGCCGCGGTCGGCCTCGTGCTGCCGGAATTGAACGGCAAGCTCGACGGCTTCGCCATGCGCGTGCCGACGATCAACGTCTCCGTGGTCGATCTCGTCTTCGTCGCCAGGCGCGCGACCAGCGCGGAGGAAATCAACGCGGTGGTGAAGGAAGCGAGCGAAGGCCGCTTGAAGGGCATCCTCGGCATCAATCGCAAGCCGCTGGTTTCGGTCGATTTCAACCACAACCCGCTGTCGTCGATCTACGACGAGACGCAGACGCGCGTGATCGACGGCACGCTGGTCAAGGTGCTGTCGTGGTACGACAACGAGTGGGGTTTCTCCAACCGCATGCTCGACATGACGCTGGCGCTCGCGAACGCGAAGTAACGGCGGGACACCTGAATCATTCCTTCTCCCGATGGCAGAAGGAAAGCGATGGCGATTCACGAATCTGAATCGCCATCGCGGTGCGCCTTCATCGTCACTTTGCCTGCTGCTAGGCTCGGAACACCCACGAAGAAGGAGTTTCCCATGCGCATCGTCACGAAGATGGCCCTGCTCGGCGCGGTGGCCCTGCTCTGGTCCGGCGCCGCGAGCGCGCGCGAAATCACCTGCGACATGGACTTCGACCTGTCCGGCTGGTCGGCGTTCTACAAGACCGCTTCGGGCCACGGCATGGTCAGCTGCAGCAACGGCGCGAAGATGAAGGTCGATATCCGCACCAAGGGCGGCGGCATCACCTTCGGCAAGTCGGAGATCAAGAACGGCCGTGGCCGCTTCTCGCACCTGTACGCCATCGAGGACGTGCTCGGCAGTTACGCCACGGCCGGCGCGCACGCCGGCGCGGTCGACTCGGCCGAGGCGCAGGCGATGACCAAAGGCCCGGTTTCGCTCGCCATTTCCGGCCGCGGCAAGGGCTGGGACCTGGGCTTCGCCTTCGGCAGCTTCACGATCTCGCGGCCGGGGGCGAATGCGGATGCGGA
>JAFEFS010000049.1 GCA_018240465.1 Pseudomonadota bacterium
CTGCTCGCGCGCGTGCGCGAGGGCGTCATCTCCGGCAAGATCGCCAAGGACGTGTTCGCCGCGATGTGGGACGGCGAGGGAAGCGCGGACGCGGTGATCGAGAAGCGCGGCCTCAAACAGATCTCCGACTCCGGCGCGCTCGCCTCCGCGATCGACGCGGTGCTTGCCGAGTATCCGACCCAGCTTGCCGATTTCCGCGGCGGCAACGAGAAGCTGCTGCAGTTCTTCGTCGGCCAGGTGATGAAGCGCACGCGCGGCCAGGCGAATCCGCAGCAGCTCAACGCGCTGCTTCGGGAAAAACTAAAATAGGCTCGTTCCCTGCTCGGGGACGGGAAGAACCATTTTGAATTTGGGAGTCTGCACATGTCTGCACTGATCTGCGGTTCGCTCGCCTACGACACGATCATGGTGTTCCAGGACCAGTTCCGGAACCACATCCTGCCCGACAAGGTGCATATCCTGAACGTGTCGTTCCTGGTGCCGCGCATGCGCCGCGAGTTCGGCGGCTGTGCGGGCAACATCGCCTACAACCTCAAGCTGCTCGGCGACGATCCGATTCCGTTCGGCGCAGTCGGCCAGGACTTCGGCCCGTACCGCGAGCACCTGCAGCGCTGCGGCATCCGCCTCGACCACGTGCTCGTCTACGACGAGCTGTTCACGCCGCAGTGCTTCATCACCACGGACATGGACAACAACCAGATCACCGCCTTCCATCCGGGCGCGATGCTCAACTCGCACGAGCATCACGTGAAGGACGTCGAGGGCGTGACCTTCGGCATCGTCGCACCGGACAGCCGCGACGGCATGCTGCAGCACGCGCGCGAGTTCGCCGAGAAGGGCGTGCCCTTCATCTTCGATCCGGGCCAGGCGATGCCGTTGTTCAACGGCGAGGAATTCCGCACGATGATCGAGCAGGCCGACTACGCCATCGTCAACGACTACGAGTCGCAGCTGCTGCAGACGCGCACCGGCTGGAGCGCGGACGACATCGCCTCGCGCGTGAAGGCCTACATCGTGACGCAAGGCCCGAAGGGTTCGATCGTGCACGAAGGCAAGAATCAGCACGTGATTCCGCCGGGCCACGAGCGCCGCATCGTCGACCCGACCGGCTGCGGAGATGCCTATCGGGCAGGACTAATCTTCGGTCTCACGCGAGGTATGGACTGGCCGACCACGGGCCGCGTCGCATCCCTGATGGGCACGCTCAAGATCGAGCATCCCGGCACGCAGAACCAGCGCTTCACCTTCGCCGAATTCGCCGATCAGTTCAAGCAGCAGTTCGGCTACGCGCTCGATTGAATCACCCCGGCACGGAAGGCCGGGATGACGGATTTTCCTAGCGCCGCCGTGTCGGATCCTGCAACGCCTTCTCCACCGCCGCGCGCGTCATCGGGTGATAGCCGGGCTTGGCTTCGGCATAGATCTTCTCGGCCAGGGCCTTGCCCTGCGCGGTTTTCGCCAGTTCCGCGTAGAGCGGCACGACGAGGATGCGCCGGCCGATGCGCAGCATGTGTTCGCGCATCGCCGGATACGCGGCCTCGTAGCCGCTGCCGATCGCGAGGCGGTACCAGCGGAATGCGATCTCCGCATTGTGCGTGCCGGTCAGGTGATAGGCCGCGTCGAGCGCCTTCATCTGCGCCGCGCCCAACTTCGGCGGCAACTGGTCGAGAAAATACTCCCACTCCTGTGTGCGCCAGGCCTTCGCGCCGAGCCCGTTTGCATCGATCTTGCCGGCGACGAACTGTTCGCGCAACTTGTCCTGCGCGGCGAACGCGCTCGATGCGGGCAACGGCGCATCGGCCGGAATGCCGGGCTGGTGCAGCCACGCGTTGACCTCGTCCATGCTCACCTTGCCCGGATGCTTGTCGAGCAGATTGGCCTTGAGATAGTCGACGAACTGACCCGTGGTGATGCTCTGGAACGCGAAGTGGTCGAAGTAGCCGCGCAGAAACGCATCGAACGTGGCGCGGCCGAACTTGCCTTCGAGGTATTGCAGGAACCACGAGCCCTTGGTGTACGGCACGTCGCTGAGCGAATCGTCCGCGTCCTTGCCGGTCAGGTCGGGCACGAGCAATTGCTCGGCGGGCTTGGCCGTCGCGAATGCCTTCTTCAGTTCATTGGCCGCGACGAGGAATTCCTCATCGGCCTGCTGCTTGCCGTAGACGGCCTCGACGATGCGGCCTTGCACATAGGTGGTGAACCCTTCGTTGAGCCAGACGTGTTTCCACGCCGCATTGGTGACGAGGTTGCCCGACCACGAATGCGCCAGCTCGTGCGCGATCACGCTGACCAGCGACTTGTCGCCGGCGATGATCGTCGGCGTCACGAACGTCAGACGCGGATTCTCCATGCCGCCGAACGGGAACGACGGCGGCAGCACGAGGATGTCGTAACGTTCCCAGCGGTACGGGCCGTAGAGCTTCTCGGTAGTGGCGATCATCTTCTCGATGTCGTCAAATTCCTTCGCTGCGGCGGCGACGGTCTCCGGTTCCGCATAGACCGCACTGCGCGGGCCGATCTCTTTCACCGCGATATCGCCGATCGCGAGCGCGAGCAGGTACGAGGGAATCTTCTGCGGCATGATGAAGCGGAAGTCGCCGTCGAGCGGGTGCTTCGCGTCGTTGTTCGCGCTCATCACCGCGCGCAGCGCTTTCGGCGTCGTGATGTGCGCGGTATAGGAGAAACGCACCTGCGGCGTGTCCTGCAGCGGAATCCAGCTGCGCCCGGCGATCGATTCGGATTGCGAATACACGAACGGATGCTTCTTGCCTGCGGTCTGGCTCGGGTCCAGCCACTGCAGGCCGGCCGCGTCGGGGCTGGTCGAATACACGATGCGGACCTTGCCGCTGCGCGCCGGCAGCGCGATGCGCAGCGCCGAGCCGAGCAGCGGATCGGCCTTGTCGAGCGTGAATGTCGCGGCATCCCACTTGCCGGCGTTGTCCGCGGCTTCGACCTTGTCGATTTTCAGGCCGTTCGTGTCGAGCACGAGCTCATGGGCGTTCTCGTCGAGCCATGCCAGGTCCAGTGTCGCACTGCCCGACAGGACGTGCTTGTCGAACGAAACGGACAAATCCAGATCGAGCGCAGTGACGCGCACCTTGTCCGGCTGCGCGTAGGAGTGCGGATCGCGGCTTTCGGTCGATGCGTTGGCGTGCTGCGCGACAGTCATGATGGCGAGGCCCAGAACGCCGGCGACGGCGGATCGAACAAGCATGTTCATCGGCTTTCCTCATTTGGACAAGGCGCTGTCGTAGAAGCGGGCGAGATCGCCCTTCATCTGCTTGAGCGCGTCGAGGTTGAGATAGACCATGTGCCCCGACGGGTAGTAGGTGAAGCTCAGGTTCCTGCGCAGGCTCGGATCGATGTCGAGATGGGCGAGATCGTACTCGGTCGCGAAGAACGGCGTGGCCAGGTCGTACCAGCCGTTCGCCGACAGCACCTTGAGATGCGGATTGGTGCGCATCGCTTCCGACAGGTCGCCGACCATCGCCGGCAAGGGCAGCTTGCGCGAGGAACCCGGCGGTGTGTGGCGCCAGTCCCATTCGCCGATCGCGGCGCCCGCATTCATGCGATACGGCACCTCGCTCGAATACTTAAGCTCGCGCGACAGATAGTCGTTGATCGCCGAGAAGAACGCGCCGCTGATCGCCGTGCTCGACGGATCGAACTCGGGCGATTCGCCGGCGGCGTCGGCGTCGATGCCCTCGAAGCGACCGTCGAAGCGACCGAGCGTGCGGCGCTGGTCGCGCAGCAATTCCTTGCGGAAGCGCGGCTGGCTGACGCGCAGATTGGCGTCCTTGAGATACTGCGGCGACAGGCCGATGTAGCGGCTCAGCTTCTGCGCGATCGCGTCGCGCTCGGCCGGGCCCAGGTCCTGGCCTTTGGCGAGCGCGACCGAGTATTCGCCGCGCGCAAAACCGCGCACTTCCTCGACGAACGGCGCCAGTTCCGCGGGCTTGTTCGGAATCTTGTTGTGGTACCAGGCGATCGCGGCGTAGGTCGGCAGCAGGTTGACGTAGTCGTAGTCGAGCCCCGGAATGCGCGAACCGTAATTGAGGATCGAGGACAGCAGCACGACGCCGTTGAGCGCCACGCCGCGATTCTCCAGGTAGCGCGCAAGGCCCGCCGAACGCGGCGTGCCGTAGGACTCGCCGAACAGGAACTTCGGCGAATTCCAGCGTTTGTTCACGGTGATGTAGCGGACGATGAAGCGGCCGAATGCGTCGATGTCCTGATCGGTGCCCCAGAAGCGCTTGTTCGGATTCTCGTCCTTGTCAGCGGGCTTGCCGTCCTTCTCTTTCGGCAAGCCCTTGGAGTAACCGGTGCCGATCGCGTCGACGAAGACGAGGTCACTCTTGTCGAGCAGGCTGTCGGTGTTGGCGACGACCTGGTACGGTGCCGGCGGCGTCGCCTCCGGGCCGTTGGTCACCACGCGCACCGGCCCGAACGAGCCCATGTGCAGCCACAGGCTCGCCGAGCCGGGGCCACCATTGTAGAAGAACGTCACCGGGCGTTTTTCCGATCCCCCGCCTTCGCCGACGGTGTAGGCGACATAGAAAACGCTCGCATCGGGCACGTCCTTGTCGTCACGGATCGTCAGCGTACCCGCGGTCGCCTTGTACGCGTAGCTGCGGCCGTTGATCGAAACGCTGTGGTTCGTCGCCACCGATTTCTCCGCGACTGCGGAATCGGTTTTGTCCTTGCCCGCAACCGACCTGGCGTCGGCCCTGGCCGGCTCCTCGTGCTCGGCCGCTAAGACAGGGCCGGCCACGACGGTGAAGACCAACAACGAACATAGAATGTACTTGCGCATGGCGCCTCCCGATTCCAAGCCCGCAATTATGCCGCGGAGAAGGAAGCCGGGCCTGTGCCGAAAGCCCTACGCAAAACGCGTTGCGTGTTAAATCTTGTAACCGCGATGGATCGCGACGATGCCGCCGGTCAGATTGCGCACGTCGACGCGGGCGAAGCCGGCGGCTTCCATCATTGCCTTGAGTGTGGCCTGGTCGGGATGCTTGCGGATCGATTCGGCGAGGTACTGGTAACTCTCGGCGTCACCGGCGATCAACGCGCCCAGGCGCGGCAACACCTGGAACGAGTGGAAGTCGTAGATTCTCTTCAACAGCGGATCGCGCACCGCAGAGAATTCCAGGATCAGCGCGCGCCCGCCGACGCGCAGTACGCGCTGCATCTCGCGCAGCGCAGCGTCCTTGTCGGTGACGTTGCGCAAGCCGAAGGCGATCGTCACCGCATCGAAACTCGCATCGGGAAACGGCAGCGCCTGCGCGTTGACCTGCGCATAGCTCAGGCCGCGCACGCTGCCTTCGTTCAGCAGCCGGTCGCGGCCCTCGCGCAGCATCGCCGCGTTGATGTCGCCGAGCACGACGCTGCCGCTCGCGCCGACCATCGGCAGCAGCAGCGCGGCGATATCGCCCGTGCCGCCGGCCAGATCGAGCACATGGTCGCCCACGCGCACGCCGCTGGTCGCCGCAAACCAGCGCTTCCAGATGCGATGGATGCCGAACGACATCGCATCGTTCATCAGGTCGTACTTCGAGGCGACCGAGGTGAATACCCTGCCGACGAGTTTTTCCTTTTCGGCGACGGGAACGTCGCGGTAGCCGAAATGGGTGGTGTCGGCCGGATTCGGGTTCGTTTCGCTCATGCGCCTATCTTAGCAGCGCGGCGGCGGGCACCGGTGCGCGAGCCGGGCCGATGCGGACTCAATGCGCGAACAACGCCCACAGGAAGATCAGCGCACCGACGAGGCCGAGCGCGGTCGAACCGAGCCACGCCGCGCGCTTGCGCGTCAACGCGGCGACGGCGCCGAGCGCGATCGCGACCTGCAGCATCGCCACCGCATAGGCGAAATAGTGGTGCTGGTGGATCAGGTGGTCGGCCTCCTTGCCTTTCTCGTCGCGTTCGTGCTCGAACTCTTCGGCCTTCTTCTTGGCCTCCTGCTGCTCGTCCTTGTAGCGCCCGATGTTCCTGTCGAGGTCGGCTGGCAACGGCTTGTCCGCACCGGCGAGCACGCCTTTCTGCGCTTCGAGCACGACGGCCTTGATGCCTTTGGCCTGGTAGTAGGCCCATTGATCAGAGGCCTGCGCCTGCAATTGCGTCGCCTCGGCCTTGAGTGCGAGCGCCTCGTTGACGGTGCCGCCGGCGAGCAATGAGGCCACAGCTGCGAACGCGGCGAACAGCGCCGTCGTCAGCGCGATCGTGCGCAGCAGCGCGCCGCCTTCCTTCTCGACTTCCTCGTGGATGGCTTCGTGCAGCTTGTCGGTATCGATTTCGATTTCTTCGGGCATGACGGATCCTGCTTCGGTAGTGAGCCTGGTGTGTTCGACCCCGATTCTTCGAATCCCTCCCCTCTGCTAGTCTAGCGCGGCTCGCGGCGTTTGCCGCGCGGTTCTCATGTGCAGACGACCGGAATGAAAGTACCGCCCCCGAATCGATCACGCCGGCGCTTCGGCCAGTTCGCGATGGGCACGTTCGCCGGCATGGCATCGTGGCCGTGGACGCAACCCCGGGCGGACGGTGCGGAACGCTTCGACGTCCGTGTCCTGCGCGACCAGATGGTGCGCATGCGCGACGGCGTGCACCTCGCCACCGACGTCTACCTGCCCGCCCGCGACGGCAAGCCGGTCGCGCAGCGCTTGGCGGCCATCCTCGAACGCACGCCATACGGCAAGACGATCGCCAGCCGCTCCGAGCGCACGCCGGACAATCCGCAACCGAAGTCGCGCGCCGAGGTCGCGGAATTCTTCGTGCGCCGCGGCTACGCCGTGATCTACCAGGATTGCCGTGGCCGCTACGGTTCCGAAGGCAGGTTCGTCAAATACCTCGCCGACGGCAACGATGGCTACGACACCTGCGCCTGGATCCTCGAGCAGCCATGGTCGAACGGCCGCATCGGCACGATGGGTCTGTCCTACGCGGCACACACACAAGGCGCGCTCGGCAGTGCCGGTGCGCCTGGCGTGAAGGCGATGTTCCTCGATTCGGGCGGCTTCGCCAACGCCTATCAGGGCGGCATTCGCCAGGGCGGCGCGTTCGAACTCAAGCAGGCGACCTGGGCATTCTCGGAGGCCGCCGAGAGCGCGCAGATCCGATCCGACCCGAGCAAGCTCGCCGCGTACAAGGCCATCGACATCAAGCATTGGTTCGCGCGCCTGCCGTGGCACCGCGGCGACTCGCCGCTCGCACTCGCGCCCGACTACGAGAGTTACCTGTTCGAGCAGTGGCAGCATGGCAACTTCGATGCGTACTGGAAGCAGCTCGGCATCTACGCCGAAGGTTTCTACGACCAGTACTGCGATGCGGCGATGGTGCACATGTCGTCGTGGTTCGATCCGTATCCGCGCACGGCGACGCAGAACTATCTCGGGTTGAAGAAGCGCAAGCGTGGACCGGTGCGCCTGATCCTCGGCCCGTGGACGCACGGCGACCGCCAGCTGACCTATGCGGGCGATGTCGATTTCGGCGCCGAGGCGACGCTCGACGGCCATCTTGCACCGGACTTCCTCACCCTGCGCCTGCGCTGGTTCGACCGCTGGCTCAAATCGATCGCGAACGGCGTCGACGAGGAAGCGCCGGTACGCATCTTTGTCATGGGCGGCGGCAGCGGGCGCAGGAATGCCCAAGGCCGCATGCAACACGGTGGCCGCTGGCGCAACGAGCGCGACTGGCCGTTGCCGGGCACGCGCCTCGTGCCGCACTACTTGCATGCAGACGGCTCGCTGACGGACGCGCCGCCGCAGATCGATGCCGCGTATCGCGAATACCGCTACAACCCCAGACATCCGGTGCCGACGATCGGCGGTACGGTGACCTCGGGCAAACCGGTCATGGTCGGCGGCGCGTTCGACCAGCGCGAGGCGCCGCAGTTCTTCGGTTCGACCGCGCCGTATCGTGCGCTCGCCGAGCGCGAGGACGTACTCGTGTTCCAGACCGAACCATTGCGCGAGGATGTCGAAGTCACCGGCCCGCTCGTGTTCGAGCTGTGGGTGTCGTCGGATTGCCCCGACACGGATTTCACCGCCAAGCTGATCGACGTGTATCCGCCGAACGAGGACTATCCACATGGCTACGCGATGAACATCACCGACGGCATCCTGCGCCTGCGCTACCGCGATTCCTGGGAGAGGCCGACGATGTTGAAACCTGGAGAGGTATACAAAATCCGCATCGAGGCGTTCCCGACGTCGAACCTGTTCCTGCGCGGACACCGCCTGCGCATCGACATCTCGAGCAGCAATTTTCCGCACTTCGACGCAAATCCCAACTCGGGGGAGCCGGAGGGCATCGCCGAGCATCCGCGCATCGCCACGAATCGCCTTTACCTCGACCGCGCGCGACCCTCGCACGCACTGCTGCCGGTCATTCCCGCGCGGCGCTGATCAGCGCTGCGGCGCGCGCGCCTTGCCTGCCGCGGCGAGTTCATCGAGATAGGCCTGCCATTTGGCGGCCTGGTGCTTACCGAGATCGTGGAGCACGCTCCACGAATAGATGCCCGTGTCGTGGCCATCGTCGAAGCGCAGCAGCACGCCGTACTGGCCGACCGGCGCGATCTCGACGATGTTGACGTTCTGCTTGCCGTGCTGGAGCACGCGCTGGCCGGGCCCGTGGCCCTGGACTTCGGCACTGGGCGAATGCACGCGCAGGTATTCGCACGGCAGGCGGAAGGTCTCGCCCGTGTCGAACGCGACCTCGAGTACGCGCGAAGCGCGATGCAGGGTGATGTTGGTCGGCCGCGGCGCGCTCATCGCCAACCCCGCGTCACGACGCCGGCAGGGCTTCGGGCGGCAATGGAACCGGCGGCACACCGGCGATGCGCGCGAGCAGCAGCATGTACGCGGTGCCGAACGCGATCGAGCCGATCGCGGGGAATTCGTAGGCACCCGTGTCGGGATACCAGTTGGCGTTCGGATCGACTTCCTGCAGCACCAAGGCGTCGGGTTCGGCACCGGTGAGGCGGCCGACGTAGCTGATCTCGCCGGCATCGGCGTCGTCGAGCATGTTGAGCGAGATCAGCGGCGTCACCGAAGCTGCCGACTGCGCGATCGTCTGCCAGTCGGCAAGGTCGATCTCGGGCAGCGCCGGCAATGCTTCCTCGTTGAGATTGAGCGCGCGCTCGACGAACTCGCGGCCCGGGTCTTCCTCGACGTGGCTGACATCGGACAACGCGATCGCGAGAAAGCCGTCGAAGCGCATCGCATCCGACACCTCGGCGATCAGCGCGAACTCGGTCGACATGCCGATCACGTAGCCGTGGGTCCAGCCCGGAGAAATCTTCTCGCGCATCACGCGCACGGGCACGCGTCCGTCGAGCGCCTCGCGCAGCTGTGCGCGCGCGCCGCGACCGCGAAACTGGACGACGTTGTTTCCGCCTTCGCGGTGGTGGTTGATCGTTGCCATTTCTATACTTGTATAAAAACCATCTAACGCAGATTTACGCGGATAAAAGGCCGACAAGAGCGGATTGAGCGAAGTTCTAAGAAGGCCATTTTCCGATCGGCCATATCCGCTTTGATCCGTTTTTATCCGCTCTGATCTGCGTTAAGAATCGTCCCTACAAAATGTAGCGGCTCAAATCCTGATCCTGTACCAGCGCCGCAAGATGCTCGTCGACGTACTTCGCATCGACGACAAACGTCTGCCCGCCCCGGTCCGGAGCCTCATAGGATATCGTATCGAGCAACCGCTCCAAAACGGTGTGCAGCCGGCGCGCACCGATGTTCTCGGTGCGTTCATTGACCTGGAAGGCGATCTCGGCGAGACGACGCACGCCGTCGTCGCTGAATTCGAGGGCGACGTTCTCGGTCGCGAGCAGCGCGCTGTATTGCTTGGTCAGCGCGCTGTGCGGCTCCCGGAGGATGCGCTCGAAGTCGTTCGCCGACAGCGCCGACAGCTCGACCCGGATCGGAAAACGGCCCTGCAGCTCGGGAATCAGGTCCGAGGGCTTGGCCAGCGAGAACGCTCCCGAGGCGATGAACAGGATGTGGTCGGTCTTGATCAGGCCGTGCTTGGTCGACACGGTCGAGCCCTCGACCAGCGGCAGCAGGTCGCGCTGCACGCCCTCGCGGCTCACGCCCGCGCCACCCCATTCGCCACGCTGCGCGACCTTGTCGATCTCATCGATGAAGACGATGCCGTTCTGCTCGGCCGCCTCGATCGCCTGCTGCTTGATTTCCTCGTCGTTGACGAGTTGCGCCGCCTCCTCCTCGATCAGTAGCGGACGCGCGGCCTTGATCGCGAGCTTGCGTTTCTGCGTCTTGTTGCCGGCCATCTGCGAGAACATGCCGCGCAGCTGGTTCGTCATTTCCTCCATGCCCGGCGGCGCCATGATCTCGACACCGACGTTGACCGCCGTCTCGATCTCGATCTCGCGTTCCTCGAGCGCGCCCTCACGCAACTGCTTGCGCAGCTTCTGGCGCGTATCGGTGTCGAGCGACTCCGGCGGCGGCTGGTCCCAGCTCGACGCGCGGCGCGGGATAAGCGCATCGAGAATGCGTTCTTCGGCCCGGTCTTCGGCCTGCGACTTGACCTGGTTCTTCGCCGCCTCACGCGCCATCTTCACCGCCGCGTCGGCGAGGTCGCGCACGATCTGCTCGACGTCCTTGCCGACGTAGCCGACCTCGGTGAACTTGGTCGCTTCGACCTTGATGAACGGTGCGTTGGCGAGCGCCGCGAGCCGACGCGCGATTTCCGTCTTGCCCACCCCGGTGGGGCCGATCATCAGGATGTTTTTCGGGGTGACCTCGTTGCGCAGCGCCGGATCGAGCTGCATGCGCCGCCAGCGGTTGCGCAGCGCGATCGCGACCGCGCGCTTGGCCGCGTTCTGGCCGATGATGTAGCGATCGAGTTCGTTGACGATTTCGCGGGGGGTGAGTTCGGACATGGCTGTGGATTGTGAACGGTGGGCGGCAAGCAGTGAAGGGAAAAAACGCGGCGGCGCGACGGATTGGCTCTTCCCGCTCACCGCTGACGGCTCACAGCTCTTCGATCGTGATGTTGTGGTTGGTGTAGATGCAGATGTCGCCGGCTATGCCGAGCGCCTTCTCGACGATCTCGCGCGCGCCGAGCTGCGAGTGCTGCAGCAGCGCACGCGCCGCCGCCTGCGCGTAGGGGCCGCCCGAACCGATCGCGATGAGGCCGTGCTCGGGCTCGAGCACATCGCCGTTACCCGAGATCAGCAACGACGCATCCTTGTCGGCCACCGCCAGCATCGCCTCGAGCCGACCAAGGCGGCGATCGGTGCGCCAGTCCTTGGCCAGTTCGACCGCGGCGCGCGTGAGGTTGTTGCCGTATTTGTCGAGTTTCTGCTCGAACAGCTCGAACAAGGTGAACGCATCGGCCGTCGCGCCGGCGAAGCCGGCGAGCACTTCGCCCTTGGTGCCGAGGCGGCGAACCTTGCGTGCGTTGGCCTTGACCACGGTCGCGCCCAGCGTGACCTGGCCATCGCCACCGATGACCACCTTGCCGTCGCGGCGCACCGAAACGATTGTTGTGGCGTGGAAACTGTCGTGCATGACGCGTTCTCGAAAATCTGCCGACCCACCGATATGTGGACTCCGCGGCGGATTCCAAGCATCGTCCCGCGTGCGCTGTGGATGCGCGCGCGCGGAGCACCTGCGCCTGCGGTTTTGCCCGTTGCCGTGCGCTGCCGCAGGCGCAGGTACTCCGCGTCAGCGCCGCAAATACAATCGTGTTTCCCCCTCGGACGACTTCTCCACGCGAATCGGCAACGCGCTTTGCAGAGCATGCAGCAGCGCATCCGTGTCGCCGATGCGGAAGTCGCCACTGATCTGCAGCATTCCCAGCGAATCGTCGACGATCACGAGACGAGGGGGACCGTAACGGTTCACTTTCGCCACGACATCACGCAACGGGGCGGCTCGGAACACGAGGTGGCCGCTGCTCCAATCCGTCACCATGGCCAGATCGGCGACCGTCTGCTTGCGCCACGTTGTAGCGCTGGAGATGAACTGATCGCCTGGCGCCAGCTCGACCGCGGCGCCGTCGCGATCACGGGTCACCGTGGCGCGACCGCTGATCAGGGTGATCCAGGTGTCGGCGGCGTCGCTGCGGATATCGAAGCTCGTGCCGAGATCGGCGATGGTGATGTCACCGCTGCGTACGTGGAACGGATGTCCCGGTTCGTGGGCCACGTCGAACAACGCCTCTCCGCGCATCAATTCGACCTCGCGCGAGCCACCCTCGACGCGGACGCGAACGCGGGTGTCCGTGTTCAGCGTCAGGTGCGAACCGTCTTCGAGCGTAAGTTCGCGCTGCTCTCCCGGCGCGGTCGAATAGTCGCGCGACGCCGTCATGGAGCGACCGGGCCATGTCGACCGGACGCCGAACGCGACGCAGGCGGCAGCGGCAGCGACTGCGAGCGCACCACCCCAGACCAGGGCGGAACCGTACCCTGGCAGCGCTTCGGTCCCGCCCGCCTGCCCGTGTCGACGGCGCGCGTCGCGCTCGTGCGGAAGCAAATCGAGAGAGTCCCAGAAACGTTGCGTCTCCGAATAGGCGTCGGCATGTTCCGCCGCGGCTGCGAGCCAGGCTTCGAAGGCACGGCGCTCGTGGGCCGAACAGTCGTAGGCGCGCAGGCGCACGAACCAGACCTCGGCCTCGGCCTGGATCGCGGCAGTCGACGATGACGGGCGCTGCTTCATCTATGACAGGAACGCATCGTGCCGATCCATCCCACAGCGCGCGCCGGCAGGTCGCCAGCGCATGCGCAATCCGGTTTTCTACCGTACGCGGCTGCGTGGCGAAACGCAACGCCATGCCGGCCACACCGGGGATCGCGCGGCAGCGGAGGAGTCCGCGCCGGACGGCTCAGCCCAGCCGCCGATAAAGCGTGCTGCGGCTGACCCCCAGGCTGCGCGCCGCAGCTGAGACATTGCCGGCGTGTTTTTCCAGGGCCTGACGCATCGCCCTCTCGGTAATTTCGCCCAACGCGACCAGAGTGTCCGCAGCGAGTGTCCGCGCGTCCGCTTCCACCGGCGGCGGTAACTCGTGGAACATCGCCGGCAGGTCGTGCGTTTCGACCCGGCCGCCCGGCCCCGCGAGTGCGACCAGTGTGCGCAACGCGCCCGTAAGCTGGCGCAGATTTCCGGGCCAGGAATAGTGCGCAAGGATGTCGAGCGGGCCGGGATCGAGGCGCGTGGGCGTGCCCGCGGTGAGTCGATTCCAGAAGATTTCGATCAACTCGCGACGATCGGGATACTCGCGCAGTGCCGGAAGGTTGACCGTGTAGTGCGCGATGCGGAAGAACAGGTCCGAGCGGAACTGATCGAGCGCTCCAACCTTGAGATTGCGGTTGGTCGCTGCAATCACGGTGAAATCGACCTTGGCCGGCTTGCCGCCACCGAGTGGTGTGACCTCGCGCTCCTGCAATACGCGCAGCAATCGCGTCTGCGCGGCGAGCGGCATGTCGCCGATCTCGTCGAGGAACAACACGCCGCCGTCGGCCTCCCGCAGCATTCCCTTCGCCCCGTGACGCTTCGCCCCGGTGAACGCGCCTTCCTCGTAACCAAACAATTCCGACTCGATCAGACTCTCGGGCAGACCTGCGCAGTTGACCGCGACGAACGGCATGTTCCCGCCGCCAAGGCGACGATGCAGTTCGCGCGCGAACACCTCCTTGCCGGTGCCGGTTTCCCCGAGCAGCAGCACCGACATGCCGGCGCGCAACACGCGCTCGGCGCGGTCGAGTTCGTGTTTGAGTCGCGCGTCGAACACGCCAATGTTGCCGCCGGCCGCCGATGCGGGCCGTGCCGGTCCGGCCGTGGCCGGACGATGTTGCTGTTCGTCCACGCGCACGAAGATCGGCTTGTTGAGATGGTCGCGCAGGCCGGCCTCGCCATGCAGCGATTCGAGCCTGGCATCGAACAATTCGTTGAATTCCCTGCGCCCGATGTCGCCGCGCACGAGATTGACCGCGCCGAGGCCGTGCCGGTTCGCCGCGACGAGGCGCCCGTCTTCGAACACCAGAATGCCTTCCTGCGGCGTACCGAGCAGACCGGCATCGCGTTGCACGCGCAGCACACGGCAATCCGGGAAATCACGCTCGAACAGGCGCCGTTCGATCTGGTCGACCGCGAAGCGCACCATGCCCAGCGCGTGCGTGTGATGCACCGACGACTCGCCCGACAGATCGAGCACGCCGGCGATCTTGCCGAACGGGTCGATGATCGGCACGGCCGAACAGCTGAGCACGCGATGCGGCGCGAAGAAATGTTCGGGGCCGCGTACCTCGATCGCGCGGCCCTCGATCATCGCCGTACCGATCGCGTTGGTACCGGTGTGGTTCTCGTTCCACGGCACGCCGGGGCGCAGCGAAACGCGTGCCGCCTTGTCGAGGAAGTCGGCGCTGCCGAGCGCCTCGAGGATCATGCCATCGGGCGAAGTCAAAATGACGATGCTGCCGGTCGCGCGCGCATCGGCGTACAGCGCGCGCACTTCGGGCAGACAGATACGGCGCAGTTCCTCGTATTTCTGGCAGACCTCGCGCAATGCGGTAGCGGCCAGAGGCTCGACGTTGGGACGCTCGTGCTCCGACAGACCAAGCCCCGCACAACGCTGCCAGGAACGCAGGATGGTGGCGGGCACGAGCCCACGCGGCGCATCGCCTTCATCGAAGAACCGATGGCGAGCGGCTTGGATGCGATCCAGAACAAAATCGGTCATGGAATTCCATGTGTCGCAATTTGCGACAGTTGTCTCTGGCGGGTGCACCGAGTCTGGACACAATTTCCGGGCGAATGCAACAAGCCATCTGCAACGTGCGTTGCGCACCGCAGCAACGCACGGCCAAGTGCATTTCTATACAAGTATCCTGACGTTGCTGCACCGCAATAGCTGCGGCCGTTGGCACGCTGCGTGCTCTACGCAGACGCCCACCAACCTGGAGCCTCACGCGTCATGACCAAACTCGAGCAGCAACATCTTGCGGTGCAAGTTCCGTTCAAGGCCCGCTACGAAAACTACATCGGCGGCAAGTGGCTCAAGCCCGTAGCCGGTCGCTATTTCGACAACGTCACGCCAGTCACCGGACAGGCGTTCTGCGAAGTCGCGCGTTCGGACAAGGACGACATCGAGCTCGCGCTCGACGCCGCGCACAAGGCAAAGACGGCCTGGGGCCGCACCGCGCCGGCCGAGCGCGCGAACATCCTCAACCGCATCGCCGACCGCATGGAGCAGAATCTCGACCTGCTCGCGCATGCGGAGACCTGGGACAACGGCAAGCCGCTGCGCGAGACGCGTGCCGCCGACATTCCGCTCGCGATCGACCACTTCCGCTACTTCGCCGGTTGCATCCGCGCGCAGGAAGGCTCGATCGGCGAAATCGACCACGACACCGTCGCCTACCAGTTCCACGAACCGCTCGGCGTCGTCGGCCAGATCATCCCGTGGAACTTTCCGATCCTGATGGCGGCATGGAAGCTTGCGCCCGCACTCGCGGCGGGCAACTGCGTGGTGCTCAAGCCGGCCGAACAGACTCCGGTCGGCATTCTGGTCTGGGCCGAACTGATCGGCGACCTGCTGCCGCCCGGCGTGCTCAACATCGTCAACGGCTTCGGCCTCGAAGCGGGCAAGCCGCTCGCATCGAGCCCGCGCATCGCCAAGATCGCGTTCACCGGCGAGACCACGACCGGCCGCCTGATCATGCAGTACGCGAGCCAGAACCTGATACCGGTGACGCTCGAGCTCGGCGGCAAGTCGCCGAACATCTTCTTCGACGATGTCGCCTCGCGCGACGACGATTTCTTCGACAAGGCGATCGAGGGTTTCGTCATGTTCGCCCTCAACCAGGGCGAGGTCTGCACCTGCCCGAGCCGCGCGCTGATCCACGAATCGATCTACGACAAGTTCATGCAACGCGCGATACAGCGCGTCAACGCGATCAAGGCCGGCAACCCGCTCGACCCGGCCACGATGATCGGCGCGCAGGCTTCGAGCGAACAGCTCGAGAAGATTCTCTCGTACATCGACATCGGCAAGCAGGAAGGCGCGAAGGTGCTGACCGGCGGCGAGCGCAACGTGCTCGGCGGCGATCTCAAGGACGGCTACTACGTCAAGCCGACCGTGTTCGCCGGCAGCAACAAGATGCGCATCTTCCAGGAGGAAATCTTCGGCCCGGTCGTCTCGGTAACGACCTTCAAGGACGAAGAGGAGGCGCTGCACATCGCCAACGACACGCTGTACGGCCTCGGCGCCGGCGTGTGGAGCCGCGAAGCGAATCGTTGCTACCGCTTCGGCCGCGAGATTCAGGCCGGGCGTGTGTGGACGAACTGCTACCACGCCTATCCCGCGCATGCAGCGTTCGGCGGCTACAAGCAGTCCGGCATCGGCCGCGAGACGCACAAGATGATGCTCGACCACTACCAGCAGACCAAGAACATGCTGGTCAGCTACTCGCCGAAGAAGCTCGGGTTCTTCTAGGTCCGGGGCCGGGGGATGCAGGAAGGAAGACGCGGGCTCCGGCCCGCGTCGTGGACGTGTTTGGTCACGAAACGGCAACGCGCTGCCGCGCTGCCGCGACAGAACAGATTTTTCCAACAACTACTGTCTGGGAGGAAACGTGTACGCGCCATCAACACCATCTAAGCAATTCCGGCGAGCGCCTCGCCGACTGATCCACGCAACCGCCCTGGCTGCGGCACTGGCCGCAGCGCAGGCCGGCGCCGTCGAGATTCAGTCCGGCGACTGGACCGTCGATGTCGGCGGCATCGTCAACGCCTACGCGACCAGCGTCAGTTGCTCGGGCGACGCGGTCGGCGGTCCGGCAATTGCCGGGCGTGGGCTCGGTTGCAGCGGCGAAAGCAGCAAGACGACGATCGGCAACGGCCTGTTGCCGAGCGGACTCGTCACCAAGTTCAAGACCAGCCAGGATGGCCTCGAGATCGGCGGCACGATCGGCATCTATGCGGCCACGGCGACGTCATCGGGCCTTGCCGCGAACAGCGGGGTCGACGTGCGCCAGGCGTTCTTTACGATCGGCACCGCCGAAGCCGGCACGCTCAAGATCGGCCGTGACTACGGTGTGTTCGGCTCGAACCCGATCCTCAGCGACATGACCCTGCTCGGCGCCGGCGCGCCGGTGCAGGGCACGCAGCGCGGCCGCGTCACCCTCGGCCACATCGGCGCGGGTTACACGTATCTCGGCACTTACGGCCAGATGACCTACGTCTCGCCTGTTATCGGCGGTGGCTTCACTTTCACCGGCGCGCTGGTCAGCCCGGTCGACAGCGGCGTTTACGCCTCGCAGGCGGGACCGCAGTACCAGGCCCAGCTCGCCTGGGCGGGCAACGGCTTCAAGGCGTGGATCGGCGCCAAGATGCAGCACTTCGCCGATGCCGGCGCCGGCACCGGCGGTTTCGCCGAAACGGCCGCCGAGATAGGCGCCTCATACAGCGCCGGGCCGTTCGCCGTACTCGCCAACTACCAGGAGGGCAAGGGTCTCGGCATCCTCTCCGATGGCGATCAGGGGCCGGTCAAAGGCCGCAACTACTTCCTGCAGGGCACGTACAAGGTCAGCGACAAGCTCAAGTTCGGCATCAACTACGGCGAGAGCCGCAACCAGGACGACAACGCGCGCAATACGGCGCTCAATGCCTCGTTCAAATCGAACGCCAACCTCACTGCGGGCCTCTACTACGGCCTGACCAAGAGCATCACCCTCGCCGGCGAACTCGGCGACACGCGCTCGAAGGACTACCTGGGCAACACTGCCAAGATGTTCGGCGGCTCGTTCGGCGGAATCATTTTCTTCTGATCACCAATCCTCGGGAGCAATCAACATGATCAAGCAAGTCATCAAGACGTCCTCGTTGCCAGTCGCTTGCACCTTGGCACTGGCACTGTTCGGTTCCGGCAGCGCCGTCGCCGATCCCGGCGCGTATCAACCAGTTACCGACGCGCGCCTGGCCAATGCCGCCAAGGACGACGGTTGGCTGATGTATCGCCGCGACTGGTCCGGTAGCGGCTACGCGCCGTTCAACGACATCAACACCGGCAACGTCGCCAACCTCAAGCCGGCGTGGGATTTCAAGAACGAGCTCGAAGGCCATGACGTCGGTCACGAAGCACCGCCGATCGTCAACGGCGACTACATGTTCATCACCGGGCCGCGCGGCAAGCTGTGGGCATTCGAGGCGGCAACGGGCAAGCCGTTGTGGAAATACGAGCATGACCTCAGCAACACCGGCCTGAAGACGGTGTGCTGCGACATCGTCAACCGTGGCGTTGCTTTGTACGGCAACAACGTCTATCTGGCCACGCTCAATAACGACATCGTCGCCCTCGACGCGAAGACCGGCAAGGTCGTGTGGAAGAAGACGCTGGAAAAGCCGGACCTCGGCTATGCCATCACCCAGGCGCCGCTCGTTGCCAAAGACAAGGTTCTGGTAGGTATCTCCGGCGGCGAATACGGCATTCGCGGCTACATCACTGCTCTCGACGCCAAGACCGGCGCAACGCTGTGGAAACGGCACACCACCGCAGCACCGAACGAACCAGGCGGCAATTCCTGGCCCAAGGGTGCGTACAAGACCGGCGGCGGCGCGCCGTGGCTGACCGGCACCTACGATCCCGGTACCGACACGTTGTTCTGGGGTGTCGGCAACCCCGGGCCGTGGCTTGCGACAATGCGTCCCGGCGACAGCCTGTATACCGATTCGGTGCTGGCGCTCGATCCCGCCACCGGCGCGATCAAATGGTATTACCAGTACACGCCCGGCGACACCTGGGACTACGACGGCAGCAACGAACAGGTGCTGACCGACATCACCTATGGCGGCAAGTCGTACAAGGCGCTGGTCTCCGCCAGTCGCAACGGTTGGCTGTACGTGATCGATCGCACCAACGGCAAGCTGATCTACGCCGAGAAGTTCGCCCATGCGACCAGCGTCAAGGAAATGAAGGACGGCAAGCCGGTGACCGACGACAACCTGCGCCCGACGCTCGAGAAGGAGGTCTTCACCTGTCCGAGTTTCCTCGGCGGCAAGAACTGGTGGCC
>JAFEFS010000004.1 GCA_018240465.1 Pseudomonadota bacterium
GCTGGAGACCGGGCGACGGCTCAAACGATATCGAATAACTGCATGAAGCCGGCGTCCATGTGCTGCTGCTGGTGGCAGTGAAAAAGGGCGCGCCCGGGGGAGGTCGCGACGAATTCGACTTCGGCTGTCGCATAGGTTGGCAACGACATGACGTCCTTGAAGACCCCCGACGTGCGCTTGCCGGCGATGCTCACGATTTCGAAGCTGGTGCGATGCGTGTGGACGGGGTGCGGGCAACGGCTGTAGTTGGTGAACGACAGGCGATATCGCTCGCCGCGGTTGAGCTTCTGCACCGGCGAATCCTGATAGCTTTTCCCGTTGATCGTCCAGCGCGCGAACATGCCTTTGTCGGCGGGGATCATCCGGAACTGCATCGGCAGCACCGTCGCCTCGCCCAACGCGCGCGGGGTCGCGTCGCCGAACAAGGCGTAGTCCCATTGGATGAACGCCGGATCGGCCCAGACGGGTTTGCCCGAGCGGCCGGCGTATTCCACGACCCGGCCCAGCCCCATTTCACGCTCGCCGCGGCCGCTGGAGCCCAGCACCCAGACGCCGGGCGCATGCATTTCCACGATCGCATCGATGCGTTCGCCGACGCCGAGATAGAGTTGATCGACGACCCGTGGCACCTGCAACGCGTTGCCATCCATCGCCACCACCCGGAAACGATGGTTCGGAAGCGCGATCGTCGCGGCCTCGGAGGCGCTCGCATTGAGAAAGCGGAACAGGACTCTTTCCCCCTCGCGCACGCGGATCGGATCGTCGTGACCGAACAGGCGGCCGTTGAAAGAGGCATGGCGATAGGCGATGTCGCATCCGGCCATCAGGGCGTTCGCCGCCATCATGTGCGGCTCCCAGTGATGCATGGCGAGCAGGATCTCCTGATCGTAGTCGCCGGGAAAAGATGACGGCTCGATGATCAGAAATCCGAACTGGCCGGTGAAGCCGGCCCGATCGAGATGCTCGTCGGCCATGGTATGGGTGTGGTACCAGCGCGTGCCGGCGGGCTTCGGGGAAAAGAGATAGCGGAATCGTCCTCCGGCCGGGATCATGGGAGAGCCTTCCTCCATCGCCCCGTCCATGAGCGGAGGAATGTCGAGTCCGTGCCAGTGGACAAGCTCGGGCAGCGGCGAGGCATTGTGGACGTCGATCGAAACCGGACGCCCTTCGGTCAAACGCAGCACCGGTCCGGGAACTTGTCCGTTGTACGCCGTGGTCTTCACCACCACGCCGGGCGCCAGTTCGATGTTGGCCGGCGCAATCCTGAGCACATGGTCGGCCGACTCTGCGGCCGGGTCCCTGGCGAACGAGTTCGTGGCGCCCAGCAACGCCGCCGCCGGCAAGGACGCGCCGAACTTCAGGACGTCACGACGATGCATGGCAGCCGCTTCCCCGGCAAATCCGATGTCTGCGCCTCATACCAGCAGCACCTCGTGAACGGCTCGATAGGCCTGTTCGATGGCGGCGGTGGTGATTGCTTCTCCCGCCGCGTCGGCATTCGCAATCGAGATCCTGCCGAACGGTTGTCTTCCGCGGACCATGTACGGGACATCGTCGGGATTCGGCGTCGGCTCCCATGCCGCATAGCCATGTCCCCACCGATTCACGGTGATGCCGAGGATGTCCTTGTCGGCATCGAACCCGTACGGTTTCAGGGTGCGCCCCAGTTGATCGCGGGTATGGTGCTCGAAGGTTTCGAATGAAGTCGAGTAGAGCTCGATGCGCCCCAGCCGGTATTGATCCACGGCAGGCAGGCCCGGCCGACTGTAGGCGCGCAACATCGTCAGAAAGGTCGGATCATCCGGCGATTTCGAATGCGAATAACCACCAATGGCAACCGGCGCTTCCAGGAGGAGCGATGCAAAATAGCCGTTGGGAGCATTGATGAAATTGGCTTTGGCCTTGTGGAACGCATGCCAGTTGCGCAACCACACGTTCACCCACAGATTGGGCACCTTGACGTTGTGCGACAGCGCCTCGCGCTGGGCCTCGGGCAAATCCGGGCAGATGTGACGGATGACGAAGTTCCAGCAGGCAAGGATGCAGTGCCGCGCACGCACGGTGTACAGCTTGTCGCCCTGGGCATAGGTGACGGCCACCTGGTCGCCCTGATTGGCTCCGGTGCTGCCGAAGGTCGGCCCACTCCAGGCGCGGGAATGTACGTGGTGCACCTTGACTGCCGTGCTGTTGAGGCGCAGCCGGGCCGCGTTGTCCGCCAGGTCAAGCGCGTCGTAATTCACCCGCGCCAGAATGCTGTCGTCGACGGTTTTCCCGGGCAACGCCCCGGGGATGAGGCTGCGCACGAGGAGTCGTGCGATCGTGGCGTTGCCGTCGGGGAATTTGGCGTAAGGGTCCTTGTCGACGAACTGCGGAAGGCCCATGCCGTACAGGCCCGGAAGATGCCTGAACCCCGCGGCGCCATAGGCACTGTATTGATCCAGGCCGGAGCCGCTGCCGAAGGTTCGGTCGCGCAGATAGGTGAGCACCATCGGATCGCATCCGGCGACCTTGGTGACGAAATCCGGGTAGCTCATGCCTTTGAGCTTCTCGATCTTCTGCTCGACGGTCAGGCCCGGAAAATAGTCCTTCTGTTCCGTGTAGAGACGATGGACGTCGCGCCTGGCGCGTTCGCTCATCGGTGCCTCGGCCAGAAAACGACGCCATCGCTGCGCCTGGTCGGGCGGAGTGGTCGGGCGGTACAGCGCGACGAAATCGGTCCACGGCGCGGGGTCGGGGAGCAACTTGTCCTCGCCGAAGGTTTCCTTGTCGAAGAAGACGGCCTGGCCCATGCCGAGATCGGCATAGAATTCGGGATGCGTGTTCTCGCGCTGATAGCGGGCGGGATCGATACCCAGTTCCGAGATCAGCCGGCTTGCCACGCCACCGTACTGCCCTTCGATCCAGAACGTGCCGGCATTCGATATGCGGGTGTCGGAACCATGCGTGAACTGATTGCGCTTTGCATGACCGCCGAAATCATCGTGATTGTCGAGGATGAGCATGCGCACGCCATGTTTCTGGGCCTCGCGGTAAAAGTAGGCCGCTGAAAGACCGCTGATGCCGGCGCCGACCACGACGAGATCGTATTCCTCGCCGGTATCGACCGGATTCGGCGCATGGTCCCAGAAGGTGCCGTCGCGAAGCCGATGTCCGTTGGTGAAGGCGCCGGGATAGCCGCTGCCGCGCATCCCGGTGAGGGCCGGAGGATAGTCGGCACTGCCGGCTCCCTGGTCAACGAAGCTGCCCTCCATCGCGGCGCGTCTGCCGAGTTCCTCTGCGGAAACCGGAGCGCCGTCGAGCAGGTCAACGCGCCGCACGCCGTCAGATTTTTCGGTCATGTAGGTAGTTCCGGATTCCTTCGCTCAATCGCGTGGGCGAATTCGAAGCAAGCTGCCCAGGGAACATCGTGTTCATTGGTGCGAGCCACGCTGCCTTCGCCATCTCATGCTGCTGCTGATA
>JAFEFS010000050.1 GCA_018240465.1 Pseudomonadota bacterium
AATTCGGCGCGCGCGAAGCCTTCGTGCTCCGGCTCCGCGCCGGCGGCATGAAACACCAGCGTCGGTGCGCTGTCGTCGAGCACGCGGGCTGCGTGCGGCGTGCGCAATTCGCGATCGAGCACGACACGCATCGGTGCAACGAATTTTGGTTCTGCCGGAGGCCACCGCACGGTCAGCCGCGGATCGTCGGCAAGCACGGTGCCGCTGCCGGTGAGAATCGCGGACGAACGCGCACGCCAGCGCTGCACGTCCGCGCGCGCGGCCTCGCCGGTGATCCATTTCGACTCGCCGCTCGCAAGCGCGGTACGACCGTCGAGGCTCATCGCCAGCTTGACACGCAGCCACGGCCGCCCGCGCTCGACACGCGAGAAAAACCCACGATTCAATTCGCGCGCCGCCTCGCGCATCAATCCCGACTCAACCACGATGCCGGCGGCGCGCATGCGTTCGACGGCACCGCCGTCGCGCTGGAACGCGTCTTCGCTCGCGATCACGATGCGTGCGATACCGGCCGCGATCAATGCATCCGCACACGGTGGCGTGCGCCCGTGCAGGCCGCAGGGCTCGAGCGTGACATACGCCGTCGCGCCGTGCGCGCGCCCTCCCGCCGCACGCAAGGCGAAAACTTCGGCGTGCGCCTCGCCCGCGCGCTCGTGCCAGCCTTCGCCGACGATTTCCGCGGCGCGCGCGATCACGCAGCCGACACGCGGGTTCGGCTGCGTCGTGTACAGGCCGCGTTCGGCCAGACGCAGTGCGCGCGCCATATGCGCGTGGTCGACGGCGGAGAAGGCGACAACCGCGGCGGACATCAGCGCTTCTTGTTCTTCTCGATCGGCACGACCACATCGCCGAGCAGCGGCAGCTGCAGGCCCTCGATTGCCGGCAGGTCGCGCTCGAGCTTCTCGATCTCCTCGCGAAACGCCTGCACGTCCTCGAAGCTGCGGTAGATCGAGGCGAAACGCACGAAGGCGACCTGATCAAGCTTCTTCAGCGCACGCATGACGAGTTCGCCGATGTGCCGCGACGGCACTTCGCGCTCGCCGTGCTTGCGCAAGTCGTCGATCACCGTACGCACCGCGGCATCGACCAGGTCGCGCGCCACCGGCCGCTTGTGCAGCGCCAGGTCGAAGCTGGTGCGCAGCTTGCGCTCGTCGAACGTCTCGCGGCGACCGTCGTTCTTGATCACGCCGGGCAGCTTGATCTCGGCGGTCTCGAACGTGTTGAAACGCTCGCCGCAACGCTCGCACTCGCGCCGGCGCCGGATCGTGGCGCCATCGTCGGATACGCGCGAGTCGATCACGCGCGTGTCGGAGTGCTGGCAGAACGGGCAGTGCATCTACCTCAGCCGTAAACCGGGAACGCCTTGCACTGCTTCTCGACATTGCCGCGCACGCCCGCGATCACGCGTTCGTCGCCCGGCGCGTCAAGTACGTCGCAGATCCAGTTGGCGAGCGCGATGCATTCGGGTTCCCTGTAGCCGCGCGTGGTCACCGCCGGCGTGCCGATGCGCAGGCCCGAAGTGACGAACGGCTTCTGCGGATCGTTCGGCACGGCATTCTTGTTGACCGTGATGTGCGCCTTGCCGAGCGCGGCTTCGGCGTCCTTGCCGGTGACGCCCTTGCCGATCATGTCGACCAGCATCAGGTGGTTTTCGGTGCCGCCCGAGACGATCTTGTAGCCACGCGCGATGATCGCCCTGGCCATCGCCTGCGCATTCTTCACGACTTGCTGCTGATAGGCCTTGAATTCCGGCTCGAGTGCTTCCTTGAACGCCACCGCCTTGGCCGCGATCACGTGCATGAGCGGGCCGCCCTGGATGCCGGGGAACACGATCGACTGCAGTTTCTTCTCGATCTCCTCGCCCGCGCCCTTGGCGACGATGATGCCGCCGCGCGGGCCGCGCAGCGTCTTGTGCGTGGTCGAGGTGACGACGTGCGCGTGCGGCAGCGGATTCGGATACACGCCCGCGGCGACGAGGCCGGCGACATGCGCCATGTCGACGAACAGCCAGGCGCCGACCTTGTCCGCGATCGCGCGGAAGCGCGCCCAGTCGACGACCTGCGAGTACGCGCTGAAGCCGGCGACGACCATCTTCGGCTTGTGCTCGAGCGCGAGCCTCTCGACCTCGTCGTAATCGATCAGCCCTTTGTCGTTGACGCCGTACTGCATGGCGTCGAACAGCTTGCCCGACACATTGACTTTGGCGCCGTGGGTGAGATGGCCGCCGTGCGCGAGCGACATGCCGAGAATCTTGTCGCCCGGATTGAGCAGGGCGAAGTACACCGCCTGGTTGGCCTGCGAGCCGGAGTGCGGCTGCACGTTGGCGTAGTCGGCGCCGAACAACTGCTTGACGCGCTCAATCGCAAGACGTTCCGCGACGTCGACGTATTCACAACCGCCGTAGTAGCGCTTGCCCGGATAGCCTTCGGCGTACTTGTTGGTCAAAACGCTGCCCTGCGCTTCGAGCACGCGCGGGCTTGCATAGTTCTCCGATGCGATCAGCTCGACGTGGTCTTCCTGGCGCTGCATCTCCGCCGCGATCGCACCGGCCAACTCGGGATCGTAACCCTCGATCTTCAACTCGCGTGAGAACATTGCGCACTCCCATTTCGTGACTTTTTAGTATACCTTGGGCGCCCGGAGCTTGTCGCAGGGATCGCTTGCCGCAGGCCGGCAGATGCGGGAGCGGCCGCGCCCGGTTCCTGCCCCATATCCGGCCGCACGCGATGTCGACATCCGCCCACTCCCAGAACGAAGCCGCGCGCCGATTCGAGCTCGGCAATCGCGCGTACGACGCACGCGATTTCACCACCGCTGCGCACCACTATGCCGATGCGGCGCGTTTGCAGCCGCACGACGGCCAGAGCTGGATCAATCTGGGCCTCAGCCTGCTCCAGGCGAACGATCCCGCGCGCGCGCGCGAAGCACTCGAGCGTGCCGTCGCCCTCGCCCCCGGGCAACTCAAGCCGCTGGCCTTGCTCGCCGCCGCCATGCAACGCAGCGGCGCGGGCGAAGCCGAGCAAATCCCGGTACTCGAGCAGGTGCTGGCGCTGTCTCCCGGCGCGGTCGACATGCGCCTGCAACTCGCCACATCCCAGTTCGGCATCGGCGAATACGGCAAGGCGCACGAGCACCTGAAGCGCGTGCTCGAGCTGGCGCCCGACAACCTGATCGCGCGCTGGCAACGATTGCAGATGCCCGAGGCAATCGTCGCTCGCGACCCTGCGGCGCGCGAGCAATATCTGGCGCGCTGGCGCAGCGGCATGGGATGGTTCGAGGCGCTCGACTGGAGCGATCCGAGGATCGCCGCGCAGGCCGCAGACACGCTGGTCTGCGCGACGAACTTCTATCTCGCCTATCTCGGCCTGCCGCTCGTCGCCGAACAAAAACGCAACGCGGGCGTGCTGCGCAAGCTCGCGCGTGCGGCCTATCCCGCATTGAGCGACCTGGCCGCACGGCCGATCGGCAATCGGCGACGCAAGCTGGCGGTGTTCTCTGCCTCGCTCAACGCGCACTCCGTCAGCCGCATCTGGTCGTCGACACTGCTTGCGCTACCCTCGGACGATTTCGAACTCGCGGCATTTCACCCCGGCACCGTGGAGGATGCGAGCACCGCGAACTGGCGCGCACGCGTCTCCCGCTTCGAGCACGGCCAGCGTTCTCCCGAAGCCTGGATCAACGCGCTGCGCGCATACTCGCCCGACATCGTCCTGTTCCCCGACATCGGCATGGACCGGACCACGCAAGCGGTAGCCGCGCTGCGCCACGCGCCGGTGCAGGTTGCGGCATGGGGGCATCCGGTGACCAGCGGCCTGGAAACGATCGACTATTTTCTCGGCGCGGATGCCTGCGAACCGGACGATGCCGCCACGCATTATTCCGAGCGCCTGATCAGGCTTCCGCACCTGGGCTGTTACCTCGATCCGCCGGCCGCGACCAAGCAACCGGTCCGGCGCGCCGCCAACGACGGAACGTTCCGCTTCGTGTGCGCGCAGAGTGCGGACAAATTGCATCCGGCCCACGATGCGCTGTTCGCCCGCGTACTCCAGGCCAGCGCGCACGCCCGACTCGACATTCTCTGCAACGCCAGGGCAGCGACGACGGTGGACGAACTCGCCGATCGCCTGCGCGCGGAATTGGCGAAGCACGGCGTCGACTTCGACTCGCGCTGTCGCGTCCACGCCAAGCTCGCGGCAACCGAGTATCGACGTTTTCTCGACCACGCGGACGCGTGTCTGGACTCGCTCGACTTTTCCGGCGGAATCACCAGCCTCGATTCGCTGTGGCGCGCCCTGCCGATCGTTACCCTGCCCGGCGCGCTGATGCGCGGCAGGCAGACCTGCGGCATGCTTCGCCTGCTCGGCGTCGGCGAACTGGTCGCGACCGACCGCGACGACTACGTTCGCATCGCGACGCGACTTGCCCAGGATGCCGCCTGGCGCGACGCACTCGCACAGCGGATCGACGCCGCAAAAACCACGCTCTATCGCGACGACGCGGCGGTTGCCGCGCTGGCCGCGTTTCTGCGCACCGTGGAACCGCCCGTCGCGCCGTCGGGCCCTCCGGATTCTTGATATAAACGACGCAATCATGTTTGTCGGACAGGTTCCGGGCTTCGCCGGTCCGCAGCCACGCGCTGCATCGCCGACCGCACCGCACCGAGGTTCCCGTGATCACCAAACGTGCGGCGCCGCCCGCGATTTGGGATAATACGCGGCCCAGCGCTCCATCCCTCATCGAAAAGACTCCCATGCAATACATCTACACCATGATCGGTGTGTCCAAGGTCGTGCCGCCGAAGCGCGAGATCATCAAGGACATTTCGCTTTCGTTCTTCCCCGGCGCCAAGATCGGCCTGCTCGGACTCAACGGCGCGGGCAAGTCGACCGTGCTGCGCATCATGGCCGGCGTCGACAGCGAGTACAACGGCGAGGCACGGCCGCAACCGGGGATCAAGATCGGCTATCTGGCGCAGGAGCCGCAACTCGATCCGGAGAAAACCGTGCGCGAGTCGGTCGAGGAAGGCGTGTCCGACATCACCGATGCACAGGCCAAGCTCGATGCGGTCTATGCCGCCTATGCCGAGGAAGGTGCGGACTTCGACAAGCTCGCCGCCGAGCAACAGCGCCTCGAAGCCATACTCGCCGCCGGCGACGGTCATACGCTCGAGCGCACCCTGGACGTCGCCGCCGATGCGTTGCGCCTGCCGCCATGGGACGTGAAGATCAAGACACTCTCGGGCGGCGAGAAGCGCCGTGTCGCGCTGTGCCGCCTGTTGCTGTCCAAACCCGACATGCTGCTGCTCGACGAGCCGACCAACCATCTCGATGCCGAGTCGGTCGAGTGGCTCGAGCAGTTCCTGCAGAAATTCCCGGGAACGGTCGTCGCGGTGACGCACGATCGCTACTTCCTCGACAACGCGGCCGAGTGGATCCTCGAGCTCGACCGCGGCCGCGGCATTCCGTGGAAAGGCAACTATTCCTCGTGGCTGGAACAGAAGGACGAGCGCCTCAAGCAGGAAGCTTCGAGCGAGAAGGCGCGACAGAAAGCGATCCAGCGCGAACTGGAATGGGCCCGGCAGAACGCCAAGGGCGGGCGCAGCAAAGGCAAGGCGCGTCTGGCGCGCATGGACGAGCTGCAATCGGTCGACTACCAGAAGCGCAACGAGACCAACGAAATCTTCATTCCGCCGGGCGAGCGCCTCGGCGACAACGTGATCGAGTTCAAGGGCGTGTCCAAATCGTTCGGCGAGCGCCTGCTGATCGACGACTTGAGTTTCAAGGTGCCGCCCGGCGCGATCGTCGGCATCATCGGCCCGAACGGCGCCGGCAAATCCACGCTGTTCAAGATGATCACCGGCCAGGAAAAGCCCGACAAGGGCGAGATCATCGAAGGCCAGACGGTGAAGATTGCCTACGTCGACCAGAGCCGCGAAAAACTCGACGGCAAGCACAACGTCTTCCAGGAAGTCTCCGGCGGCTCGGATATCCTCAACATCAACGGCATCGAGATCCAGTCGCGCGCCTACATCGGCCGCTTCAACTTCAAGGGCCCGGACCAGCAGAAGATCGTAGGCACCCTCTCCGGCGGCGAGCGCGGCCGCCTGCATCTGGCGAAGACGCTGTTGC
Organism: Pseudomonadota bacterium; assembly: GCA_018240465.1. Taxonomy (GTDB): domain Bacteria; phylum Pseudomonadota; class Gammaproteobacteria; order Xanthomonadales; family Rhodanobacteraceae; genus Rudaea. Next base: position 6,129 of record JAFEFS010000050.1, read on the forward strand.
AGGGCGGCAACGTGCTGCTGCTCGACGAGCCGTCCAACGACCTCGACATCGAAACCCTGCGCGCGCTCGAAGATGCGCTGCTCGAATTCCCCGGCAACGCCTTCGTGATCTCGCACGACCGCTGGTTCCTCGACCGCATCGCCACCCACATCCTCGCCTTCGAGGGCGACTCGCACGTCGAGTTCTTCGCCGGCAACTACAAGGAATACGAGGAGGACAAGAAGCGCCGCCTCGGCGAGGAGGCGGCCAAGCCGCACCGGATCAAGTACCGCAAACTGGCGTAAGCGGTGCCGGGACTCGGGACTCGGGACTCGGGACTCGGGACTCGGGACTCGGGACTCGGGACTCGGGACTCGGGACTCGGGACTCGGGACTCGGGACTCGGGACTCGGGACTCGGGACTCGGGA
>JAFEFS010000051.1 GCA_018240465.1 Pseudomonadota bacterium
CGAGATAATGCGTGGTCAGCACCACGGCGCAGCCTGCGGCGACGAGCTGGCGAATCGCACGCCACATGGTTTCGCGCGCATCGATGTCGAGACCGGTGGTCGGCTCGTCGAGAAACAGCAGTTCCGCACGCCCGCAAATCGCGAGCGCGAACTGGACGCGGCGCTGCTGGCCACCGGAAAGCTTGGCGTAGCGGCGGTCGAGCAGATCCTCCACACCGGCCAGGGCGACGATGTCGGCGACCGTGCGCGGCCGCGCATGGTAGTTGCGGAACAGGTCGACCAGTTCGGCGACGGTCAGCGTTTCCGGCAGCGCGGTGGCCTGCAGCATCGCGCCGATGCGGCGACGCGCGGCCAGCGCGCTTGGCGCAGCGCCGAACAGCTCGGCGCTGCCGCCATCGGCCTGCAACAGGCCGACGAGCAGGGAAACTGCCGTGGTCTTGCCAGCGCCGTTCGGCCCGAGCAGGGCGAGCACCTCGCCGCGATGCACCTCGAGGTCGACGCCGGCCAGCGCCTGCGTCTGCGCGTAGCGTTTTGCCACCCGGGAAAGTCGGGCGACGGGGTGGGCTCCGCTGTTCATGCCTGGCTCCTTCTGCGATGCGCAGATTCTCCGCGCTACCGCGCCGCAACGGACAGTCAGGGACATCAGCAATGCGGGGTGACGAACGTCATGTCGCTGGTTGCCGATTGGCCCCATCAAACCGCCTCCGGACTGGCTCTCGGCCATGCCAAATGTCGGTCCTATCATGCACCCGACGATCAGCGATTGTTTGCTGGCAACCTCTTGGCGCCGCACGTTGGCGCTGTTCGCATTCCCGGAGTCCCATAAGGAGAACGTCATGTCATCCATCGCCAAACTCAACGAACTGCGCAGCTTCGGCGGCGCGATCCGCACGCGCGGCCTGGACGACGCGACCGTCGAGCGCTTCGCGCGCGAGGACGCGGACCTGCGCGCGGCGATCAACGAAGCGCATGCGCTGTTCGGCACTCTCAAGACCAGCTTCGTCGACCTGCTCAAGCTCGATGAGACCGAGCAGGCCGTGCGCGTGCAGGCCGACTACGTCAATTTCTACGCCGCCGACGCGGTCAATCCCTACGTCGCTCTCGCCGCGCGCGGACCGTGGATCGTGACGCTCAAGGGCGCGGTGATCTACGACGTCGGCGGTTACGGCATGCTCGGCCTGGGTCACACCCCGCAAGCCGTGCTCGACGCGCTGGCCAGGCCGCAGGCAATGGCCAACATCATGACGCCGAATCTGTCGCAGTTGCGCTTCGCCAATGCGATCAGGCAGGAGATCGGCCATGCGCGCGGCGGCAGTGCGCCGTATTCGAAGTTCCTCTGCCTGAATTCGGGATCGGAAGCGGTCGGCCTCGCTCTGCGCATCGCCGACGTCAACGCCAAGCTCGCCACCGACGCGGGCGGCAAGCATGCCGGCAGGACGATCAAGCGCCTTGCGGTCAAGGGCGCGTTCCACGGCCGCACCGACCGCCCGGCGATCTATTCGGATTCCTCGCGCAAGGCCTATGCGCAGAACCTCGCCAGCTTCCGCGACGAAAAAAGCCTGATCACGGTCGAGCCGTACAACGTCGACCAGTTGCGCGCCGCGTTCGCCGACGCCGAGAAGAACGGCTGGTTCATCGAGGCGATGCTGCTCGAGCCGGTGATGGGCGAAGGCGATCCGGGCCGCGCAGTGACGCCGGAGTTCTATGCCGCCGCACGCGAGCTGACGCGCGCGCACGGCACGCTGTTCATGGTCGACTCGATCCAGGCCGGACTGCGCGCGCACGGCGTGCTCTCGGTCGTCGACTATCCCGGTTTCGAGAAGCTCGACGCGCCGGACATGGAGACTTACTCGAAGGCGCTCAGCGCCGGCCAGTATCCGCTGTCGGTGCTCGCCGTGAACGAACGCGCCGCCGCGCTGTACAAAACCGGCATCTACGGCAACACCATGACCACCAACCCGCGCGCGCTCGACGTCGCTTGCGTCGTGCTCGCCTCGATCACGCCGGAACTGCGCGCCAACGTGCGCGCACGCGGCGCCGAGTTCATCGACAAGCTGCAGAAGCTGCAGAAGGAGCTGCCGGGGCTGATCACCAAGGTGCAGGGCACGGGCCTGCTGTTCTCGTGCGAACTCGCGCCGCAGTTCAAGTGCTATGGCGCGGACAGCACCGAGGAGTGGCTGCGCGAACACGGCGTCGGCGTGATCCACGGCGGCACCAATTCGCTCCGCTTCACCCCGCATTTCGCGGTGTCGAGCGCCGAGGCCGATCTCGTCATCGCGGGTGTGCGCCAGGCGTTGCTGCAGGGTCCGCGGCAGAGCGTGGACGCGGCGGCGTAGGAATTCTATTCGCGGGCGCGCAACTTGCGCGCCCTACGCTGCGGCGGGATGAATTCCGACAAAGTGTTGCGCGACACCCCCTGTTTCCCCCGCACTCAAGCGGCGTAGACTAGCGCCCGATCCGGCATGACGCCGGCCACGCCACAGGAGACAGCCATGAAAACCGCAACAGCCATGTTCGCCGCTTTCGCTTTCGCCGCCGTCCTCGCTTCCGCTTCCGCCTTCGCCGCGGACAAGCAACTGACCCCGCAGCAGGAACGCATGAAATCCTGCAACGCCGACGCGAAGGCGAAGACGCTCAAGGGCGACGAACGCAAGGCGTTCATGAGCTCGTGCCTCAAGGGCGACTCGACCGCTGCTGCCGCGCCTGCCAAACCGATGACGCAGCAGGAGAAGATGAAGGCCTGCAACGCCGACCCGAAGGCCAAGGAACTTCACGGCGATGCGCGCAAGACGTTCATGAGCAGTTGCCTCAAGGGCGATGCCGCGGCAGCCGCGCCGGCGCACTGAAGCTCGCAGCATCGTCGGTGATGATGGCGAAAGACGAAACCGGCTTCCTCGACCGCATCTTCCAGAAAACGGAAAACCGGGCATACCGCCCGGCTTTTCCTGTTGGCGGCCACAGCGAAACTAGAGATCGCACGCAGCGAAGCCCTGCCCGGTGAATCCGTTCCCGAATTGATTCGACGACAGGCTTCCCCAGCCGCCAATCGCAATCCGTGTCCCGCACAAAATTCCGCCCGTCCCCGCCCTTCGAACTACCGCGGCGGATGGCCGCACCGGGCCTGCGGCGACTACATAATGATCTGCGTTGGGCGTACACTGCACGACGATTCGATTCGGGCGGTCGCCGCGTGGCTTGCCACACTGCCGCCGCTGGAAAGACACTGAACGGATCCCGCCAGCATCTTCACTGCCAGCAAAGGTGAATCATGAAAAAGACTGATCAATCGAATGTTTCCACGACGGACCAGGGTCGCCGCCGCTTCTTCGTCGGTGCCGGCACCGCCATCGGCGCGGCCGCGCTCGCGAGCGTGCTCCCGCGCCAGGCGCGCGCCGCCGACCTGCCGCACCTCGCGCCGACCGATGCCACCGCGCAGACGCTGGGCTATGTCGAGGACGCGACCAAGGCCGACAAGGCCAAGTTCCCGACCTACGTCGCGGGCAACGACTGCGCCAATTGCAACTTCTTCCAGGGCGGCACCGCTGCCTGGGGCGGCTGCCAGTTGTTCCCGGGCAAAGCCGTCGCCGCGAAGGGCTGGTGCTCGGCGCACGCGAAGAAAGCCTGATCCGGCCACTCGCGTCATCCGCACAGCGGCCCTCTCCGCAACGCGGAGAGGGCCGTTTGCTTTCTCGCATCCGCGCCGGGTCTCGCGTAATCTGGCGCCCCGTAATCGTTCGACGCTTTCTTTCGCATGCTCCCCGAACTCGGTCAATTCGCGCTGATCCTCGCGCTCCTGCTCGCGCTTGCGCAATGCGTGCTGCCGTTGCTCGGCGCGTGGCGCGGCGATGCGGCGTTGATCGCGACGGCGCGGCCGGTGGCCGCCGGCCAGTTCGTCTTCGTCGCGTTTGCGTTCGGCATATTGACGTACGCATTCCTCGCGCAGGATTTCTCGGTCAGGTACGTAGCCCAGAATTCCAACCTCGCCCTACCCTGGTACTACCGCTTCTCGGCGGTGTGGGGGGCGCACGAAGGCTCGCTGCTGCTCTGGGTGCTGATCCTCAACGTGTGGACGCTTGCCGTTGCCGCGTTCAGCCGGCGTCTGCCCGACGTGCTGATCGCACGCGTGCTCGGGGTGCTCGGCTTCGTAGCCGTGGGATTCCTCGCGTTCACGATCTTCACCTCGAATCCGTTCGCACGCCATATCCCGGGCCTGGTCGACGGCGCCGACCTGAATCCGATCCTGCAAGATCCCGGCCTGATCATGCATCCGCCGATGCTGTACATGGGCTACGTCGGATTTTCCGTGGCGTTCGCGTTCGCGATCGCCGCACTGCTCGGTGGTGAGTTGGATGTTGCCTGGGTGCGCTGGGCGCGGCCGTGGACCAACGTCGCCTGGGCCTTCCTCACGCTCGGCATCACGTTGGGCTCGTGGTGGGCGTACTACGTGCTCGGCTGGGGCGGCTGGTGGTTCTGGGATCCGGTCGAGAATGCCTCGTTCATGCCGTGGCTGGTCGGCACCGCGCTGATTCATTCGCAGGCAGTGACCGAGAAGCGCGGCTCGTTCCGCGCCTGGACGCTGCTGCTGTCGATCTTCGCATTCTCGCTGTCGCTGCTCGGCACGTTTCTCGTGCGCTCGGGCGTGCTCACCAGCGTGCACGCATTCGCGAGCGATCCGCGGCGTGGCCTGTTCATCCTTGCCTTCCTCACTCTCATCGTCGGCGGCTCGCTTTCGATCTACGCGCTGCGCGCACCGAAGGTCGCCGGCGGCAGACCGTTCCAGATGCTGTCGCGTGAAACGCTGCTGCTGATCAACAACCTGCTGTTCGCCTGCGCCGCGGCGATGGTGCTGCTCGGCACGCTTTACCCGCTGATCGGCGACGCGCTCGGCGTGGGCCGCATCTCGGTCGGACCACCCTACTTCGGTTTCATGTTCGCGCTGCTGATGCTGCCGGTCGTGCTGCTGATTCCATTCGGGCCGTTCTTCCGCTGGGCCGCGGGCGACTGGCGCGCAACGTTGCGCGCGCTCGCGCCCGCGTTCGCGCTCGCGGCGGCCTGCACGCTGGCCGCCTGGCTGTTCGCCGGCGCACTGCCGCTGCGCGGCATCGCCGGTGTCGCTGCCAGCCTCTGGGTCGGCGTCGGTATCGCCTTGTACGTGCTCAAGCGCTGGCGCGAGGCACCGCGCGGGCGCCGCTACACGCCCGAGATGCTCGGCATGATCGCCGCCCATTTCGGCGTTGCGATCTTCCTCGCCGGCGTGCTCGTCACCGAGGCGACGAGCGTGGAATCCGACGTGCGCCTCGCCCCCGGCGAGACGAAGCAGATCGCCGGGCTCGACTTCAGGTTCAACGGCGTCGCCCCCGCGCAAGGCCCGAATTTCCGCGCCGAGCAGGGCGCGATCGACGTGTCGCGCGACGGCCGGCACATCGCCACGCTCAACCCGCAGAAGCGCCAGTACGCGGGCACCACGCCGGTGCAGACCAAGGCCGACATCCGCCCCGGCCTGTTCCGCGACATCTACGTCGCGCTCGGCGAATCACTGGACGACAAGGGCGCCTGGGCGGTACGCATCTATGTCAAACCGTTCGTGCGCTGGATCTGGGTCGGCGGGCTGTTGATGATGCTCGGCGGCTTCGTCGCGGCGGCGGACAAGCGCTTTCGCGTCATCGCCGCAACCCGCAACACCGGACTCGGGACACGGGAACAGCCGATTCTACGAGTATCGAGGCCCGCGTCCCGGGCCACGGTTCCCGCCCCATGAGCCGCCTGCTGCCCCTGCTCGCGTTCTTCGCCCTCGTCGGCCTGCTCGGTTTCGGCATCTGGTGGAACAAGCACCACGAGATGAACGAAGTACCCTCACCGCTGATCGGCAAGCCGGCACCCGAGTTCACGCTTCCACTTTTATACGACTCCGCGCAATCGCTCTCGAAGCGCGACCTGCTCGGCAAGCCGTACCTGATCAACGTGTTCGGCAGCTGGTGCGTGACCTGCCACGAAGAGCATCCGGTGCTGATGGCCGAAGCGAAGAAGCTCGGCGTGCCGCTGATCGGCATGGCGTGGAAGGACCCGCCCGCGGATTCCCGGCGCTGGCTGGAGAAATTCGGCAACCCGTACGACCAGGTCGTCAGCGACGCCGACGGCCGCATGGGCATCGAGTTCGGCGTCTACGGCGCGCCGGAAACCTTCCTCGTCGACGCGCAGGGCGTGATCCGCTACAAGCGCATCGGCATGCTGACACCCGAGTTGATCGCGAGCGAGCTGAAGCCGCAACTCGCCAAAGTACGGCAGGCAACGCCATGAACCGCTGGCTGTGCCCGCTCGCCGCGGCCCTGCTCAGCCTCGGCCTTGTCGCCGCGACTGCTTACGCGATCGACCCGCTGCCGTTCAAGGACCGCGCCGAGGAAGTGCGCTTCCAGCAACTCACCCGGCAGTTGCGTTGTCTGGTCTGCCAGAATCAGGACCTCGCCGATTCCGACGCGGACCTCGCCCGGGATCTGCGCAAGCAGGTGTTCGACCTGATGCGCGAGGGTAAAACCGACGCCGAGATCAAGCAATTCCTCGTCGCGCGCTACAACGATTTCGTGCTCTACGACCCGCCGCTGAAGCCGGGCACCTGGCTGCTCTGGTTCACGCCGTTCGCACTCGTCGCCATCGGCGCGCTCGCCCTGCTGCGCATCCTGCGCCGTCGCGCACGCGCGGCGGTCGGCGAGTCAGTGCTGCGTCAGGCCGGGCCGATGCAGAACAGCGAGGAAGAGGACTGGTGAGCATCGCATTTCTTCTGTCTGCCGCGCTGATGCTGATCGCGACGCTCGCCTTCGTGCTAGTGCCGCTGCTGCGCGGTGGCGCAGCGACCAATGCGACGAGCGAGATGCGGCGCAGGCTGCAGGCGCTGCAAACCGCGCGCGCCGAGGGCGTGCTCAGCGAAGCCGAATACACAGCGAAGCAGGCCGCGCTGGCTGCGCCCGAGGCGGCTTCGCCGCTGCCGGATCGCACGCGCAGCCGCACCGCATTCCGTTGCGCGTTCGCGGTCGCCCTGCTGCTGCCGGCCGCGGCCATCCTGCTGTATCGCCAGTTCGGCGCGCCGCAGGCCCTCGATCCGGCCAATCTCGTCGCGCGCGCGGGCGGCGACGGCGAAGGGCACGGCGACATCGACGCAGCGATCGCCCAGCTTGCGGCAAAGATGCAGCAGGACCCCGGCAACGCCGAGGGCTGGACTTTGCTCGGCCGCGCGTACCAGTCCACGCGCCGGTTCGCCGAAGCGGCAGGCGCCCTCAAGCACGCACACGAGCTCGCGCCGGACGATGCCGACCTCGCCATCGACTACGCCGAGGCACTCGTGTTTGCGGGCAAGGACCGGCGCATCCAGGGCGAAGCATTGGCGCTGATCGAACAGGCGGTCAAGGCGCATCCGGAAAACCAGAAAGGCCTGTGGCTCGCCGGCATCGCCGACTCGCAGGCGGGCAACTACGCCGCCGCGGTGGAAAAATGGAACCGGTTGCTGCCGCTGCTGCCGCCCGACTCCAACGTGGCGGCGTCGGTGCGCGAGCAGATCGCGCATGCGCAGGCGCTGCGCGACGGCAAGCCGGTGCCGACGCCAGCGGGCAAGGTCGCAACGACAACATCCGCGACCGATTCCGGCAGCGATGACGCCGGCCCACGCATCGCGATCAAGGTCGCGCTCGATCCGAAGCTCAAGGACCGGATCGCGCCTTCGGACACGCTGTTCGTCTTCGCCAAGGCCGCGAGCGGGCCGCCGATGCCGCTCGCGATCGCCCGGCTGACGGCCGCGCAATTGCCGGCCAGCGTCACCCTGACCGACGCGATGGGCATGTTGCCGAACATGAAAATTTCCACATTTCCACAAATTATCGTCGGCGCGCGCATCTCCAAATCCGGTCAGGCGATCGCGCAAAGCGGCGATTTGCAGGCCCTTTCGGCACCGATGGCGAATTCTCGGCACGGGCCGGTCGAGCTGACCATCGATCAAGTCGTTCCCTGAGACCCGCGCCGCCCTTGGCGCGCCGCCGCCGTTGCCGCTAAGCTCCCGCCTCATCGGCCACCTCGAAAGCCACGCCGCATGCCGGATGCACGCCAATACTTCCCCTTACCCTCGCCGTTCTCGATGCGTCGCGGCGGCACCCTGGTCGGCGCGCAGCTCGCCTACGAAACCTGGGGTACCCTCGACGCCGCTCGCGAGAACGCGATCCTGATCCTCACCGGTCTTTCGCCCGGCGCGCACGCGGCATCGAATGCAACCGATCCGTCTCCTGGCTGGTGGGAAGAAATGATCGGCCCCGGCAAGCACATCGACACCCGTCGCTGGTTCGTGATCTGCGTCAATTCGCTCGGCAGCTGCAAGGGCTCGACCGGGCCCGCGTCGACGAACCCGCAAACGGGAAAGGCCTACAAGCTCGACTTCCCCGACCTGACCCTCGAGGACGTCGGCAATGCCGCGTTCGAGTTCGTGCGCGGCCTCGGCATCGGCAAGCTCGCATGCCTGATCGGCAATTCGATGGGCGGAATGAGCGCACTAGGCTATCTGGTCGAGCACCCCGGCAGCGTGCGCGCGCACATCAGCATCTCGACCGCGCCGCAAGCACAGCCGTTCGCGATCGCGATCCGCTCGCTGCAGCGCGAGGCGATCCGCCTCGACCCCAATTTCAACCAGGGCGAGTACGACGACGCGCATTACCCCGAAACCGGCATGTCGATCGCGCGCAAGCTCGGCGTGATCACCTACCGCTCGGCGATGGAATGGGTCGGCCGCTTCGCGCGCATCCGCCTGGACCACGACCGCCAGGACGACGACCCGTTCGGCGTCGAGTTCCAGGTCGAGTCCTATCTCGATGGCCACGCCAAGCGTTTCGTGCGCAGCTTCGATCCAAACTGCTACCTGTACCTTTCCCGGGCCAGCGACTGGTTCGATCTCGGTGAGCACGCGCCGGGCGCCAACGGCCACGGCGACGTGGCCGCGGCGCTGAGGAAGGTCGACGTCGAGCGCGCGCTCGTGATCGGCGTGTCCACCGACATCCTGTTTCCGCTCTCGCAACAAGAGGAGATCGCGAACGGTCTGCGCACGACCGGTGCACGCGTCGATTTCGTCGCGCTCGACTCGGCGCAGGGCCACGACGCATTTCTGGTCGATATTCCGCGTTTCGGCGCGGCGATCGCGGCATTTCTCGCGAAGCTGTAGCGAACCCGCGCTCGCCACGGGAAGTCTCTGTTGCCATGAAAGGATCGAATCGAAGCACTTTCGATCCGGCTTCGCGCATCGCCTTCGGCATTGAAGTACAATGGCATATCGTTATTGCCATTTCTGCATATCCCATGCTTGCGCTCGATTTCCCCGGCTCCCAGCATCTGGTCGATCGTCTCGACCGCGCCGTCGACCACGACCGCGAAGCCGATATCGCCAACGCGTTGCGCAACACGCTGTGCGAGCTGATCCGCGACCCGGCGGTCAAGCTGCCGCAATGCGTTTTCGCCGAAGTGAAAGACCACTACGCGCGCCGCGAACTGTACCGCAGCGAGGAATTCGGCTACGCCGTGATCGCGATGACCTGGGGCCCCGGCCAGGGCACGCTCGTGCACGACCACGCCGGCATGTGGTGCGTCGAGGGCGTGTGGCACGGCTCGCTCGAAATCACGCCGTACGAACTCGTCGAGCAGCACGGCGAGCGCTACCGTTTCGAATCGCGCGGCACGATGAATGTCGGCCCCGGCTCGGCCGGCAGCCTGATTCCGCCGCACGAATACCACACGATCCGCAATCCGAGCGCCGATTCGCTCGCCGTCACCCTGCACATTTACCGCGGGCCGATGACCCAGTGTTCGGTGTTCCGCCCGCTCGACAGCGAGTGGTACAGCCGCGACCGCCGCGTGCTCAGCCTCGACGCCATGCATTGAGGCGCAGGCCGGGCGGGCATGGTCAGCCAGCCATGATTTGACTTATACTGCGCGCCCTCATCGATGCCGGTGTGGCGGAATTGGTAGACGCGACGGACTCAAAATCCGTTTCTGGCAACAGAGTGTGGGTTCGATTCCCTCCACCGGCACCACGTATTCAGTCAGGCGGCCGACGGCCGCCTTCGTTTTGTCCCTGGCCCGCTCTTCGCTCCCTCATGCGTTCCATCCCCGCGAACGTATTCCGCCTGGTAGCCGCGATCATTTGCGCGCTGGTCCTCGCCGCCTGTGCGACGGCGCCGAAGCACAACCCGCTCGCCACCTGGGTACCCTCGCCGAACTACAACGCGCGCAAGGCGATGCTGATCGTCGTCCACTACACCGAGCAGCACTCGGTGCAGGCGAGCCTGGATACGCTGCGCAGCGAGAACAGCCAGGGCCCGGTCAGCGCGCACTACCTGATCGGCGCCGACGGGCACATCTACCAGCTCGTCGCCGACGAGGCGCGCGCCTGGCACGCCGGCCCGGGACGCTGGGGCACGATCACCGACCCGAACTCGGCCTCGATCGGCATCGAACTCGACAACGATGGCGTCTCGCCGTTCGCCACGGCGCAAATCAATAGCCTGCTCACGCTGCTCGCCGACCTGACCGAACGTCTGAGCATTCCGCGCACGCAGGTCATCGGCCACGAAGATCTGGCACCGACGCGCAAGACCGATCCGGGTCCGCGGTTTCCGTGGGAACGCCTCGCCGAGGCCGGTTACGGCCGCTGGCCGCATGGCGGACTCGTCGCACCGCCGCCAGGCTTCGACGCCTGGGCTGCGCTCGCCCGAATCGGCTACGCGCTCGACGACCGCGCCGCGGCGCTGCATGCCTTCCACGACCACTTCCGCGGCGGCGAAGGCGAGGCACTCGACGACACCGACGCGCGCATCCTGTATGCGCTGACAAAAGGTGACTGACGTTGTCGCATCGGGTTTCGCTGCGCTCGACCCAGTCTACGCCTGCCGCGGCTTGACCTTGCCGGCGGCGAGTTTCGCGTTGCGCCGCGCGGTTTCGACATCCTCGGCAAACGCAAGCGCGACGCCCATGCGCCGCTTGACAAAACTTTCGGGCTTGCCGAACAGGCGCAGATCGCTGTTCGGCACGGCCAGCGCCTCGGCGACGCCGTCGAACGCGAGCGCCTTGCCTTCGACGCCGCCGTAGACCACAGCCGATGCGCCAGGCGATTTGAGTTGCGTGCTTACTGGCAGCCCCAGAATCGCGCGCGCGTGCAATTCGAATTCGCTCTGCCATTGGCTGATCATCGTGACCATGCCGGTGTCGTGCGGGCGCGGGCTGACTTCGCTGAACCATACTTCGTCGCCCTTGACGAACAGCTCGACGCCGAACACGCCCAGCCCACCGAGATCATCGGCCACTTTTTTCGCGACCTCCTGCGCACGCGCGAGCGCGCGCGACGACATCGCGTGCGGCTGCCAGCTCTCTACGCAGTCGCCGGCATCCTGCACATGCCCGATCGGCGCGCAAAACCGTGTTTCGATTTCACCCGATGCGTTGCGCGCACGCACGGTGAGCAGGGTGATCTCGTAGTCGAAGTCGATGAAGCCCTCGACGATGATGCGACCGTGATTGACGCGACCGCCGGCGATCGCATGGTCCCACGCCTTCTTTACGTCGGCCGGCCCGTCGATCTTGCTTTGCCCCTTGCCCGACGAGCTCATCACTGGCTTGACGATGCAGGGATAGCCGATACCTCCGTCGATGGCATTGCGCAATTCGGCCAACGAATCGCAGAACTGGTACGGACTCGTCGGCAGCCCCAGCGCTTCCGCGGCAAGGCGGCGGATACCTTCGCGATCCATGGTCAGGCGCGCGGCGCGCGCGGTCGGGATCACGCGCACGGCGCCGGCCGCTTCGAGTTGCTCTAGCACTGGCGTCGCGATCGCCTCGATCTCGGGCACGACGATGTCGGGTTTCTCCACCTCGATCAGCGCGCGCAGCTGTGCCGGATCGTCCATCGCGATCGTGCGCGCGTGGTGCGCGACCTGCTGGCCCGGCGCATTCGCGTAGCGATCGACCGCGATCGTCTCGACCCCAAGCCGCTGCAATGCGATCAGCACTTCCTTGCCGAGCTCACCCGCACCGAGCAGCATGACGCGCACGGCGGCGCGGGACAGCGGCGTGCCGAGGATGGCGGAGTCGGATCGCGGCATTGCGTTTTCCCGGAGGCGGCAAAATGGCGCGGCATTATCGCGCATCGCGCCTGACGCGCGCGCAAAGCGATTTCACCCGCGCAACGAATTTATCAACGATTTGTCCTTTCCGCCCGGGCACGCGGCGCATACGTGCCGGAAGGCACGTCCGGCATGACTTCCGGCATAGCCGCAACCGTTTTCCACTTTTGTGCATCGTATACAAATATGACTTCCTGCAGATGCGCGCCAGCTGCGCCTGCGGAATCATCGGCACGCGCTGTGCACTGCGTGTCGCGACAGCGTTCGCCGGATCAGCCCACTTGCATTTCAACACCATCGGAGGAGCCATGCCCACCCATCGCTCGCAACATCATGTGCCACTCGTCGCCACGCTTGCCGCTGCGCTCGCCGGCACGCTGTTCGCCTGCGTCACACAAGCCGCTGCGGCCGATGCTCGCGGCCAATGGATCGGTCGCACGCTGGTCGAGGGGCAGCGCGATGCGGACAAGACGACGCTGTCGCTTGGCGCGATCGACGAAGAGAGCACCACGCTCGAACTCGACACGGGCAGAACCTGCAAGCTGCGCGAGGGCACCTATTCGGATCGCGGCGCCGATGCATGGTCGCTGCACTTCAAGCCGACGAGCGGCAGCGGTCTTTGTGATCGGCTGTCGCGGGGCGAGTTCACGTTGCGCGCAGCCGGCCCGCGCAAGCTCGCATTCGAAGCGCGCTATCCCGACGGCAAGGGCGGACAGAACAAGCGCAACGGCGTGTTGGTGCGCTATCCGTAGATGCGGATCGTCGATCCGGCCAACTCTTGCGGCAACGATGCGCGACGAGTAACGTTCGCGCATCCGCAGCAAACGCAGGGAGATTGGTATGGACTGGCAGAAAGGGCGCGAAAGCGACAACGTCGTCGAGGATGACGGCAGCGGCGGTGGCGGCGGCTTCGGCGGTGGTGGCGGAGGGCTCGGCTTCGGCGGCTTCCACATCGGCATCGGCGGCATCATCCTGATCGTCGTCGTCAGCCTGCTGTTCGGCAAGAATCCGCTAGACATTCTCTCCTTGCTCAGCGGCGGCGGTTCGATGCTCGATTCGGGCAGCCAGCAGGTCGCGCCACCGCCACGCAGCCAGGTTGCCGGCAGCAGCGATCCGCAGGTCCACTTCGTCAAATCGGTGCTCGGCAGCACCGAGGACGTCTGGGGCCAGTATTTCCAGGCCAGCGGCCAGCGTTATCCGCAGCCCAAGCTCGTGCTCTATCACGGCCGCACGCAGACCGCCTGCGGCGTCGGCCAGGAGGCGATGGGGCCGTTCTACTGCCCGGGGGACCAGCAGGTGTATCTCGATCTGAATTTCTTCCAGGAAATGGATACGCGCTTTCATGCGCAGGGTGATTTCGCGCGGGCCTACGTGATCGCGCACGAAGTCGGCCACCACGTGCAGAACCTGATCGGCATCATGAACAAGGTTGAGCAGGCGCGGCGCCAGGGCCAGCCGATGGATGGCGCCAGCGGCCTGTCGGTACGCCAGGAATTGCAGGCGGACTGTTTCGCCGGCGTCTGGGCGAACCGCTCGCAGGCGCAGCTCAACTGGCTGCAAGCCGGCGACATCGACGCCGCGCTCAACGCCGCGTCCGCGGTCGGTGATGATACGTTGCAGAAACAGGCGCGCGGCTACGCCGTGCCGGACTCATTCACCCACGGTTCGTCCGCGCAACGCCAACGCTGGTTCAAGGCCGGCTTCGCCTCGGGCGACATCAACAGCTGCAACACGTTCAACGCGCAGACGCTGTAGCCCAGGCGATCCGCGGCGGGCTCGACGCGCCCGCCCAACCTTCGTCGCGCACCATGATCGCGGCTTGCGCAACGCAAGCCGCGCGCCCGCACCGATCTCGACCAGGAGCTGCACCGATGAGCCTCGATCCCGCGCAGTTGCAATCCCTCGTTTCCGCCTACGTCGTCCCGCTCGCCTGGAAGCTTCTCGGCGCGATCGTGCTGTGGATCGTCGGCCGCTGGGCGATCGCCCTGATCGGTGCGGGGCTCGGCCGCGTACTCGACCGGCGCCAGCTCGACCCGACCCTGACCCGCTACACGGTGTCCGTGGCGGCCGGCCTCCTCACCGTGCTGCTCGCCATCGCCGTGCTTTCCGTGCTCGGCGTGGAAACGGCGTCGTTCGCGGCCCTGCTTGCCGCGGCCGGCGTCGCGATCGGCATGGCCTGGTCCGGATTGCTCGCCAATTTCGCCGCGGGCGTGTTCCTGATCACCCTGCGTCCGTTCAAGGTCGGCGACGCGATCAGCGCCGGCGGCGTCACCGGCACCGTGCGCGAGATCGGCCTGTTCGGCACGACCCTTGACATGGGCGACAACGTCAAGGCCGTCGTCGGCAACAACAAGATTTTCTCCGACAACATCATCAACTACTCGGCCAACGCCTATCGCCGCGTCGACCTGACCGCGCTGCTCGCCACCGGCGTCGATGTCGACGATGCGAAGGCGCGCCTGCGCGCGGCGGTGACCCAGGTGAAGAACGTGCTCGCTACGCCCGCACCGGACATCGAGATCCTCGAGCACACCACGCTCGGCACCGTACTGACCGTGCGCCCGTATGCGAGCAACGACAACTACTGGCAGGTCTACTTCGATACCAACAAGGCCATCGCCCAGGTCGCCAAGGCCGCCGGCTGGCCCGCGCCTGAAGCGCGCCAGGCCGTGCGCCAGCTCTGACCGCCACACAATTTGCGTGGTGCCGGGTTACCATTCGTCGTCCAGGAACGAATTCCCGAAGTCATGAAATCCTCCCTGCGCGCAATCGTTGCGCTGTGCGTCCTTTTTCTCGTCGCCTGCGCCGCGCCGGCGCCCAAACCGATCGCCCAAGCGCCGCTGATCCTGATTTCGATCGACGGCTTTCGTGCCGACTTTTTCGATCGCGGCCTGACGCCGAACCTGAAGACGCTGGCCGCCGACGGTGTGCACGCACGGGCAATGCGGCCGGCATTCCCGACACTGACCTTTCCCAATCACTACACCCTCGTCACCGGGCTCTATCCGGATCATCACGGCATCGTCAACAACCGTTTCACCGATCCGGTCAGCGGCGAGAAGTTCGTCTACAAGGATGCAACCACCACCTCGGATCCGGCCTGGTGGGGCGGCGAGCCGATCTGGGTCGGAGCCGAACGACAGGGCAAACATGCCGCGACGATGTTCTGGCCCGGTTCGAATGTCGCCATCGACGGCGTGCGCCCCGAGCTTTGGCGGGAATACGACGGCAAGGTCAGCCCCGATGCGCGCGTCGACCAGGTGCTGACCTGGCTCGACCTGCCCGTCGCGCGACGCCCGGACCTTGTCACCCTGTATTTCGATGCAGTCGACCATGCCGGCCACGATCACGGCCCGGATTCGCCCGAGGTCGACGCCGCGCTCACCGCCACCGATCGTGCCATCGGCCGCCTTCTCGACGGCCTCAAGCAGCGCGGCATGCTGGACACGACGAATATCATCGTGGTTTCCGATCACGGCCAGATCGCCACGAAAAAAGGTGCCTACATCATCCTCGACGATATCGTCGATGTGCACGACCTCGATGTCCAGCAAATGGGCCTGCTCGCCATGTTTGCCGCAAAGCCGGGGCATGAAGCCGCCATGGAGAAAGCCTTGCTCGCCCCGCACGAGCATATGCGCTGCTGGAAGAAGGACGAGATCCCCGCGCGCCTGCACTATGGCAGCAACCCGCGCATACCCCCGCTGGTGTGCCTTGCCGATCCGGGCTGGCTGATCTGGACGCGCGAGTTCGTCAACCGCCCCGGCTTCTTCGTCTCCAAGGGCGAGCACGGCTACGACAACGCCGACCCGCACATGCGCGCACTGTTCATCGCCCACGGACCGGCGTTCAAGCGCGGACTGGTCGTGCCGGAGTTCGACAACGTCGACGTGTACCCGCTGCTGGCGAAACTGCTTGGCATCAAGCCCGCGCCGAACGACGGCAATCCGGCGACGTCCAACCAGATGTTGCGTTGAAACCGGCCATCTACACCATCCGATTTCGAAGGCAGACCCCGAGATTCCTGTTGCGCCGCGGCATTTTTTTATGCATGATTGGCCATCCAACACCGTTTCCAATCGATGAACCAGCCCATCGCCACCGTCGAGTTCCTGTCCAGCGCTTACATGGCCGCGGGCATGACCTCGCGCGCGCGTCGACCGACCACGACCAATACGGCCGGGTAAGCTGTCGCACGATATTCATGTGATTCGACGATAAAACCCGGCCCCGCGCCGGGTTTTTGCTTTTGGAGTTTCTCAACGAAGGTGGTATTGACCGAATGGCTATCCGACATTTTCTGAGCACGCAGGACTGGAGCCGCACCGAACTCGATGCGCTGCTCGCGCGCGCCGCGCAGTTCAAGCGGAACAAGCTTGGCGACGATCTCAAGGGCAAATCGATCGCCCTGTTGTTCTTCAATCCGTCGATGCGCACGCGCACGAGTTTTGAACTGGGTGCGTTCCAGCTCGGCGGCCATGCCGTCGTGCTGCAACCGGGCAAGGATGCGTGGCCGATCGAATTCGAGCTCGGCACGGTGATGGACGGCGAGACCGAAGAACATATCGCCGAGGTCGCGCGCGTGCTCTCGCGCTACGTCGACCTGATCGCGGTGCGCGCGTTCCCGAAATTCAAGGACTGGGCGGTCGACCGTCAGGACCATGTCATCCACTCGTTCGCGAAATACGCGGCCGTGCCCGTGATCAACATGGAAACGATCACGCATCCCATGCAGGAGCTTGCGCACATCCTCGCGTTGCAGCAGCACTTCGGCACGACCGTCCCCGGATCGAGTCCGGCGCAGGCTCTGCGCGGCAAGAAATACGTGCTGACCTGGACCTACCATCCGAAGCCACTCAACACCGCCGTCGCCAACTCGGCGCTGCAGATCGCGACGCGCTACGGCATGGACGTGACCCTGCTCTGCCCGACGCCCGAATACGCACTCGACCGGCGCTATCTCGACTTCGCCAAACAGAACGTCGCCGAGAACGGCGGCAGCTTTGCGATTTCGCATGATGTCGATGCGGCCTACCGTGGCGCGGACATCGTCTATGCGAAGAGCTGGGGCGCGCTGCCCTACTTCGGCAACTGGGAAGCGGAAAGACCCATCCGCGAGGCGCACAAGCACTTCATGGTCGACGAGCGCAAGATGGCACTGACCAATAACGGGGTGTTCAGCCACTGCCTGCCCCTGCGCCGCAACGTCAAGGCCACCGACGCGGTGATGGATTCGCCCGCCTGCATCGCCATCGACGAGGCGGAGAACCGGCTGCACGTGCAGAAGGCAGTGATGGCCGCACTGGCTCGGGACCCGGGGCTCGGGACTCGGGACTCGTAAGAGCCACCAAATCCACCGCGCCCAACGAATTTCGTTCTTTCATCTGGAAGATTCCGCATCATGTCAAACCAAACTGCTTCTGCGAGTCCCGAGTCCCGAGCCCCGAATCCCGGCTCCAGGGACATCGTCCTCGCCTTCTCCGGCGGCCTCGACACGAGCTTCTGCGTTCCCTATCTGCAAGAGCGCGGCTATCGCGTGCATACCGTGTTCGCCGACACCGGCGGCGTGGATGCCGAAGAACGCGCCTTCATCGAGAATCGCGCCAAGGAACTCGGCGTCGCCAGTCACGTCACCGTCGACGGCGGTCCGGCGATCTGGAACGGTTTCGTCAAGCCGTTTGTCTGGGCCGGCCAGGGCTATCAAGGCCAGTATCCGCTGCTCGTGTCCGACCGCTATTTGATTGTCGAAGCGGCTCTGAAGCGCTGCGACGAGCTCGGCACCAAATACATCGCCCACGGCTGCACCGGCATGGGCAACGATCAGGTGCGCTTCGACCTGACGATCAAGGCGCTCGGCGATTACGTCATCGTCGCGCCGATCCGCGAGATCCAGAAAGAGCACACGCACACGCGCGCCTACGAGCAGGACTACCTCGAACAGCGCGGCTTCGGCGTACGCGCCAAGCAGAAGAGCTACACGATCAACGAGAACCTGCTCGGCGTGACCATGTCGGGCGGCGAGATCGACAAGTGGGAAGCGCCCGGCGAAGGTGCGCGTGGCTGGAACGCCGCGCGCGCGGAATGGCCCGCAACACCGCTGCGCGCGACACTCGGCTTCATCAACGGCGAGGCGGTATCGCTCGATGGCGAGAGACTGCCCGGACATGAAATTCTCGCCCGGCTCAATAGCGACTTCGCCAGGTACGGCGTCGGCCGCGGCCTGTACACGGGCGACACGACGATCGGCCTCAAGGGCCGCATCATCTTCGAAGCGCCGGGCCTGACCGCGCTGCTGACCGCACACCGCGCACTCGAAGAAGCGGTACTGTCGAAATTGCAGAATCGCTTCAAACCCGAGATCGCGCGCGCGTGGGTCGAACTCGTCTACGAAGGCTTTTTCCACGACCCGCTCAAGAGCGACCTCGAAGCCTTTCTCGCCTCCTCGCAGGCCAAGGTCAACGGTGAGGTCGTGCTCGAAACGTATGGTGGCAGCGTCGGCGCCGTGGCGATCACATCACCGCATATCCTCAACGCCAAGGGCGCGACCTACGCGCAGTCGGCCGACTGGGGCGTCGAGGAAGCCGAAGGATTCATCCGCCTGTACGGCATGAGTTCGACGCTGTGGGCCGAAGTGAACCGGAACTCGTGAGTCGATGAGCGAACTGCTCGCCACCACTCTTGACCACCTGCGCGCGCTCGTCGCGTTCGACACGCGCAACCCGCCGCGCGACATCGGCACGGGCGGCATTTTCGACCATCTGCGCGCGCACCTGCCGGGCTTTGACTGCACCGTCACCGATCACGGTGCGGGCGCGGTCAGCCTGTTCGCCACGCGTGGCAGGCCGAAGGTGTTGTTCAACGTGCATCTGGACACCGTGCCCGATTCGCCACACTGGTCGGCGAGTCCATTCGAACTGCGCTTGAGCGACACCCATGCGATCGGCCTTGGCGCCTGCGACATCAAGGGCGCCGCAGCGGCATTGCTGACCGCAGCCGCGCGGACCGACGGCGATGCGGCCTTCCTGTTCACGACCGACGAGGAAGCGAACGACGCGCGCTGCGTCGCCGCGTTTCTTGCGCACAAGCCGCCGTTCGATGTCGTCGTCGTCGCCGAGCCGACGCGCGGCGAAGCGGTACTCGCGCACCGCGGCATCAGTTCGGTGCTGATGACGTTCCAGGGCCGCGCCGGCCACGCCTCGGGCGGCAATGCCGTTGCCGACAGTGCGTTGCACCAGACGATCCGCTGGGGCCAGCGTGCGCTCGACTACGTCGAAGCGCAGGCGCACCAACGCTTCGGCGGCCTGACCGGACTGCGCTTCAACATCGGCCGAATCGACGGCGGCATCAAGGCCAACATGATCGCGCCGAGCGCCGAAGTGCGCTTCGGTTTCCGCCCGCTGCCGTCGATGCATGTCGATACGCTGCTCGCAACCTTCCGCGGTGGTTTCGACGCGCAGCCCGCGGCATTCCAGGAAACCTTCCGCGGACCGCCGCTGCCGGCAGGCGACATCGCCGAAGCCGAAGCACATCGCCTCAAGGCGCGCGATTTCGCCGATGAAGTCGGCTTGGCCATCGGCAACGCCGTCGACTTCTGGACCGAAGCGTCGCTTTTCTCGCAGGCCGGCTACACCGCCATCGTCTGCGGCCCGGGCGACATCGCCCAGGCGCACAGCGCGGACGAATTCGTGGAATTGTCCCAATTGCAGCAGATTGCACAAAGCTACATTTCCATCCTGAAATCGCAGGCCCGTTGACATGGATACCAACACGCAAACCCGCCAGACCATCGTGCGCCTGCTTTCGAGCATGGGCAGCGCGAAGGAGATCGATCAGTACCTGCGCCGCTTCTCGCAGGTCGACGCGAAGAAATTCGCCGTGGTCAAGGTCGGCGGCGCGGTGCTGCGCGACGATCTCGACAACCTCGTCTCCTCGCTCGCCTTCCTGCAGCAGGTCGGCCTGACCCCGATCGTGATCCACGGCGCCGGGCCGCAGCTCGATGCCGAGATGACTGCCGCCGGCATCGTCAAGGAGACCGCGGACGGCCTGCGTGTCACCTCACCCGCGGCGCTCGCGATCGTGCGCCGCGTGTCGCAGGGCGAAAACCTGAAGCTCGTCGAAGCACTGCAGAAAGTCGATGCGCGCGCGACTTCGATCATCGGTGGCGTGTTCGAAGCGGGCTTCCTCAATCCCAACAAATACGGCCTCGTCGGCAAGGTCGATCGCGTCAACCTCGCCGCGATCGAGGCCAGCCTCAATGCCGGATCGATCCCGGTGATCGCGAGCCTCGGCGAAACCGTCGCGGGTCAGATTCTCAACATCAACGCCGACTTCGCCGCCAACGAACTGATCAAGGTGCTGCAGCCTTACAAGATCGTGTTCCTCACCGGTACCGGCGGCCTGCTCGACGACGCCGGCAATGTGATCGATTCGATCAACCTCGCCACCGAATACGAGCACCTCAGTGCACAATCCTGGATCAATGGCGGCATGCGCGTGAAGATCGAACAGATCAAGGACCTGCTCGACAAACTGCCACTGACTTCGTCCGTGTCGATCACCAAGCCCGCGGAACTCGCCAAAGAGCTGTTCACGCACAAGGGCTCGGGCACTTACATCCGCCGCGGCGAGAAAGTGCTGCGCGTGACGGCGTGGGGCCAGCTCGATCTCGCGCGCATGCGCAAGCTGATCGAATCGAGTTTCGCGCCGCGCACGCTTGCGCCGGACTATTTCGAGAAGACCCGGCTGCTGCGCGCCTACGTCAGCGAGAACTACCGCACCGCGGTGATCCTGATCGAGGCCGGCAGGCACATCTATCTCGACAAGTTTGCCGTACTCGACGAAGCACAGGGCGAAGGCCTCGGCCGCGCGGTATGGCAGGTGATGCGCGAAGAGACGCCGTCGCTGTTCTGGCGCTCGCGCCACGGCAACGTCGTCAACCACTTCTATTACTCGGAATCCGACGGCTGCTGCAAACTTCCCGGCTTCAAGGCATTCTGGTACGGCATCGACGACTTCGACGAGATCGCGGCCTGCGTCGACTACTGCCGCATGAAGGCTCCAACCTTGATCGAGCCGGCTGCGGCAGAAACGAGCAAGGAAGCGGCATGAGCGCATCGAACAGAAAGACCATCGGCATCGTCGGTGCGCGCGGCCACACCGGCGCCGAGCTGATCAAGCTGATTGCGCGCCATCCACAGCTCGAACTTGCCTTCGTATCCTCGCGCGAACTCGCCGGAAAGCGACTTGCCGATCACAGCGCCGACTATCACGGCGAGCTGCGCTACGAAAACCTGTCACATGAAGACGTTGCCGCCAGGCATGCGGATGCCGTCGTTCTGGCCTTGCCGAACGGCAAGGCCGAAGCGGTGGTCAAGGCGATCGACGAGGCCCGGTCCGGGTCGACATCAGCCGATCCGGTCATCGTCGATCTCAGCGCCGACTATCGCTTCGACAGCACCTGGTACTACGGTCTTCCCGAACTCACCCGCGATCAATATCGCGGCCAGCGCCGGATCAGCAATCCCGGTTGCTACGCGAGCGCGATGCAGCTCGCGATCGCCCCGCTCAGGGATCTGCTCGCCGGACCGCCGGTCTGCTTCGGCGTCTCCGGCTATTCAGGCGCGGGCACGACGCCGTCGGAAAAAAACGATCCGGAGAAGCTGCGCGACAACCTGATGCCCTACGCGCTCACCGACCACATGCACGAGCGCGAGGTGACGAGGCACCTCGGCATTCCGGTCGAGTTCATGCCGCATGTCGCGCCGCATTTCCGCGGTATCACGATGACGGTGAACCTGTGGCTGACGCAGCCGTTGACGCGCGAAGCGATCAAGACGCGGTATGTGCAAAAATACAAGGACGAAGCGCTGCTCGAAGTGATCGACGATGCGCCCTGGGTCAGCCGTATCGCGAACCAACACGGCGTGCAGATCGGCGGCTTCACCCTAGCGCCGGGCGGCAAGCGCGTAGTCGTCGTCGCCACGCTGGACAATCTGCTCAAGGGCGCGGCGACGCAGGCGATGCAGAACCTCAACCTCGCGCTCGGCTACCCCGAACTGGAAGGCATTTCGTCGGGAGAACGGGATTCGGGACTCGGGGCTCGGGACTCCGGTTAGGAGCCGCCTCTCTCATCGCCCTATTGCACTCATCCACGCCAACTTCTTTGCGGAATGCCGTTCATGTCGAAATCTTTTTCGAGTTCCGAGTCCCGTGCCCCGGATCCCGGCTTGCTTTGGCAAAAGCCCGGCGTCGAAACCGACGCGCGGATCATGCGTTTCCTCGCCGGCGACGACGTGGTGCTCGACCGCGAGTTTTTCCTGCACGACATCGAAGCCAGCCGCGCGCACGTCGAAGGCCTGGCACGGATCGGCGTCGTCACGTCGGGCGAAAGTGACGCGATCGCGCGCGAACTCGACCGGCTCGCGGAAGATTTCAGCAGCGGCGCTTTCGTGCTCGACGCGCAGTACGAAGACGGCCATTCCGCAATCGAAGCGAGGCTGACCGCACGCCTCGGCGAGGCCGGACGCAAGGTGCATGCCGGGCGCAGCCGCAACGACCAGATTCTCGTCGCCACCAGACTGTGGCTCAAGGCCAGGTTGTCCGCGCTGCATGCGTTGTGCATCGACGTCGCCAAGGTCTGCCTCGAGCGCGCTGTGGCAGACGTGCTGCCGATGCCGGGCTACACGCATCTGCAGCGTGCCGTCGTTTCCTCGACCGCGATGTGGTATGCCGGCTATGCCGAAAGTTTCATCGACAATGCGCAACGCGCCCTCGACACGCGCGCGTGGATCGATACCAACCCGCTCGGCACCGCTGCCGGCTACGGCGTCAACCTCGCGCTCGACCGCGAACACACGACGCGGGCACTCGGCTTCGCGCGCATGCAGGTGTCGCCGATCTACGCGCAACTCTCGCGTGGCAAGTTCGAGATGGCCGCGCTCGATGCACTCGGCACCGTCCTGCTCGACCTGCGCCGCCTCGCCTGGGACCTGTCGCTGTTCACCACAGCCGAATTCGGCTTCGTCCACCTGCCGTCGGAGTACACGACCGGCTCGTCGATCATGCCGAACAAGCGCAACCCCGACGTCGTCGAGTTGATGCGCGCGAGCTATGCCAGCGTTGCCGCCGGCCGCACCGAAATCGAGCAGCTTCTGTCGCTGCCCTCGGGCTACCAGCGCGACCTGCAATTCTCCAAGGGCGGCCTCTGTCACGGCTTCACGCGCGGCATGGCCGCGCTGGAACTGTTGCCCGACCTGCTCGCGCGCATGCAATGGAACGCAGCGGCGATGCGCGCGGCGATCGACCCGGCGATGTACGCCACCGACGTCGCCATCGAAGCGGCGGTCGCCGGCGTGCCGTTCCGCGACGCCTACAAACAGGCCGCCGCGGCGGCGGACGAAGCCGGCCGGGGACGCACTCCCGAGCAAAGCCTCGCCGCGCGCACCTCACCGGGCGCAGCCGCGGATCTGTGTTTGGACGAATTGCGCGTGCGCTGGGAGAAACTGAAAAATACCTGATGGAACCGTCATCCCGGTTTTCGCCGGAATGACGAGCAAAGACGAGCGTGGAGAAACGAGTGTCGCAAGGTTTCGCACAACAGCCATTGCCGGCCTGGCGCCGTGCCGTACTCAAGGTCGGCAGCAACCTGCTGACCGCGGGCGGCCAAGAACTGTCGCCGCGGCATGCGCGCGGACTCGCCGATTTCGTCCTCGCCTCGCGCGCACAGCGGCGTGAGGTCGTGATTGTCTCCTCGGGTGCCGTCGCGGCCGGGCGCGCGCGTGCGCGCGAGGACGCGGGCGGACTCGTCGCGCGCCAGGCGCTCGCCGCGCTCGGACAGACGCGCATGGTCGCGCTCTGGCAGGAACTGCTCGGCACTGTGCCCGTGGCGCAAGTACTGCTCGCGCATGACGACCTGCGCAACCGCCGCCGCTACCTCAACGCGCGCAACACGCTGCTCGAATTGCTGCGCCTCGCTGCCGTGCCGGTGATCAACGAGAACGACACGGTCGCGGTCGAGGAATTGAAACTCGGCGATAACGACAACCTCGCCGCGATCGTCGCCGCCCTGGTCGATGCCGACCTGCTGCTGATCGCAAGCGATGTCGACGGACTCTATGACGCGCATCCACTGCTCGATCCGGGTGCGACGCCGGTCGAAGCGGTCGCTGCGGTGACGCCGGAGGTACTGGCGATGGCCGGTGCCGCCGGCAGCGCGCACGGCACCGGCGGCATGATCACCAAGCTGCAGGCCGCGACCAAGGCGGCGAACGCGGGCATCCCGACCGTGCTGTTCAACGGCACGCGTACGGAAACCGTCGCGCTGCTCGGCGCGGACGCATTCCGCGGCACGCGTTTCGCCGCGGCCAGCTCGCGGCTCGCAGCTCGCAAATATTGGCTGCGTCACGCGCCCGGCGCCGACGGCCGCATCCATATCGACGCCGGCGCGGCCCGCGCGCTGGCGGCGGGCAAGTCGCTGTTGCCGGGCGGCATCATCGGCGTCAACGGTGAGTTCGCGCGCGGCGACATCGTCGAGATCGCCTGCGAGGCGACGACGGTCGCGCGCGGGCTGGTTCAGTACAATGCTGGCGAGGTGCGGCGACTCGCCGGAAAACAGTCGCGCGAGATCGAGGCGATCCTCGGATTCAGCTACGGCGACGAGATCCTGCATCGCAACGACCTGGTGGTTTTGAACGAGGGAGCGAGCGCATGAATGCCGCGGCCGAAATGCGCGATGGGCAAGCATCGGCAGATATCCGCACACTGGCGCTGGCCGCACGCGCGGCCGGTACAGTCGCCGCCGCTTTATCCACGGCGGCGAAGCGCGATGTGCTGCATGCCATGGCCGCGGCGCTGGCCGCGCAATCGAGCGACATTCTCGCGGCGAATGCGCGCGATGTGGCGGCGGCACAGGCCAAGGGCCTGGCGGCAGCGATGATCGATCGCCTGCGCCTCGACGAGTCGCGCCTCGACAGCGTCGTCCGCGCGGTGAACGAAATCGCCTGCCTGCCCGATCCGGTCGGCCAGGTCACGCGCCGCGAACAACGCCCGAATGGACTGACCATCGAGCGCGTGCGCATTCCACTCGGCCTGATCGCGATGATCTACGAATCGCGCCCCAACGTGACCGCCGATGCCGCGGCGCTGTGTTTCCATGCCGGCAACGCCGTGCTGCTGCGCGGCGGCTCCGAGGCGATCCACAGCAATCGCGCGATCGCGGCGGCGCTGCATTCGGCCCTGCGCGCGCACGGCCTGCCCGAGGCCACCGTCACCCTGGTCGAGGACCTGAGCCGCGAGACGGTGATGAAGTTGCTGCAGTTGACCGACATCGTCGATCTCGCCATCCCGCGCGGTGGCGTCGGCCTGATCCGCTTCGTCGCCGAACACGCCCGCGTGCCGGTGATCAAGCATTACCAGGGCGTGTGCCATCTCTACGTCGACGCGAGCGCCGATACCAACCTCGCCCTGCGCCTGGCGATCGACGGCAAGACGACGCGACCCTCTGCCTGCAACGCGCTGGAAACGCTGCTTGTGCACAAGGACATCGCAGCCGAATTCCTGCCGCGCGTCGCCCGGGAATTGCGCGCACGCAATGTCGAACTGCGCGGCGACGACACCAGCCGCGCCCTGTTCGCCGACATGAACGCTGCAAGCGAGGACGACTACGCTGCCGAATTCCTCGACCTGATCCTCGCCGTGCGCGTGGTCGACGATCTCGACACGGCGATTGCGCATATCCACCGCTACGGCTCCGACCACACCGAAGTGATCGCGACACGCGATGCGATGGCGGCAGACAAGTTCGTGCACGCGTTGCGCTCGGCCGTCGTTCTCGTCAACGCGTCGTCGCGCTTCTCCGACGGCGGCGAACTCGGTCTCGGCGCCGAGATCGGCATCTCGACCACGCGCCTGCACGCTTACGGCCCGATGGGTGCCGAATCGCTGACGATCGAGCGCTACGTCGTGCGTGGCGACGGCCAGGTGCGGCATGCCGGATCCGCGAATCCATGAAAGCAGCTTTTTGCCACGGATGGCACGGATGAGCACGGATAGAGTAATCGGATCGGTTCCTGTCCTGATCCGTGGAGGTCCGGGCAATCCACGGCCAGATCTCTTTTCGGTTTTTGCATGAGCCAGCCGCTGCAACTTGCCGCCGCCGATCGAGTGTTGGTGATCGCACCGCACCCGGACGACGAATCGATTGCCTGCGGCGGGCTGCTGCTCGCAGCACGCGACGCAGGCGCGGCAGCGCATGTGGTCACGCTCACCGACGGCGACAACAACCCCTGGCCGCAGCGCTGGATCGAGAAGCGTTGGCGCATCGATGCGGTCGCGCGCGCGCGCTGGGGCGCGCGCCGTCGCGAGGAGGCGCAGGCCGCGCTGGATCTGCTCGGCGTCGCCACACAGGCGCGTATTTTTTTCGGCCTTCCCGACGCTGCGCTCACTGCGATCCTGATGCGCGATGCCAACCGGCTGGTCGGCCCGTTGCGCGCGCAGATCGCCGCATTCGCGCCGACCCAGGTCGCGTTCCCGGGACTTGCCGATCGCCACCCCGACCACAGTGCCACGCATATCGCGGCGCGTCTCGCCCTGCTGGCGGAGGATCGCCGCGCGCAGCAACTGACGTATTGCGTCCACGGCGACGCACAGGCACCCGGCACGCACGTCGTCGAGCTCGGCGAGCCGCAGCGCGCCATCAAGCACGCCGCGATCGCCAGCCACCGCACGCAGATGGCGCTGAGCGGCAAGCGCTTCCTCGCCTACGCAACGCCGCACGAGGCTTACGCCGGCGCTGTCGTCGCGTCGCGTGACGAGCACCCGCTGCGTGCCAGCCTGCGCACCGACGGCGCTGTCACATTGCGTGTCGCCAGGCAGAATCTGCACGGCAACGATCGCGTTTCGATCCTGCTCGGCGGCGCACAGGGCACGGCACGCGTCTGCCATTTCCGCCTTGCGCCGTCGCAGCGCGCAGAAGTGATCGATGCTCACGACGACCGTGCCATCACCACGATCGAGTGGCGAGGCGAAGCTGCCGGCTGGACTGCCGAACTGCGCCTGCCCGTCGCCCGCGATCCGGCTATCGGCTTCGCCAGGCTGGCGAGGGCGCAGCGCGGGCTCGTCATCTTCGATCGCTACGGCTGGCAGCCGATCGAACGGGGCTGACGATTCCCGGCGCAGTGCGTTCGTTTAGCGCGCGTTTTGCCGAAGGACCCTGCCGAACACGCGTCGCGCGTGACCGAAAGTCGGCAATTTCTTACGCAAATTTAGGTAAAAATTAACGCTATGGAGCGCTAACTGAACGTAGCTCGGAAACTTCCTGAACGGCATTCTGGGCGACGATTGACAGCGCAAAAGCGCCTGTCATTCTCCGCACCGCGCGATGCGGAAATACACCCGCGCGCATTTCATCAATCAACGGAGACGGCAATGAAAACGTTGTTGGGTTCGGTGGCAATCGGTATCGGAGCGCTGCTGTGCCAGGGCGTCTACGCGCAGGATTCGGCGGGGCATACCGCACTGTGCAAGGACGGTACGTATTTCGACGGCGCAACGCACAAAGGGGCGTGCAGGGGCCATAAAGGCGTGAAGGAGTGGTTGGACAAGACCGCCGCCAAGAGCGACACCAAGGCCGATGCGAAGAGCGCGGATGCGACCGCCACCGAAGACAAGGCGACGAAGAAGCATCATCGCAAGAAGGATGCGGACACGGCAGCGAGCAGCGCAGCAGCCGCTCCTGCGGCAGCGGCACCCGCGGCTGCGACGGCAGCTTCCGCAGCCAAGGACGAGTCGCATGCGAAGCACACGCCGCCGACTCCGGCCAAAGACATCGTGGCCAAGCCCGGTGGCGGCCCCGGCCTGGTCTGGGTCAATGCCGAATCGAAGGTCTACCATTGCCAGGGCGACGAGTGGTACGGCAAGACCAAGCAGGGCTCGTACATGAGCGTTGCCGACGCGGAAAAGGCCGGCGCGCATGCGGCGCACGGCAAGGCTTGCCAGTAAGCGTCTGCAACATCGTTTCGCGGTGATGCAAAAAGGAAAACGCCCGGCTCGCCCGGGCGTTTTTCGTTCAACCTGGTCCCGATCGGATCGGCGACGCCGCATCCGCACCGGGCAGGACGGACGGATCCTAGCGATGGAATTCGCCCATCGCCTCCGGCTGACGCAGAATTTCGAGCACCTTGAGGTTGAGCGTGCGTCCGCCCGGAACCTGCCAGGCGATGGATTGGCCGACGGACAGCCCGAGCAGTGCGCTGCCTACCGGCGCCAAAACAGATACCGACCCGGGGGTGCCCGCGGCGTGTGGGTAGACCAGGACGAGTTCATAGGTGACATTGGTCGCCTCGTCGAGGCAGCGCACGACGGAATTCATCGTCACCACGTTCGGTGGAACCTCGGTCGGCTCGACAACCCTGGCGCGATCCAGTTCCCGACGCAACGCATCCAAGCCGGGGAGACCGGCGTACTTGCCCGAATCCAGAAGATCGTTCAGGCGCCCCAGGTCGAGGCTGGAGACGGTGATAGATGGGGCGCTGGTCATGTATTTCTCCTCGGCAGCGACAGAAACAAGGCATTGGAAGCAAGGACAAAATGAAAAAAGCCACCGCTGGCGGTGGCTTTTTGATTCTATCAGTGGTCGGGGTGAGAGGATTCGAACCTCCGACTTCTACCTCCCGAAAGTAGCGCTCTACCAGGCTGAGCTACACCCCGACTCGGATGTCTCGCCGTCCGTACGGGATAGCGCGTTGAATGCGCTGCGACAGCGAGCCGCGCATGATAATGGCCACCAGCCCGGCTTGCAACCTCTCATCGCCGAAACGGGGCCTATTCGACCGGAACCACGGTGACTTTCACACGCATGCGATCGCCCGGGTCGAATGGCAGTCGCGCCATGTAGATTTCGCCCTTGTAGCGATACTCGACGTCGTAGCCGACGATGCGCCGTTCCGGCTGCGATGAACCGCGGATCGGACGCGTGTCGCGACAGTCGCGCAACGATGCGCTGACCGCGTCACGCTCGGCGTCGGCCTGTCGGGCATTGATCTGCTGATCCTGTGCGGCAGCAGCGATGCGGTTGCCGGCGACCCCGCCCGCAACCGCGCCGGCGGCGGTCGCGGCCTTGTTGCCGTCGCCGCGACCGAAGGCGTGGCCGATAACGCCGCCAATCAGCGCACCGATGACCGTGCCTGCCACGCGGTTGTCGGCCAGCTCATCGTGTGCGGGTGGAGGAGGCGCAGTATCGGTGCATTCGGGCCGGGAAGACCCAGCCTCCCCGTCCTGCGCCGCGGCTTCAGGCATGGCTTCGTAGACGGGATCCACGCGCAGTACATCGGCCCAACCGTAACGGGTCGACTCCGCCGCAATCGGCGGCGGATGCGTGACGGCGTGATCCTGCGCGCGGCAGAAATCCGCAGCCAGCAGCATGCTCGCGATGAGAATGCCGGATAGCTTCATGATTGTGACGACTCCAAACGGCGCGGCCCGACACTCGCGCCCGCGATGGCGAACCCGCGCAACCACAGCGGGAGAGCGGCACCGGTTCCCCCCGATGTTCGCGCGCGCTGCGTTGAACTGGTCGACATTACAGCATGAGCAGGCTGAATGCGGACTAAGGAAAAACGATGGAAATTCCGCTGCGAAACAGCGCCAGGCCAAGGGCTTAGCAGAATTTTCGAACTTGAATGCGAGGCCGTTGCGCTACAATCCGAGGATGAAACTGCGTCTGCACAATTCCCTGACCCGCCGCGTCGAAGATTTCGTTCCGCTCGATCCGCAACGCGTGACCATGTACGTCTGCGGACCGACCGTCTACAACTACGTGCACATCGGCAACGCGCGCCCCTACGTCGTGTTCGGCCTGCTCGCACGCCTGCTGCGCCGGCTGTATCCGAAACTTGTCTACGCGCGCAACATCACCGACGTCGACGACAAGATCAACACGGCCGCAGCGGCCGCCGGCGTACCGATCGCGACGATCACCGACCGTTACGCCGCCGATTTCCGTGCCGACATGGCCAAACTCGGCGTCGATGCACCCGACGTGGAACCGCATGCGACAGCGCATATCCCGCAGATCATCGCAATGATCGAGCGCCTGATCGCGGGCGGCCACGCCTATGCGGCCGAGGGCCACGCGCTGTTCGACGTCGCCTCGTTTGCCGACTACGGCAAACTCTCGGGCCGATCGACTGACGAGATGATCGCCGGCGCGCGCGTCGAAGTCGCGCCGTACAAAAAAAACCCGGCCGACTTCGTGCTGTGGAAACCCTCGACACCCGATCTGCCTGGCTGGGACAGCCCCTGGGGCCGCGGCCGCCCGGGTTGGCACATCGAATGCTCGGCGATGAGCGAGGCGCATCTCGGCGAGACCATCGACATCCACGCGGGCGGCAACGACCTGCTGTTCCCGCACCACGAAAACGAGGTCGCGCAATCGACCTGCGCGCACAGCGGCAGGATCTTCGCGCGCTATTGGTTGCACAACGGCATGCTCAGCCTCGAAGGCCGCAAGATGTCGAAGTCGCTCGGCAATACCTACAAGCTGCACGAGCTGCTCGAACAATACCCGGTCGAGCTGCTGCGCTACATGCTGATGAAGGCGCACTACCGCCAGCCGCTGGACTGGTCGGCCGCGGCGCTGGAACAGGCGCGGCGCACGCTCGACGGCTTGTACACGACCCTGCGCGACCTCGCAGACGTGCCCGCAAACCCGGCCGGCGACTTGCCGGAGGAGTTTCTTGCCGCACTCTGCGACGACCTCAACACACCGGAGGCGCTGGCCGTGCTGTCGCGTCTCGCCGATGC
>JAFEFS010000052.1 GCA_018240465.1 Pseudomonadota bacterium
GAACGCTTGTCGTGGCTCAGCTCGCGGATTTTCATGTCGACGGACAGCCACAGCAGCTGGCCTTCGCGATAGAAATCGTTCTGGCGGCGCCAGTTGGCCCACGCATTCGGCGCGGAGTAGTCGACCGCGACCGTGGTGTCGACCAGCGGCCGCCAGGTACGGCCGGTGCGAAGGATCATCTCCTCGGCGCGGTACGCGACGGCATCTCGCCACGTTTGCGCTGACCACAGGCCGCTGCGTACGGTCAGGACGTCACCCAGATAAACCGTGAGTCCCTCGTAGACCCAGAGCAACTCGGGACGCATCGGCTGCTCGAAATCGGCGGTCGCAAGGCCGGCCGGGCGCATGAACTTGCCGTTCCAGGAATGCGTGTATTCGTGCGGCAGCAGCGAGCCGTCGAGCATGAAATGGTCGGCGTCGGCGAACATCCTGGAGCCGCTGCGCGCGCGATCGTCGCTGGACTGCTGATGCTCCAGGCCGCCGACCGAGGTGTGGTCGCTCAGGGTCAGCAGCAAGTGGTAGCTGTCGTAGTGGTGCGAGTGGAACAGCGCCTGCGCCTGTTCGATCAGGCTGCGGAAGCCGGCGAGCTGCCGATCGGAGATCGCCACGGCCGCGGCGGAGTCACCGACCATGTCGAGCCAGCGCGGCACCTTCGAGCCCTTCGGCGTGATGTCGATCGAGCGGAAGTATTTTCCGGCGATCACCGGCGAGTCGACCAGCGTGTCGAACGGCACGGGCTTGAATGCGACACGACCACCATCGCGCGTTGCGATTCCCAGCGCGCTCGCATATTGCCAGTCGGCGGGAATGATCAGCGTCGGTTGAAAGAGCTGCGCCTTGGTCGGGATGCCTGCCTTGTACAGCGCGACATGATCCCAGGTAAGGTCGATGAGATTCGGCGTCACTCGCTCCGTCGCCGGAAACTGAAACTCCACCTCGATTTGCTGTGCGCCCGCCGGCACCGTCAGATGAAATGCGAATCGATCCAGTTCATCGCGCTGCCAAGCGATGCGCTGGCCTGCGGCGGTGAATTGCAGGCCCATGACCTGATCGATCGGCCCGTCGGGCGAATGGTCGCCGGGAATCCATTTTGGATAGTAGAGGGTCAGCAGCCCCGGTTGCACGGGGATGACTTCGTGCACGTAGAGGAGTTTCTGGCCGGGATCGGGCAGGCGCACCGTCAGCGAAACGGGAGTTGGCGACGCTTGTTCATTCGTGGTGGCGATGCAAGGCAAGCCCATCACGAGCACAATTGCGCCGAGA
>JAFEFS010000053.1 GCA_018240465.1 Pseudomonadota bacterium
GTCGACTACTCCGCGCCGAATGCGTGGGCCAACTGGCGCCGCCAGAACGATTTCTATCGCGAAGGCCAGCTGCTGTGGCTGTCCGTCGACATGAAAATCCGCGAGCTGAGCCACGACAAGCGTTCGATCGACGATTTCGCACAAACCTTTTTCGCTGTCGACGACGGCAGTTCCGTCACCCACACCTATACCTTCGAGGATGTCGTCGCCGCGCTCAACAAGGTGCAAGCATGGGATTGGGCCGGATTTCTGCACGACTGGGTGACTGGCACGGACGCGCGACAAGTACCGTTGCTCTCCGGCATCGAGGCCAGCGGTTGGCGCCTGGCCTATGCCGACAAGCCTTCCGGTTACCAAAGCGCGCTCGAAAATGTCGGTAATGGCGAACTCGAGGGCAAGGGCATCAACGCCATGTCCACGGTCGGCGTGTTCCTGCACGACGACGGCAAGGTCGTGGATGTGCTGTGGCAGGGACCGGCATTCAAGGCCGGGCTTGCGCCGGGCATGAAACTCATTGCAATCAACGAACGCGCGTTCAGTGCGAATGTATTGCGTGAGGAAATCACGCGCGCTGAGCGCACCGGGAAACCGTTGCAACTTCGCCTGGAAAACGACGGCAACAATGAAATCCACGAGGTTCCGTATGTCGGAGGATTGAAGTACCCGGTACTGACGCGCATCCCCGGCAAGGCCGACGTCTTGCAGCAAATCCTTGCGCCGAAATCGGTCGGCAAGAATTCGTGACAAGGTCGCGGCGCACATGCATGGCAGAAGGCAGCCAACGATGCAAAGCATGACGACATATGCGAAACGCGGCGCGTGTACGTGCGCTGCGATGATGGCTGCCGTGCTGACATTCGGATCGACGTCTGCAAGCTCTGCCGAGATCGGAAACGACGCGCAGGTCGTCGTCGACCTGGTCAGCGCCGGACAATTCGACGCGGCAGAAAAACGCATCGACACCGATCTGCAGCAACCGGACTTGTCCGCGGCAACACGTCGCGTGCTCGAATTCCAGCGTGAGCGCATGGCGCGCGTTCGTTACGACTTCAGCCTCGACGCCGATCAATTGGAAGCGAAAGTGCGCGAGAAAATACCCGATCTTTCCGCCGCCGATTTCGCGCGCTGGAATGCGCGAGGGTTGTTTGAATCCATGCTCATCGACGGCCAACGTCGGTACTTCAAGCGAGCGCCTGCGAACCTGTTCCACATCAGTGCCGAAGCGCGCGCACGCGCCCGGGACCTCGAGGCCGTGGCCGACAGCGGGTTGCCGAAAGCGGTCCAGGGCATGTATCTCGACTTCGACCGGAAGACGATCAACGCGGCGCTCGACCACGGCCGCTCCAGCGTGCTGCCGCAACGTGTGCGGGTGACGCAGAGGGTGACCGTCGATGCCGACGCCGTGCCCGCCGGCAAAGTACTGCGCGCATGGATTCCCTACCCTCGCGCCATCCAGGGCCGGCAGGAAGACATACGCTTCGTTTCCAGCGAACCTTCCAAACACCGCATCGCACCCGAATCGGCCTTGCAACGCACGACGTATCTCGAACGCAAGGCGCGGGCCGGCACGCCGACCGTGTTCTCGACGACCTACGAAGTGACCCTGCACGCGCAATACCACGCGATCGATGCGAACCAGGTCGTGGCGGAGAAGATCACACCGGAATTGGCGCCGTACGTCGCCGAGCGCGCACCGCACATCGTATTCACCGAACCGTTGCGCGTGTTTTCCCGACAGATCGTCGGCGGCGAAACCAATCCCTACCGCATCGCGCGGAAAATCTTCGCCGCCGTGGACGAGATTCCCTGGGCCGGCGCGCGTGAATACTCGACGATCGCCAACCTCAGCGATTACGCCTTGCACGCCGGTCATGGCGACTGCGGCGAGCAGACCCTGCTGCTGATCGCGCTCATGCGCCTGAACGGCATCCCGGCGCGCTGGCAGTCGGGCTGGACCTTCACCGACGGCGACTACGAGAACATCCACGACTGGGCCGAAATCCATCTCGCTCCATACGGCTGGATCCCGGTGGACGTCACCTACGGCCGCCTCGATTCGGATGATCCCGCGCTGAAATGGTTCTACCTCGGCGGGCTCGACAATTTCCGCATCGCCTTCAACGACGACTTCTCGCAGGAATTGGTTCCGCCCAAGCGCTTCTTCCGCTCCGACACCGTCGACTCGCAACGCGGCGAAGTCGAATGGGACGAAGGCAACCTGTACTACGACAAATGGAACTACGACTTCCGCTGGAAAATCCTGTCGCCCAAACAAGATTGATCGCTCTCCTCAATCCGCAGGTTCGCATGTTCGCCGAGCGCCGTCGCATCGCCTCCTTTCCCTCGCTGCTTCTCGCGGCCGTCCTGTGCATCGCAGGTTGCGTCACTTCGTCGATGCAACCCGCCGCAAGAGATCTGCCCTGGCGCCATTCGCGCCAACTCGTGCTCGTGATCATCGCGGACTGGAACGCCGACCATGGCCGCCTGCGCACCTATGCGCGCGAGGGCGGACGCTGGCACGCGGTGAACACACCGCAACCGGTTACGATCGGCCACGCCGGCGCCGCCTGGGGACTGGGCTTGAACGAAACCCGTGGCGACGGCCCGATCAAGCGCGAAGGCGACGGTCGCAGCGCGGCCGGCGTATTCCGCATCGGCGACGCTTTCGGCTACGCCAACCATGCCGACACCGGCCTGGCGTATCGCGCAATGCAGTCGTCCGACTACTGCATCGACGTCGACGGCTCGCCGCGGTACAACCGCATCGTGGACGCGAATGCGGTCGATGCGAACGGCTCGACCGAGCCTATGCGGCGCGACCTGCACTTGAACGGCGACCAGCGCTACCGCCTCGGCTTCGTGATCGAGCACAATGCCGCCGGCAAGCGCGGCGCGGGCAGCTGCATCTTCGCCCACCTCTGGCAATCACCGACCGACACGACGACGGGCTGCACGGCGATGAGCGATGCGACGATGAACCCACTGCTCGCCTGGCTGAAGCGCGAGGACGCGCCCATCTTCGTGCTGTTGCCGGAAAGCGAATACGCGCGCCTGCATGCGCAATGGGACCTGCCGGAACTGGAGACGCAACGGTGAATGCAACGACGCGTGTTCTGATTGGACTGGCGCTCGGTGCGCTGGGGGGGCTGGCCCTGGACGCTTACGACTCCGCGACCGCGGTGAAGGTGGCGGACTGGATCCAGCCATTGGGCCGCCTGTGGCTCAACGCCCTGCAGATGACCGTCGTTCCACTGGTGTTCGCGCTGGTCGTGGTCGGCGTGAACGCGGCCAGCGACGCGGCGGCCTCGGGGCGCATCGCGCGGCGCGCGCTCGTGGTGTTCGTTGTGCTGTTGACGATCGGCGTCACCGTGGCGGCGGTGGCCGCGCCGTTGTTGTATGGCCTGTTTACGCGCCATCCTTCATTGACCACGGCCTTGGGCGGAGCGGTGGCCCAGAATGCACCGGGCGCAGCGCAAGCGGTCGGCTGGGCCGACTGGCTCAACGGCATCGTGCCGAGCAACGCGCTGATGGCTGCGGCGCAGAGTGCGATGCTGCCGCTCGTGGTGTTCGCCCTGTTCTTCGGCTTTGCGCTGTCGCGCATCGACGCGGCACGGCGCGAGCTGATGGTGACGTTCTTCCAGGCGGTTGCCGACGCGATGATCGTCACCGTGCGCTGGGTGCTGGCGGCGGCGCCATTCGGCATATTCGCGCTGATCCTCGCGGTGTGCGCGCGTGCTGGCATGCACATGATCGGTGCGCTCGGCGTCTATGTGCTCGTCGAAAGCACGCTGTATGTGATGGTCACGCTGCTGATGCTGCTGCTCGCCTGGCTGTGGGGAGGCGAGCGCCTGCGCCGCTACGTACCCGCGCTGGTGCCGGCACAGATCGTGGCTGCGAGCACGCAGTCTTCGCTGGCCGCACTGCCGGCGATGCTGGAAAGCACCACGCAACGTCTGGGCTATCCGCAGCGGATCGCGGCGCTGGTATTGCCTATGGCGGTGAGCCTTTGCCGGCTGACCAGCCCGGTGCAATATATCGCGTCTTCTTGTTTCATCGCCTGGGCGCTCGGCATCGATCTCGGCCCCGCGCAACTCGTCGCGGGCGCGGCGCTCGCGGTCGTGATCAGCCTGGGCGCTGTCAGCCTGCCGGGGCAGGTGAGCTTCCTCGCGACCAACATGCCGGTAGCCCAGGCCATGGGCGTGCCGGTGGGTCCGCTGGTCCTGATGCTCGCGGTGGACGCGCTGCCCGACGCCATCGGCACCCTGGGCAACGTCACCGCCGACATCACTGCCGTGAGCATAGTGACCCGTCAATCCTCGAAGGATGCGGCATAGGGCTGCACTTGAAGTTCGATCGATTCCTGCCGGATGCACGCTGATCCGCTTGCCGGGAGCCATTCGACGACGCCGTCGCTGCCGCTGCGGGCAACATCGCCCGGTCTGCGCTATATTCCGCCCATGATTGGGGGAGCCACCAGGCTGCTGCGCCGTTTGCATGTGCCCGCTGCGTCGGGACGATGCGGCACGGGGACTCCTGCCAACGAGTTCAACGCCCCCTGAGCCTTGCGTCGTCGCTGCGATGGCCGACGAGACACTCGCGCAATGCGTCCCACGCTACTTCGCCTTCCTCAGCTACAGCCACGCTGACCGCCACTGGGCGGACTGGCTCTATCGCAGTCTCGAGACCTACCGGGTGCCGAGCAGGCTGGTCGGCCAACTCACGAAGACGGGGGTGGTTCCACGGCGTCTCATCCCGATTTTCCGCGATCGCGAGGAGTTCGCCTGCGCAACCGACCTGAGCAGCAATATCCATGCGGCCCTCGCGCAATCCGCCAATCTCATCGTGATCTGCTCGCCGGGTGCGGCGGCGTCGCGCTGGGTGAACGAGGAAGTGGCGACGTTTCAGCGGCTCGGCCGCAGCGAGCGCATATTCTGCCTCGTTGTCGACGGGGAGCCGAATACCCGGAATCTGCCGGGCAGCGAAGCGAAAGAATGTTTCGCACCTGCCCTGCATCGGGTTCCTGCAACCGGCCGCGATGCATCGGGCAACGGCTTCGAGCCGATCGCCGCCGACGTACGCCCGGGCAAGGACGGAAAAACCAATGCGAAGCTGAAGCTCGTCGCGGGAATGCTCGGCGTCGGATTCGACACGCTCAAACAGCGCGAACTGCAACGCCGCATCCGGCATATGGCAGCGATCGCCGCCATCTCGCTGGTCGTCATGCTCGCCACCACGCTGCTGGCGATCGCCGCGCTCATCGCACGCAATGCGGCGGAAGTCGCCCGCCAGTCCGCCGAGCGCCGGCAACGGCAGGCGGAGGATCTCGTCGGCTTCATGCTCGGCGACCTCAACGACAAACTCGCCCAGGCCTCGCGCCTGGATCTCATGGAGACGGTCGACGACAAGGCGATGGCGTACTTTCAGTCGTTGCCGGGTTCCGACGTCACCGATGCCGGCCTCCTCCAGCGCGCCAAGGCGCTGGAGAAGATTGGCGTGGTGCGGCAGGAGCAAGGCCACCTCGCAGCGGCCATGGAGTCGTTCGATGCCGCGGCCAGGCTCGCCGGTTCCCTGGCCGACAGCACTCCCGGCGATCCGGTTCGACAACTTGCTTATTCGCGCGTGCTTGCCTTCGTCGGCATGACGCACTGGAGCCAGGGCAAGCTCGATGCCGCGCAACAGAGCTTCGAAACCGCACAGCGGGTGCTGGAGCGCGCGCAACCACACGAACAGGACGTCCAGGGCCTGCTGTTTCAATCGAGCATGATCGCCAACAACATCGGCCATGTGCTCGAAGCACGCGGCAGGATCACCGAAGCCGAGGTGCAATACCGGAACATGCTTGCGCGCTGCGAACAGCTCGTCGCAGTGAAAAACCCGAGAACACGCTGGATGTCCCAGCTCGGCTCGGCGCACAACAATCTGGGCAAGATGGCGCTGCTGCGTGGCGACCTGCTCGATGCCGTGGTCGAATACGCGGCCGACGACAGGATAGAGACGACGCTTTCCGAGCGCGATCCCGGCAACGTCAACCAGCGCGGAAACATGATGCGCGCGCGCGCGATTCTCGGCCGCACCATCGCGTTGACCGGCATGCTCGACCAAGGTATCCAGTACCTGCACGCCGCCGTCGATGTTTCCGCCCAATTGCTCAAGATCGACCCCAACCAGACCGAATTCCAGGAATACAACGCGTTGTACTCCTCGCAGTTGAGCCAGCTTCATCGGCTCCGTGGCGACATGCCCCTGGCGAAAACGTTCAACGACCGGGCGTTGACGATATTTGCCCAGTTGCACAAGCAGGACGCCGTGAATGCCATCTGGCAACAGGAGTACGCGGAGGCTCTCGTGGAACAGACCGCACAGGCACTCGCGGAAGGTCAACGCGACGTGGCACGCAAGCAGGCTCAAGCCGCCATCGATCTGCTCGACCCGCTGTTCGCGAACCGGCGCGACGATCACGATGTCCTTCTCGCGCTGACGAAGGCGCGTCTGGGCGCCGCTTCCGTCGCCGAAGATGATGCGGCGGCGCGGTTGCACGAATCGGTGCTCACCAGCCTCGAGCCGCTGGTCGAGGACAACGATCCACGCCTGCTCGTGCTGCATGTCACCGCCCTCCTCGGCGTCCACAAGGCAAACGAGGCCAGGCCGCTCGCACAACGGCTTTGGAAGTCCGGCTATCGCGACGCCGCGCTGGCCGCCGAACTGCGAAAAGCGCACGTCGACTACCCGATCAACACGGAGTTCCGGGAAAAGCTCCGTCAGCGTCTCGGAGAGGCGGAATCGGGCAAGTGACGCCCCCGCGCAATCCGTGACTTGTCTCACGCAACGTGCTAGCGTGAGCAACTCACGCGTGCATCGCGCACCAATCCGGTTTCATGAGTGCCGCCGCGGAAACGCGTGGATGGCCGGCAATTCCCTTAGCACTGTCGAGGAGAAGCCCATGTCGCACGATCCGAAGAAGAACGAACTGCAGAGCGATCCGAACGCGGACGACGTCAACGAAGTCGACCAGAACGAGGAAAAGGATCAGGAAAGCGGAGGCCCGCTCGGCGAGACCGATCCGTCGATCAAGAATCACTGAGCGCAGCTGCCGACGACGCCCGCGTTCGCCGCCGGGAAATGCGAATGGGTGGGCGACATGGATCCGTTGAGGCGGCGCCTGGAGCGGAGCAATCCGTGGGGGCGCTGCCTTTGGTGGTCGGCGTCACGAGTCATCGGCACATCTCACCCGACGAAATCGAATCGATTCGCCGGTGCGTACGCGAGTTCCTGCGCGGTCTCCAACGTGACTTTCCGCAACGCCCGCTGCTGATACTTTCACCATTGGCCGAAGGCGGCGACCAATGGGTGGCGGACGAGGGGCTCGCGCTCGGCGCACGCCTCGTCGCACCGCTGCCGATGCCGCGCGAGCAGTATGCACACGACTTTCACGATGTCGACACGCGGGGCGAATTTTCCAGACTCTGCGCGCGGGCCCAGATCGTCGACGTATCGGCCCTGCCGGGATTCGTTTCGCCAGGTCCGCCGTCCCGCGGCGGGAATCGCGATCTTCTGTATGCGCAGGCAGGCATCTACGTCTCCAACCATTGCCATATCCTGATCGCCATCTGGGACGGCCAGGATTCAGACCATCTTGGCGGTACAGCGCAAATTGCGCACTACCATCTGACCGGAATCAAACCGGCACAGGTCGCGACGATGCATCCCGCACGGCGCAGACTCGGCCACCCGAACCACCAGATGCTCTACCACATTTCCTGCTCGCGCCAACGGCCGCAAGCCGCTCGCGCGGCGGGCTCTGCGCCTCGCCCCCCCGACGCCCGCTGGCGCATCGGCGAACACACGACGCCCGGCAACGAACCGATGCCAGCCACGTTTCGCGCGAGGCTTGATCTGGCAAGCGAGTTTGCGCAAGAGCAGCACAAGTATATGTCGCGCAATTCCACCCATCCGGGATTGTCGGAAAATCGCGACGGAACCGCGTCGACTGCCGGCGAAAGCCAAGTCGAACGCCTGTTCCGGTCCGCCGACTGGCTCGCAATCCATTTTCAACAACGTGTCGTTTCGTCGCTGAGAGCTCTCTACACGCTCGCGGCATTGATGGCGATCGCATTCGCCGCCTACGACAACCTGCCCGCGCAGGACGACATGATTTATGTGTTCCTGCTCTTGTTCGCGCTTGGCGGCTTCATCGCCCTGCTCGCCAATCGACGCGGCTGGCATCGCAAATATCTGGACTATCGTGCCCTGGCCGAGGGGCTGCGTATCCAGTTTCATTGGCGTCGTGCGGGCCTTTCCCTGATCGACGACGACGGCTTCGCCCACGGGAGCTTCCCGCAGAAAGCCGACGCCGAACTCGATTGGGTACGCGATGTCATGCGCTGTGCGGACGTGGAGGACGACGCAAGCGCCAGTCCCGCCGCAATCGCCACTATCGACGATGTCATTCGCCAGTGGATTGGTGATGCCAGGCACCCGGGTCAACTCGACTACTACGAACGGAAAGTCGCGCAACGCGCACGCACCCACCGGATGACCGAACGCATCGGTAGCGTGAGTCTCGTCATCGGTATCGGCATCAGCATCGTTCTGGCGCTATTCACGCATCAAATGACGGCCAACCTGAAGAACGACCTCATCGTCCTGATGGCGGTATTCTCGGTCGTCGCAGGCGTGCGTTCCGCGTACGCCTACAAGAAGGCAGACAAGGAACTGATTCAACAATACCGTTCCATACATCGACATTTCCTCGAGGCGCAAAAAGCAATCAGGCTCGCCCGCAGCATCGATGAGAAACGCGAAGTCCTGCGTCTGCTCGGAGAGGCGGCCCTCGCCGAACAAGTCGAGTGGGTATCGATGCAGCGTCAGCGCCCGCTGGAGCACAACCGCATCTGAGGCCAGCGCACCCGGTCCGCGATCCAGGAACCGGACCTACAGTCCGGCAATATGCACCGCATGCCTCGGCTTGTTGACCGGGCCGGGCACGGTGTTGGCGCGCATCTGCCGCAGTTCGGCGCTGTCGTGGAAATCGACGTAGGGCGTCAGGTCGAGATTGTCGGGCACCCTGTCGAGCTTCTCGTCGCCGATCACCTTGATGTACTCCTCCATGAATTCGTTGTAGGCGTCCCACTTGATGCCCTCGGCGCGCACCGCCGCCTGTTCGGCATGCAGCGCGATCTGGTGCGAGGTCAGGTAGTGCATGCCGAGCAGCTGGATCAAGGACTTCTCGACCGCCTCGTGCACGATCAGGAAGCGGTCGGTGTACACGCGCCGGCCGCGGTAGACGAAACTCTTCGGCATGTGCCGGTCGATGAAGATCGTGTGTCCGTCGACGCTGTAGCCGGCAAGGTAGGGAATGTCGTAGCTGCGATCGAGATGCACGCGCGCGACGATGGACTTCATCGCCTGATCCATCATCGTCTTGCCGATCACCCATTCCGGCCAATGCGACTTGGGCTGCTTCTTCGTGTCGGGTGCGAGCGCCTTGTGGAATTCCGGATG
Organism: Pseudomonadota bacterium; assembly: GCA_018240465.1. GTDB lineage: Bacteria > Pseudomonadota > Gammaproteobacteria > Xanthomonadales > Rhodanobacteraceae > Rudaea. The sequence goes on from JAFEFS010000053.1 coordinate 9,502, forward strand.
CCGTTTGGTGCCGTGCATGACTCCACTCCTCGGTGTCGGTAGGAAATCGCAGCCTAGCGCAGAATTTGTTGGAATTTCCCAATCGCGCGTCGCGACTCAACCGCGGCGTTCGCGGAAGAACGCGCGCAGCATCGTCCCCGCCTCCTCGCCGAGCAGGCCGGCGGAAACGGCGACGCGGTGATTGTGCAGCGACGAAACCAGCGTATCGAAAACGCTGCCGGCGGCACCGGTCTTCGGATCGGCCGCGGCATAGACGACCCGTTCGACGCGCGCATGCACGATCGCGCCGGCGCACATGACGCAGGGTTCAAGCGTCACGTACAGCGTCGATCCCGGCAGGCGATAGTTTCCCTCGCGCGCGCCCGCGTCGCGCAGCGCGACGATTTCCGCGTGCGCAGTCGCATCATTGCCGCTGATGCTGCGGTTCCAGCCTTCGCCGATGACGACACCGCTGCGCACGAGCACGGCACCGACAGGCACCTCAGCGTGCGCGTCGCGCGCATGCGCGGCGAGCTCGAGCGCGCGGCGCATGAATGCGACATCGTCCGGATCGAATGGCGCGAGCGGCAGCGGCGGGGAATCGGAAGGCATGCCGCGATTCTAGCAGTCGCCCGCGTGCGGTTTGATCGCCTTTGCCCGTAGCGATGCGATACTTCGCCATTGCATATCGGAGGTTGCATGACCGCTTCGAACAAGAACTTCGCCAGCGACAACGTCGTCGGCGCATCAATCGGAATCCTCACGGCCATCGCCGCGGCCAATGGCGGCGCGCAGCCTTCCTACGGAGCGGACGACTGGTCGCAACGCGTCGAGCGCAGGCTGCGCGAGGTCTTCGAGACGGATCTCGATGTGCTTCTCGTCGCGACAGGTTCGGCTGCAAACGCGCTGTCGCTTGCGGCGCTTGCGCCCCCCTGGGGTGGCGTGCTCTGCCATGAGGAAAGCCACATCAACAACGACGAATGCGGCGCCCCGGAGTTCTACAGCGGCGGCAGGCTGCTCACCCTCGCCGGGGCGGGGGCGAAACTCGATCCGACCCAACTGCGCACGCACTCGCTCGCCAAGATCGGCGACGTGCATTGCACCCAGCCGACCTGCGTCAGCCTCTCGCAGGTGACCGAGCTCGGCAGCGTCTATTCTCTGGACGAACTGCGCACCATCGGCGCTGTGTGCCGCGAGCGCAAGTTCCGCCTGCACATGGACGGCGCGCGCTTCGCCAACGCGCTCGCCGCGCTCGGCTGCACGCCGGCGGAGATGACCTGGAAAGCCGGCGTCGACGTGCTTTCCTTCGGTGCGACGAAGAACGGCGCGCTGGCCGCCGAGGCGATCGTCGTCTTCGACCGCAGCCTCACCCAAGAGCTGGCCTATCGCCGCAAGCGCGGCGGCCATCTGCTGTCGAAGATGCGCCTGGTGGCGGCGCAAATGGACGCCTATCTCGCCGAGGATCTGTGGCTGCGCAACGCACGGCACGCCAATGCGATGGCCCAGCGCCTTGCCGGGGGCCTACGCGGCGTGACGGGAGTCAGCGTCCACGAGGGCGGCGACGCCAACATCCTGTTCTGCACCCTGCCGCAGCGGATCAGCGATGGATTGCACGCGCAAGGATTCCATTTCTACGGCGATCGCTGGGGCCCGGGCGTGGTCCGCCTCGTGACCTCGTTCGCGACGCAAGCGGCCGATGTAGATGCGCTCATCGCTGCCGCGCAGCGCCTCGGTTCGAGTTGAAGCGTGCCTTCTCCCGTCGGGGGGGGAAGATCAAAACCCTTCGAGCACGATCTTGCCGCGCGCGGCGCCACTTTCGAGCAACGCGTGCGCGCGCCTGAGGTTGGCCGCGTTGATCGTGCCGAAGTGCTCGGCAACGGTGGAGCGGATCACGCCGCGATCGACGAGTTGGGCGACGCGATGCAGGATCTCGCCCTGCCGCGCAAGCTGCGGCGTGCGGAAAGTCGAGCGCGTGAACATCGACTCCCAGTGCAGCGACAGTGACTTGCGCTTGAACGCGAGCACGTCGAGCGACTTCGGGTCGTCGATCAGCGCGAACTGGCCTTCGGCTTCGAGCAGGTCGGGCATCTGCGCCAGATAGTCGTCGGTGTGGGTGATGCCGATCGCCGCACTGATCTGCGCTATGCCGATCGCCTTCAATCCCTCCGCCAGCGGCTTGGCGTGATCGATCACGTAATGCGCGCCGAGCTCGCGTACCCAGTCGCGCGTCGCTTCGCGCGAGGCCGTGCCGATAATGGTCCAGCCGGTCAGCTTGCTTGCGAACTGCACGAGAATCGAGCCGACACCGCCGCCCGCGCCGATCACGAGCAACATGTTGTCGCGCATCGGATCGGCGCTCTGCACCTTGAGCCGGTCGAACAGCAGTTCCCAGGCGGTGACCGATGTCAGTGGCAGCGCGGCGGCTGCGGCATAGTCGAGGCTGGCAGGCATCGGCCCGACGATGCGTTCGTCGACGAGCTGCAATTCGCTGTTGCTGCCGGCGCGGGTCACGTCGCCCGCGTACCAGACCTTGTCACCCGGCTTGAACTTGCTCGTCTTCGCGCCGGCTGCGCGTACGATGCCAGCCGCATCCCAGCCGAGGACGCGTGGCTGACCGTCGGTCGAGGACGCGCGCATGCGCACCTTGGTGTCGACCGGATTGACCGAGACGGCCTTGACCTCGATCAGCAGGTCGAAGTCGCCGGGCACCGGCTCGACCATGTCCAGATCGAGCAGCGAATCGGCATGATCGACCGGAAGTGACTGGAAATAACCTATAATTTTCATTTTGTTACCAAGTATTCCTCATTCAATCGCCAATCAAAAGCGTACGCGACGGCATATGCAAATTCCCGTGGATTGTTGGATACCGCAAGCTTAGTCTACGACGATCGCATCAGCGATTTTTCAGCACGACGCCCTGACGATGCTCGATCCGCAATCCCACAGCGCCATGTACACCCTCTGCGGCCTGCTCGTCGGCCTGCTCGTGGGTTTCACCGGTGTCGGCGGCGGCTCGTTGATGACACCGCTGCTGGTGCTTGCCTTCGGTTTCAACCCGGCCACGGCGGTGGGCACGGACCTGCTTCACGCCGCGATCAGCAAGGCCTGCGGCACCGTCGTCCACGGCCGCAACGCGACGGTCGACTGGCGCATCGTCGCGCGCCTGGCCACCGGTTCGATTCCGGCAACTATCGCGACGATCCTGCTGCTGCGCTATCTGGATCTCGGTGGCCACGGCAGCGGCCGCCTCATCGCGGTCATGCTCGGCATGGCGCTCATCGCCACCGCCACCAGCCTGCTTTTCCGCGGCCGCATCCTCGACGCGTTCGCGCGCTCCGCCGAGCGCCTGAGCGCGACGCAGGTTCACCACCTCACGATCGCGCTCGGCCTGCTGCTCGGCGTGCTCGTGTCGCTCACCTCGGTGGGTGCCGGCGCCCTCGGCATGGTCGCGCTGCTGTCGCTCTATCCGAAAGCGTCGTCCGCGCGCCTGGTCGGTACGGATATTGCCCATGCGGTACCGTTGACGCTGGTGGCGGGCCTCGGCCACTGGTATCTCGGCAGCGTCGACTGGACGCTGCTCGTGTCTCTGTTGTTGGGCTCACTGCCCGGCATCGTCATCGGCAGCCAACTGACCGGCTATGTGCCGGATCGCATCTTGCGGCCCATCCTCGGAACCGCGCTCGTGGCCGTGGGCGCGCGCCTGATCGTCTAGCCCGTGGCGATCGCATCGGTGGTTCACTCCCACTCGATCGTCGCGGGTGGCTTGCCGCTGATATCATAAACTACGCGAGATATACCGCGTAATTCATTGATAATTCTGTTGGAAACCTTGCCAAGAAAGTCGTATGGCAGATGCGCCCAATGCGCAGTCATGAAGTCGATCGTCTCGACCGCTCGCAAGGACACCACCCACTCGTAAGCACGTGCATCACCAACGACGCCGACGGATTTCACCGGCAGGAACACCACAAAGGCCTGGCTGACCTGATCGTAGAGATCGGCACGGCGCAATTCCTCGATGAAGATCGCATCCGCGCGCTGCAGCAGTTCGACGTATTCCGCTTTGACTTCGCCGAGCACACGCACGCCCAGACCCGGACCGGGGAACGGATGCCGGTAAACCATCTCGCGCGGCAGACCAAGTTCGACGCCGAGACGACGCACTTCATCCTTGAATAGCTCGCGTAGCGGCTCGACCAGGCCAAGCTGCATGTCCTCAGGCAGGCCACCGACGTTGTGGTGGCTTTTGATGACGTGCGCCTTGCCGGTCTTGCTGCCGGCCGACTCGATCACGTCGGGATAGATCGTGCCCTGTGCCAGCCAACGCGCCTTGGTCAATTTCTTCGACTCTTCATCGAAAATTTCGATGAAGAGTCGACCGATCACCTTTCGCTTCTGCTCGGGGTCGGCGACGTCCGCAAGTGCCTTGAAATAGCGATCCGCCGCATTGACGCGGATCACCTTGACGCCCATATGCTCGGCGAACATCGCCATCACCTGATCGCCTTCCTGCCAGCGCAGCAGACCGGTGTCGACGAACACGCAAGTCAGCTGCTTGCCGATCGCGCGATGCAGCAGCGCGGCGACGACAGACGAATCGACGCCGCCCGACAAGCCGAGGATCACCTCGTCGCTGCCGACCTGTGCGCGCACGCGCGCGATCTGGTCCTCGATGATGTTCGCCGCGGTCCACAGCGCCGCGCAGCCGCAGATATCGACGACGAAGCGACGCAGCAGCGCCATGCCCTGCTTGGTGTGAGTGACCTCGGGATGGAACTGCACGCCGTACCAGCGCCTGGCCTCGTTCGCCATCGCCGCGACCGGGATGCGATCGGTGACCGCCGTGACCGCGAAACCGGGGGGCGCTTTGGCGACATGGTCGCCGTGGCTCATCCACACATCGAGTTTTTTCGCGCCGGCATGGTCGCTCAGGCCGTCGAGCAGCACATCCTTCGCGACTACATCGACCTGCGCATGACCGAATTCGCGCGCATCGGCTGCCTCGGTCATGCCACCGAGTTGCGCCGCGAGCGTCTGCATGCCGTAGCAGATGCCGAGTATCGGGAGACCCGCATCGAACACCTGCTGCGGCGCCTTCGGCGCGCCTTCGAGCGTAGTCGATTCGGGGCCGCCGGAAAGGATGATGCCCTTGGCACCGAACCCGGCGATCTCGGCCGGATCGTGGTCCCAGGCCCAGATCTCACAGTAGACGCCGATCTCGCGGATGCGCCGCGCGATCAGCTGCGTGTATTGCGCGCCGAAATCGAGGATGAGGATTTTGTCGGTGTGGATGTTTTGCATGCTTCGCTCCCCTCGCCCGCCGGGAGAGGGGCCGGGGGGTGAGGGTCCGGGTTTCACACAGCCTCTCACGATGAAGATTCCTTCTCCCGACGGAGAAGGGCAAATCAATCCATCCGGTAATTCGGCGCTTCCTTGGTGATCGCCACGTCGTGCACATGCGACTCGCGCACACCCGCGCTGGTGATGCGCACGAACTGCGGCTTGGCGCGCATCTCGTCAACGGTGGCGCAGCCGACATAGCCCATCGCCGAACGCAGGCCGCCCGACAACTGGTGGATGATCGAGCGCAGCGGGCCGCGGTATGGCACGCGGCCTTCGATGCCTTCGGGCACGAGCTTGTCCGGGTCGGCCTCGTCCTGGAAGTAGCGGTCCTTGGAGCCTTTCTGCATCGCGCCGAGAGATCCCATTCCACGATAAGATTTGTAGCTACGCCCTTGATAAAGCTCGACTTCTCCGGGCGCTTCCTCGGTGCCCGCGAACATGCCGCCGATCATCACGCAATTCGCGCCCGCAGTCAGCGCCTTGGCGATGTCGCCCGAATAGCGGATACCGCCGTCGGCGATCAGGCAGGCGCCGCTGTCCTTGATCGCTTCGGCGACCATCGATACTGCGGAGATCTGCGGCACGCCGACGCCGGCAACGACGCGCGTCGTGCAGATCGAGCCCGGACCGACGCCGACCTTGACCGCATCCGCGCCGGCATCGACCAGTGCCCTGGCCGCATCACCGGTGACGATGTTGCCGCCGATGACCTGCATCTGCGGGAAATTCCTCTTGACCCACTGAACGCGGTCGAGCACGCCCTGCGAATGGCCGTGCGCGGTGTCGACGATGATGACGTCGACGCCCGCATCGACGAGTGCGCCGACGCGCTCCTCGGTGTCGCCGCCGGTACCAACCGCCGCGCCGACGCGCAGGCGCTCGTGCCGGTCCTTGGCCGCGTTCGGGTTGTCGTGGGCCTTCTGGATGTCCTTGACCGTGATCAGGCCGCGCAGCTCGAAGCCGCCGTTGACCACGAGCACCTTCTCGATGCGGTGCCTGTGCAGCAGGCGCAGCACTTCGTCCTCGCTCGCGCCTTCGTTGACGGTGACGAGCTTGTCCTGCTTGGTCATGATGTTCCTGACCGGGTCGTCGAGTTCCTTCTCGAAGCGCAGGTCGCGGCTGGTGACGATGCCGGCCAGCTTGCCGCCGTCGACCACGGGCACGCCGGAAATGTTGTTCGCGCGGACCAGATTGAGCACGTCGCGGATCGAGGTGGTCGGCGTCACCGTGATCGGATCGCGGATCACACCGGCCTCGAACTTCTTCACCAGGCGCACTTCGGCGGCCTGCTGTTCGATCGCCATGTTCTTGTGGATGATGCCGATGCCGCCGCATTGCGCCATCGTGATCGCGAGTCGCGCTTCGGTCACGGTGTCCATCGCGGCCGAGAGGATCGGGATGTTGAGCTGGATGTTTTTCGTCAGGCGCGTGGCCAGGGAAACGTCGCGCGGCAATACGTTCGAGTAGGCGGGAACGAGCGAGACGTCGTCGAAGGTCAAAGCTTCGGTAAGGATGCGCATGGGTACGGGGGAAGCCCAAGCCGGTAAACCCGTTATTATACTGATTTACCCGCGACCTCGCATGTCCATTATTCGCCCCACCGCCAGCACCGCGTCGCGACGCAAAGGCCTGATCGGCGCGGCTCTGCTCGTGGTTTTCATGCTGGTCGTCGCCGGCATGCGCGGCCTCGCCCTCGCCGGTATCGCCACCGGGCTGACCGACTGCCCGTGGTGCATGGGCGCAACCGCGATCCAGCAGGACGCGGGCATCCTCGCCCTGCTGCTCACGTTCACCGGGTTGTCGCTGCTGAGCGCGCGCTACTGGCTGCAATTGCCCTGGCTGCTGCTCAGCGGCTTGCTGCTGCTCGCCTACGCGTTCGACGCGATCCTGCTCAAGACACTGGTTCAGCACCTGTACTGGCTCGACATCGTCAAGTTCGGCAAGGAGCTTGACGCGATCGGCCGCTTCGGCACCATCCTGCTCGCATCGAATACCGGCAAGCTCATGCTCGTCGGCGTGGTCGCGGGCGTTGCCGTGCTCGTGCTCGCCCTGCTGCCGCGGCCGCGACGGCCGCGCCTCGCCCTCACCTGCTTTGCCGCCGCCGCCCTGTTCTTCCTTGTCGGGCTGTGGAGTCCGATGACGATGAAGTACATCAACTATCCGCTGCTGCAGAATTTCATCGCGGCGAACCTCGCCGACAGCGTCGATCGCCACTATAGCCCAGCCTTCGCCGACGCGTTGCGCAAGGAATACGTGCCGCCCGCGCCAGTCTGCGCAGCGGGCCGCGACCTGCGCCCGAACGTCATCGTCATCGCCGTCGAATCCTTGTCGATGTACCATAGCAAACTGTTCGGCGGCAGCAACGACGACACGCCTCGTCTCGACGCGATCGCTCGCGACAACGCGTATTTTCCCGATTTCATCGCCAACGGCTTCACCACCGACGGCGGGCTCATCGCGATGATTACCGGCAAACCGCCGATCCCGACCCTGGGCCGCTACCAGAGCGCCGAGGCGTTCGCCGGGTTCGAGAGCCCGCACGGCGCGCTGCCGGAGATCGTGCATGCCCACGGCTACACTGCCCACTTTTTCACCACCGGCGATCTCGGTTTTCTCGACAAGTCCGCATGGCTCAAGGGCCTCGGCTTCGACTCCTGGGAGGGCGCCGAGCAGCCGTTCTACAATGGCTGGAAGCGCCGTCATTTCAACGCCGCCGAGGACAAGGCGCTGTATCAGCGCTTCCTGCAGTGGCTCGACGCGCGCAAGAACGACACGACGCCGTGGCTGGCCGTCCTGCTCACTGTGTCGACGCACCCGCCGTTCGTCAATCCGGAAAACGAGAGCCTCGACGAAACCGGTGCGTTCCGTTACGCCGACAAGCAGATCGGCATGCTCTACGACGAACTCACCAAGCGCGATTTCTTCCGCGACGGCGTGCTGATGATTTCCGGCGATCACCGCAGCATGACGCCGTTGTCGGCAACCGAACTCGCGCGTTTCGGCGACAGCGCGCTCGCGCGCACGCCATTCGTGGTCGCCACGCAGTTGCCGATGGTACGCGGCGCCGTCGAGAGCACGTTCCAGCAGGCGGACATCGCGCCGTCGATCGCCGAGTTGCTCGGCGGCCGCGCCTGCCGCGAGCCCGATCAGGGCACTTTCCTGAGCTTGCCGCCGCAACCTGCGCAGTACATCGCTCACGCACGCGGCGACCGCCGCAACCAGGTCGACATCTACTTCGATGGCAAGCAGGCGGACCTCGTACTCGCCGGCGACCAGTCGAACTGGATCGGGCCGAAGCCGGACAACTGGAAGCAGATCATGGACGGCATCGCGCTCGACCGCATCGATCGCGGCAGTGCGGACGAAAACTTTCTCGACCTGATGATCAATGCGCGAGCGCCGAAGCCTCGCGAATCTTCGTCATCGACGAAGTAGCGAAGCCCCAAAGAACGTTACCACGGATTACGTGGACAAGAACCGACAATCGCGGATAGAACAAATATTGAACTGTGTTATCCGCGATCTTTGCTTTTATCCGCGTAATCCGTGGCAAAGGTCTCGATCTCACCGTACCAGCGCCAGCGACAGCTCGGGCCAATAGGTCACGACCAGCACGCACAATATCAGCAGCGCATAGAACGGCAGGCAGGCACGGATGATCGACAGCGCGGGCCGGTTGAATCTCGCGGCGGCTATGAAGATGTTCATGCCGGCCGGCGGCAGAAAGATGCCGATCTGCAGGTTGGCGAGGAAGATGATGCCGAGGTGTATCGGATCGACACCGTAGTGGATCGCGATCGGCAGCACCAGCGGCACGAGGATGATGATCGCCGGAAATCCTTCGAGCAGCATGCCGAACACGAGCAGGAACGCGTTGAGCACGAGCAGGAATCCGAGTTTGCTGGTGATGCCGGCCTGCAACCAGGAAAACAGCTGCTCGGGCACGTCGGCGTCGATCAGCCAGTTGGTCAATGCCAGCGAAAAGCCCAGCACGATCAGGATCGCGCCGACCAGCAGCATCGCTTCGCGGATCACGCGCGGCAATGCGACGAGCTTGATCTCGCGGCGGATCAGCACGGTGACGATGAGCACGTACAAAGCCGTCGCCGCCGCGGCCTCGGACGGCGCGAGCTTGCCCGAGAACACGCCAGCGAGCACGAGCACGGGCAGCGGCAGTTCCCAGCCCGCGTCCTTGACTGCGGCCCACAGCTCTCCAGGCGGCGACTTTGGCGGGCGCGGCAAGCCGCGCGCCTGCCAGGCGCTGTACAACGCCAGCACCGTGATCATCAGCAAGGTCGGCAACAGGCCGGCCTTGAACAATGCATCGATTGCCACCGGCGGCGTGGTGTGGAATTGTTGCGCGACCACACCGTAGAGGATCAACGGCATCGACGGCACCAACAACAGGCCGAGGCTGCCCGATGCGGTGAGCAAACCGAGCGAAAAGCGCTCGCCGTATTGCGCTTGGCGCAGCGCCGGATAGAGCACGGCGCCGAGCGCGACGAGGGTGACGCCGGTGGCTCCGGTAAATGCAGTGAAGAACGCGCAGGCGCAGATCGACACGATCGCGAGACCGCCCGGCAACCAGCCGACGAGAGCATTGGAAAGACGCACGAGCCGGCGCGGCGCCTGGCTTTCCGCCAGCAGGTAGCCGGCAAGCGTAAACAGCGGAATCGCGATCAATGCCGGCATGTCGGCGAGGCGGTAGAACTCGATCGCGACCGTCGTGCCCGGCTGCCCCGATGCGCCGAAACCGAGCAACGCGATGGCCGCGATCAGCACGAACAGGGGCGCGCCGAGCGCAGCAAGAACGGCCAGCAGGCCGGCGATCAGCCAGATCATCGCGCCTGTCCTTCGTCACTCGCGCTGCGGCGTCCTGTATCGCCCAGCGATTCCGGTGCAGACAATCCGGCGATGTGCGCCGGTGCCGCGAACGCGCGCAGCACGAAGCGCAACGCCATCAAGCCGAAACCGATCGGCAGGATGCTTTCCAGCATCCAGTTCGGCACGCCGAAATCCGAGTTTGCGCCGCCGTCGAGGTCGACGCTGACCAGCCCCCAGCCATACCACGCCAGCGCCGCGCAGATCGCGGCCGCGAACAGCAGCGTCAGCGCGCGTGCCGCACGTTGCGCGCCGGACGGCAGGAATCGTTGCAGCACATCGACTGCAATGTGTTTGTCATCGCGCACCGCGGCGAGCGCGCCAAGCATAGCTGTCCACACAACCAGAGTGCGCAGGAACGGGTCGGCCCAGAGAAATCCGCCACCAAACGCGTTGCGCATGAAGATCTGCGTGCCGGCCAAGGCAACGAGGACGAGTACCAGGACGGTGAGGATGCCGTTCTCGATACGGTGGAGCCAGGTCAAGGTTTTTTTTGCTGTGGACACTTCCATGCTCGTCGTGCCGGCAGGGATTGCCGGCACCCGGACTTCAGGGACGACAAGGTTGGCGATACTCTGGCATCCATGCGGGCTGGACCCCGGCGATCCATGCCGGGGGGGCGCATCGACATTCCGCTCACGCTCTGCGCGCTCGCGGGCCGATGCGCTATTTGCGCGCTTCGTCGAGCGCCTTGTTCACGGCTGCGGCGAGTTCCGGCGAAATGCCGTCCGCACCGGTCAAATTCTTGCGCGCATCCACGCCTATCGCGTCCCACTGTTTGCGTTCGTCGGCACTCTGCGGCGTGATCGCCACGCCATGCCCTTGCAATGCCGTCCGCGCCTGCGCATTGTCCGCACGTGCGCCCTTCTCGATGCGCGCGAATGCGGCACCAATTTCGTCGTCGAGCACCTTCCGGTCCTCGGCGCCGAGCGCATCGTACGCTTTCTTGTCGATCGCGAGGTAACCCATCACGTACATCAGCGGCAGATCGAGCATGTGCTTGACCTTGGTGTGCCACTGGAAAGCGATCGCGCCCGCGGTCGTGCTCGCGGCTGCGTCGATCAGACCGGTCTGCAGGCTGGTGTAGACGTCGGCAATCGGCAACGGGATCGGTGTGACGCCGGCCGCCTTGAACGCGATCTCGGCGACGTGGTCGCCCTGCGGCACCCACACCTTCGCCGCCTTGAGCGTCTCCTTGTCGTGGATGTCGTTGACGCTGAACAGGTAGGCGAAACCACCGCCGGCGATGCCGGGAACGACGAAGCCGGCCTTCTCGAAGCTTGACTTGAGCAGCGGGTCGACCTTGGCGCGCACCTTGTCCACTTCGTCCTCGCTGCGGAACTGGAACGGCTGGCTGTAGGCGTTCGCGTCCGGCGTGATCGATGCGGCTTCGCCGCCGGTGAACGCCGCGCCCTGCAGTTGGCCGATCTTGATCTTGCGCAGCACGGTCGCGTTGTCGCCCATCACCCCGCCCGGGTAGAACTTGATCTCGACACGGTCGGCGGTCTTCGTTTTCACCGCCTCGGCCGCGGCGCGCATTTCCTTCATCCACGCCGTGCCGTCGGGAGCGATCGTGGCGATCTTGATCGGGGCGGCATGGGCGCCGAGCGCGGCCAGTGCGAGCGCCAACCCATAAATATACTTTTTCATTTTTTCACCTCCTGCATGAAAAGCCTGTTGCCACGGATTGCGCGGCTGAATATGGACGGAGCGGTTTTTTTTGTGTCTTGATCCGTGATATCCGCGCGATCCGCGGCGAAGTCGCTCTTCGAAATCCATCAAAAGAAGTCCTTGCCCGATGCAAGCAACGCCTTCGCCTTCTTCTTCGCCAGCGTGTTGATCAAGGTCAGGCGCGGCGCCACCGGGTCGGCTGCAAGCACCTCGTTGAGCAGCTTGTCGTGCAGCGCCTGATCGAACACGAGGCGCGCATAGAATTGCGCGTAGAGCACGCGCACCATCTGGTTTTTCCCGCCCGACAGTTCCAGCGCCTTGTCGAACCACTTCCTGCCTTCGTCGGGCTTGCCGCCGAGCGAGGCGGGCCGGATCGAATTGACCACGCCGAGATAAAGCGCCGCGCCGCCATCGTCATGGTGCGGATCGATTTCGTCACAGCGCAACAACATCGCCTGCAGCTTCGGCAGGTCGGCAATCGCGTTCCAGTCGCCGGCATTGACCTCGGTGCGCCCGGCCCAGGCCGCTGCGAAACCGTACAGTGTCACGATGTCGTTGGCGTCGGCTTGCCCGAGCGCCGTCGCGAACAGGTCGTAAGGCGCGTCCAGCGCGTCGCATAACGGCTTTTCGCGCAGGCACAGCGCGCGCCGCGCGTAGCCGTAGGCGCGACTCGCCAGGCGCCGGGCGCGTTCGTTGTCGTCGACGAACGCGCCGGCATAGGCACCGTATAGCTTCGCGCCGGCCAGCAGCGAGTCGACATCGGCGGGATTGGCCTCGATGCGGCTGTCGATCAGCAGCAGGTACGACGGCAGGCCGTCGCGCACGATCCCGGGATCGTCCTGATCGAGTACCGCCATGGTCAGCGAGTCGCCGAATTCCCTTGTCGCCTTCTGCACCACGCTGCCACAGGCCGCAGCCAGGCAGGCGCACAGGAGCAACACGAAACGAAGGCGTGGGAGCGAATTGCGCATGTTTCGCGAAAAGAAAGGATTGCAGGAATTTTAACGCAGTCGCCGGCTGAAGACGCGGGCGAGCCCGCCCGCGTCAGGCGCGATTCAGTTGCCCGCATCGGCCGCGCGCGCGGCCTCGAGCGTGTTCTGCATCAGCGTCGCGACGGTCATCGGCCCGACCCCGCCAGGCACCGGGGTGATCCAGGACGCACGCTTGGCGGCAGCCGTGAATTCGACATCGCCGACGAGGCGGCCGTCCTCAAGGCGGTTGATGCCGACATCGATCACGATCGCGCCCGGCTTGATCCACTCTCCCTTGACAAGCCCTGGCCGGCCGACCGCGACGGCGACGATGTCGGCAGCGGCGATCACCGCCGGCAGGTCGCGCGTGAACTTGTGGCAGGTCGTTGTCGTGCAGCCGGCCAGCAGCAGCTCCAGCGCAAGCGGACGACCGACATGGTTCGACACGCCGACGACGACCGCGTCCCGGCCGCGCACCGGCCGGTCGGTGTTCGCCAGCAGGGTCATCACACCCTTCGACGTGCACGGGCGCAGGCCGCGCTGGCGCAGCGCGAGCCGGCCGATGTTTTCCGGATGGAAGCCGTCGACGTCCTTGCGCGGGTCGATGCGGTTGACGATGGCGTTTGCGTCGATCTGTGCCGGCAGCGGCAGTTGCACGAGGATGCCGTGCACCTGCGGATCGGCGTTCAAAGCGTCGATCAGCGCGACGAGTTCGGCCTGCGTGGTCGTCGGCGGCAGGTCGAAGTCGCGCGAATGGAAGCCCGCATGCTTGCAGGCGCGGCGTTTGTTGCGCACGTAAACGCTCGATGCCGCATCGTCGCCGACGAGGACGACCGCGATGCCCGGTACACCCAGACCCTGCGCACGGCGCTGCTCGACCTCGGCGCGCAGGTCATCGAGCAGCCGGTCGGCGATGCGTTTGCCGTCAAGTATCTTCGCGCTCATGGGCTGTCTGCGGGCTCCTCAAAGACAGGCATTATCCCAGTTTGTCCGAGCGCGGCTCAATCGCGCTACTATTCCGCCGTCGTCCGGAAGCAACCTCATGCCAGCCAAACAAATCGAACTCGAGGCCGCGGCGTTCCGTCGCCTGCTCCAGCACCTCAACGGGCGCCGCGCTGACGTGCAGAACATCGAACTGATGACGCTTGCCGGATTCTGCCGCAACTGCCTGGCCGATTGGTACCGCGAGGCTGCAGCGGCGCGAGGCATGGAAATCAGCAAAGACGCCGCGCGCGAGCACATCTACGGCGAGCCGTTCGAGCAATGGAAGGCCAGGCACCAGAAACCGGCAACCGTCGAACAACTCGCGGCTTTCGAGCGCGCGCAACACGAGACCCACTGACATGCAAGACATCGACGCAGGCATGCTCCCGTCCGAACGCGAGAGCAATGGCATCTCGATCCGCAAATACCAGCCCGGCGAAGAAGCCGGCATCGTCGAGGCCGTGCAGGAATCCGTGGCGACAGTCGGCGCCTGGCTGGATTGGTGCGGCAAAGGCTACGGCGTCGCCGAAGCACGGGCCTGGATCGCACATGCCACAGCAAACTGGGACAAGGCTGAGATGTTCGCGTTCGCCGTCGTCGATGCGACCAGCGGCGACTACCTCGGCGGCGTCGGCCTCAGCCGCATCGACCAGGCGAACCACTCCGCCAACCTCGGCTACTGGATCCGCCAGTCTTACCAGGGGCGCGGTGTAGGCACGCAGGCGGCACGCCTTGCCGTGGGCTATGCGTTCGAGCTGCTGAAGCTGACCCGCATCGAAGTCGTCTGCGCGGCGATGAACCGGCCCAGCCGCCGCGTCGCGGAAAAAACCGGCGCGCGTTTCGAAGGGCTGAAGAGTGGCCGGCTCAGCGTGCACGGCCGGGCGCTCGATGCGGCGGTATACACGATCACGGCGCCGGCAGCACGACGTACGATTGCTTGATTCGCGCCCAGCTTTTTGCTCAACCCGCGCCGCAAACCTGTACGATGTCTTCGTAGCCGCTGAACGTCGTGTGCCCGCCGCATCCCGGGCACTGCGGGTCGCGCGGCAGACGCAACTCGCGGAACGTCGCGCCGAGCGCGTCGTAGCACAGCAGGCGGCCGACCAGCGGTGCGCCGATACCGAGCACGAGCTTGATCGCTTCGGTGGCCTGCAGCAGGCCGATCGTGCCCGGCAGCACGCCGAGTACGCCGGCCTCGGCGCAGTTCGGTGCGTCCGTGGCCGCAGGCGGCTCCGGGAACAGGCAGCGATAGCACGGCGATTGCGCGTCGCGCGCATCGAACACGCTGACCTGCCCGGTGAAGCGATGCACCGCGCCGTAGATCAGCGGAATTTTCAGCTGCCGGCAGGCTGCGTTGAGCAGGTAGCGCGTCGGGAAATTGTCGGCGCCGTCGATGACCACGTCGTGATCGCGGATCAGTTCCTCTACGTTGGCCGCGGCAAGCCGCGCGGGCAGCGGGCGCAACTCGACCGTCGGATTGAGCGCGGCCAGCGCGATGCGCGCCGACTCCGTCTTCGCCATGCCGACACGCGCATCGGTGTGCAGGATCTGGCGCTGCAGGTTCGATTTGTCGACTACATCGTCGTCGATCAGGGTCAAGCGTCCGATTCCGGCCGCGGCGAGATACAAGGCCGCCGGCGAGCCGAGACCGCCGGCGCCGATCAGCGCGATGCGCGCGCGCGCGAGGCGGCCCTGCCCCGCCGCGCCGACTTCGGGCAGCAGCAGATGGCGCGAATAACGTTCGAGCGCGTCGGCGCCGAATCCGCCCGCGGCCAGCGGCAGCCCTTCGGCATTCCAGCGCAGGAACCCGCCAGCCACCGAAGCGAGACGGGTATAGCCGAGGGCGTGCAGCGACTGCGCCGCGCGCAGCGAGCGCTTGCCGCTCGCGCAGATCGTCAGGATCTCGCGCCCGCGATCGGTTTCGATTTCCGCGATGCGTGCGACGACCTCGCCCAACGCAATGCCAACCGCGCCGGCCGGCATGCCGCCTGCGCGCTCATCGTCTTCGCGCACGTCGATCAGCAGCACGCCACTGGCCTGCCGCGCCGCCGCCTCACGCGGCGTGATTTCTTCGACTTGCGGTGTTGGCGTGCCCATGAAATCCATGTGCGCATTGTAGCGCCGGCATCAAGAGCATTTTCACCACGCACTACGCGGATCGACACGGATCCGAGCGCCTCGATGTAAGCGCCCTGTCCGTGTTCATCCGTGGCAAGGCAAGCTCTTCAGCTCACACCGGACAACGCCAGCACCTCGACGACGGTCCCGTCGGAGTAGTCCTGCGCTGCCTCCGGCAACACGATCAAGGCGTCGGCTTCGGCGACACCGCGCAGTTGCCCCGAGCCTTGTTTGCGCAACGGCGTGGCGTGCAGCACTCCGGACTCGTCGCAGGCCAACGCGGCGCGCAGAAATTCCACGCGCGGGTGCGTCTTGCGCACGGCCTGGGTGAGGCGCGCACGCAGCGTCTTGCCGCGTGTTCGACAACGCGTCATCGCATCCAGGGCCGGGCGGACGAGGGCAAGAAAGGTCGCGACCCCCGAGACCGGATTGCCCGGCAGCGAGAACACCAGTGCCCGGCCGATGCCGCCGAACAGGAACGGCATCCCGGGCTTGATCCTCACTTTCCACAAATGCACCTGGCCGACTTCGGCGAGCAGACGCGGCAGATAGTCGGCCTCACCGGCGGAAACGCCGCCGCTCGATACCACAATATCGGCATCGCCGGCCGCGCGAGTCAGCGCATCGCGCAACGCGGGCGGGTCGTCGCGCAGGCGTTCGTGGCGCAGCAGTTCGACGCCATGTTGTTCGAGCAACGCGCCGAGGCTGTAGCGGTTGGAATCGTGAATCCGGCCGAAGCCCAGCGGCTTTCCCGGTGGCACGAGCTCATCGCCCGTGGTCAGCAACACCGCGCGCAGCCTGCGCATCACCACGACATGCGCATGGCCGAACGAGGCGATCACGCCCAGCCGCGCGGGCGTCAACAGCATGCCTGCGCCCAACGCACGATCGCCGGCGTGGTAGTCCTCGCCGGCCGCGCGCACGTTCGCCCCCGGTTGCGTTCCGGGCGCGATGACGATGTCTGCGCCGTCGACACGCGTGTCTTCCTTCATCGCGACGGTATCCGCACCCCGCGGCAGCGGCGCGCCGGTGGTGATGCGCACGCATGTCGCTGGCTCGACGCGCGGCACCTCGTCGCCACCGGCGAGGATGGAGCCGATCAGACGCAGGCGTGTTGCCGTCCGCGCATCGAGATCGGCGCCGCGCAGTGCGTAGCCGTCCATAGCGGAGTTGACGAAACCGGGCACGTCGAACGGTGCGATGATGTCCTCGGCCAGCACGCGCCCCAACGCCGACTCGATCGCGATCGAGTCGGTTCCGGCGACGTGATCCGCGGCGACGGCGACGATGCGCGCCTGTGCCTCGGCAAGGCTCAGACCGACCGGAAATGCGCGCGCGTCAGCGTGCATGGCGACTTTCCCATTCGCGGAATTCCCCCAGTGTATTGAGATTCGCGAACGACTGCGCCCGGTCGGAAAAATCCGCTTCGATCGCATCGACCGCGTCCTGCCACTGCCACACCGGCAAGTCGGCCTGCAACGCCTGTGCGGCTTCTTGTGCCAGGTGGCTGCGATACAACGCGAACAAGGGTTGCCGGCGAACACCATCGTGGGCGACGACGGCGTCCGCACCCGTCACGATTGCGGTCGCGTGCAAACGCGCGGCGAGGTCGAACGCGAGATTGGGCGCATCAACCGGCACGGTCAACAGCCACGGCGCCGGACTGTGCGCGAGCGAGTTGGCGATACCGGCCAGCGGGCCGTGGCAACCCTGCCCGGTGTCGGCCAGCACACGACCGAAGCGCGCGTATTCATCGGTATTGCGGTTGGCGCAGACAAGAATCGAGCAAACTTGCGGCCGCAATGAATCAGCAACGCGCTCGATCAACGGCTTGCCGGCGAGAGGCAACAGACCTTTGTCGCTGCCACCGACGCGACGCCCCTCGCCGCCGGCAAGTATCGCGGCGGCAATGTCGGGAACCTGGAACGCTGTCATCGCGGAAGATCCAGAAGCGCCCTCACCCAACCCTCTCCCACGACATCAAACCATCGGCGACGATGGCTTCATTTTCCATTCGAGTCAACGCTTCTTCGCATTCCTGATCATGCGCTGACGCTTGCGCTGCTGACCTTCGGTCAGCACGTTCTTGCGCCCGGCGAATGGGTTGGCGGTTTCCTTGAATACGATGCGGATCGGCGTGCCTTCTAACTTGAAGCGTTTGCGGAAGAAGTTCTCGAGATAGCGCTGATAGCCGTCGGCGATGTGGCGCGTGCGGCTGCCGTGGATCACGATGGTCGGCGGATTGGTGCCGCCCGGATGGGCGAAGCGCAGCTTCGGCGCGTGCCCGCGCACGAGCGGCGGTTGATAGCCTTCGTAGGCTTGCTCCAGCGCCTTGGTCAATTCGGAGGAACCGAATTCACGCGTCGCCGACTTGTGCGCGCGCAGAATCGCGCGCATCAGCTCGGCGAGGCCGGAGCCGTGCAAGCCGGAAATGAAAACGGGTTTGACGAACGGCACGAAGTCGAGACGACGTTCCAGCGAGATGCGGCACTGATCACGTTCGTAGGTCGAAAGCCCGTCCCACTTGTTCGCGGCGACGACGAGCGCACGACCTTCATCCAGTACATGGCCGATCAGGGTTGCGTCCTGCTCGGATACGCCCTCCTTGGCATCGAGCATCAGCACGATGACGTTGGCCGCCGCGATCGACTGCAGGGTCTTGATGACCGAAAACTTCTCGACCGCTTCCTCGACGCGCGCGCGGCGGCGCACTCCGGCGGTATCGATCAGGGTATATTTCTTTCCATCGCGCTCCAGCGGTACGCGGATCGAGTCGCGTGTGGTGCCGGCGATGTCAGAGACGACCACGCGGTCCTCGCCGAGCAGGCGGTTGACCAGCGTGGACTTGCCGACGTTCGGTCGGCCGACGATGGCGACGCGGATGCCTTCGTCGACCGGATCGCCGGCGTCGACCGCGTCGGGATCCGCCGCCGGCAGGCGCGCCTCGATCATCGCCAGCAATTCGGCGACGCCGCGGCTGTGCGCGGACGAAGTCAGCACCGGTTCGGCGAAACCGAACGAGGCGAACTCGCTGCGCGCGTTGCCCTCGTCGATGCCATCGACCTTGTTGATGACGAGCAGCAGCGGCTTGTCGCACTTGCGCAGGCGCTTGAGGATGTTGCGATCCTGCGGCAGCACGCCGTCGCGCGCGTCGACGACGAGGGCGACGGCATCCGCCTCGCCGATCGCCAGTTCGGCCTGGCGCGCGGTTAGCGCGTCGATGCCCTCGTCTTCGCCGGAGAGGCCGCCGGTATCGACGACGACGAACTCATGCGCGCCGAGACGGCAAACACCATAATGACGGTCGCGCGTCAGCCCGGGCAGATCGTGGACCAGCGCATCGCGCGTGCGCGTGAGCACGTTGAACAGCGTGGATTTGCCGACATTGGGCCGGCCGACCAAGGCGACGACGGGAAGCATGTGCAAAGTATCGCTGAATTATGCGGCAGCGACGACTGCGGCGGCGGCTTTGGCCTTCCCCTGGCGAAGGAAGGCCGAAGGCTGCACGCTACTTGCTGCCGCCGCCGACGCGATACGCGGCGATGTCGCCGTAGATCGTCTCGACATAGACCGTGTCGCCGACCACGACCGGCGCGGAGCGGATCGGCGCCTTCGACACGCGCTCGCGCGCCAGCAACTTGCCGTCGTTGATCGACAGCCAGTGCACCCAACCTTCGAGGTCGCCGACGACGACCGCATCACCCTGTACCGACGGCTCGCCGAGCCACCGGTATTTGAGCGCGTCCTGTTTCCATTGCGAGCTGCCGGTACGCAGGTCGAGTGCATAGACGTTGGCATCGGCGTCGGTCAGGTAGACCTGACTCGCCGACAACGCCACGCCACCGTCGCTGCCCACGTCGTGGGTCCATACGGGGCGGCCGGTCTGCGCGCTCAGCGCCGCGGTCTGGCCCCTGTAGCCGGCGGCGTAGACGATGCTGTCGGCGACGGCGATCTGGCCGTCGACGTCCTGCAGGCGGTCGATTTCGGTGCGTCCCTCGCCGGGCGACAGCACCTGCTCCCACAGCAGCGCGCCGTCGCTGGCGCGCAGCGCGATGATCTTGCCGTTGTCCTCACCCGAATAGACCACGCCGTCTACGAACACCGGTGCGCTGTTGCCGCGCAGGCTCAACAGCGGCACCGTGGACCGGTCGTAGACCCACTTGCGCGAGCCGTCAGCGCGATCGAGACCGACGATGTGACCGTCGTTCGTGCGCACGTAGACCATGCCGCCGCCGATCGCGGGCGGCGCGATCACTTCGGAAGTGACCTGCGCGGTCCAGCGTTCGGCACCATCGCCGGCGTTGAATGCCTGTACCGTACCCTCGAGCGTGCCGACGACGACGAGATCGCCATCCACGCTCGGGCCACCGCCCCAGCGCACCGAATTCGATCCACGATGGATCAGGAAACCGCGCCGGCTGCCGAGTTGTTTGCTCCACAGGGTCTTGCCCGTGGCGGCGTCATAGGCCGCGACCACGCCGGTCGTACTGGCCGCATAGAGCTTGCCGTCGGCGTAAGCCGGACGCATCAGCGCGCCGGTCTTCTCGGCACCCTTGCCGATGCGTTCGCTCCACAGTTTCTGCACGCCGATGGTCGGGCTGAAATTCTCCGCCAGTGGCGTCGGCGGCTCGATGTTTTCCTTCTTGGTGTCGTTGAACCAGCCCTTGATCGTGCCGCAGCCGGTCATGGCGACGGCGAGCAGGATCAGGCTTGCACCGCGCAGGCGCGATGCGGTGAAGACGATGCTCATGAGTTCTTCTTCTCCGCTTCGGTCTTCGCCGGCGCAATCGCCGCGGGGGCGGCGCCCAGGTCGGACAGCTTCATTTCGACGAAATCGCGGTTCGGCGCACCAGGTTCGAGCTTGGCCAGCGCCTCGGCGTAGGCGCGGCGTGCATCGTCCTTGCGCCCGAGGGCGGTGAGCGCATCGCCACGCAATTCCGCTGTGGTCGCTTCGAAGCCGTTAGCCGGCAGCTTGTCGATGAAGTCGAGCGCTTCCTGGGCCTTGCCGCGCGCGAGTTGCACACGCGCCAGGTTGATGCCGACGGCGGCCTTGAGCGCGCCGTTGCCGGCCTGCTGCCAGGCCCAGTCGAGCGAGGCCCAGGCGCCTTCCGCATCACCTTTCTGCGTTGCGATCTCGGCCTCGCGCATCGCGGCGAGCACGGCATACGGCGTACTGGCATAGTCGGATTTGAGCTTGGCTGCGATCGCCTTGGCGGCGTCGTAGTCCTTCTTCGTCATGTCGGCGCCAAGTGCGTCGTACTGCACGGCGGCGTCCATGTCGCGGCTGGCGCGGTGGACGCGCCACTGCTGCCAGCCGAACAGCAGAACCAGACCGAGGCCGATGCCGACCACGATCGACAGCCAGTTCTCACGTACCCATTTGCGGACGAGTTCACCCTGTTCGTGTTCGTCCAAGACATCAAATGCCATGCTGCGGATTACCTTTGCGGAAAGTTGCCGTATGCGCCGCGCCGGCCGCATCGGGCCGGGGCTCGCGAGAGCGCGTAGGGTAGCAGGAACGAACGCCCGATGCGCCGTTGCCTGCGGCGCCGTTCAGTGGGCGGTTTGGCAGACGCGCAGATCAGCCGTTGTGCGCTTCGGCCGTGGCCGCCACGATTGTCTTGCCGTCTGCGGCGAGCTTGAAGCGTGCGACGTTGCCGCGATTGTACGGCGCAATGTCCTGTGCGTGGCCGCCGACCTCGACCTTGGCGCCGCTGGCGTTGCCGAGCAGGATCGTCAGCGACTTGTCGGCGGGATATTCCTTGACGGTGCCCGCGGGCAAGGTCGAGTATTCCAGCCGCTTGCCGTCGGCATCGACGATTTCGACCCAGCTCGCGTCGGCCAGGCTCAGGCGCAACTGGCCCTCTGCAGCGGCGACAGCGACCGGCTTCGCTGCATCGGCGACCGTCTGGTTCGGCACCACCGCGAACGACGCCATCAACGGCGCGTCGTGGCTCGCGACGGAAGCCGCAGCCGACGACGAGTCTTGCCCGCCTGCGGTCGGCAGCACGGAGGATGGCGTGATCGGCGCGGCTGCGCCCTCCCCGACCGATACGAGCACGGGCGCCGGCGAGTCGAGCGGAGTCAGGTGCGAGCCGACGCTGCCACCCATGTTCATCGCGAACATCACCAACGGCACGAAGATCACCCCGGTCAACACGAGATAGAGCGCCGATCCGGAATAACGCTCTATCAGATAGCGCGAGTGCGAGATCTGGCCGGTAGCGACCAGTTGCGGTGGCGGCGGCGCCTTGGAACGCACGAATTCTTCCACCACGTCGGCCGGCACGCCGAGCAGACGCGCGTAGTTCGCCAGGTAGCCGCGCAGGTAGACGCCTTGGCCAATACGGTCGTACTCCTCGGCCTCGACCCACTGCACGATATGCAACGGCAGCCGCAACCTGGCAGCGACCTCGGTCTGGCTCCAGCCGCGCGCATCGCGCGCTGCAGCGAGGCGCTGTGCGAGCGATTCGGGAAACAGCGTGGCCTGACCTGGCGTTCCGGCTCGATCCTGTGGCTGTACGTTGACCGTGGCATCGCCAATGGCTGCGGCATCCGCCAGCGATGCGGTTGCGTCCGCGGGTCGCGCAGTGGGCGCGGCTGCCTCTTCGAAAAAAGCCATCTGTTCTATCCCCTGTGGTTCAGTCGCCCCCAAGGCATTGCGGTCGCGAGATAGCTCGACCTTGGGCGCGGGCGCGGATGAATTCTTGTTTGGTTTCATGACTGTCACGAAGACGGCGGTGATTGTAGAGCGCGCGCCTGCTCCGATTCCGGGAACTGGTCGCGCAAACGCTGCGCATAGTCGCGCGCGGCGTCGGCGTGCCCCAACTTCAATTCGATGTCACGGGCCAGCGACAACGCATCCGCACTGGGTTGGCCGACGGCGTCGTAGCGTTGTACGAAAGCACGCGCCTTGAAGAACTCGTTCTTCTTGTACAGCACGTTCGCCAGCTGGAACAAGGCCTGCGCATTATTCGGCTCGAACGCAAGCGCCTTGCGGAAATCCGCTTCGGCGAGATCGAGCGACCCCTGGCCGAGCAGTTCGCAGGTACCGGCGTTCGTATAGGCAGAGGCCTTGGCAGAGTAGAACCCGTCGGCAAAGGCGGCATCGAAATACCTTCGCGCCTCGGCGTACTGGCCAAGCTTGCACAGATACATGCCGTAGTTGTTGTTCTCGGCGCCCGCCTTCGGTGCGAGTTGCACTGCTTCGTGATAGTGCAGCAGCGCCTGCGTGCGATCATCTATCCGATCGTAAAGCGTGGCGAGCAGGGTGTGCGCATCGACGTTCTGCCGATCGTATTTCAGCGCCTTGAGCAGGTTTTCCTGGGCGAGTTCCAACTTGCCCAGCTCCATGTACTTCTGTCCGAGCTGGACAAACGGTCTGGCCCGGTCCGCGGGCGTTTCCCGGGACTTCAGGCTCGACTGCTGGCTCTCCACCACCACCGGGCGGATGCCTTCGCTGTTGCGGCTGCAGGCCGACACGGCGCATACCGTAATGGCTGCCAGCGCGGGCAGCGAAAGCCGTGCGCGCGTGCGCTCAGGCAGCATGCCGTGCCCCTGCCTCGATACGGCGCTGAAATTCCGCACTGCGCCGCGTGCGATCGAGCACCTGCCCTTTCAACTGGCCACAGGCAGCGTCAATGTCGTCGCCGCGCGTGCGACGCACCATGGTCAGCACGTCGGAATCGAGCAGGATCTTCTGGAAGGCTCGGATCGTCGCCTCGTCGGACCGCTCGAAGCGCGTACCGGCAAACGTATTGAACGGAATCAGGTTGACCTTACTCGGCACACGTCGCATCAGCTTGACCAGCTGGCGCGCGTGCTCGGGTTTGTCGTTGACGTCCTTGAGCATCGTGTATTCGAACGTGATCGAGGTACGCGGCTTGCGCGCCGCATAGCGCTGACAGGCCGCGAGCAGTTCGGCGATCGGATATTTCTTGTTGAGCGGCACCAGTTCAGTGCGCAGCTCGTCGTTTGGCGCGTGCAGCGACACCGCGAGCGACACGTCGGCGACTTCACCGAGCCTGTCGATCATCGGCACGAGCCCCGCGGTCGACAGGGTGACGCGCTTGTTGGCGAGCCCCAGACCGAGGTCGTCGCGCATGATGCTCATCGCGCGCACGACGTTGTCGAAATTGAGCAGCGGCTCGCCCATGCCCATCATGACGACGTTGGTCAGCTTGCGCTGCTGGTGCGGCACGTTGCCGAGATGTTTGGCTGCGGTCCATGCCTGGCCGATGATTTCGCTGGTGGCGAGGTTGCGGTTGAAGCCCTGGGTCGCGGTCGAACAGAACTGGCAGTTCAAGCCGCAGCCGACCTGCGAGGACACGCACAGCGTGCCGCGCGTCGCTTCGGGAATGAACACCGCTTCGATGGCATTCCCTCCGTCCATGCCGAGCAGCCACTTGTACGTGGCATCGGCAGCCTGCTTCTCGAACAGCACCTTCGGCGGCGCGATTTCGCACGCCGCCTCGAGCTTGTCGCGCAGCGCCTTGCCGACGTCGCTCATCTGCGCGAAGTCGGTGACGTGGCGGTGGTAGATCCACTTCATCACCTGTTCGGCGCGATACGGCTTCTCGCCGAGCTGCGCGAACAAGTCACGCAACCCCTGGCGGTCGTAGTCGAACAGGTTGAATTTTGTGGAAGTCTCGTTCACGGCAGAGGTTGTTGAGAAGTGCGGCCAAGGGCGGGTGCTGTTCGCCTCTCGCGTTCAAGGACGAACGCAGTTATCTCGTTGCGATCTCCGTGCCGGCAAAGAAATACGCGATTTCCTGTGCCGCCGTTTCCGGCGCGTCGGAACCGTGCACCGCGTTCGCATCAATCGACTGGGCGAAGTCGGCGCGGATCGTGCCCGGCGCGGCTTTCTTCGGATCGGTAGCGCCCATGAGGTCGCGGTTCTTGAGGATCGCGCCTTCGCCTTCGAGCGCCTGGATCATCACCGGGCCCGAGATCATGAACTCGACCAGCGCCTTGAAGAAGGGGCGCTCCTTGTGCACCGCGTAGAAGCCTTCGGCTTCGGCGCGCGAGAGCTGCTTGTACTTGGCGGCGACGATCGTGAGACCAGCCTTTTCGAAGCGGGAATAGATTTCGCCGATCACGTTCTTGGCGACCGCGTCGGGCTTGATGATGGAAAGGGTGCGCTCCAGCGCCATTGCTATTGACTCCGATGTTGTAGTTTGGTGTCCAGTAGTGCGGCAAGCGGTCACTGCCCGCCGTCCGACCGAGGCACAGGCAAGCCCGTAACCGCGGAAAAAAGACCTTCAGATTCTATAGCATTGCGAACGGAATTTTAAGTACCTTGACGGCATCTTGTCGGCTTTTCCGGTGGCCCATCGCTTCGCCCTTGCGGCCGCCGAGTCGCGGATTTGACCCCGGCCAGGCGAGCGCCTAGAATTCAAACGAACGTTTGACGATCGGCGCAGGCGACCCTGCCCGCGCATGGGCAAAACAGGCTTACGCGAGGCTGCGAGCGATGAATCCGGAACTCTTCTCCACCAAGCAACGCATCCTCGACGCCGCCGAGGCCTTGTTCGCCAGCCACGGCTTCGCCGCCGCTTCGTTGCGCCAGGTCACCTCGAACGCGCAGGTCAATCTCGCCGCGGTCAACTATCACTTCGGCTCGAAGGAAAATCTGATCAACGAGGTCCTGCGCCTGCGCCTGGACAAGCTCAACGCCGACCGCACGCAGGCGCTGCAAGCGGCGCTGGCGAAGTCGCCCGCACAACTCGAAGACGTGCTCGGCGCCTGGATCCGCCCGGCGCTCGCCGCATCGGCCAGTGAACGAGGCAGCACCGCCTTCGTGCGTATTCTCGCGCGCACCTACGCGGAACAGAACGAGCGCCTGCGCGCCTTCCTGCACGACAACTACGGCCACGTGCTGCGCGATTTCGCCGCCGCACTCGGTACCCTCTTGCCGCACATGGACAAGCAGGAACTGTACTGGCGCATGGACATCATCACCGGCGCACTGACCTTCGCCATGGCCGATTTCGGCACGATCAAGCGCCGCGGCGCGAGCGCCGAACAGCATCTGGCCCTGACCGCGGACCATCTGATCCGCTTCGCTGCGGCCGGCTTGCGCGCGGAATGAACACGGTTTGCGGCACGATCTTTTGCAGGTGGAGCGCAAGCACGAAAAATTTTCCCCAGCTTGACCCGGTTGCACCCGCATCGAACCGTTTCAAAGATTCTCACCTCCCCACTCCACGAGGCACGCATGAGTTCCCCCTCCCTCCGCATCCGCAAAGTAGCCGTGCTCGGCGCCGGCGTCATGGGCGCGCAGATCGCCGCGCACCTGGTCAATGCGAACGTCGATACGGTGCTGTTCGACCTCGCTGCCAAAGACGGCGACCCCAACGGCATCGTGCTCAAGGCCATCGACAATCTGAAGAAACTCTCGCCCTCGCCGCTCGCCGACAAGTCGCGCGCTGGCGCGATCGTGCCGGCGAACTACGATGAGAACCTGGAGCTGCTGCGCGGCTGTGACCTGATCATCGAGGCGATCGCCGAGAAGCTCGACTGGAAGCGCGACCTCTACGCCAAAATTGCCCCATTCGTGGCCGAAAATACCGTGCTGGCAAGCAACACTTCCGGCTTGAGTATCAACAGCTTGGCGAATGTTCTTAGCGAGCATTTGCATGAGCGATTTTGCGGGGTGCACTTCTTCAACCCGCCGCGCTACATGCATCTGGCCGAGCTGATTCCCTGCGCCAAGACGGCACCGGAAGTACTGATCGGGCTCGAAACCTTCCTGACCACCACGCTCGGCAAGGGCGTGGTCTACGCCCGCGACACGCCGAACTTCATCGGCAATCGCATCGGCGTATTCTCGATCCTGTCGACGATCCACCACACCGACCAGTTCAAGCTCGGCTATGACGTCGTCGATGCGCTGACCGGCCCGGCGATCGGACATCCGAAGAGCGCGACCTACCGCACCGCCGACGTGGTCGGCCTCGATACGTTGGGCCACGTCATCGGCACTATGGATGGCACGCTGCCGAACGATCCGTGGCGCGACTACTTCAAGACACCGCCCGTGCTCGCTGCGCTTGTCGCCAAGGGTGCGCTCGGACAGAAAACCGGCGCGGGTTTCTTCCGCAAGGCGGGCAAGGACATTCTGGTGCTGGATCCGGCCAAGGCCGACTACGTGGCGCAGACCGGCAAGGTCAGCGACGAGGTTGCCACCATCCTGAAACTGAAAAATCCGGCCGAAAAGTTCGCCAAGCTGCGCGCGTCCAGCGATCCGCAGGCGCAGTTCCTCTGGGCCGTGCATCGCGATCTGTTCCACTACTCCGCGTATCACCTCGCCGAGATCGCCGACAGCGCACGCGACATCGACTTCGCGATGCGTTGGGGCTACGGCTGGCAGCTCGGGCCGTTCGAGACCTGGCAGGCCGCCGGATGGGCACAGGTCGCACAGTGGATCGTTGATGACATCGCCGCGGGCAAGACCATGAGCCGCGCGCCGTTGCCGGCATGGACGCTCGACCCCGAGCGCAGCGGCGTGCACAACGCCGACGGCAGTTCCTACAGCGCGGCGCAGGACAAGTATCTGCCGCGCTCGACCGAGCCGGTCTATGCGCGCCAGTGGTTTCCGCAGACGACGATCGGCGCCAGGGTCGACCGCGGCACGACCGTATTCGAGACCGACGACGCGCGCCTGTGGACGATCGGCAACGACGACATCGCCGTTCTCTCGTTCAAGACCAAAATGCACACGCTCGGCGCCGGCGTGATCGACGCGGTCAATCGCGCGATCGACGAGACCGAAAAGACCTTCAAGGGCCTCGTCATCTGGCAGGACTCGGAACCGTTCAGCGCAGGCGCCGATCTCGCCGGCGCGGGTGCCCTGCTGCAATCGGGAAAAATCGACGAATTCGAAGCGTTCGTGAACCGTTTCCAGCAGACCAGCATGCGCATCAAACATGCGCTTGTGCCCGTGGTTGCGGCGGTGCGCGGCCTGGCGCTCGGCGGCGGCTGCGAGTTCCAGATGCACAGCGCGCGCACCGTTGCCGCACTGGA
>JAFEFS010000054.1 GCA_018240465.1 Pseudomonadota bacterium
TGCCCTCGCAGAACACCTATCGCGAGATTTCGTCGTGCTCGAACTGCGGCGACTTCCAGGCGCGGCGCATGCAGGCGCGCTGGCGCAATCCGCAA
This sequence comes from Pseudomonadota bacterium, assembly GCA_018240465.1. Taxonomy (GTDB): domain Bacteria; phylum Pseudomonadota; class Gammaproteobacteria; order Xanthomonadales; family Rhodanobacteraceae; genus Rudaea. The sequence goes on from JAFEFS010000054.1 coordinate 96, forward strand.
ACCGGCAAGCCCGAGCTCGTGCACACGCTCAACGGTTCGGGCGTGGCGGTGGGCCGCGCACTCGTCGCGGTGATGGAGAATTATCAGAACGTCGACGGTTCGATCGGCGTGCCCAAAGTTCTCCAGCCGTACATGCGCGGTGCGACCGCGATCGCTTAAGCGGCGGCGCGCGTTTCGGCAACCGTCGCGGTGCCGAACACCTTGAAGCGCCGCGCATCGTCCATGAATGCCTTCTCGCCGAACGGCTTCTCGTTCGAGCCGAACGGCATCTGCGCGCGCAGCTTCCACGCAGCCGGGATGTTCCAGCGCGCCGCCGCATCCGCGTCGGCCAGCGGGTTGTAGTGCTGCAGGCTGGCGCCGATGTCGGCGTTGGCCAGTGCGGTCCACACCGCGAACTGGGCCATGCCGCTGGCCTGTTCCGACCACACCGGGAAGTTGTCGGCGTAGAGCGCGAACTTATCCTGCAGGCCCTTGACCACGTCCTGGTCCTCGTAGAACAGCACGGTGCCGGCGCCGGCCGCGAAGCTGTCGATCTTGCCCTTGGTCGCCGCGAACGCCTCGGCTGGCACGATCTTGCCCAGCGCGGTTTCGACGAGCCTCCAGAATTCGCGGCTCTCGTCACCGTAGAGGATCACGGCGCGCGAACTCTGCGAATTGAACGACGACGGCGCGAGCCGGATCGCGGCTTCGATCAGCGCCGTGGTTTGCTGTGCGGAAATCGGCAGCTCCGGGCCGAGCGCATACTGGGTGCGACGCTTCTCGATCGACTGGATCAGCGAATTGTTCATGGCATTCTCCGGATGTTCGGCAGGCATCGGCCCGGTCGGGATGGCACGGGTGAGCGATGCGACGGAGAAAATGTAATACTGCACATCAAAGATGATAAGTTGGATAAAAACGGCCACAGCGTTCCGTTTTCAGAACAATAAGGCGGGGACATGCAGGATCTCAACGATCTCTACTACTTCTCGATCGTGGTCGAACAAGGCGGCTTCGCTGCGGCCGGGCGCGCGCTCGACATTCCCAAGTCGCGGCTGAGCCGACGCATAGCCCAGCTCGAGGATCGGCTCGGCGTGCGCCTGCTGCAGCGCTCGACGCGTCGCTTCGCCGTCACCGATGCGGGGCAGCGGTTCTATCAGCATTGCCAGACCGTGATCGCCGAGGCGCAAGCGGCGGAGGACGCCGTCGCTCAACTGACGACCGAGCCGCGCGGCATCGTGCGCGTCAGCTGCCCGGTGTCGATCACGCAGAACGTCATGACCGGCATCCTGCCGGAGTTCTGCGAGAAATATCCGCAGGTGCGCATTCTGCTGATGTCGACCAACCGGCGCATCGACCTCATCAACGAGGGTGTCGACATCGCGATCCGCGTGCGCTTCAAGCTCGACACCGATGCCGACCTCGTCCTGCGCACGTTCGGGCGCAGCACCTCGTTCCTCGTCGCCAGCCCCGGCTATCTGCGCGAGAAGGGCAGGCCGCAGCATCCACAGGATCTGGCCACGTACGACACGATCAGCATCGCCGAGTTGGAGAACCAGTCCTGGGAATTCTCCAAGGACGACGGCACGAGTTTTCGCCTCGATCATTCCCCGCGCGTGATGTGCGGCGATTTCCCGCTCGTGCTCGCATCCGCTGCGCGCGGACTCGGCGTGGCGCTGCTGCCGGAAAGCGTGTGCACGCGCGCGGTCGCGGCGGGTGAGCTCGAAGTCGTGCTGCCCGAGTGGAGCCCGCCCGAGGGCATCGTCCATTGCGTGTTTCCGTCGCGCCGTGGCCTGCTGCCGGCGGTACGCGCGCTGATCGACTGGCTGGCGGAGAAGATGCCGGTCGCGGCGCAGACGCGGGTACCGGGGATTTGACCTGCGTCCTCGTCCGCGGAGTATCCTGCGCCGGGTACTTCGACGGGCCATGCCTTGGGGGCGGAGATGAAGCGTCGGGAATTGCTGGCTGTGGGAGCTTCGCTGCCGTTGATGGCATGGGCCGCGGAAGCGCCCGGGCGAGACGGGAAACCCGTGCCGACCTCGGGCGCCCCGGCGGCGGCGGAGGCCGTGCACCGTGCGGCCGATGTGCTCGACGTGCGCGATTTCGAACCTCTGGCGCGTGCGGCGCTGCCGCCGGCTCACTACGGCTACCTGGCCACGGGCATCGACGACGACAGGACGCTGCTCCGGAACGAGGCGGCATTCTCGGAGTACGAGATACGTTCGCACCGTTTCGCCGACATGACCCATGTGGATACGGCGCAGAACGTGCTCGGCGAGCGCTGGCCCATGCCGGTGTACCTGTCCGCCGTATCGTCGCTGGCAGCGTTTCACCCGGAAGCCGAAAAAGCCGTGGCGCGGGCGGCGCAGACGCGCGGCGCACGGATGATGCTGTCGAGCGGATCGTCGACGTCATTGGAACGCGTGATCGCAGAGCGGCATGCGCCTGTTTGGCAGCAACTGTATCCCACGGACGATTGGAGCGTGACCAAGGCGATGGTGCAACGCGCGGAAGCGGCTGGCGCCGATGCGATCGTGCTCACCGTCGACGGCAGGGCCACGGCGGGGGTGAGGAATTCGGAGACATTGCGCCGGCTGGCGCGCGTGGATACGCGAACCTGCACGAATTGCCATGCCGGCAACCGCCACGACATGTGGCTCAAGGCGCCGCTGTTCGCAGGGCTCGACGTATCGCGGGTCAGCGCGCTGGTCCCCGCCGATCTGACGATCGGGTGGCTGGACCGGTTGCGCCACATCGTGCGCGGGCGCCTGTTCGTGAAGGGCATCGTCACCGGGGAGGACGCGGCACTTGCCGTGGCGCACGGTGCCGACGCGGTGATCGTGTCGAATCACGGCGGACGCAACGAGGAAACGCTGCGCGCATCGATCGACTGCGTCGCCGAGGTCGTGGCGGCGGTGCGCGGGCGCGTGCCGGTGTTCGTCGATGGTGGAGTCCGCCGCGGAACGGATGTCTACAAGGCGTTGGCGTTGGGAGCGACCGCTGTCGGCATCGGTCGGCCGCCGTGCTGGGGCTTGGCCGCATTCGGGCAGGAGGGCGTCGAAGCCGTACTCGACCTCTATGCGCGCGAGGTGAAGGCGATCATGATGCAGGCGGGCACGCCGACGATCGCGGCGATCACGTCCAAGGCACTCCTGCGCCGCGGGGCTTCCGCATAGTGCGAAACTCCAGGTGGCGAAGTGGAGGGAGGGTGGATTGTTCGGCTCGGCGTGAGCCTCACCCGTTCGCGTTGCGCACCACGTGGCGAGAATGTCGATGAAATGGCACGCCGCGGTGGAAGGCGGACATCAGAGCAAGCGGTATCCGTGGTTCCAAACTGCTACGTCCGGGACGCGGGCCTTGCCAGTAGTGCGGTGATTGCCATGTCGGCGACTACGTTACCGACGGTCAGGATGCGATCGACGATCGGATTGATCGCCAACAATATCGCCAATCCTTCCAGGGGCAAGCCAAGCGCAAGAAACAGCGGGCTCATCACGATGACTCCGCCACCGGGGATGCCCGGCACCGTGGCATTGAAAAGCACGGAATATCCGGCAGCGAGCGCCAGTTGCGCCGGGCCGAACGGTATGCCGTAAAGGATCGCGACGAAATAGGCATCGAGCACCCACGAGGACGCGGACGTCGGCTTGAACGTGGATACGGCGAGCGGCAGGACAAAGCCGTAGGTTTCTTCGGGCAAGTTCCATTCGTCGCGCGCGCTCTCGATCATTGCCGGCAATGCCGAAAGAGATGAACTGGTGCTTGCGGCGACCAGCATTGCCGGCCCCGCACCCGCGAGCACTTTGCTAACGGACAGCCTGTTGCGCATCACTGTCAGTGCGAACATGACCACGATCAGCGCCATCGTCGTTACCAGTTGACCGCCAACAAAATATCCCATCGCACCGAACGCCGCGACGCCAACACGTGCCCCGACCACAAGCGTCAGCGCAAAGACACCGATCGGAGCCAGCGACAGCACCGCCTGTACCATCACGAACATGATGGTGCTCAACGTTTGCGAAAAGCGAACGACGCGGTCGCGCGTATCCTCTGGGGCGGCCAGTGTGGCGAAACCGAATGCCAGCGCGAACACGATGATCGACAGCATTGTGCCGTCCGCTGCGGCCTTGATCGGGTTGGCCGGTATCAACGTCTTGAACCAGTTCGACAAGCTGGCGTCGCCGGTCGGCAACGATGTGGCTGCGGCAGAGGCCCGCAAACTCGCGGTCGCGGCCGGGTCGATGTGGATTCCGCCGAACAATAGCGGCGCGATCACCGAGGTGAAGGCAGCGACAACCGCGATCAGCACAACAAGTCCGATGATCGTGACGACTCCCAACCGGCCCGCGGCGCGCGTGCTCCTCGCGTTCGCAATCGAGACGATCAGCAATGGAACGATCAACGGGATGACGGTCATCCGGATGGCGGCCACCCACATCGTGCCGATCACATCGAAGAAATCGACCGTGGCTCTGATCCCGCTATTGGCGCTCAACGGACGGATCGCCGCTCCCACGGCGAGACCCGCAATCAAACCGGCAATGACGAGGCTTGGCAAAGACCGGAA
>JAFEFS010000055.1 GCA_018240465.1 Pseudomonadota bacterium
GACAAAATGCAGCTTGACCACATGCGCGGGACCGGAGGTGACATCGCAAGTGACCCCGAACCAGCTACAGCCGTTGGTAGTGGTAACGGGGGGGCCGAACAACGAGGGCCAGTCGGTGTGATCCACCCATTGATCACCATTGGTCTGGGCATACAGCTTGATCAGGGCCGCGTTTTCGCTATCAGGCAGCACCCCGAGTGCGAACGCGAACGAGGGTGCGCAGGCGAACAATGCCAAGACGAGCAGCGAGCGCCAAGCAAGTACGAAGCGGTGTTGCGCGGGAGAATCAACGGACATGAATTAACTCCATGGAGGGGGCGTAGACGCAGGACCGCAGCCGGATCAAGCGACGCGAAATTGCCTTGAACAGAACGAAGTGTTGTGGCGCCATGCCCCATGCGCTTCCAAAACAAGGGGCGGGGTGGGCTGCACGGTCGGATTTTTGTCGGTCACACTGAGAACTTCGGAGTTCGCATCGTTGAACGCCAGCAGGATCGCGTCGCTCGAGGTTGCGCCGGCGAGGCAGGCCTGCAGCGTCGTGTTGCACGGCGCCGCACCGGGGTAGGTCAGCGTGTTCGCCGCGAATATGCGCCCCGGCGCGAGCGCGACAGCGGCCAGCAGCAAGGCCATCGCACCGCGCCACGCCCGCGCCACGAAAGAATCGACTGAATTGCAATTTTTCAATGAAGTCACTCGCTCACTCCTTTGCTGGGCCTAGGGCGATTTTTGAACAATCGTCGCCTCGATCAGTGGTGATCGCCCGAAGGGCGGAAATATTCCCGACCCGGTCGCAGCCGCCGTTTTCCCGCATCGAGGCGGACCGCCCCGATGCCTTCACGCGAACTGTTGCCCGCATCGTTCCGCCGCCCGCGGTTGCGAGGGCAAGCGATCGGCGAGTTGCGACGTCTGGCGCTAACCTGCCTGTGGCGCAGTCTGCGCTCCTCGCGTGAACGAACACGCTGCGTCGTCGGTGGCAGGCGGGCAAGGTGGCCCGGTGCAAACGCAGA
>JAFEFS010000056.1 GCA_018240465.1 Pseudomonadota bacterium
CTCGCGCCGCAGGATTTTACCGACGTTTGTTTTCGGCAATGAATCACGGAATTCGATGTACTTGGGCTGCTTGTAGCCCGTCAGGTTTGTCTTGCAGTGCTCGCGGACGATTTCCGCCGTGAGGTTGGCATCTTTTTTCACGATGACGAGTTTCACCGCTTCGCCAGATTTTTCGTCGGGCACACCGACCGCCGCGACCTCGAGTACGCCGGGACATGCGATGACGACATCCTCGATCTCGTTTGGATAGACGTTGAATCCGGAAACCAGGATCATGTCCTTCTTGCGGTCGACGATGTAGACGAAACCCCTTTCGTCGATGCGCGCAATATCGCCGGTGCGCAACCACCCATCCGACGAAAGCACCTTCGCGGTTTCTTCGGGCTTGTTCCAATAGCCGCGCATGACTTGCGGCCCGCGCACGCAAAGCTCGCCGACGCTGCCGATGTCGAGAGTCTTGCCGTCGTCGTCCTGGATCGAAACTTCGGTCGACGGGATAGGCAAACCGATCGATCCGTTGAATTCGGAAAGGTCGATCGGGTTGATGCATACGGCCGGCGAAGTTTCGGTCAAGCCATAGGCTTCGCCGAGAATGCAGCCGGTAACCTTGTGCCATCGATCAGCCACGGATCGTTGCACTGCCATGCCGCCACCGAGCGTCAAGCGCAGTTTGGAAAAATCGAGCTTGTCGAAACCGGGGGTATTGAGCAGCCCGTTGAACAAGGTGTTGACGCCGGTGATTGCCGTAAATGGCAAGTTTTTCAACGACTTGACGAAACCGGGCATGTCGCGCGGATTGGTGATGAGCTGGTTGAGCGCACCGGCGCGCATGAATACCAAGCAGTTCGCGGTAAGCGCGAGGATGTGATAAAGCGGCAGCGCGGTGATGATGATTTCTTCGCCCGGGCGAACGCCCGATGCGATCCACGCCGCAGCCTGTTGCATGTTCGCCACCATGTTGCCATGGGTCAGGATCGCACCTTTGGCGAGACCGGTGGTGCCGCCCGTGTACTGCAGGAACGCAATGTCCTCGTGCCCGATCTGCGTGGCGGGCAGTTGCCGGCCGGCACCCTGGGCCAGCGCGCGATTGAATCGCACGGCGTGATCGATACGGTAGCTCGGCACCATCTTCTTGACGTGCTTGACGACGAAGTTGGTGACAAGAGATTTCGGGAATCCGAGCAGGTCGCCGATCGACGTTGTCAGTACGTGCTTGACGTCGGTTTCGGCCAGCACTTCGGCGAGCACCGCAGCGAAGTTGTCGAGCACGACAATCGCCACTGCACCGGAGTCTTTGAGCTGATGGCGCAATTCGCGCGCAGTGTACAGCGGGTTGACGTTGACCACGGTCAGCCCGGCGCGCAGGATGCCGAATACCGCGATCGGGTACTGCAGGACGTTCGGCATCATCACCGCGACGCGGTCGCCCTTGCCCAGATTCAGCACGCTGCGCAGGTAGCTTGCGAAACCACGACTCAGTCGGTCCAGATCATCGTAGCTCAGCGTCCTGCCCAGGTTGGCGAATGCGGGACGGTGGCGGAACCGCTCGCAGGTCTCCTCGAACAATGCGGCAATCGAACTGTAGGCGTTGACATCGATTTCCGCGGGAATTCCGCTTGGGTAGCTCGCCAGCCAAGGCCGATCGTTGCTCGTGGTCATCATCCCTCCTGCTTTTGGATTTCTGTCGCGAAGCGAATTCCAGGCAAACGCTTGTTTGAGACGATTTGAGCATGCGGAAGCCGAACCGGCAAGCGGCAACGCAGCGGGAGAAATCCCTGAAATGGTGGCGTCGGGGGCGCATACGGTACGGTTTGCAACCCGTTTGCGCCAGTCTGAATTCCTGATTCGCGTCAATTCCCGGCTGTCAACACGGCGAAGGAAGCCTTTGGCTCGTCATTCCCGAGCGCGTTTGGCGGAAATCCAGCAACTTGGCTTTGATAGTTCGACGGACAGCGGGCACAAGGCGCTGGGTGACCAGCCTTCCGGCAGTTGAAAGCCTCGTCTTCGCGGGAGTGGCGATCTGAGGATCGACACCAATCCGGTTGGAGTTTGAGGCGGGCTCCGTCTGCCACCTCGCATAGTCCCCCAAAAGAACGCCTGGCAATGCCGGGCGTTCGTGGAGTGGAACGTACCTGGCGGGGCCCGCTCAGCCGCCCTTGGGCGACGCGGCCAATTGGCGCAGCACGAACGGCAGGATGCCTCCGTGACGATAGTACTCGACCTCCTTCGGCGTCAGCAGCAGCACCTTGGTCTTGAACGCCTTCGCGCCTGCAGGCCCCTTGGCGACAACCGTGATTTCCTTGGCCGTGCCATCCTGCAGGCCGGCGATCTCGAAGACCTCGTCGCCCTTGAAGCCCAGCGTCTGCGCGTTCTGGCCATCGACGAACTGCAACGGCAGCACACCCATGCCGACCAGGTTCGATCGATGGATGCGCTCGAAACTCTCGGCGATCACGGCCTTGACGCCCAGCAGCAACGTGCCCTTGGCTGCCCAGTCGCGCGAGGAGCCGGTGCCGTATTCCTTGCCGGCGAGGACGACCAGCGGCACGCCTTCCTTCTTGTACTCCATCGCCGCGTCGTAGATCGGCAGTTTGGACGAGGCCTTGCCGTCCGCCGAGTAGTGCAGGGTGTTACCGCCTTCCTCGCCACCGAGCATCAGGTTCTTGATGCGGATGTTGGCGAAGGTGCCGCGCACCATCACGTCGTCGTTGCCACGCCGGGACCCATACGAGTTGAAATCGGCCTTGACCACGCCGTGCGCCTGCAGAAACTGGCCCGCGGGCGAAGTCGCCTTGATGTCGCCGGCTGGCGAGATGTGATCGGTGGTGATCGAGTCGCCGAAGATGCCGAGCACGCGCGCGCCCGATATGTCGTTGATCTTGCCGACCTGCATGCGCATGCCGTCGAAGTAGGGCGGGTTCTTGATGTAGGTCGATTTTTCGTCCCAGCCGTAGCGCTCGCCCTTGGGCGCATCGATCGAGTTCCAGCGCGAGTCGCCCTTGAACACGTCGGCATAGTTTTGCTTGAACAGCTCCGGCCCGACGGTGGCAGCGATGACGTCGCCGATTTCCTTGTTGGTCGGCCAGATGTCCTTGAGAAAAACGTCCTTGCCGTCGTTGCCCTGGCCGAGCGGCTGCGTGGTCAGGTCGATGTCGATCGTGCCGGCAAGCGCGTAGGCGACGACCAGTGGTGGCGAGGCGAGGTAGTTCATCTTCACCTCGGGGTGGACGCGGCCCTCGAAGTTGCGGTTGCCCGACAGCACCGAAGCGACGACCAGATCGCCATCGGCGATGCCCTTGGAAATTTCCACCGGCAGCGGGCCCGAGTTGCCGATGCAGGTGGTGCAGCCGTAGCCGACGACGAAGAATCCGAGCTTCTCGAGGTCGCCGAGCACTCCGGCCTTCTTCAGATAGTCGGTGACGACGAGCGAGCCCGGGCCGAGCGAGGTCTTGACCCACGGCTGCGTCTTGAGGCCTTTCTTGACCGCGTTGCGCGCGAGCAGGCCGGCGCCGAGCATGACGGCCGGGTTCGAGGTGTTCGTGCACGAAGTGATCGCGGCGATCACGACCGCGCCGTCCTTGAGCTTGAAGTTGACGCCGTTGCGCGTGACCGACTGGCCCGGTCCATTGACGCTGGCGTCATGGCCGACCGCGGTGTCGCCGCCCTCGTTGGCGAAGCGCGCCTCCGCGCCGTTCTTCGGCTTGCGGTTCGCGGCGAGGGTCTTGAGCGACTCGGCGTAGCTCTTGCCGACGTCGCCGAGCAACACGCGGTCCTGCGGACGCTTCGGCCCGGCCAGCGACGGTTTCACGTCGGCCAGGTTCAGTTCGAGCGTGGAGGAAAACTGCGCGTGCGGCGTGTTCGCGTCGTGCCACAAGCCCTGCGCCTTGGCGTAGGCCTCGACCAGTGCGATCGCGCCCTCGTCGCGGCCCGACAGGCGCAGGTAGTTGAGCGCCTCGGCATCGACCGGGAAGATGCCACAGGTCGCACCATATTCGGGTGCCATGTTCGCGATCGTCGCGCGGTCGGCCAGCGGCAGGTGCTGCAGGCCGTCGCCATAGAATTCGACGAACTTGCCTACCACGCCGTGCTTGCGCAGCATCTGGGTGACGGTGAGCACGAGGTCGGTCGCGGTCGTGCCCTCGGGCAGCTTGCCCGAAAGTTTGAAACCGACGACCTGCGGAATCAGCATCGACGAGGGCTGGCCGAGCATCGCCGCTTCCGCCTCGATGCCGCCGACGCCCCAGCCGAGCACGCCGATGCCGTTGATCATCGTCGTGTGCGAGTCGGTGCCGAACACGGTATCCGGGAAGGCCCAGGTGGCGCCGTTCTTGTCGGCCGTTGCGACGACGCGGGCAAGATATTCAAGATTGACCTGGTGGACGATGCCGGTGCGCGGCGGCACGACCTTGAAGTTGTTGAGCGCGCCCTGGCCCCAGCGCAGAAAGCTGTAGCGCTCCTTGTTGCGGTCGAACTCGATCTTGACGTTGAGGTCGAGCGCATCGGCCTCGCCGAACACGTCGACCTGCACCGAGTGGTCGATCACGAGTTCGGAGGGAATCAGGGGATTGATCTTCGCGGCATCGCCGCCGAGCTTGACGATCGCATCGCGCATCGCGGCGAGGTCGACCACGCAGGGAACGCCGGTAAAGTCCTGGAGGACGACGCGGGCCGGCATGAAGGCGATTTCCGTGTCCGGTTCCTTCTTCGGCTCCCACTTCGCGACCGCTTCGATTTCCATTGCGGTCACGTTGACGCCATCCTCGTGACGCAGCAGGTTCTCGAGCAGGATCTTCATCGAATACGGCAGGCGCGCGATGTCGAATTTCTGGCCGAGTTTGGCAAGGCTCGCGATCGCGTATTTCTTGCCTCCGACCTCGAGGGTGTCGCGGGTGGCAAAAGAATCGGTCATGGGGAGGCTCCTGGCTGTCGGGTGAAGGCGGGGAAGTGAGCTCACCATTATCGCGCAGTCTGCTGCATTGCGGAAGCAACGGTGCTGCGCCGGGCCGACCGGGACAGGAGAGCGAATGCGGGCGTTGGCGCCAGGATGGCCGATGGCGGACGCGAAGAGAAGAAAAGAGGGCGCGAATCCGCGCCCTCGAGATGCGAAATATCGATCAACCTACTCCGATATGCCAACCGTCCCACCCAGCAACGCGGTGTTGACCCACGAGAGACCGCTCGCCGCGCCGCCGATGACGATCATGCCGTAGTCTCCGGCATTGACCGACACCGACTGGTTGAAGGTACCCGCTCGCGGGAATGCCTGTACCTGGGAAAGCAGGGAAGTACCGACGGCAACGGTTCCGCCTAAAAGCGAGCCGCCTGACAGTTTCGCCGCCCGAGATCGGCCGGGTCGCGACCGTGCCGGCCAGGCCGAGGGCAACCGTGGTCACTGGAGCGCTCCGGATCAACCCCGACGCTTTGCCATTTGTCCATTCCGTGATCACGTCCGGGTGCAAAACCCGGGAACAAGAGTATTACGCCCCACTGAGTTTGCATTGCGCGAGCAGTCCCCTTGCCATCATCGAATACTGCCCGCGCCGGAAAACCAGGCGCCATTGCGAACCGCCGAGTTGGCGCCAGAGTACGGCCGCGCGGATGGCGGCGAGCAGCAGCGCACGTATCTGCGCTGCCTGGCTGTCCTGGCGCAGGTACTGCGGGTCCCCTTCGACGGTGATGCGCGGTTGTATGGTCGATATCGTGTCGATGTAGAGCTGGCCAAGGCGCAGAGCCACCAACGCACTCGTCGCTTCGGCACCGGCTGTCTGCCGCGCAATCGTCTCGATGCCGGTACGCAGCGCGCCGAGCAGGGTTGGCCGGCGCGTAAGCCTGGATTCCACGCGCATCACCGAAAGCGCGAGGCGCGTGATCGAAAGGTCGCGTTTGTCATCGTCGAGTTGGGCGATGAGGGTTTCGAGTCCTTGGCGCAAGTTGCTCAGACCTCCGAAAACGTCGGCGGGGCTGTCCGCATCGATCTTGAAAATGCTGTCCAGGCTGGGCTGCATTGCGAACGCGTCGGCGCCGCCGCGCAAAGCTATCGAACGCACCAGTGCGATGGCCTGAAACACACCGGCAAGGGCGATGACACGTTCCTCCCGCATCGCGGACCTACTCCCAGACATGAGCGCGAGGACACGGTTGACGCAGGCGTCTTCGCGATTCCGCGGCTGCGTCTGCGCGCACCGTGCGACAGGTCGATCCGACGCGGGCCAAAGACACGGTGTACGAGATACTCACTGGCCGCTCCCGAACGGGGCATCGGTAGCTTCGATGATGCCACCTCCGAGACATTCTGCGCCAGAATAGAACACCACCGACTGGCCCGGCGTGACCGCGCGCTGCGCGGTCTCGAATTCGACTTCGCAACCATCCGCGACGATGCGGACGCGGCAGGCCTGATCGGCTTGCCGATAGCGCGTTTTGGCCGTGCAGACGAACTCGCTGGCCGGTGGCCGCCCAGCAGTCCAGCTCAGTTGATCGGCGCTCAGGCGCCGCGACTGCAGCCATTCGTTGTTCCCGCCCTGCGCCACGTACAACACATTGCTCGCCACATCCTTGCCCACCACGTACCATGCTTCGCCACCCGTATCGCGGCGTCCGCCGATGCCGAGACCGCTGCGCTGACCGAGCGTGTAGTACATCACTCCGTCGTGTTCGCCGACGCGGTGGCCATCCGGCGTACGCAGCTCGCCGCGCTCAGCCGGGATGTATTGGCCAAGGAATTCGCGGAAATCGCGTTCGCCGATGAAGCAGATGCCGGTCGAGTCCTTCTTGTCATGCGTAGGTAGTCCCGCTTCGCGGGCGAGCGCGCGCACTTCGGGTTTGGGCAGTTCGCCGACCGGGAACAGTGTCGAGGCGAGCTGTTCCTGGCCAAGCGTGTAGAGAAAATAACTCTGATCCTTGTTGGTGTCGCGCCCGCGCAGCAGGCGATGGCGGCCGTCGACGGCGTCGGTGCGCGCGTAGTGCCCGGTTGCGATCCGCTCCGCTCCGAGCGCGCGCGCATGCTCGAGAAAGGTCTTGAACTTGATTTCGCGGTTGCACAGCACGTCGGGATTCGGCGTGCGGCCGGCACGGTATTCGGCGAGAAAATTCGCGAACACCTGATCCCAGTACTCGGCGGCAAAATTCCGCGCATGGAAAGGAATGTCGAGCTTGCCGCAGACGCGCAGCGCGTCCGCACGGTCGCGGTCCGCCTGGCATTCGCCAAAGCGCTCGTCTTCCTCCCAGTTCTGCATGAACAGGCCGCTGATTTGCGCCCCGGAGCGCGCGAGCAACAGTGCGGCGACCGACGAATCGACGCCGCCGGACATGCCCACCATGATATTTTCAGACCTTGCCAAGATTCACGTCCGCTTGAAGGGTGCGGTCATCCACGGCCGCAGGTTGATTTTCGCATTCGGGTGCAAACGCCTGGATGTCAGGCGAGCAACGACTGGACGATGGACAAGGGGTAGTGGCGGCCGCGCTGCCAGTCGTCGATATTGCCGAGCACCATCGGATTGCGGTGGCGCTCCGATTGCGCGGCGACTTCGTCGCGCGTCAGCCAGAGTGCGCGCACGATACCTTCATCGAGCTGGCGGCGCAGATCGTGCACAACAGGTCGCGCCGCGAAGGTGAAGCGCAGGTATTCCGCGCTGGTGTCCGGCGTATTCCATCGGTAGACGCCGATGAAATCCGTCAACTCCACCGTCCAGCCCGTTTCTTCGAGAGTCTCGCGCAGCGCCGCATCGGGCAGGGATTCGTTCCGCTCGAGATGGCCTGCAGGCTGGTTGAGCACGAGCGCGCCGCGGATGTTTTCCTCCACGAGCAGAAAGCGTCCTTCGGCGGCGACGACCGTGGCCACGGTGACGCGGGGGCGCCAGACGCTGTTGGCGGAAGCGGCGGAGTGTTCGAACATCGGTCGGGCGGAGGTTTTCGGGAACGCTCGATTTTAACCGAGGTCGGATGAATGCGGCGCTGTTGAAAGGCGTGGCAACGGCACCAGCAGGCGTTCGGGCATGCGCGCCGCGGCGGCACTGACGCTATACTCGAACCGCGAGCAAACAAAGGTTTTTCGATGGCACAGACGCCGGACAAACTGCATGAACCCCAGCACGGCGCGGTGGTCGAAGAAGCGCGTCCGGAAGTCGCGCGGCCGCCGCTGTACCAGGTTCTGCTGCTCAATGACGACTTTACGCCGATGGATTTCGTCGTGGTGGTGCTGCAGACGTTTTTCAACATGGATCGTGAGCGCGCGACCCAGGTGATGCTCCACGTGCATACCCGGGGACGTGGCGTATGCGGCGTTTTCACGCGCGAGGTGGCGGAGACCAAGGTCACCCAGGTGAACGAATTCTCCCGTTCCCATCAGCACCCATTACTTTGCACTCTGGAAAAAGCGTAGTCTTCCCACATATCGTGGGCTCATCCGAGGAACTGCTTCCCATGTTCAGTAAAGATCTCGAGCTCACCATCGGCCAGTGCTACAAGGACGCGCGCGAGCAGCGCCACGAGTTCATGACGGTCGAGCACCTCCTGCTTGCGCTGATCGAGAACCCGTCGGCCGCCGCGGTGCTGCGCGCCTGCAACGCCGATCTGGCCAAGCTCGGCAAGGATTTGAAATCGATCATTGTCGAAACCGTGCCGGTGCTGCCGAGCGGTGACGAGCGCGATACGCAGCCTACGCTGGGTTTCCAGCGCGTGCTGCAGCGCGCGGTCTACCATGTGCAGTCGTCGGGACGGAAGGAAGTGACCGGGGCGAACGTGCTCGTTGCGATCTTCGGCGAGAAGGATTCGCATGCCGTGTACTTCCTCAACCAGCAGGAAGTAGCGCGCCTCGACGTGGTCAACTACATCTCGCACGGCGTGGCCAAGATCGGCCAGGAGTCCGCGCAGCCGGCGAGCGAGCCGGGCAAGGAAGGCGAGGGCGGCGAGGAGCCGCGCGGCAACCCGTTGACCGAATTTGCGAGCAACCTCAACGAGCAGGCTCGCGAAGGCAAGATCGACCCGCTGATCGGCCGTGCCGAGGAGATCGAGCGCACGATCCAGGTGCTGTGCCGCCGACGCAAGAACAACCCGCTGTACGTCGGCGAGGCCGGAGTCGGCAAGACCGCGCTGGCCGAGGGTCTGGCCAAGCGCATCGTCGAGGGCGAGGTGCCCGAGGTGCTCAAGGAGTGCACGATCTATGCGCTCGATCTTGGCGCGCTCGTGGCCGGCACCAAGTATCGCGGCGACTTCGAAAAGCGCCTGAAGGCCGTGCTCGCGCAGCTCAAGAAGGAACCCAACGCGATCCTGTTCATCGACGAGATCCACACGATCATCGGCGCCGGATCGGCATCGGGCGGCACGATGGACGCCTCGAACCTGATCAAGCCCGTGCTTGCTTCCGGCGAATTGCGCTGTATCGGTTCGACCACGTTCCAGGAATACCGCGGCGTGTTCGAGAAGGATCGCGCGTTGGCGCGGCGCTTCCAGAAGATCGACGTGGTCGAGCCTTCGGTGAGCGAAAGCGTGGAAATCCTCAAGGGCCTGAAGTCGCGCTTCGAGGAGCACCACAAGATCGAGTACACGAACGAGGCGCTCAAGGCCGCAGTCGACCTGTCGGTCAAGCACATCGGCGACCGCCTGCTGCCGGACAAGGCGATCGACGTGATCGACGAGGCCGGCGCGCGCCAGCGCCTGCTGCCGGTCGAACAGCGCAAGGCCGTGGTTGACGTACCCGAAATCGAATTCATCGTCGCGCGCATGGCGCGGATTCCTCCGAAACAGGTATCGACGTCCGATCGCGACGTGCTGCGCAATCTCGAGCGCAACCTGAAAATGGTTGTGTTTGGCCAGGATCAGGCGATCGAAGCGCTGGCCGCTTCGATCAAGATGGCGCGCTCAGGCCTCGGCAACGCGACCAAGCCGATCGGCAACTTCCTGCTTGCGGGGCCGACCGGTGTGGGCAAGACCGAAGTCACGCGCCAGCTTGCGATGCAGCTCGGCATCGAACTGATCCGCTTCGACATGAGCGAATACATGGAGGCGCATTCGGTGTCGCGCCTGATCGGTGCGCCACCGGGCTACGTCGGTTTCGACCAGGGCGGCCTGCTCACCGAGCAGATCACCAAGCACCCGCATTGCGTGCTGTTGCTCGACGAAATCGAGAAAGCGCACCCGGACGTCTACAACATCCTGCTGCAGATCATGGATCACGGCAAGCTGACCGACACCAACGGGCGCGAGGCGAATTTCCGCAACGTCATCCTCGTGATGACGACGAACGCGGGCGCAGCGCAGGCCGCGCGTCGCTCGATCGGCTTCGTCGAGCAGAGCCACGCTACCGATGCGATGGAAACGATCCGCCGCGCATTCACGCCGGAGTTCCGCAACCGCCTCGACGCGGTCATCCAGTTCGCCTCTCTCGACTTCGAGCACATCCTGCGCGTGGTCGACAAGTTCCTCATCGAACTGGAGGCGCAGTTGCAGGAGAAGCACGTCGTCTTGACCGTGGATGCCGAGGCGCGCCGCTGGCTCGCCGAGCATGGCTTCGACAAGCAGATGGGCGCACGGCCGATGGCGCGTGTCATCCAGGAGAACGTCAAGCGCCCGCTCGCCGATGAACTGCTGTTCGGCAAGCTCGCTGATGGCGGAAAGGTATTCCTGAGCGTAAAGGACGACAAGCTCGACGTGCGCGTGGAGGCGGACGAGAAACAACCTGCGGTCGTTGGGTAGTCGCTATTCCGGCGATACGGGAAAACGGCGCCTCCACGGCGCCGTTTTTCTTTTGTTAGGCGATGTACCGCGGTTTCTCCGGCAATCGCGGGAAGCCGCGTTGCGCCGGCCTAGCGGTGGCGATAGGTGATGCGGCCCTTGGTCAGGTCGTAGGGTGTCATCTCGACCTTGACCTTGTCGCCGGTCAGGATGCGGATGTAGTTCTTGCGCATGCGCCCGGAGATGTGCGCGGTGACCACGTGGCCGTTCTCGAGTTGCACGCGGAACATCGTGTTCGGCAAGGTGTCGAGTACCGTGCCTTCCATTTCGATTTGATCGTCTTTTGCCATCTAGGATGTGGGGAATTCAGCGGCGGGGAGCCGCAAGGCGGGGGATTTTGCCACGTTCGCGGCGGCACGGGAAGCGCAATTGCCTGCCGGGTTGGTGTTTGCGCGTCCGCGCAGCTATCTTGCAGGGGCATCCAACCGAAGGAGCGTCTCATGTCCAATCACGTTGCACGCCGGACGCCGGGAGGCATATTCGCGCTGACTTTGATGATTGCTGCTTCGTCTGTTTTCGCTGCCGATGGCAGCGTCCCGGCACCACTGGAGCAGGCATACCGCACGCTGCGGGCACATCGATGGGTCGACCTGACTCATGAATTCGCGCCGGGCATCCCGCATTGGAAAGGTTTTGCCGACGAATCGGTGAAGCCGGTGTACACCTATGACAAAGGCGGTTTCTTCGCGCAGCAGTTCACCCATGTCGGGCAATGGGGCACGCACGTCGATCCACCGGCGCATTTCATCCGCGGCGGGCGCACCGTGGATCAGATCCGGCCCGACGAGATGCTGCTTCCGCTCGCGGTAATCGATGTCCATGCGCAGGTGGCGGCCAATCCCGACTATGTGGTCACGCTCGACGACGTCAAGCAGTGGGAAGCACGCCACGGCGAAATTCCGATGGGCGCTTTCGTCGCCTTGCGCACCGACTGGAGCAAGCGCTGGCCCGACGGCAAGGCGATGCAGAATGTCGATGCGAAAGGCATTGCCCATTATCCGGGCTGGAGTCTGCCGGTGCTGAAGTTCCTCTACGAGACGCGCAAGATAGGCGCGTCGGGCCACGAGACGACCGACACGGACCCCGGTTCGGCGACGACCCGCGACGACTATTCGCTCGAAACCTACGTGCTCGGGACCGATCACTACCAGATCGAGCTGCTGGCGAACCTCGATCAGGTGCCCGAAGCCGGTGCGCTCGTCTTTGTCAGCTTTCCGAAGCCGCAGCACGGCTCGGGTTTCCCGGCGCGGGTGCTGGCGGTCTTGCCGTAATCAATTCACACACCGAGCCGACCGCCAGACGTGATGTCCAGGAATCGACGATGTCCGGCAAACCGGTCTGCCTTGTGACCTGTCGAATGAATACATCGCGAGGCATTTCGATCGCGCCCAGCGAAACGAGGTGCCCGGAGCGCACCTGCGCGTCGAGCCAGGGGAATCCCCACGCGTCCAGCATTCGGCACAACGCGAGCAGCGCCACTTTCGACCCGTTGCTGCGCGCACTGAACATCGATTCGCCGAAGAACATGCGGCCGACGGCGACACCGTAGATGCCACCTGCCATTTCGTTGCCGGACCATACCTCGAACGAATGCGCGTGACCGAGCCGGTGCAACTCGCAATACGCATCGAACATCGCACGCGTGATCCAGGTCGTCGGCTGTTTCGGTCGCGGCGCGGCGCAGGCGCGCATGACCTCCGCGAACGCGGTATCGGCTCGGATCGTCCAGTCGCAATCGCGCAGGAAGCGGCGCAGTTTCGTCGAAACGTGGATCCGGTTGGTCGCGAACACCATGCGTGGATCGGGCGACCACCACAGGATCGGCTCACCGCGCGAGTACCACGGGAAGATGCCGTGCCGGTACGCGTCGAGCAAACGCCGTGGTGACAGATCGCCGCCGGCGGCGAGCAGGCCATTGGGTTCGTCCAGTGCTGCGGCAACGTCGGGGAACGCTTCGTTCGAACCGGAATGCAGGATCGGAACCCGGATCACGGCGTCGGCTCCCGCGCGTGCCGCGCATACGGCGAGTGGGTCAACAATTCCGTACGATAGTCGCGCAGAGCCTCGGCCTCGCGCGCTAGTGCGTCACGCACGGCCACGCGGAAACGTGGGTCGCGGATGTAGTGGCAGGAACGCGTCATCGTCGGCAGGAAACCGCGTGCGATCTTGTGTTCGCCCTGCGCGCCGGGTTCGAACGTGGTCAGGCCTTCGCGCAGGCAGTAGTCGATGCCCTGGTAGTAGCAGGCTTCGAAATGCAGGCCGGGAACGTTGCTCGTGCTGCCCCAGTAGCGGCCGTAGAGCGTATCGGATGAGCGCAGCATCAGTGCCATGGCGACGAGTTCGTCATGCGTGCGGTCCTCCATGACCGCAGAAGGATGCACCGGCGTCCGGGCCGGACTCGTCAATGCACGCTTGCACAATACCGCCACGACCTGCCGCGGCATCGCCGCGCCGAGGTGGCGGAAGAATGCTTCGGTCAGTGCGGCATGGTTGCCGCGTTCGTCGAAGGTGTTGAGGTACAGCCGGTGGATCGCGCGCCACTCGCGTGCATTGATTTCGTCGCCGTGGCGCAGTTCACAGACGACGCCGGCGCGCGCGACCTGGGCGCGTTCCGCGCGGATGTTCTTGCGCTTCTTGTGGGCCAGCGCGGCGAGGAAATCATCGAAGGTCCTCCAGCCGCCGGTTTCGGCGGAGCGATTGCTCCAGTGGAATTGCCAGTCGAAGCGCGGCAACCAACCCGCCTGTTCGAGCGCCTGCGCATCAGCTTCGGTGACGAAATTGACATGCGCGGAAGACAGCTTGTTGCGCTCGACTTCGCGGGCGATCGTCGCGATGAGCGCTGCGCGCAGCGCCGATGCGTCGTGCCGCGGACGCGTCAGCAGACGTGCTCCGGTTGCCGGCGAGTACGGCACGGCGCCGAGCAGTTTCGGGTAGTAGTCGAGTCCGGCGCGTTCGTAGGCGCTTGCCCAGGACCAGTCGAAAACGAACTCGCCATGGGAATTGCCCTTCAGATAGAGCGGCGCAGCAGCGACCAGTTCTGCGCCTTCATGCAGGCCGAGATGGTGCGCACGCCAGCCGTATTCCGCGCGAAGACAGCCAGTATGTTCGAGGCCGGAAAGGAATTCGTGGCGAAGAAACGGATTGTCGTCCGGGAGCAGCGCGTTCCACGCCCGGGCGTCAATTGCATCAAGAGAGGAATGAAAACGGGCTTGCATGCTCTTGCCGTCATTTCCGCGAAAGCGGAAATCCGGTTCTTGTCACTGTTCTTGCGAAAAGCATCAGTAAGAGAAGCTGGATTCCCGCTTTCGCGGGAATGACGAGCAAAGATTGCCGGCTTATCCCGCCAGCCCCAGCTTGTCCAGATACTTCTCCGCATCCAAAGCTGCCATGCAGCCGAAGCCGGCCGAGGTGACCGCCTGTCGATACACCTGATCGGCGACGTCGCCAGCAGCGAACACGCCGGCCACGCTGGTCGCTGTCGCGCCGCCTTCGATGCCGGTCTTGATCACGATGTAGCCGTTTTTCATGTCGAGCTGACCGGCGAAGATTTCGGTGTTCGGCGCATGTCCGATCGCGACGAACATGCCATGCACGACCAGGTCGCGCGTCGTACCGTCGTCGACATGCTTGATGCGCACGCCGGTGACGCCCTTGTCGTCGCCGAGCACTTCGTCGACGGCGTGGTTCCAGATCACCTCGACCTTGCCGGCCTGCTGCTTGGCGAACAGTTTGTCCTGCAGGATCTTCTCGCCGCGGAACTTGTCGCGGCGATGGACGACGGTAACTTTCTTGGCGATGTTCGACAGGTACAGCGCTTCCTCGACCGCGGTGTTGCCGCCGCCGATGACCGCCACTTCCTGGTCGCGGTAGAAGAAGCCGTCGCAGGTCGCACAGGCCGAGACGCCCTGGCCCTTGAACCTCTCCTCGGAATCGAGACCGAGATATTTCGCCGTCGCGCCCGTGGCGATGATCAACGCATCGCAGGTGTATTCGCCGCTGTCGCCGACGAGGCGGATCGGTTTCGATTTCAGCTCGGCAGTGTGGATATGATCGAATACGATCTCGGTATCGAAGCGTTCGGCGTGCTTTTGCATGCGCTCCATCAGCGCGGGTCCCTGCAGGCCTTCGACGTCGCCGGGCCAGTTGTCGACATCGGTCGTTGTCATCAATTGTCCACCCTGGGCAAGACCGGTGATCAGCACGGGCTTGAGGTTCGCGCGTGCGGCATAGACCGCGGCGGTGTAGCCGGCGGGGCCGGAGCCGAGGATGATCAGGCGGCTGTGCTTCGGGGTCGTCATGTATAATTTCTCTGGTGGAGGAGAAGCGGTTTCGGGAAGGTTTCCGGTCGGAGCGATTGCAGGCTTGCGCGGTTGAGCAGGAAATTTGCTGAAGCCGCTTGCTTGTCCCATCCCGAACCGGTTCTGGCAATCCTGCGACGTGCTGGAGCTTCGGAAGATGGGGCGGGAAACTGTTTGAGTCAAGCCGGCATTCCCGATTTGGCGACGCGCCCCACGAATCAGTATTCGCGTGACCAGATTGCCGGTCCACGCAAGCAGAACAATCGCAAAAACAATTCGTTAACGGACTAACTTAAGGTAGACTCCCGCGGTGGCGCGCGAATCCAGAAATCTCCCGAACAAGGTGGCCGGCAACGACACGACGCTGGTCATGCCGCGCGTCGTGCGCGAGGTCGCGATCATCGCGCTGCTCACCGTGGTCGTTTACCTGATCGCCTGCCTGGCGAGCTACAGCCCGGGCGATCCGGCGTGGTCGCACGCAACCTCGGCCCCGGTCATCCTGCACAATATCGGCGGCAAGGTCGGCGCCTATCTTGCCGATGTGACGTTCTGGTTCTTCGGCTACCTCGCTTACGCTTTTCCGCTGCTGCTGCTCGGCGTCGGCTGGGCGGTGTTTCGCAACCGCGAAGAGGAATCCGCGTCGGCGCTTGAACCGGCATTGCGCCTGATCGGCGGTGTCGCCTTCTTCATTGGTGGCACCGGCCTCGCCTTTCTGCACTTCAGCGATGTGGCATCGAAACTGCCGGCCGGCGCGGGCGGTATTCTCGGTATGGGCATCGGCGGCCCGCTGATGCGTGGATTTTCGTTTCCCGGCGCGACGCTGCTGCTGCTCGCGTTGTTCCTGATCGCGATCACGCTCGCGACCGGCTTGTCGTGGTTCAAACTCATGGACACGATCGGCCGCGGCATCTTCCGTGCGTTCGACTGGCTCGGCACGAGCGCGAAGAAGGTCGAGGACGTGCGCGTTGCACGCGCCGCGCGCGTCGAGCGCGAGGAAGTGCGCAAGGTCGAGACGGTCCGGCAGACCAAGCGCGAGCCGGTGAAGATCGAAGCGCGCGATACGACACCGATCGAACGCAGCAAGCGCGCCGAGGCCGAGGCGCAGATCCCCTTGTTTGCCGGTGGTGCCAACCAGGAGCTGCCGCCGATGTCGCTGCTCGACCTGCCCAAACAGCAGGTCAAGGGCTATTCCGAGGAGACGCTGGAGGCGCTCTCGCGCCAGGTCGAATTCAAGCTCAAGGATTTCCGCATCGACGCGCAGGTCGTCGGTGTCTATCCGGGTCCGGTCATCACGCGTTTCGAGCTGCAGCCCGCACCCGGCATCAAGGGCAGCCAGATTTCCAACCTCGACAAGGACATCGCACGCGGCCTGTCGGTGATCAGCGTGCGCGTGGTCGACGTGATTCCGGGCAAGTCGGTGATCGGCCTGGAAATCCCGAACGTCGCCAAGGAAATCGTCTACCTCTCCGAAATCCTCAGCTCCGAACGCTACGACTCGGTGAAGTCGCCGCTCGCGCTCGCGCTCGGCAAGGACATCGGCGGCAAACCCGTCGTCACCGACCTTGCGAAAATGCCGCATCTGCTCGTCGCCGGCACCACGGGCTCGGGCAAATCGGTCGCGGTCAACGCGATGGTGCTGAGCCTGCTGTACAAGGCCACGGCCAAGGAAGTGCGCCTGCTGATGGTCGATCCGAAGATGCTGGAACTGTCCGTGTACGAGGGCATTCCGCATCTGTTGACGCCGGTGATCACCGACATGAAGGACGCCGCCAACGGCCTGCGCTGGTGCGTGGCCGAGATGGAGCGGCGTTACAAGCTCATGTCGGCAGTCGGCGTGCGCAACCTGGCCGGCTTCAACAAGAAGGTGAAGGACGCGGCCGACGCGGGCCAGCCGCTGCTCGATCCCTTGTTCGTGGCCAAGCCCGATCTGCTGCCCGGCGCCGTCGCGCAGCCGCTCGAGCCTTTGCCTTACATCGTCATCATCATCGACGAATTCGCCGACATGATGATGATCGTCGGCAAGAAGGTCGAGGAACTCATCGCGCGCCTCGCGCAGAAGGCGCGCGCCGCGGGCGTGCACCTCATCCTCGCAACCCAGCGTCCTTCGGTCGACGTCATCACCGGCCTGATCAAGGCCAACATCCCGACGCGCATCGCGTTCCAGGTGTCGAGCAAGATCGACTCGCGCACGATCCTCGACCAGTCCGGCGCCGAGGCGCTGCTCGGCCACGGCGACATGCTCTACCTGCCGCCGGGCACCGCCACGCCCGAGCGCGTGCACGGCGCCTTCGTCAGCGACGAGGAAGTGCATCGCGTCGTCGAACACCTGCGCGCACAGGGCAAGCCCGAGTACATCGACGGCGTGGTCAACGAGGTGCAATCGCTCGGCGACGGCAAGGTGATCGGCGAAAGCGGCTTGCCCGAGGAAGCCGAAGACGGCGAGGGCGGCGATTCCGACGAGCTTTACGACAAGGCCGTCGCGATCGTCACCGAAAGCCGCCGTGCCTCGATCTCCGGCGTGCAGCGCCGCCTCAAGATCGGCTACAACCGCGCCGCGCGCCTGATCGAGATGATGGAAGCGCAAGGCATCGTCAGCGCGCCGCAACACAACGGCAACCGCGAAGTGCTGGCGCCGCCGCCGCCGGAACTCTGAGGCTCAGGCCGTGCTTCCGGGGTTCAGCCAGGTTCGCGGATACTTCCCACGCCTTTTCCCGGGATCACGAGTCATGCGTGTTGCTGCCCTCGCTCTGTTGTTGCTGTGTATCGCTGGCAGCGTGTCTGCCGCGGACAGCGCCCGTGTGCGTCTCGACGCATTTTCCAAAGGCCTGACCTCGGTCTCGGCGAACTTCGAGCAGCAGGTCAGCGAAGCGAACAGCGGCAAGACCCGAACCAGCCGCGGTACGCTTTCACTGAAAGCGCCGCGCCAGTTCCGCTGGGACACGACGGCGCCGTACAAGCAGCTCATCGTCGCCGACGGCGAGAAGGTGTGGATCTACGATCCCGATCTCGAACAAGTCACCGTGCGCGCGCAGGGCACCGAGGAGGCACACAGTCCGCTGACGGTGTTGACCGATCTGTCGCAGCTCGATCGCGATTTCACCACGAGCGAGCAGGGCGAGCACGACGGCCAGGTCTGGCTGCGCCTCAAGTCGAAGGACAAGGAACCGCAGTTCGAATACGCCGACCTCGGCTTCGACTCGTCGGGGCTCGCGAGCATGACGTTCAAGGACACCTTCGGCAACGCCACCCAGATCCGCTTTTCCGGCTGGCAGCGCAACGCGAAGCTGGCAGCCGATCAATTCACGTTCACGCCGCCCAAGGGCGTGGACGTGGTCGGCGACGCCGCGCCGGCGGCACAGGCCTATCCGATCCGGTGATCGCCAAGCTGCCGCGCTGGGTCCTGATCGGTGGCGGCGTGCTGGCCTTCATTGCCGGCATGGTCAACGCGATCGGCTTTCTCGGTTTCCGGCACATGGCGGTCACGCACATGACCGGTACCACGTCGTTGTTCGGCATTGCGGTAGCGCAGGGCGACGGGGGCGAGATGCTTCATCTTGGCGGCCTGCTGCTGTCGTTCGTTGCGGGCTGCACACTCAGCGGTTTCGTGATTGGCGATGGCGTTCTGCGATTGGGACGACGCTACGGAGTTGCCTTGGCGATCGAATCGATTCTGTTGTTCGCGGCCGTGCCCCTGTTGCACGAACGGAGCGACTACGGCCTGTGGCTTGCCTCGGCGGCTTGCGGTCTGCAAAACGCGATGGCGGGCACGTTCAGCGGGGCGGTGGTGCGTACCAGCCATGTATCCGGAATCGTCACCGATCTGGGCACTTTTTTCGGGCAGTGGCTGCGTGGCCTTGCGGTCGACATGCGACGGATTCGCCTGCACGGGGTTCTGTTCGCCGGGTTCCTCTGCGGCGGCATCGCCAGCGTGTTCGCCTACACGTGGTGGCAGGAGCGCGCCTTGCTGGCGCCCGCTGCGCTGACTGGCGTCGTCGGCGTGACGTACGCGATGTACCGGCATCGCCGAATCGGTCGAGAGCTTGACGCATGACACGCCGCAAACTCGCGCCCGATCCCGTCTCGTCCTTGTCGAATGAATCCGGATTGTTTGCCGGATCCGATGCGTTGAAGCCGCTCGCCGAGCGCATGCGCCCGCGCGCGCTCGACGAAATCGTCGGCCAGGCACGCCTGCTCGGCACGGGTACGGCGCTGCGCCGCGCGATCGAAGCGGGCCATGTGCATTCGATGATCCTGTGGGGGCCGCCGGGATGCGGCAAGACGACGCTGGCGCTGCTCCTCGCCAAGTACGCGAATGCGCGCTTCAGGGCGATTTCCGCCGTACTGTCCGGCCTCGCCGACGTGCGCGCGGCGCTGGCCGAAGCGGAAGTTGCCTTTGCCCAGGGCGAGCGCAGCGTGCTGTTCGTCGACGAGGTGCACCGCTTCAACAAGGCGCAGCAGGACGCATTCCTGCCGCATATCGAGCGCGGCGTGATCCTGTTCGTCGGCGCGACCACGGAGAACCCATCGTTCGAGCTCAACTCCGCGTTGCTCTCGCGTTGTCGCGTGCATGTGATGGATGCGGTGTCCGGCGAGGCGATCGTCGAGGCGCTCCGGCGCGCGTTGCGCGATGAGGAACGCGGGCTGGGCGGTTTGCGCTTGCAGGTCGATGACGATGCGCTGCGGCTGATCGCGCAGGCGGCCGACGGCGATGTACGTCGCGCGCTGACCCTGCTGGAGATCGCCGCCGATGTGGCGCGTGAAAGTCTGATCGACGAAGCGACGCTGAGCCAGGTGCTCGCCGATCGCACGCGCCGCTTCGACAAGGGTGGCGAGCAGTTCTACGACCAGATCTCGGCGCTGCACAAGTCGGTGCGCTCCTCCGATGCCGACGCCGCGTTGTACTGGTGCACGCGCATGCTCGACGGCGGTGTCGATCCAGCGTATCTCGCGCGCCGGCTCACGCGCATGGCGATCGAGGATATCGGCCTGGCCGATCCGCGCGCGCTCACGCTTGCACTGGAAGCCTGGGACGCGTTCGACCGCCTCGGCCGCCCCGAAGGCGAGCTTGCGCTCGCCGAAGCCGCGATCTATCTCGCGATCGCGGCCAAGAGCAACGCCGCCTACGCCGCATTCGGCGAAGTGAAACAATCGATCGGCGAAACCGGCACGCTCGAGGTGCCGATGCATCTGCGCAACGCCCCGACCCGGCTGATGAAGGGGCTCGGTTACGGCAAGGGCTATCAATACGATCCCGACGTCGAAGGCGGCATCGCGTTCGATCAACAATGCCTGCCCGACGCGCTGGTCGGTCGCGAGTTCTATCGCCCGGCGGACCGCGGGCTCGAGACGAAGATCCGCGAGAAGCTCGATGCGGTGCGCAAAGCGCGCAACGCGGCGTTGAACAAACCCGGTCGCGGTTGATCGCATCGGGCAGCTATTCCCGCCGCGAATAGCAGACGGCGGCATTTCTATTTTCCGCGAATGGCGGCGGTGCCTACACTGGCCGCATCAGTCTTTTGGTGGAAGCCTTCGTGCCGTCGTCGTTGCCTCTGCTGCGCCACTACATCGACGGCGAATTCGTCGCCAGCGCCAAGCGTTTTTCGAACATTTCGCCGGTCGACGGCAGCGTGATCGGCGAGGTCTGCGAGGCCGGCCAGGATGAGATCGATCGCGCCGTGGCGGCAGCACAGGCCGCGCAAGCCGGCGCGTGGGGGCGAAGCAGCGCGAATGAACGCGCCGACGCGCTGCTGCGCATCGCGGCCGCCATCGAACGGCGCTTCGAGGAGTTCGTCGCCGCCGAGGTGGCGGATACCGGGCGCCCGCTGAAGCAGGCGCGCACGCTGGACGTCGCGCGCGGGGTGCAGAACTTCCGCAGCTTCGCCGAACTCGTGCGCCAGGCCGGCGGTGAATTCCACGAAATGCGCGCGCTGGATGGCAACGACGTCTTCAGCTACACGCTGCGCAAGCCGCACGGTGTGGTGGCGGTGATTTCGCCGTGGAACCTGCCGCTGCTGCTGTTGACCTGGAAGGTCGCGCCGGCGCTGGCCTGCGGCAACTCCGTCGTTGCCAAGCCGTCGGAGGAAACGCCGTCGAGCGCCACGCTGCTCGCGGAAGTGATTCACGAGGCCGGGTTGCCGGCTGGCGCGTTCAATCTGGTGCACGGGTTCGGGCCTGGCTCGGCCGGCGAGTTCCTGACCCGCCATCCCGAGGTCGATGCGATCACCTTCACTGGCGAGTCGCGCACGGGTGAGACGATCATGCGCGCGGCCGCGACCGGCGTGCGCGAAGTGTCGTTCGAGCTCGGCGGCAAGAACGCGGCCGTGGTCCTTGCCGATGCCGATTTCGACAAGGCCGTCGCCGGAGTGCTGCGTTCGAGCTTCACCAATTCCGGCCAGGTGTGTCTGTGTTCGGAACGTGTCTACGTCGAGCGACCGATCTTCGAGCGCTTCGTTACCGCGCTGAAGGCGGGCGCGGAAAAACTCAAGATCGGCTGTCCCGACGAAGAGGGCGTCGACATGGGGCCGCTGATTTCGCGCGCGCATCGCGACAAGGTGCTCGACTATTTCGCGCTCGCGCGCGGCGAGGGCGCGAGCTTCGTCACCGGCGGCGGCGTGCCGCGCTTCGGCGATGCGCGCGATGGCGGCGCCTGGGTGCAACCGACGATCTGGACCGGGCTGGCCGACGACGCACGCTGCGTGCGCGAGGAGGTGTTCGGCCCGGTCTGCCACGTTGCGCCGTTCGATGCCGATGACGAAGTCGTGCGCCGGGTCAACGATTCCGACTATGGCCTCTGCGCAGCACTGTGGACGCGCGATCTTGGACGTGCGCACGCGCTGTCGCGGCGCTTCCGCGTCGGCATGGTCTGGGTCAACACCTGGTTCCTGCGCGATCTGCGCACGCCCTTCGGTGGCGTCGGCCTGTCGGGCATCGGCCGCGAGGGCGGGCGGCATTCGCTCGATTTCTATTCCGAACTGACGACGGTCTGCGTCAACCCTTGAGGCATGAAATGAACGATCAGCGAGCCACCGTGGTGCAAGGCAAGGCGAAGCCGCGCGGGCGCTTTCCACACATCAAGCGCGCCGGCGATTTTCTGTTCGTGTCGGGCACCAGTTCGCGCCGCGCCGACAATTCGATCGCCGGGGCCGAAGTCGATGCGCTGGGCACGGCCAAACTCGATATCCGCGAACAGACGCGCGCGGTGATCGAAAACATCCGCGACATCCTCGCGAGCGAGGGCGCGACGCTGGCCGATGTCGTCGAGATCGCCAGCTTCCTCGTCGACATGAACGACTTCGGTGGCTACAACGAGGTCTACGCCGAATATTTCGATGAAGCCGGCCCTGCGCGTACGACGGTCGCGGTGCATCAGTTGCCGCACCCGCATCTGCGCATCGAGATCAAGGCCGTGGCGTACGCGCCGGCGCAGAAGCGGGGGCAGGCATGAAAATCGACATGCATTCGCATTTCTTTCCGCGCATCGATCAGCGCGAGG
The DNA here is from genome assembly GCA_018240465.1 of Pseudomonadota bacterium. Taxonomy (GTDB): domain Bacteria; phylum Pseudomonadota; class Gammaproteobacteria; order Xanthomonadales; family Rhodanobacteraceae; genus Rudaea. The sequence goes on from JAFEFS010000056.1 coordinate 22,525, forward strand.
CGGCAACATTGTGTCCGCGGCACGCGCCGTGGCTGCACACCGCGGGACGCAGCGGGCAGATCATGGTCGGCGAAAAACCGTTTCGTCCGGTAGACGACGTGCTCTGGGATTCCTCGCGCCGCACCGAGTATCTCGACGAAAAGGGCGTCGACGTGCAGGTGATGTGCGCGACACCGGTGATGTTCGGCTACGAGCAGCCGGCCGAGCGTGCGCTGCCGTGGGCACAGCGCATGAACGACCGCGCCATCGAGATGACCGCGTCGGCGCCGAAGCGGCTCAAGGTGCTTGCCCAGGTGCCGTTGCAGGACATCGATGCGGCCTGCCGCGAGGCCAGCCGGGCCAAGGCCTGCGGGCATGTCGGCGTGCAGATCGGCAACCATGTCGGCAATCTCGATCTCGATCACGACGATCTCGTCGCGTTCCTCACCCACTGCGCGCACGAAAGCATTCCCGTGCTGGTGCATCCGTGGGACATGATGGGGCGCGAACGCATGAAGAAATGGATGTTGCCGTGGCTCGTCGCGATGCCGGCGGAGACGCAGCTCGGCATCCTCTCGCTGATCCTGTCCGGCGCGTTCGAGCGTCTGCCGAAGACTCTGCGCATCTGCTTCGCGCATGGCGGTGGCGGCTTCGCCTTTCTGCTCGGTCGCGTCGACAACGCCTGGCGGCATCGCGACATCGTGCGCGAGGACTGCCCGCAACTGCCGTCGAGCTACGTCAAGCGCTTCCACGTCGATTCGGCCGTGTTCGATCCGCGTGCGCTGCAACTGCTCGTCGAAGTGATGGGTGCGGACCGGGTGATGCTCGGGTCCGATGCGCCGTTTCCGCTCGGCGAGCAGGACATCGGTGCCGGCGTACGCGGACACGCGGCGTTGAGCGATGCGGACAAGCAACGCATCTGCGCGGACAACGCGCGCGCGTTTTTCGCAATCTAGTCCGGCGGCGGATCGGCCGAATCGCGCGCATGTTCGCGGCTGGCGATGCGCAGGCATTCGCGCAGCAGCAGCGCGGCCGGCGTCGGCTCGCGCGCGGCCGAATGGAAGCAGCCGATGTCGCCGAAGTGGAGCAGGTGGCCGAGGTCGAATTCCTTGAGCAAGCCCGCCTCGGCGAAGTTGCGGATCGCCTCGCGCGGCATCAGCGCGATCGTGCGTTGATCCTGCATCAGTGTGATGTTGGTCAGGATCGACAGTGATTCGACGATGTTGTCGGGAATCGGCATGCCCGCCTCGGCAAACAAAGCGTCCGCGGTGCGGCGCAGGAACGAATCGCGCGTCGGCAGCACCCAGGGGTAGCCGCTCAGGTCGGCGAATCGGATCGCGCACTTTCGGTGCATCGGGTGACGCACGCCGGCGACGACGCAGAGCGCCTCGCGGTACAGCGGTTCGACTTCGAGCAGCGGTGGTTCGGCGCGCCCGCTCCAATCGCGCATAGCCCAGTCGTCGGGTATGCGGCTGACCACGAGATCGATGTCGCCATCGGCGAGCGCGGGGAACAACTGATCCATCTGGCCCACGCGCAGCGAGAGCAGTACCTTCGGTGCCTTCTGCTTGAGCAGTTGCGTCGCGCGCGGCAGCAACCAGGCCGATGCCGAGATCAGCGTGCCGACGATGACGTGGCCTGCGCTGCCTTCGAGGTGGGCGTTGACTTCGTCGGTGAGCAGGCGCAGGTCGGCGATGAACGATTTCGAGCGTCGCAGCATGCGCTCGCCGAACGGCGTCGCGGTCACGCCACGGTTGCCGCGCACGAGCAGTGCCGCGCCGAAGTACGACTCCAGCTCATGGATGACCTTGGTCACCGACGGCTGGGTCAGGTTCAGCGCCCGCGCGGCGCGCAGGATCGATCCGCTTTCGAGCACCTGCGCATAGACGATGAGCTGGTAGAACTTCAGCTTGCGCGCGATCGAGAGCGTGGTGAATTTCATGCGGCGTCGGCCAGCGGGCCCAGATGTGCGGCGATGTCGGCGTCGACCGCGGTCCAGTCGATATGCTCGATCGAGTCCCGGTTCGCCGTGGCGCGCACGAGTATTCCGTGCTGGATTTCGCTGCGGGCCAACGCGACGCGATAGGGCACGCGCAGGAAGCTGACCATCGCGTAGTGCGGCACGAACACGCCGGGATGGCGCTGTTGCAGACGCAGTTCGAGCTCACGTTGCAGGCGATAGTCGGCGTCGTCGACGCGGTCGCGCATCTCCCGGTAGTTTTCCAGCGCCATCTGCTGGATCGCGCGCGCATTCGGCTTGCGTTCGGCCTCGAACGCGGCAAACGCGTCGGCGAGATCGGCATGCGTGTCGAGATGCTCGGCGAGCGCGGCGCAATCCTCGAACGCGCAGTTCATGCCCTGGCCGTGGAACGGCACCATTGCGTGCGCGGCGTCGCCGATCACGAGCGCGCGGCGGTCGAGGTGCCAGCGTTCGAGGTGCAGCGTGGCCAGCGTGCTCGCGGGATTTCTTGCCCAGTCGCGTTCGAGTTCGGGAATCAGTGGCAGCGCGTCGGGGAAGTCGCGCGCGAAGAACGCGCGCGCCTCTTGCGGTGTGCGGATCGTGTCGAAACCCGGGCTTTGGGTGCTTGCACCGCCGTGGTTGGGCATGAACAGCGTGACCGTGAATGTTCTCTCGTCGTTCGGCAGCGCGATGCACATGTAGTTGCCGCGCGGCCAGATGTGCAGGGCATTCGGTTCCATGCGGAAACCGCCGTCGGCGGCCGGCGGGATTTCGAGTTCCTTGTAGCCGTGATCGAGGAATTCGACACGCTCGTCGAGATCGAGCACCTCGCCGATCGCGGTACGCAGCGCGGAGCCGGCACCATCGCTGCCGATCAGCGCACGGAACGGAATTTCATGCGAAGTACCATCGCGGTCGTCGACCAAATGCGCGATGCGATGGTCGAAATCGACGTGGTCGAGACGGCGGTCGAAGTGCAGCTTCGCACCGGCCTGCTCGGCAAGGTTGAGCAGGGTGATGTTGAGCTCGCCGCGATGCACCGACCAGATCACTTCCGAATCGTCGCGGCCGTAACGCTGCAGGTTCACCTCGCCGTGCAGCGGGTGCACCATGCGCCCGCGCATCATCACCGCCTGGGCCATGACCGGCGCTTCGGCGTCGGCGAGGCGCAGCGGATGGCGCCCGCGTTCGGCCAGGGCAAGGTTGATCGAACGTCCACCCTGATAGCCGGCGATGCGTGGATCGCCGCGCTTTTCGTAGATCTCGACCCGCCAGCCGCGCAGCGCGAGCAGGCGCGCGAGCAGGGCGCCGGCGAGGCCGGCGCCGATCAAGGTGATGCTGCGATCAGCGGCCATCGCGCCACGCCTCCACGGCTTCGACGAAACCGAGCACGTCGCTGTAGCGGTTGTACATCGGCGTCGGTGAAATGCGGATCACGTCGGGCTCGCGCCAGTCGCCAATGATGCCGCGTGCGCCGAGGTGCTCGAACAGCTCGCGCCCGCGCGCGCGACCGCCGTGGACGCGCAGCGACAGCTGGCAACCACGGCGTTCCGGCTCGGCCGGCGTCGCGATCACGAGCACGTCGGCGAGCCGCGCGCGGATCAGCGTTTCGAGCCAGCCGGTCAGCTTTTCCGATTTTTCGCGCAGCGCGGCCATGCCGGCTTCGTCGAACAACTCCAGCGAGGCGCGCAGCGGCGCGAGGCCGAGGATCGGCGGATTGCTGAGCTGCCAGCCGTCGGCGCCGACGGTCGGCACGAATTGCGCGCCCATGCGGAAGCGTGTTTCCTTCTCGTGTCCCCACCAGCCGGCGAAGCGCGGCCGCTCGCTGCGTGCGTGACGCGCGTGGACGAACGCGCCGGCTACCGCGCCGGGTCCGGAGTTGAGGTACTTGTAGTGGCACCACACGGCGAAATCGGCGCCGCTGTCGTGCAGGCGCAGCGCCAGGTTGCCGGCGGCATGGGCGAGGTCGAAGCCGGCGATCGCGCCCTGCGCATGCGCGAGCCGCGCGATCTCGGCGAGATCGAACGCCTGCCCGCTGCGGTACTGCACGCCGGGCCAGAGCACGAGGGCGAGGCGCCGACCATGGCGCTCGATCGCGTGCGCGATCGCCGCCGTCGAGAACGTGCCATCGGCCTGGTCCGGTTCGAGCTCGATCAGATCGGTTGCCGGATCGAAGCCATGGAAGCGCACTTGCGATTCGAGCGCATAGCGGTCCGACGGAAACGCGCCGGCCTCCATCAGGATCGCCGGACGTTCGCGCGTCGGCCGGTAGAAGCTGACCATGAGCAGATGCAGGTTCGCGGTCAGCGAATTCATCGCGACGACTTCGCCGGGCTCGGCCCCGACCACGCGCGCCAGCGGATCGCGCACGAGCTCGTGATAGGGCATCCATTGCGCCTGGCCGGTGAAATGGCCTTCGACGGCCTCGCGAGCCCATTTGTCCAGCACCTCCTCGACCTGCGCGCGCGCGCCGCGCGGCTGCAGGCCGAGCGAATTGCCGCAGAAATAGAGTTGATCGCATCCGCCGTGTTCGGGGATCAGGAATCGGGCGCGCAGCGCGCGCAGCGGGTCGGTGGCGTCGAAGGCTTCGGCCTGGCGGCGGGCATCGGAATTCTGCATCGCGGGAACAGGTAGCGACTGGTCCGGCAATGATAATGTCTGCGCTGGCTATTTTGCCTGTCATCCCCACGAAAGCGGGAACGACGTCCGGAGAAGCAGATCCCATGTTCACCGCCATCCGCCGCTTGCCGCGCACCGTGTGGCTGCTCGGCCTGATCAGCCTGGTCAACGACTCGGCCAGCGACATGATCTACCCGCTCGTGCCGTTGTACCTCACGTCGGTTTTGATGGCGGGGCCGAAAGCGCTGGGCCTGATCGAAGGCATCGCCGAAGCGGTGGCCAGCCTGCTCAAGCTCGCGGCTGGCGTGCTTGCCGATCGCAGCCGCAGGACGAAGGCCTGGGTCGTTGCCGGCTATGCGATCGCGGGTATCGCGCGGCCGCTGATCGCGTTCGCGTCGAACTGGTTCGGCGTGCTCGTCTGCCGTTTCGCCGACCGCGTCGGCAAGGGCCTGCGCAGCGCGCCGCGCGATGCGCTGCTCGTGCACAGCGTTGCCGCGGATCAGCGTGGGCTCGCCTTCGGCCTGCATCGCGCGATGGACAACGCCGGCGCGGTGATCGGGCCGCTCGTCGCCGCGGGGCTGCTCGCGTTCGGCATGCCGCTGCGCCACGTGCTGTTCGCGGCGATCGTGCCGGCACTGATCGTGTTGCTGCTGACGCTCGCGATCGAAGAGCCGCAGATCGAGCGCGCGCCGAATCCGCCGCGTTTCCGCTGGAATCTGCGCGAGTTTCCGCCGCGCTTCCGGCGCTACCTGCTCGTGCTTGCGCTGTTCATGCTCGGCAATTCGTCGAACATGTTCCTGCTGTTGCGCGCGAAGCAGCTCGGCCTCGGCGATGCGCAGGTACCGATGATCTGGGCGCTGGTTTCGTTCGTCGCGGCGGCGTTGTCGACGCCGCTGTCCGGGTTGTCGGATCGCTTCGACCGGCGCAAGCTCATCGTTGGCGGCTGGACGATTTATGCCGTGCTCTATCTGGCCTTCGGACTGATGCCGGCGATGACCTGGCTGCTGTGGCCGATGTTCGCCGCCTACGGCGTGTTCCTCGCGGCGACCGAGGGTGCGGAGAAGGCGCTCGTCGCCGACATGGTGCCGAAGACCCAGGCCGGCACCGCGTTCGGCTGGTACAACCTTGTCGTCGGCATCGCATTGCTGCCGGCGTCGGTGCTGTTCGGCTGGCTGTGGTCGCAGGCGTCGCCGTTGGCGGCGTTCGCGTTCGGTTCCGCCTGTGCGCTGGCCGCCGCGCTGTTGCTGCGCTTCTGGGTGGGTCCGGCCGCGGATGCTGCATGACGGCTTGCGGCACGGCATGGCCCGGCGTAGCGTCAGCGCCTCGCCAACGAGGGGAGGTTGCCATGCGTTACGTGATTGCGGGTTTGCTCGGCGCCGTCGTGGTCTTTCTCTGGGGATTTGTCGCCCACATGCTGCTGCCCATCGGCGAGATGGGCATGCGCACGCCGGCGAACGAAGACGCCGTGCTGCAGGCGACGGCCGCGGCGCTGCCGCAGGAGGGCATCTATCTGCTGCCCCACATCGATCCGGAAAAAATGGGCGACAAGGCCACGGTCGATGCGTGGGAGGCGAAGGCCGCGCAAAACCGCTTCGTGTTCGTTGCGGTCGGGCCGACGATCGCCCACCCGACCGACATGAGCGGGAATCTCATCAAGCAGTTCATCGGCAGTTACCTTGCCGCGTTGATCGTCGCGTTCGTGCTTGCAGCAACCCCGTGGGGCTTCGGCATGCGCGTGCTCGGCAGCTTCGGTTTCGGTGTGTTCGGCTGGCTGACGAACATCGTGCCGCTGTGGAACTGGTATCGGTTCCCGAGCGATTTCAACATCGGCAACCTGATCGAGCAGGGCGTCGGCTGGCTGTTGGCGGGCGTGGTCATCGCCTGGTGGCTCGGCCGCCGCAGATAGGCGTTGCATTGCGGCAAAATCAGGGGCGCGGGATAATGCGCGCCCTTTCGCGCGCCCCGCGCGAAAGGAGTCCATTCCCTTCGTCGTTTGCGAAACAACACCATGCTCGATCCCGCCTTGTTGCGCGCCCAACTCGATACTGTTGCCGAACGTCTCGCCACACGCGGCTATGAATTGCCGAAGGCGCAGATCGAGGCGCTGGAAGCGCAGCGCAAGGCGGTTCAGGTGCAGACCCAGGAGCTGCAGAACCAGCGCAACACCCGTTCAAAGTCGATCGGCATGGCCAAGGCCAAGGGCGAAGACACGGCCGCGCTGATGGCCGAAGTCGCCGGCATCGGCGACCAGCTCAAGGCGAACGAAACCAAACTCGCCGAGGTGCAGGCGGAACTGGCGAAGCTCACGCTCGGCATTCCGAATCTGCCCGACGCCTCGGTGCCGGTCGGTGCCGATGAATCCGGAAACGTCGAGATTTCGAAGTGGGGCACGCCGCGCACGTTCGATTTCGCGGTGAAGGACCACGTCGATCTCGGCGCACGCCATGGCTGGCTCGACGGTGATGCGGGCGCGAAGCTGTCCGGTGCGCGCTTCACCGTGCTGCGCGGCGATCTCGCGCGCCTGCATCGTGCGC
>JAFEFS010000057.1 GCA_018240465.1 Pseudomonadota bacterium
TGGCGGAGAGGGTGGGATTCGAACCCACGGTGGACTTGCATCCACGGCAGTTTTCAAGACTGCTGCCTTAAACCGCTCGGCCACCTCTCCGGATTCGGGGGCGGAGTATAAGCCATCGCCGCGTCGGGTTTCGGCTGCGTGGCAAACGGCAGGGATGCTATTGTCGGGGTTTGAACTGATGCGACGCGGGCATGACGGCAACACAACTCCATGATGACAACCTGATCTGGATCGATCTGGAAATGACCGGTCTCGATACGGACCGGGACTCTATCCTCGAAATTGCAACAATAATAACTGACAAGTCTTTGAATATTATCGGAGAAAGCCCGGAGCTCGCCATCGCCCATCCGCTTGACCGGCTGGAGGCGATGGACGACTGGAATCGCAACCAGCACACCAGCTCGGGTTTGTGGCGGCGCGTGCTTGATTCGGATGTCGATCTGGCACGGGCCGAAGCGCTGACGATGGATTTCCTCACGCGCTGGGTGCCGGCCGGCAAGTCGCCGATGTGCGGCAATTCGATCTGCCAGGATCGGCGCTTTCTGCATCGCCTGATGCCGCGTCTGGAACGGTTCTTCCATTACCGCAATCTCGACGTGTCGACGGTCAAGGAACTGGCGCGGCGCTGGGCGCCGGAGCTGGCACGCGGTTTTACCAAGGAATCGCAGCACACGGCGCTGTCGGACATCCGCGATTCGATCGCCGAGCTTCGCTACTACCGGCAGTTCATGGGCGAACTGGCCGGGCAGGGCCGGTGAACCCGCTCGATCCGCGCATCGCGCGGTTGTAACTTTCCGCCGCGGCCCGTATCATGCGCGCCCTTCGATTCGAATCGAATCAAAAGTCACCGGAGAGGTGGCAGAGTGGTCGATTGTACCTGACTCGAAATCAGGCGTGCGTTCATAGCGCACCGTGGGTTCGAATCCCACCCTCTCCGCCAGAAATGAAAACGGCCCCTCGCGGGCCGTTTTTCGTTTCTGCTGGTGAGTGCTTGGGGGACGAGCCCACTGGGGTTCGACAAATTCGCCGGGAGCGAATTTGGACAGCCGCAGGCTGGCCCCACAGCGCGCAGCGCGAAGGGGTGAGGCTCAAGGATGAGCCGAACAATCCCACCCTCTCCGCCAGAAATGAAAACGGCCCCTCGCGGGCCGTTTTTCGTTTCTGCTGGTGAGTGCTTGAGGGACGAGCCCACTCGGTTGACTCAGGGCGTCCCGCCCTTAGCCCTTCGGGCCATCGGCTGCGCCGATGTTCGCTTCGGCATCCTGCCTTCGCAGTGACAAATTCACCGGGAGCGAATTTGGACAGCGGAAGCGCAAAGCGCTGGAGCTGGCCCTGGCGAAGCGAGGGTGAGGCTCAGGGATGAGGCGAACAATCCCACCCCAACGGCATTCAAACGCTTTTCGCACATCACGTTCGGCTCAGCAATGATGAGCAGCAACGCCAGCTCGGATAGAATTCCCGCTTCCACGCCAAGAATCTCACAAATGTCCGAACTCCTCACCCCCATCTCCTACGGCGAACTGATCGACAAGATCACCATCCTCGAAATCAAGGCCGTGCACATCCGCGACGCCGCCAAGCTCGCCAACGTGCGCACCGAACTGGGCTTGCTCAACGCGACCTGGGCCATGCATCCGGCTTCCGCGACCGACATCTCGACGGAGCGTGCGCAGCTGAAGACCGTGAACGAGGCGTTGTGGAAGATCGAGGACGACATCCGCCTCAAGGAAAAGGCGCGGGCGTTCGATGCCGAATTCATCGAACTCGCGCGTGCAGTTTACATTCGCAACGACGAGCGCGCGGCAGTGAAGAAGGCGATCAACCTCAAGCTCGGCTCGAAACTGATCGAGGAGAAGTCGTACCAGGACTACTCGGCGAAAAATTGAGAAACGCGGCCAAGGGCGACCGCTCTTGATCTTCGCGATCAGGGATGAGTGCAAGAGAAGCTGTCGAAGCGCTCCGTCACCGCTTCGGTTTCGATCAGCTCCATCACTCCGGGATATTCGATCTTTGTGCCCCACGGCAGATCCGCCGCGGGTTTACCCTTGAATTTGCGTGCGGCGGCATCGTAGCGGTCGACGCACCAGCGGCGGTCGGAGTAGGGGCCGGAGCGGTCCGGATTGCTTGCCGCATGCAGGCCGAGCACCTTGGTGCCGACGGCGTTGGCCATGTGCATCGGTCCCGAGTCGGGCGTCAGCACGAGCTGCGCGCGGCGACACAGGGCGAGGAATTGCTTGAGCGTGTCCTTGCCGACCAAGTCGAGCGGCTTGCTCGTGCACTTGGCGATTATGGCATCGCCGAACTCGCGTTCGAACGTGCTCGGGCCGCCGCACAAGGCGACGCGCCAGCCTTGCGCTGCGGCATGATCGATCACCGCAGCGTAGCGTTGCGGCAGCCAGTTGCGCACGATATGGCTTGAGCACGGGCTGACGAGCAGGGTCTTCGCAGCGCCCGGCAAATGCCGCTCGGCAAACTCCGCGGCAGAGTCCGGTATCGGGATGTCCCAGCGTACTTCGCTCTGACGCAATCCCAGCGGTTCGAGAAAACTCGCCATTGCATCGAGCACGTGCTCGCCGCTGCGCGCGGCGATGCGGTGGTTGATGAACATGCCGTGCAGGTCTTTCGAGCGCGCCTTGTCGTAGCCGATACGCAACGGCGCGCGCACGCATGCGGCGATCAGGTTCGCGCGCAGCGCCACTTGCATGTGCAGCAACGCATCGAATCGCCTGTGCGCGAGTTGCGCGCGCAGTTCGCGCAATCCACGCCAGCCCTTGCCCTTGTCGAAGACCAGGAACTCGACACCGGGCAGATCGCCGACCAGCCTGTGTTCGAGCTTGGCGATGATCCAGGTCAGCTTCGTGCCCGGTGCCTGTGCCTGCAGCGTGCGGATGATCGGCACGACGTGGGTGACGTCGCCGAGCGCCGAGGTGCGCAGCAGGCACAGCGATTGCGGCGGACGGGCCGGCGAGGAGGCGATATCGGGCATCAGGCTTGCTAGACTTGGGCTTCGGTATCGCAGCGGGTGACGAGTCGCGCAATCATGACCGGGGTGGGTGAAAACGGGGTGGTGCAGCAGGAAACCGCCGACGGCGCGATTCTGTTCGATGCACACGCACTGACGCAAGGCGAGCATTTCGATTCGCGCTGGTTCGACGCCGGCTTCTGGCGTGCGCAGGATCGTGCGACCGAAGCGCCCGGCGGGCGCGGCGGCATCGTGTTTGCGCACACGCCGCACGGCGACTGGGCGCTGCGCCACTATCGGCGCGGCGGGCTCGTGGCGCGCATACTCGGCGATCGTTACCTCTGGAACAGCGCCGAGCGCACGCGCAGCTTCGCCGAATTCCATTTGCTGCATGTCCTCGCCGCGCGCGGGTTCGATGTCTCGCAGCCGATTGCCGCGCGCTACTGCCGGCAGGGTATGTTCTATTCCGCCGATCTGATTACCCGTTTCATCCCCGGGACGACGACGCTGGCTTGGCGCATTCGGCACGATGAAGTCGATTTGCCGACGCTCGCGCGCGTGGGCGAAGCCATCGCCACACTGCATGCGGCCGGCGTATTTCACGCCGATCTCAATGCGCATAATGTGCTGGTCGGCGCGGACAAGGTCTGGCTGATCGATTTCGACCGCGGCCGGTTGCGGCCGATAGAATGGACTTGGCGGCGGGCGAATCTGGTGCGTCTGAAACGATCGCTGGAAAAAATCGACAAGGCCGAAGGCGGCGATGCCGCCGCGGTCGCCGTATGGTGGGAACCGCTGATGTCGGCTTACATCGGTGAATGGCAACGGCGGATGCCGGGAACGAAACCATGAATCTTTCCTTGCGATTCCTCGGCGTCGGCGCTGCGCAGGCGGTGGAGCTGGGCTCGTCCGGTGCCGTGCTCGAGCGCGATGGCGAACCGCTGCTGCTGATCGACTGCGGCCCGGAAACGCTGACGACCTACGAGAAGGTCTACGGCGCGCTGCCGCGGGCGGTCTACATCACCCACACGCACATGGATCACGTTGGCGGCTTGGAGCGGCTGTTCTATCGCGCGTATTTCGACCCCGCGCTGCGCGGCAAGGTGCGGCTCTATGCGCACGCGGCGCTGGTCAGCCATCTGCAGAGCCGCGTCGCCGATTATCCGGATGTGGTCGCCGAAGGCGGTGCGAACTTCTGGGACGGCTATCAGCTCGTGCCGTGTTCACGCGGTTTCTGGCACGAGCAGCTCTGGTTCGACGTGTTCCCGACCCGGCACCACATGCCGTTGACCTCGTTCGCCGTTGCCCTGCGCGGCAGCTTCGTCTGGACCGGCGACACGCGTCCGATTCCCGAGATGCTGGCCGGTTACGCCGCGCATGGCGAAATGGTCGCGCACGATTGCGCTCTTGCCGGCAATCCCTCGCATACGGGCGTGGACGATCTCGAGCGCGAATACCCGGCCGAGTTGCGCTCGCGCTTCGTGCTCTACCACTACGGCAGCGAAGCCGATGGCGCGGCGTTGACCGCGCGCGGACACCGCATCGCGCGCGGCGGCGAGCGGCTTGCATTGGCAGCGCCGCACCCCGATGTTCTGCTCAGGGCCTGATTGGCGGCGGATGGCAGTGAGCAGCGACATTCCAATCCAACTGGTTTCGGCAAGCCCCGCGCCGCCGCACGATGCGCTCGCGCGCCCGCTGCGCGACTTGCGCATCTCGGTGATCGACCGCTGCAATTTCCGCTGCCCGTACTGCATGCCCGAGGATCAGTACGCACAGGACTATGAATTTCTCAGCAAGGACCAGCGCCTGCGCTTCGAGGAGATCGAGCGCCTCGCGCGTGCGTTCGTCGCGCAAGGCGTGCGCAAGCTGCGTCTGACCGGTGGCGAGCCGCTGCTGCGTCGCGATCTGCCGCATCTGATCGAGATGCTCGCGCGTATCCCCGGCATCGAGGACATCGCGATGACGACCAACGGCGTGCTGCTGCCGAAGTTCGCGCAGGCGTTGCGCGATGCCGGCTTGCACCGGTTGACCGTGTCGCTCGATACGCTCGATGCGGCGACCTTCCGTACGCTCTGCGGCGGCCGCGGCGAAGTCGCGGAGGTGCTCGCCGGGATCGATGCCGCCGAACGCGCAGGTTTTGCGAAGATCAAGCTCAACTGCGTGGTCATGCGCGGCGTCAACGATGCACAGGTGCTCGATCTGGTCGAGCGTTTCCGCGGCACCGGGCACATCGTGCGGTTCATCGAGTACATGGACGTCGGCACGGTCAATCACTGGCGCGGCGACATGGTGGTGCCGAGTGCGGAGTTGATCGCGCGCCTGGCCGCGCGCTGGCCGCTCGAACCGCTGCAGCCGAACTATCGCGGCGAAGTCGCCGAACGCTACCGCTTCGCCGACGGCGCCGGCGAAGTCGGGTTCATCAGTTCGGTCTCGCAGCCGTTCTGCGGCGACTGTTCGCGTGCGCGTCTGTCGGCTGACGGCAAATTGTATACCTGCCTGTTTGCACGCCTGGGGTACGATTTGCGCGAGTCGCTGCGCGCCGGTGCGAGCGACGAAGAGCTGGCTGCTCTGATCACGCAGCGCTGGACGCGGCGCACTGACCGCTACAGCGAACAGCGCGCCGAATTGCGCGCGCGCGGCGAGCAGAAGCACGTCGAAATGTTCGCGGTGGGTGGGTGATGGCGAGCGTGAAAAGAACCAACTCGCGAAGACTGACTCACGTCGGTGCCGACAATCTTCCACGCATGGTCGATGTCGGCGCGAAGAAGGTTACTGCGCGCTCTGCCACGGCGCGGGCCATCGTGCGGTTCCCCGTCGCCATTGCGCGCGCGCTGCGCGACGGCGGTATGCGCGCGAAGAAGGGGCCGGTGATCGACACCGCGATCATCGCCGGCACGCTCGCAGCCAAGCGCACGCACGAGCTGATTCCATTCTGCCATCCGCTCGCGATCGAACGTTGCGACATCGCTGCGCAGTTCGCCACCGACACCGATCTGGAAATCCACTGCACGGTGGCCGTCGCGCACAAGACCGGCGTCGAGATGGAGGCGTTGACCGGCGCAAGCATCGCCGCGCTTACGGTCTACGACATGTGCAAGGCGCTGTCGCACGAGATCGTCGTGGCCGACTTGCGCCTCGTGGAAAAATCGGGCGGCAAGCGCAAGGTACGCGGCGGGAAAATCCTCCCATGAAGTATCGCGTGCTCTATTTCGCCTCGCTGCGCGACCGCGCCGGCATGGACGTGGAGCAGGTCGAATCGTTCGCCACCGACGCGCGTGGCCTGTACAGCGAATTGCGCGCACGGCACGGTTTCACGATGGGCGAGGAACGCCTGCGTGTCGCGGTCAATGGCGCATTCGCGCAGTGGGCGCAGACGCTGCACGAAGGGGATGAAGTCGTGTTTCTGCCGCCGGTGAGCGGAGGCTGACGGTGGGCGTATTCCACATCAGCGCCGAGCCGATCGACGCCGCCGCGCTCGCGCGCTCCCTCGCGCATGCACGCGCAGGTGCCTGCGTGACGTTCGAAGGCTGGGTGCGCGATCACAACGACGGCCGCGCCGTGCATCGCCTCGACTACCAGGCCTATGCGCCGCTCGCGCAGAGCGAGGGCGAGCGCATCATCAAAGAAGCAGGCGAGAAGTTCGCCATCGTCGAGGCGTGCTGCGTGCATCGTGTGGGATCGCTCGCGATCGGCGATCTGGCCGTGTGGGTCGGGGTAAGTTCTGCGCATCGCGGCGCCGCGTTCGACGCCTGCCGCTACATCATCGACGAGGTGAAACTGCGTGTACCGATCTGGAAGAACGAGCACTATGCTGGAGGCGAGTCGGGGTGGTTGCACCCGGACAATACGCCGGTCGTTTGAAAGGGCGTACAATTCGCTGTGCGGCAACGGGTTTGCTTGTTTGCGGAGCGGCCGTCCTGTATCCTGCGCGGCCTTTCCAGCGGAGAGATGTCCGAGTGGTTGAAGGAGCACGCCTGGAAAGTGTGTAAGCGGCTTATACCCGCTTCGCGGGTTCGAATCCCGCTCTCTCCGCCATTTCCATGGCGGTCCCGTTGGTTCTCTCGCGACGATAGTTTGCAAACCCCGCCAGGGCCGGAAGGCAGCAACGGTAGTGAATGACTCGGGTGCCGGGATGCGGCTGGCGGGACTGCCACCTATTTATTCTTGCGTTCGTCCCTGAACGCGAAGATCACAAAGCGGCCATCCTCGGCCGCACTTCTCGAGAAAGCTCCGGCGCAAGCCGGCATTCGTTTTATCTCCGCTCGTATTTTTGCTTCGCGTTCCGCATCTTTGCCTTGCCCCCGGCAACTTGCGACAATCGCCGCTTGTCGAACGAGCTTTCGGGCGTCATCTCAATCCACATGTCCTACCAAGTCCTCGCACGCAAGTGGCGGCCGAAGAAGTTCTCCGAACTGGTCGGGCAGGAGCACGTCGTGCGCGCGCTCAGCAACGCGCTCGATTCCGGACGCATGCACCACGCCTTCCTGTTCACCGGCACACGCGGCGTCGGCAAGACGACGATCGCGCGCATCTTCGCCAAGTCGCTGAATTGCGAGCAAGGCCAATCGTCCCACCCCTGCGGCGAATGTTCGACCTGCCGCGACATCGACGCCGGCCGCTTCATGGATCTGCTCGAGATCGACGCGGCCAGCAACACCGGCGTCGACGACGTGCGCGAGGTGATCGAGAACGCGCAGTACACGCCCTCGCGCGGGCGCTACAAGGTCTACCTGATTGACGAAGTGCACATGCTGTCGAAGTCGGCGTTCAATGCGCTGCTGAAGACGCTGGAAGAACCGCCGCCGCACGTGAAGTTTCTGCTCGCCACCACCGATCCGCAGAAGCTGCCGGTGACGGTGCTGTCGCGTTGCCTCAAGTTCAATCTCAAGCGCCTTCTGCCCGAGCAGATCAGCGGGCAGATGGGGCGCATTCTGGAAGCCGAAACGATTGCGTTCGAACCCGAGGCGCTGACCGAGCTCGCTCGCGGGGCCGATGGTTCGCTGCGCGACGGTCTCTCGCTGCTCGACCAGGCGATCGCCTACGGCGCGGGCGCGGTACGCGCGGCCGAGGTGCGCACGATGCTCGGCACGATAGCGCGCGGTCAGGTGCATGCGTTGCTCGGTCAGGTGCATGCCGGCGACGGCGCGGCGCTGATGGCCGAGGTCGATCGGCTTGCCGAGTTTTCCCCGGACTTCGCCCAGGTACTCGACGAGATTGCCGGCGTGTTGCATCGCGTGCAGCTGAAGCAACTCGTACGCGACTACGCAGCGACGAACCAAGACGATGAGGCGGGCATCGCCGCCCTGGCTGCGGCGCTGTCGCCCGAGGAAACCCAGTTGTACTACCAGCTCGCCATCGTCGGTCGGCGCGATCTGCCGCTGGCGCCGACCGCGCGCGCGGGATTCGAGATGGCCTTGCTGCGCATGCTCGCGTTCCGGCCGGCCGACGCGGGTGGACCTACCGTCGCCGTGCCGGCGCGCAGTGCGCAGGCTTTGCCTGTCACGCCGCCGCGATCGGCTGCCATGTCTGCGCCGGTTCCTGCGGTTGCGATCGAGCAGCCCGCGCCGCGGCCGGCACAGACACCGCGCGCGACGCCGGCTGTCGCCGAGCCCGAATCCACGCTGCATGCAGGGGGGATTAACCAGACTCCTGCCGCACGCGAAGCGCAGGCCAAGCCTTTTTCCGCGGCGATGGATGCGAACGACTGGGCCGGGCTGATCGAGACCGCTGGCCTGAAAAGCGGCGCGGTCGGCGCGCTCGCGCAGCATTGCACACTGATTGCCGTCGAACAGCAGGTCGTGCGTCTCTCGCTCAAGCCCGAGCACGAACTTTTCCATGCGCCGCCGCTGGTCGCCGCGATGGAAGACAAGCTCGGTCAGGCATTGGGCCGCGCGGTCAAGGTGCGCTTCGAGAAGAACGTCAGCGCTCAGCAAGCCGAGACGCCGGCCGAAGCCGCCGGCCGCGCGCGCGACGCGCGCCAGCAGGCTGCCGAGCGCGCGCTCAACGACGATCCGATCGTGCAGGCGCTGATGCGCGACTTCGACGCGCGCCTGATTCCCGAATCCGTAAAACCGGTTGGTTGACCGAGGAGTAGTTCATGCGCGGACCCATGGCGCAGCTGATGCAACAAGCGCAACGCATGCAGGACGACCTCAAGCGCGCGCAGGAAGAGATCGCCAAGCTCGAAGTGACCGGCCAGGCCGGCGGCGGCATGGTCAGCGTGACCATGAACGGCCGCCACGAAGTGCGCCGCGTCGCGGTCGACCGCAAGGTGATGGCCGAGGATCCGGAAATGGCCGAGGATCTGATCGCCGCGGCGTTCAACG
>JAFEFS010000058.1 GCA_018240465.1 Pseudomonadota bacterium
ACCTGCGCCAATCCGCAGCGCGATGCGAGCCTGCTTTGCGTCGTCGAGACGCCGGTCGACCAGCTCGCGGTCGAGCAGGCGACCGGCTATCGCGGGCGCTACTTCGTCCTGCTCGGCCGCCTGTCGCCGCTCGACGGCATGGGACCGAAGGAACTCGGCATCGACCTGCTCGCCGCGCGCCTCGCCGAGAACGAAGTGCGCGAGCTGATCGTCGCAACCAACCCGACGGTCGAAGGCGAGGCGACCGCGCACCTGCTCAGCCAGCTCGCGCGCGCGGCGAATGTACGCGCCACGCGCCTTGCGCACGGCGTGCCGCTCGGCGGCGAACTGGAATTCATCGACCGCGGCACGCTGGCACATGCGTTTGGTGGCCGCCAACTCATCGAAAACTGACGGAGAGGAAGATGGCAGACACGTTGTTCGACAAGATCATCCGCCGCGACATCCCCGCCGACATCGTCTACGAGGACGACGACGTGCTCGCGTTCCGCGACATCAATCCGCAGGCGCCGGTGCACGTACTGTTCATTCCGAAGAAATCGATCGCCACCTTGAACGATCTGACCGCCGACGATGCCGTCGTCATCGGCAAGCTGTTCGTCGCCGCAAGTTCGTGGGCGAAGACGCAGGGCTTCGCCGACAACGGCTACCGCTGCGTGATGAACTGCAACAAAGACGGCGGCCAGACCGTCTACCACGTCCATCTGCACCTGCTCGCCGGGCGGCAGATGCATTGGCCGCCGGGTTGAATCAAGTCGCGGTGGATTCAGTCAGTTGTGCGCGTTTTCATTGAAGAATCCATTCCGGCTGGGTGGCTCGGCCCAAGCGTAAGCCTGAGCAATTCTCAGGATCGGTAACGACACTGCGCACAATCGATCCTTGGCGACATGAATGCTGCCGGCGTAATCCGGTTGACCATGACGCTGCGGCAAGTTTTCCAGGCAGCTCGTGAACTCGGCTTCGAACACCAGCGGTTCAGCCAAGGTGCCGACGGCAGTCACCACGGCGCCGACATGGTAGATGGACTTGTCTTGGGTATCGGCTCCACAGGCCAGAAAGCGCGGCGGGGAATCAAATTTTCCGCTCTGCGTGTAGTACATCGGTCGTACGGAGTCACCATGGGTATAAGCGCTGGTGTCGAGGTTGATCGGACGTGATGTCCATTTATCCAGCGGGAATGCGGACACTTCGATGCAGCTTCCCGCATCCACGGCGCGCATTCCTGTGACGATGCCTCCCCAGCGTACCGGGGTTCCGTTGAATTTTCCTGTCGAAGCCTGGGCCGGCTCGATCGGCACGAACTCGCCGCGCAGTCGCGGCGGCGTCTGTGCGCATGCGGAAAACAGAAAGGCGGAAAGAATGATGATCGGGGGCACGAAGCTGCGCATGAACGATTCCTTTGCTCTGTCGAACAATCACAAGCAAAGACGTTTGCGCGACTTGTTCCGTTGCACCGAGTGCGGCTACTTGCCTGATTTCGGCGGCGGCGGATTCGGCCGCACGATCACGACCGGCGGGCCGCCCCAGTAACCGCCCCAACCCCAGCGCCCGCAACCGCCCCAGCCCGGTCCCCAGAACGGGTCGCCGTAGCACGGGCCCCAGAACGGGTCGTAGTAGCCGGGTGGGTAGTCGGCGCGCTTGGGCCAGAGATAGACCTCGTTCGCATCGACCCTGGCGAAGGTGTAGTCGTAGTCGCCGACTTTGTGTCGTTCGGTGCCATCGACTGCACCGACCACGGTGACGTCGCGGCCCGCCGGGTATTCGGCCGGGTCGAGGAAGCCCTGCTTGCAGGCGACGAAGCGGCCCTGGCTCCGGTCGCGACGTTTCGGTCGCGCGTCGTCATAGAGTTCGCGCGAGAGGATCTCGAAGCAGGTGCGGTCCGCGCGCGGTTCGACCTTGATGATCTCGCCGCCCCAGCGCACGCGCTGGCCGCTCGCGTTCTGCGCGACGGCCTGCTGCGGCGTGGTCGCGGCGAAGTCGTTGCCCGCGAGCGGCGCGGGAACGGTCGCGCAACCGGCGAGCAGGGCGCTGGCGCCGATCGTGAATGCTGATGTTTTCAGGACGTGACGCATAAGGCACCTCGTTGACTATGGCTGCGGTGGACGCCGCTGCGGCGAATTCCTGCCGTACTCGCAAACAGGACGAGTGTCCGGGCTCCTGCGTCGCATTCTAAGTCCGCCGCGGCGGCAGGAACGTAAACATTTGCAAGGGACGCGGACGCCGTTCAGCTGCGGGTTTCGAGACGAAGGCGGCGCACGCGGCGGGCGAATTCCACGATTCCCTCCATGGGCGGAAACGCACGAGCGTAGCGCAGGCCGACATAGTCCGCGAACAGCCGCTGAACTTCGCTCGCGCAACGTTGAGACAACGGCTGCGCAACCCGCAACCTGCGTGCGTAGGTCAACGGCCCTTCGTTGTCGCTGCGCGGCGCGCCGACGCGCGCGAGCTTCCCGCACAGTGCGTCGTACGCGGCATCGAGCGGCGCGGCGCGGCGCCGCGACGTACGCATTGCCCAGAGGGTGGCGGCGACGAGCATCAGGCCGCTTGCGCCGATCAGCAGCCAGAGCAGGGTGTCGGGTTCGATATGGTCGATGCCGAGCGGACGCAGCAGGGCCCGCTGGCGTTGGCCGTTGAACTGCACGACGAGGTTGTTCCAGGCGTGGTTGACCAGGTCGATCCGATTGCGCGTTGCGAGCCACCAGCCTCGATACCAGGTGCGTTCGCCGAGCGTGGCGGCCTGCGCACCGAATTCGACACGCGTCGGGCTCACCGCCGCGGTCGGATCGACGCGCATCCAGCCGCGTCCGGCACGCCAGACTTCGGCCCAGGCGTGCGCGTCGGATTGGCGCACGAGCAGGTAGTCGCCGACCGGATTGAAGTAGCCGCCCTGGTAGCCGGTGACGACGCGCGCCGGGATGCCGGCCCCGCGCATCAACACGACGAACGCGGCGGCAAAGTGCTCGCAGAATCCACGTTTCGTCCCGAACAGGAAATCGTCGACCGAGTCGCGCCCGAGCGGCGGCGGCGACAACGTGTAGAAGAATGCGTCGTGGAAAAGATCCAGCGCGGCACGCACGATCGCGTCGTCGTCCGGCAACTCTCGGCGCCAGCTCCGGCCTTGTTCGACGCTGCGCGGATTGAAGCCGCCGGGCAATGCCAGGGTTGCGGCGCGCAGGTCTGCCGACAGGTCCCGATCGAAGCGGTAGTCCGGCAGCGAACGCGCGCGATATCGGAACAGTTCGGTGACCGGGCGCCGGCGCACGAGGCTCATGTCGCGGCCGCGCTGTGTTTCCGCGGGGATGTCCACGGGCACGTCCAGCGCGAACAGCCACGGCTTGTCGCTCGCTTCGAGGGTGATTGCGTAGCCGATCGCGGCGCTGCCCGCGGTCGCTTCGCGTGCGTCCGGAGGGGCGATGCCGGTTTCGCGTCGACGCCAGGTTTCACCGTCGAAGTCGGTAAGCACCGGGCCGCGCCAATACAGCTGCGCGCGCGGCGGCGGCGTGCCGTCGAAGTCGACGCGGAATGCGGCGCTGTCGTCGAGCAGCAGGTTCTGCACCGACCCGGGCGACATGGTGTCGCTGATCCCGGTGCGCGCGCCTGCGTCGGCTGGCGTGCGCCACAGCGGCGAGTCGAGGCGCGGGATGAAGAGAAAGCCGCACAGGGCCAGCGGAGCGGCGATGGCGAGCGAGATCAGGCTGGCGCGCAGCGTCGGCCAGCAGGCGCGCAGGGATGATGCCGGTTTCGGGGCCGTGACCGCCTGCGGCTCAAGCTCGCGCAACGCGGCGAGCAGCAGCACCACACCAGCGAACGTGGCGAGGGTGAACGCGAGACTGGTGTCGAACAGCAGCGCGCTCATCAGGGTGAAGCTGGCGAAACAGATCGCCGCGAGCGCGTCGCGCCGTGTGCGCGTTTCCAGCAGTTTCGAGGCGAGCATCGCGCAGGCGAGCGCACTGCCGGGTTCGCGGCCGATGACGCTGCGGTATTGCACGATCAGCACCAGGGCGAAAACCGCGATCAGGACGAGCTTGATCCAGCCCGGCAACGCGCTGCCGCCGCGCCGCCGGTGCAACCAGCTCGCCGCAACGAGCGCGAGTGCGAGGGCGGTGATGATGGCCGGCAGGTGCGGCGCGTGCGCGAGCACAGCAGCGAGCACCGCCGCGCCAACCCAGCTGAATTGGCGCATGGTCAATATCGGGGAGGGGCCGCTCACGACGCGCGCTCCGGCATCAGCGCAAGTTCGCGCAGGCAGGCGTGGCGGTGTGCGGGTCCGAGCGCCGCGTCGATGCGCGTTTGCGGCAGCTCCAGGCGGTACGGCGTCTGCGCGCTCTCGGCGCATTCGATCCAGGCGGCAAGACGCGAGATGCGTGCTTCCGCATCGAGGCCGTCGAGACGATTCCATGCCAGCACGATTTCATGGCCGCGTCGCGATTCGAATTGCTTGACCAGCAGGTGGTCCCGACGTGCGCTTGCCTTCCACGCGATCTGCCGGAGCGGGTCGCCCGCGCGGTATTCGCGCAGCAAGCCGAATTCGTCCTCGTCGCGCGCGGCGATCTGTGCGCGCGCGTCGCCTTGGCCCTGCGGCAGCGGCGGCGCATTGGATTCGATGCGCGGATAGACGAGGGCACTCTGCTCGGGATGCAACCAGCTCCAGACGTGGAACAGGCCGTACGGATGTTCGGTCCACACGCGGACGCGTCCGATCGGTTGCCAGCCTCGGCGCGGCGCCGGCAGGCTTGCCTCGACGGTCTGCACGCCATCGGCCGCAAGCGCGAATGCCGTTGCCGATCCGCCTTCGCCGTTTTCCATGCGCAGCCAGAGACCGTGTTTTCGCGCCCGTGTGGCGGAGCCGAACAGCAGGGTCAGCGGCAACCGATCGCCGGCGTGGCAGGAGTGCGCCTTGATCGACCGGAGTTCGACGCGGTTGAGCGTGCGGAATGCAGTGAATACGCTCAGATAGGCGGCCGCACCAAGCAGGCAGGTCAGCAGCAATGCCGGGTTGTTCGCGTAGTTGAGCGAGCCGATCAACATGACCAGCAGCATCGCCGAATAGGCCAGGCCGAAGCGCGACGGAACGACGTAGATGCGCC
Source organism: Pseudomonadota bacterium (assembly GCA_018240465.1). Lineage (GTDB taxonomy): Bacteria > Pseudomonadota > Gammaproteobacteria > Xanthomonadales > Rhodanobacteraceae > Rudaea. The sequence continues at coordinate 5,088 of JAFEFS010000058.1, forward strand.
GCCGGTGCAGCAGGATGGGCAGCGCTTCTGCGCGCTTGAGCCGGGTCAGTGCGGGCAGGCGCCGTTCGGCGAGGCTTTGCAGGGTCGACCAGCCCGAGGCGAGCGCGGCGCGCATCGATGCGGTCTTCAGCGTACCGCAACCTGTTCGAGCAGACGGCGCGCCAGATCCTCGCGCGTGGCGCCGCTTGCCGCCGCGGGAATCAGGCGATGCGCGGCGATCGCGGCGAAGACGGCTTGCACGTCTTCGGGCAGGCAGTAACCACGGCCATCGAGCAGGGCGTGCGCGCGCGCGGCCTGCAGCAGGGCGAGGCCGGCGCGTGGCGACAGGCCGACGCGAATCTGCGCGTGGCTGCGGCTCGCGCCGAGCAAGGCCTGCACATAGTCGATCAGCGCCGCACTCACCAGCACGCGCGTAGCCGCGGCGCGCAGCTCGACTGCCTGCGTGGTGTCGAGTCGCGGCACGAGTCGTGCGATCAGCTCGCGGCGGTCGCTCGCAGTCAGCAGGGCGCGTTCGGCGTCGCGATCCGGATAGTCCAGGCCGATGCGCAGCATGAAACGGTCGAGCTGCGAGTCGGGCAGGGCGAAGGTGCCGGCCAGGTCCAGCGGGTTCTGCGTGGCGACGACGAAGAACGGTTCCGGCAGCGCATGGGTCGTGCCGTCGGCGGTGACCTGGTGCTCGGCCATCGCTTCGAGCAGCGCGCTCTGCGCCTTCGGCGTCGCGCGGTTGATCTCGTCGGCGAGCACGAGTTGCGCGAACAGCGGGCCGGGGTGGAACTTGAACGCGCCGTCGCCGCGTTCGTAGATGCCGACGCCGATGATGTCGGACGGCAGCAGGTCGGCGGTGAACTGGATGCGCGAAAACGACAGGTCGAGCGTAGCCGCGAGCGCGTGCGCGAGCGTGGTCTTGCCGACTCCAGGCAGGTCCTCGATCAGCAGATGGCCGCCGGCGAGAAAACAGGCGAAGGCGAGCTGCACCTGCGCGGCCTTGCCGAGGACGACGCCATTGACCTGCGCGACGGCGTCGTCGAGCGCGCGATGAAGGCCGGAATCGAGCGGCGGCGCAGCGGCGGTTGTGGCGAGCGATACGGACATGCGGCGTGGACTCCCGGAGATGACCCGAGTATAGGCATTTCGCGCAATCGCAAGTTGCGTGGCGACGCGTTCTGCGATCCGCGGCGCGGATTTCCTAGACGATTTCGATGCGCGCCTCGCGCAGCAGCCGGCACAACGCGATCAGCGGGAGTCCGACCAGCGCCGTCGGATCCTGTGATTCGATCTTTGCGAACAAGGCGATGCCGAGACTTTCCGATTTGAAGCTGCCGGCGCAATCGAACGGTTTCTCGCGCGTCAGGTAGCGCTCGATCTCCGTGTCGTCGAGGTGGCGAAACGCGACCGCCGTCGTGTCGATCGCATGGAATTCGCGCGCGGGTGCGTGGCGGGTGTCGATCACGCAGACCGCGGTGTGGAAAACAACGCGGTTGCCGCTGCTCGCGCGCAACTGCGCGCGAGCGCGATCGATGTCGCCGGGTTTGCCGAGGATCCGGCCGACGCAATCAGCGACCTGATCGGAACCGATCACGACGGCGCCCGGGTTCAGGGCCGCGACGGCGCGCGCCTTGGCCGCAGCCAGACGGGTCGCGAGCCGTGTCGGCGTCTCGCCGGGCTGCGCGGTTTCGTCTACCTGCGGCGACTGCTGGCGAAACGGCGCACCCAACCGGGTCAGCAATTCGCGGCGATAGGTGGAGGTCGAAGCGAGAACGAGGTCGGTGTCGGCGAGGGCGGTCATGGGCTTATTCTCGCCCGAAACCCGATGTTCGGGTGCGCCGACGCGAAACACCTAAAACCGCGAAATGATTGACTTTGTGTGCTGCGGAACCTACCATCGCGCACCCGTGAATCACACCTTGCCCGAGCTGGTCGATCCGTGGCGCATGGTGAGTGCGAGGCGCACGTTCGCTGGCCGCCTGCCGCTGGCTTCGATGAAGCGCTTGGCCGACGGCCTCGCGGATACCTCAGGGGAAGTCGAATACGAGCTTGATTTCGACAAGGATCAGGCCGGCGTGTCCGGTGTCCGTGTCAGGGCGAAAGCGGCGTTGCCGCTGATCTGTCAGCGCACGCTGGAGCGTTTCGAGCAACCGGTCGAGATCGATGCGAAGCTCGGTTTCATCGTCGACGAGGAAGACGAGGCGGCCTTGCCGGCCGGCTACGAGGCGTTGTTGCTCGATCCCGCGGGCCTGCGTCCGGCCGATGTGGTCGAGGACGAGTTGATTCTGGCCCTGCCGGTGTTTCCGGTGAAGCCGGGAACGCAGGAAATGCAACACGAATGGAAGGATGCCGTCGCCACGCAGGACACGGCGAAGCCGAACCCGTTCGCGGTGCTGAAGAATGTAAAACTGTAGTTGCATATATTTTCGGAGAAGTATCATGGCCGTTGCCAAAAGCCGTAAGTCCCCGTCCCGCCGCGGCATGCGCCGCGCGCACAACGCGCTCAGCGCCAAGCAGCTCGGCACCGACCCGACCTCGGGCGAGACCCATCTGCGCCACAATGTCACCAAGGACGGCTACTACCGTGGCCGCAAGGTGATCGACAGCAAGACCCCGGTGCACGAAGAAGACTGATTCGCCTGCTCGGGCGATTCGCAAGCCGTGATTGCCGCTCCGGCAACGATGAAAACCGCGAAGTGTTCCGCCGCCACGGTTTCGCCGTGGCGCGCGCGCGCGCTCGCGTCGCGCGATTGAGCGCGACAGGGGAGAAGACATGACCTACGCACGCATCGCGGGCACCGGCAGTGCTTTGCCGGAACGCGTCATCAGCAACGCCGAGCTCGCGGCGCGCGTCGAAACTTCGGACGAATGGATCGCCGAGCGCACCGGCATCCGCCAGCGCCACATTGCCGCCGAGGGCCAGACCACGGGTGACCTCGCCTATGCCGCCGCCACGGCGGCGCTGCAGGCCGCCGGCGTCGATGCCAGGCAGATCGACCTGATCGTGATCGGCACGACCACGCCCGATCTCGTATTCCCCTCGACCGCCTGCCTGCTCCAGCATCGGCTCGGGGCGAACGGTTGCGCCGCGTTCGACGTCAATGCGGCCTGCTCGGGCTTTCTTTACGCGCTGACCGTCGCCAACCAGTTCATCCGCACCGGCATGGCCAGGACCGCGCTCGTGGTCGGCGCGGAAACGCTGTCGCGCTTTCTCGACTGGTCGGACCGTTCCACCTGCGTGCTGTTTGGCGACGGCGCCGGCGCGGTCGTGCTGCAGGCCGCTGACGAACCGGGCATCCTGTCCAGCCACATCCACGCCGACGGCGGTTACAAGGAGCTGCTGTGGAATCCGGTCGGCGTTTCGACCGGCTTCACCGACGAAAAAAACCACGGCCTGAAAGTGCTCATGCAGGGCCGCGAAGTATTCAAGGTCGCGGTGAAGACGCTCGACCGCGTGGTCGAGGAAACGTTGGAAGCGAACCAGCTCGACCGCCACCAGCTCGACTGGCTGATCCCGCATCAGGCCAACCTGCGCATCATCGAGGCGACCGCAAAGCGACTCGACATGCCGATGGACAAAGTCATCGTCACCGTCGACAAACACGCCAACACATCGGCCGCCTCGGTGCCGCTCGCGCTCGACTATGCCGTGCGTTCGGGCAAGGTGCAACGAGGCCAGTTGCTGCTGCTGGAAGCGTTCGGCGGCGGCTTCACCTGGGGCTCGGCGCTGTTGCGCTACTGATCGTCGGCACTTGCGTCGACCTGCATTTCCGCACAAGTACGTTTTCCAATCCTTGGCGCCATGAACGAATCCACTGCACCCGCGGATCAGCTTCCTTCGAACTCTCCGGCGAAGTCCGCCTTCGTCTTTCCCGGCCAGGGTTCGCAGTCGTTGAACATGCTTTCCGACCTCGCCGGCGAATTCTCCATCGTCGAGGAGACTTTCAAGGAAGCTTCGAGCCGCGTCGGCCTCGATCTGTGGGTGCTTGCCCAGGAGGGGCCGCAAGATGCCCTCAACCGCACCGAGAACACGCAGCCGGCACTACTGGCCGCCGGCGTTGCCGTGTGGCGCGTGTGGCGGCAACTCGGCGGCGCGCTTCCCGACGTACTCGCGGGGCACAGTCTGGGCGAGTACACCGCGCTGGTCTGCGCCGAAGCGTTGCCACTGGCCGAAGCCGCGGCGCTCGTTGCCGAGCGTGGGCGCCTGATGCAGGCGGCGGTGCCGCCCGGCGTTGGCGCGATGGCCGCGGTGCTCGGCGGCGACGATGCGCAGATCGCGCAGGTTTGCGCCGAGGTCGCGCAGGATCAAATCGTCGCCCCGGCCAACTTCAACGCGCCCGGCCAGCTCGTCATCGCCGGCCATGCCGAGGCGGTCGATCGCGCGCTCGCGCGGCTTGCCGAACTCGGCGTGAAGAAGGCGGTGAAGCTGGCAGTCAGCGTGCCCTCGCATTGCATGTTGATGCGCGGCGCGGCCGACAAGCTCGCCGAGCGCTTCGACACGCTCGCCTGGCAGACGCCGCGAATCCCGGTCGTGCAGAACGCCGACGCGAAATCGTTCAACGATCTCGCCGACATCCGCGCCGCACTCTCGCGCCAGCTTTACCAGCCCGTGCGCTGGACCGAGAGCGTGCAGGCGCTCGCCGGCGCCGGCGTCAAGCGCGCGGCCGAATGCGGGCCGGGCAAAGTGCTGACCGGTTTGTTCAAGCGCATCGATCGCACCCTCGACGTGCGCGCGATCGGCGCACCGGCGGATTTGCAGCAGGCGATCGCCGACTGGAAAAGCTGAACGCCCCTTCGACCACTCTGTTCACTGCGAGGTAAGCATGTCCGCAAGTCTCCTGGGCGAAGTCGCCCTCGTCACCGGCGCGAGCCGCGGCATCGGCGCAGCGATTGCCGACACGCTGACCGCGCGGGGTGCGAAAGTCATCGGCACGGCGACCACCGAAGCCGGCGCTGCCGCGATCGGCGAGCGCCTGGCCGCGCATGGGGGCGTCGGCCGGATGCTCGACGTCACCGACGGTGCCGCGGTCGAAAAGCTGATCGGCGACATCGCCGGGGAATTCGGCGCGGTGACGATTCTGGTCAACAATGCCGGTATCACGCGCGACCAGCTCCTGATGCGCATGAAAGACGAGGACTGGCAGGCGATCCTCGACACCAACCTGACTTCGGTCTACCGTACGAGCAAGGCGGTGATGCGCGGCATGATGAAGGCGCGCAAGGGCCGCATCGTCAGCATCGCCTCGGTCGTCGGCGTCACCGGCAATCCGGGGCAGGCGAACTACGCCGCGGCGAAGGCCGGCATCATCGCGTTCTCCAAGTCGCTCGCGCGCGAGATCGGCTCGCGCGGCATCACGGTCAACGTCGTCGCGCCCGGTTTCATCGATACCGACATGACGCGCGCCCTGACCGAGGACCAGCGTGGCGCGCTGCTCGGCCAGATCGCGCTGGGCCGCCTTGGTGCGGCAGAGGACATCGCCAACGCAGTGGCGTTCCTTGCCTCGCCTGCTGCCGCCTACATCACCGGCGAGACCTTGCACGTCAACGGTGGCATGTACATGCCCTGAGGTCGCGTCGGGCCGCGCTGGTGCGATCGCCGCGTATGCCCTACAATCCGCCCGGTCCGGGGTTAGCCCTTTTTCGCAACTTTTCTGCCTGCCTTGTGAGGTAAGTATCACCATGAGCACCATCGAAGAACGCGTCAAGAAGATCGTCGTCGAACAACTGGGCGTCAAAGAGGATGAAGTCACGCCGAATGCGTCCTTCGTCGACGATCTTGGCGCCGACTCGCTCGACACGGTCGAGCTCGTCATGGCGCTCGAAGAGGAATTCGAATGCGAAATCCCCGACGAGGAAGCCGAGAAGATCACCACCGTGCAGCAGGCGGTCGACTACATCAAGGCCCACGTCAAGCCCTGATTTCGTCGCCATCCGACGGTACGAACTGCGCCCGCGAGGCGCAGTTCGCGTTTCTGCTCCCGGGGAACGGGCGTTTGAAAATGCGTCAATCCTGGCGGATTTTTATTGAAGAGTGCGGCCAGGGATGGCCGCTTCTTGACTTTCGCGATCAAGGACGAGCGCAAAGGTAAATCGCAAAGGCAAACCTTATGAGCAAGCGGCGCGTAGTGGTCACCGGCCTCGGCATTGTCAGCCCGGTCGGCAACGATGTGGCGACGGCGTGGAAGAACATCCGTGAGGGCGTGAGCGGCATCGGCGCGGTCACGCATTTCGACGCGAGCGCGTTTCCGACGCGCATCGCCGGCGAGGTACGCGATTTCAACCCCGAGGCCTACATCCCGCACAAGGATGTGAAGAAGATGGATCCGTTCATCCATTACGGCATCGCGGCCTCGATGCAGGCGCTCAATGATGCCGGCCTGTCCACGCACGAGCACGACGCCGAGCGCATCGGTGTCGCGGTCGGTGCGGGCATCGGTGGTATCCACACGATCGAGGAAACCGCGATCACCTATCACGAGCGTGGCCCGCGCAGGATCTCGCCGTTCTTCGTGCCAAGCTCGATCATCAACATGGCTGCGGGCAATCTGTCGATCATGCTTGGTCTGAAGGGGCCGAACATAGCCTGCGTCACCGCCTGCACGACGGCGACGCACAACATCGGCCTGGCCATGCGCATGATCCAGTACGGCGATGCCGATGCGATGGTCGCCGGCGGCGCCGAATATGCAACCTGCGGCACTGCGATGGGCGGATTCTGCTCGGCGCGCGCGATGTCCACGCGCAACGACGAGCCGACCAGGGCCAGCCGTCCCTGGGACAAGGATCGCGACGGCTTTGTCCTGTCCGACGGTGCCGGCGTGCTCGTGCTCGAAGAATACGAACACGCGAAAAAGCGTGGCGCCCGAATCCATTGCGAACTTGTCGGCTTCGGCATGTCGGGCGACGCGTACCATATCACCGCGCCGAGCGAGGGCGGCGAAGGCGCGGCGCGCTGCATGCGCAACGCGCTCAACGACGGCGGCATCAATCCTGTCGAGGTTGGCTACATCAACGCGCACGGCACCTCGACGCCGCTCGGCGACGTCGGTGAGGTGCTCGCGGCGAAAGCCGTGTTCGGCGACCACGCGTACAAACTCGCGGTAAGCTCGACCAAGTCGATGACCGGCCATCTGCTCGGTGCGGCCGGAGGCATCGAAGCGATCTTCTCGATCCTGGCGTTGCGCGACGGCGTGCTGCCGCCCACGATCAATCTCGACGAGCCGGGCGAAGGCTGCGATCTCGACTTCGTGCCGAACGTGGCGCGTGAGGCGAAGGTAGACATCGCCGTGTCGAACTCGTTCGGGTTCGGCGGCACCAACGGGTCGCTGGTGTTCCGCCGCGTCTGAGCGCGCGCGCGCGGGCGTGCCCGGCTGTTTCCACGGTTGCGGCAAGCGGCGCGGTTTCCGCGCACGAGCGCGCGAAGGCCGGGCTGAGGCGAGCGAGCGCGTTCGCCGCGTGCGACGCTACTCGATCTGCTCCTTCGCCCAGGCCGCATCGAGCGCTTCCATCGCATCCTTCGGCTTGAGCTTCGCCGCCTTGGCGTAGGCCTCGGCAACCTCATCCTCGCGCTTGTCGCCGTGCAGGAGCATCAGCGCGTTGCCGTACTCGACCCACGCGATCGGCGAATCGGGGGTGAGTTTGAGCGCTTCCTTGAGCTGCTTTTCCGCTTCGGCCGCGCTCGCGCCGTAAGTCAGCTTGGCGAGCATGCCGCCGACCTTGCCGACGATCTCGGCGTGGTAGACGCCGAGCGCGGTATGCGCCTCGGCGTGCTTGGGCGCGAGCTTGAGCGTCTTGTCCAGCGATTCCTTGACCTTGCCGCCGATGCCCTGCGCCAGCGCCTGTGTAATCGACAGCGTCTGGCTGTAGCGGCCAAGTGCGAACGCGCGGCGATAGTGCGAATTGGCCTCGCCGGGCAGCGCCGTGATCGCCTCGTCGGCGAGCTTGGCCAGCGTATCGAAGCGCGTGGTCTTTTCCTTGTCGCTGTCGACGAGGTAGGTCGCATGGATGCCGCCAGCCTTGATCGCGACCGACGCGCCCAACGCCTTCAGCGCAATGCCGGCCTCGTAGGCTTCATGGAAATCGCCGCGATGAAAGGCGCGCCAGGCGTCCTGCAGCGCATCGGCGGTCTTTGCCGCGTCCTTGCCGAGCTTGGGATTGGCCTTGAGCAGCTTGGCCACGTGTTTTTCGTCGGGCAACGGCTCCTGATCGCCGGCGTGCAGTTTGGCCCAGGCCTTGGCGAGCTTGTCGCCCGCGTAGTCGTAGGCCTTGTCCGAGTGTGGAAACGCCTTCCAGTTCGATTTCGCCATCGTGGTCTCCCCGTTGGATGCGGCAAGCTTCCGGCAAGCGCGGTGCAACATGCAAGGTGTTGCTAAAATCCCGCCATGAGCGCAACCGTTTCAAACGATATCGCCCACCGCGCGGCAGTTCTGCGCGAAAAACTGGACGAAGCCAGCCATCGTTATCACGTGCTGGACGCACCGACGATTCCCGACGCCGAGTACGACGCACTGATGCGCGAACTCGAGGCGCTGGAAGCGGCGCACCCCGAACTCGTCACCTCCGATTCGCCGACGCAGCGTGTCGGTGCCGCGCCGTCGAGCGAGTTTGCCGAAGTGCGCCACGACATCCCGATGCTGTCGCTCGCGAACGCGTTCAACGACGAGGAGATCGCCGAGTTCGTTCGCCGCATTCGCACGCGCCTCGGCGGCGACGACGGTCGGCCGCTGACGTTTTCGGTCGAACCCAAGTTCGACGGCCTCGCGATCAGCCTGCGTTACGAGAAGGGCCGCTTCGTGCGCGGCGCGACACGCGGCGACGGCGAGAGCGGCGAGGACGTGACCGCGAACCTGCGCACGATCAAGCAGATCCCGCTAAAGCTGCATGGCAAGGACTGGCCCGCCGTGCTCGAAGTGCGCGGCGAGGTCTACATGCCGCGTGCCGGTTTCGAGAAGTACAACGAGCTGGCGCGCAACTCCGGCGGCAAGATCAAGCTGCTGATCAATCCGCGCAACGCCGCCGCCGGTTCGCTGCGCCAGCTCGATCCGCGCATCACCGCAAAGCGACCGCTCGCGTTTTACGCCTACGCGGTCGGCGTGGTCGAGGGCGGCACGCTGCCACCGACGCATGCGCAGACGCTGCACCGGCTGCGCGACTGGGGCTTCCCGCTCAGCAAGCTTGTCTCCACAGCGGAAGGCGAGAGCGGTTGCTTGGCCTACTACCGCCGCATCGGCGCGCAGCGCGATGCGCTGCCGTTCGATATCGACGGTGTCGTCTACAAGCTCGACGACCTCGCCCTGCAGCGCGAGCTCGGCTTCGTCGGACGCACGCCACGCTGGGCGATCGCGCACAAGTTCCCGGCGCAGGAGCAGACCACCACGGTCGAGGCGATCGACATCAACATCGGCCGCACCGGCGCGGCCACGCCGACCGCGCGACTGAAGCCGGTCTTCGTCGGCGGCGTCACCGTGACCAACGCGACGCTGCACAACGCCGACCAGGTCGCGCGCCTCGACGTGCGCATCGGCGACACGGTGATCGTGCGCCGCGCGGGCGATGTGATTCCCGAAGTCGTCAGTGTCGTCGCCGATGCGCAACATGCCGCGCGGCCGCCGTGGGCGATGCCGGCGACGTGCCCCGTCTGCGGCTCGGAAATCGTGCGCGAGGAGGGCGAGGCGGTCGCGCGCTGCACCGGCGGCTTGAGTTGCGCCGCCCAGGTCCAGCAGGCGATCTTCCATTTCGCTTCGCGTCGCGCGATCGACATCGACGGCCTTGGCGAGCGCTACATCGAGGATCTGACCGAACTCGGCTATGTCCAATCGGTGGCCGACCTGTACAAGCTTACGCTGGACGACCTGCTCGAGATGAAGCGCCGCGCCGACGAGCGCGACGGCACGACCCCGGAGACGGTCAAGTCTGGCAAGGTCGCGACCAAGTGGGCCGAAAATGTGATCGCCGCGATCGACCGCAGTCGCGGGACGACGCTGGAGCGCTTCCTCTATGCGTTAGGCATTTCCGACGTGGGCGAGACAACGGCCAAAGCGCTCGCGCGCTGGTTCGGTTCGCTCGATTCACTGATGGCGGCCGATGTGGATGCCTTGCAAACCGTGCCTGATGTCGGCCCGATCGTGGCCGCGCATGTCGCCCGTTTCTTCGCTCAGCCGCACAATCGCGACGTGATCGCCGAGTTGCGCGCCCGTGGTGTGGCGTGGACCGAGCACGAGCCGCAACGCACGATCGACGGCCCTCTTGCCGGCAAGACGGCCGTGCTGACCGGCGCCCTCGGCGCGCTGACGCGTGAGGAGGCCAGGGCGCGACTCGAAGCACTCGGCGCCAAGGTTGCAGGTAGCGTGTCGAAGAAAACGAGCTTCGTCGTCGCCGGTGCGGAAGCCGGGTCCAAACTCGACAAGGCCAACGAGCTCGGCGTCGAGGTCTGGGACGAGGCGCGGCTGCTTGAATTCCTGAAAATACATGAAGTCTGACGGACCGCTTGCGGCGTTGCGCCTGCGCGCGCGCCTGTACGCGCAGATTCGCGGCTTCTTCGCGCAGCGCGGCGTGCTCGAAGTCGGGACGCCGATTCTCTCCGCGGCAGGCAACACCGATCCGAACATCGAGAGTTTCAACACGCGCTTCGCGGGCCACTCCGATGCGGGTGTGGCGTTGCGCTGGCTGCGCACGTCGTCGGAATTCGCACAGAAACGCCTGCTCGCCGCGGGCGTCGGCGACAACTACGAACTGGGGCGCGTATTCCGCAACGGCGAGGCGGGGCGGCGACACAACCCCGAGTTCACGATGCTCGAGTGGTATCGCGTCGGCTGGGATCACGTGCGATTGATCGACGAAACCGTCGAACTCGTGCATGCGGCGCTGGTGCTTGTCGGCAGGCGGGCCGAGGTAAAAAAACTCACGTATCGCGATCTGTTTGTTTCGACCCTGGGCGTGGATCCGTTCAACGCGAGCGAAGCCGAATTGCGTGTCGCGCTCGGCGAAGTGACGATCGACGCGCATGGTCTGGAGCGCGACGACTGGCTCGATCTGTTGCTCACGCACCGCATCCAGCCGACGTTTCCGGCCGGCCGCATCAGCGTGATCCACGACTATCCGGCGACGCAGTGCGCGTTGGCGAAGATTCGCGCAGACAATCCGCCCGTGGCCGAACGCTTCGAGTTGTACCTCGGCACGCAGGAACTCGCCAACGGCTATCACGAGCTGACCGATGCCGCCGAACAGCGCGCGCGCTTCGAGCGCGACAACGCGCGCCGGCGCGAGCGCGGGCTCATCGAAATGCCGCTCGATACGAACCTGCTTGCGGCGCTGGCGCAGGGCATGCCCGAGTGCGCCGGCGTCGCGCTCGGCATCGAGCGTCTGCTCATGGCGATGCTCGGCACCGACGACATCCGTGAGGTGTTGGCGTTTCCGTTCGCCGATGCCTGAAGGCGATCAGCCGCCGCGGCGCACGATGCGCCAGAGGTAAATCACGATCGCGACATTGACCGCGAGCGCGAGCACCTTGAGCCAGGTGAAGTGGTGGTAGATCTCCCAGACCTCGAACGGAATCAGCGAGGCGGTCGCAAACACGGTCAGGTACTCGGCCCAGCGCTTGCGCTGCCACAGGCCCCAGCCTTCGACGAGGAACAACGTCGCGTAGATGCTCGCGCCGATGCCGATCAGCTCGAACCTGCGCGGCGTCAGTCCGAGCAGCGCATCGATCCAATGCAACACCATGCCGTGACCGCTGCGCAGCGGCAGTTGCGCGATCCATCTCGCGAAATGATCGAGCGACGGCGTGCGCACGAGACGGAACGCCGCCACTGCCAACACGAGCAGGGCCAGGCCTTTGGCAAATTTGTAGATCGCGATCGCGCGCAGCGCCTTGCCGTTGCCGGTCGCCATTCAGAACTCCAGATCGAGCGATGCGCAAAGATAGTCGACCAGCGGCGCCACGCCCTTGAAGCTTTCGATCAGCAACGGCGCAAGCTCTGCCGAGGTGATCTGCGCATCACTCAGTTCGCGCGAGGCGACGAAATCCTTGCGTTTGAGATCCGCAATCAACTCATGCGCCGGATCGAGGCCCTGCGGCGCACGCGACAAGGCCTCGCCGCCGAGATGAAACGTTTCAAGAAACTTCTTGCCCCGCGTCGCCTTCTTCCACGCGGCGGGATTGTCGATGAGAAATTCGCGCACGCGCGCCAGCGTCGGCGGCTCCGGATGCCAGAGGCCGCCACCAGCAAAGCTGTCGCCGGGCTGGATGTGCATGTAGAACAGCGGCGCGTGCACCTGCGGCGCGCGTTCGTGGTAGAGGCGTGCGCCGAGCCAGGTTTTGTACGGCGTCTTGTCCTTGGCAAAACGCGTGTCGCGGTAGATGCGGAACATCGAGCCGCCGTGCGGGCGCGGATCCGCGCGATAGTGCTTGCTGATCCTGGCCAAGGGTGCAGCGAGATCGCCGATCAGGTGCAGGAACGGATCGCGCACCACGGCTTCCCAGCGCGCCTTGTGCTCGGTGAACCATTCGCGGTTGTTGTTGCGCGCGAACTCGCGCATCAGCTTGAGGCTG
>JAFEFS010000059.1 GCA_018240465.1 Pseudomonadota bacterium
CCTCGCCCTCGACATCAACGCCTACAAGTTTTCACCGGATGGCAAGCAGGTGCTGTTGTCCATCGACATCTGGCCCGACTGCGGCAAGGAAAGTGATCCGATCGAGTGCACGAAGCAGCGCGCCGTCGACAGGGACAAGAGCAAGACCAGCGGGCGCATCTACGACAAGCTGTTCGTGCGCCACTGGGACACATGGGCCGACGGGCTGCGCTCGCAGCTTTTCGTGGCGACGGTCGATGCGAACGGGCAGATCGGCGCGCCGAAATTGCTGACGCGCGGCATCGACGGCGACATGCCTTCGAAACCGTTCGGCGGCGACGACGAGTTCGCGTTTTCCGCCGACGGCAAGACCGTGTACTTCAGCGTGCGCATCGCCGGCAACAGCGAGCCGTGGTCGACCAACTTCGACATCTACTCGGTACCGGCCGACGCCAGTGCCAAGCCGAAAAACCTGACTGCTGCGAATCCCGCCTGGGACACCGCGCCGGTACCGTCCGCCGACGGCAAGACGCTGTACTACCTGGCGATGAAGCGCGCCGGCTTCGAGGCGGATCGTTTCGGCGTGATGGCGATGGATCTGGCAAGCGGTGCGACGCGCGAGATCGATCCGCAATGGGATCGTTCCGCAGGCGGACTCAAGCTCTCGGCCGATGGCAGGACGCTGTTCGTGACCGCGGACGACAACGGCGAGCATCCTCTGTTCGGCATCGACATCGCAACCGGCAAGGCGACGAAGCTCGTGGGTGCGGGCGCGGTGCACGACTACAGCGTGCACGGCAACGACATCGTGTTCGCACGCACCACGTTGCAGACGCCGGCCGATTTGTTCCGCGTCGCCGCGAATGGCGGCAAGATTGCAGAGGTGACGAACCAGAACTCGGTCAAGATGGCCTTCGTCGAGACCGGTGCCTACGAGCCGTTCACGTTCAAGGGTGCCAACGGCGACAGCGTGCAGGGCTGGGTGGTCAAGCCGGTCGGTTTCGACAAGGGCAGGAAATATCCGGTCGCGTTCCTTATCCACGGCGGTCCGCAGAGCGCGTTCGGCAACGACTGGAGTTATCGCTGGAACCCGCAGACCTACGCGGGCCAGGGCTTCGCCGTGGTCATGGTCAACTTCCACGGCTCGACCGGCTACGGCCAGGCCTTCACCGATGCGATCTCGGGCGACTGGGGCGGCAAGCCGCTCGAGGACCTGCAGAAGGGTTGGGCGGCAGCACTGGAAAAGTATGCTTTTCTCGACGGCAACCGTGCCTGCGCGCTCGGCGCGTCGTACGGTGGCTACATGGTCTACTGGATCGCCGGCAGGTGGAACCAGCCGTGGAAGTGCCTGGTCGACCACGACGGCGTGTTCGACAACCGCATGATGGGCTACGCGACCGAGGAACTGTGGTTCTCCGAATGGGAGAACAAGGGCACGCCGTGGGACAAACCCGAGAACTACGAGAAGTTCAATCCGGTCAACCATGTGAAGGATTGGCGCGTGCCGATGCTCGTGATCCACAGCGAGAAGGATTTCCGCATTCCTGTGGAGCAAGGCCTGGCCGCGTTTACCGCGTTGCAGCGGCGCGGCATTCCCAGCGAACTGCTGAATTTTCCCGACGAAAACCACTGGGTGTTGAAACCACAGAACAGCGTGCTCTGGCACGACACCGTGAATGCCTGGCTGAAACGCTGGACTACGGCGGCGGCGAAGTAGATCTTCCCGCATTGCTTGCGCAGATCGACGCGGAGTTTGTCGGGTCCGGTTTTTGTCGAGAGCGACGGTTGGACACCGCCGCCGCGGCACGATTGCTCCGCTTCCGGGACAGTTTGTGCGCAGCCACCCCTAGATTCAGCACACCCCTTCCCGAGCCGCAAACCCGCCCTAGAATCCTCGTCGACCCTCGAGGAACTCGTCGTGCCGCGGCTCGAAAGATTCCCAGGCAACACAAGGATCATGTCCGTGGCGGCAATCGAAAAAATTTCCGAACAGAAAAGTTTTGGCGGAGTGCAGGGGTTCTACCGGCACGATTCGACCGCGTGCAACGGGTCGATGCGTTTCACCGTGTACCAGCCACCGCAGGTGAAGCACGGCAAGGTGCCGGCGTTGTTCTGGCTGTCCGGGCTGACCTGCACCGAGGAGAACTTCACGATCAAGGCCGGCGCGCAGCGCGTCGCCTCCGAGCTCGGATTGATCGTGATCGCGCCTGATACGAGTCCGCGCAACACCGGCATCCCGGGCGAGACGGAGGACTGGCGGTTCGGCGCGGGGGCGGGTTACTACGTCGATGCCACTGTCCCGCCGTGGTCGAAGTTCTTCAACATGTACACGTATTGCAGTCGCGAATTGCCCGACCTGATCGCCGAACATTTTCCGATCGACACGCAAAGGGTCGGCATCTTCGGCCATTCGATGGGCGGCCACGGCGCACTGACGATCGCACTCAAGCACAGCGACCGTTTCCGCACGGTATCCGCGTTCGCACCGATCGTCGCGCCGATGCAGGTGAGCTGGGGCGAGAACGCGTTTCCGCGCCTGCTCGGCCCCGATCGTGAAACCTGGAAGCGGTACGACGCGACCGAACTGGTCCAGCAGAAGAAGTTTCCCGGCACGATCCTGATCGATCAGGGTGATGCGGACAGCTTCCTCAACGAGAACCTGCGCCCGGAGATCTTCGAGGCCGCCTGCAGGAAAGTCGGGCAGCCGTTGTCGCTGCGCATGCAGCCGGGCTATGACCACAGTTACTACTTCATCAGCACCTTTATCGAGGATCACCTGCGTCATCACGCGGCGGTGCTGCGGACATGAGTATTGCCCTCGCCTGGACAGGCGAGGGGCTGATTGCGGTGATTCGAAACCGCGCGTTTCGACGTCTTTTCATCAAAACTTGTTGCGAGGAATGGAAATGAAAACCAAAGCAGCGGTCGCCTTCGAATCAGGCAAGCCTCTCCAGATCGTGGACGTCGATTTGCAGGGGCCGAAGCAGGGCGAGGTGCTCGTGCGCATCGTCGCCACGGGTGTCTGCCACACCGATGCGTTCACGCTGTCGGGTGCGGATCCCGAAGGTCTTTTCCCGGTCATCCTCGGCCACGAGGGCGGCGGTATCGTCGAGGAAGTCGGTCCGGGTGTGACCAGCGTCAAACCGGGCGATCACGTGATTCCACTGTACACGCCCGAATGCGGCGAATGCAAATTCTGCAAATCCGGGCGCACCAACCTGTGCCAGAAGATCCGGGTGACCCAGGGCAAAGGCCTGATGCCGGACGGCACCTCGCGCTTCTCCTACCAGGGCAAGCCGGTGCTGCACTACATGGGCACGAGCACGTTTTCCGAGTACACGGTGCTGCCGGAAATCTCGCTCGCGAAGATCAATCCGAAAGCGCCGCTCGACAAGGTCTGCCTGCTCGGCTGCGGCATCACCACGGGTGTCGGCGCGGTGCTCAACACGGCCAAGGTATGGCCGGGCGCTACGGTGGCCGTGTTCGGCCTCGGCGGCATCGGTCTCGCCGTCGTGCAGGGCGCGGTGATGGCCAAGGCCTCGCGCATCATCGCGGTCGATCTGAATCCGTCGAAGTGGGAAATGGCGAAGGCGATGGGGGCAACCGACTTCGTCAATCCGAAGGACTACGACAAGCCGATCCAGCAGGTGCTCATCGATCTGACCGATGGCGGCGTCGACTTCTCATTCGAGTGCATCGGCAATGTCAACGTGATGCGCTCGGCCTTGGAGTGCTGCCACAAGGGTTGGGGCGAGTCGATCATCATCGGCGTCGCCGGCGCAGGGCAGGAAATTTCCACGCGTCCGTTCCAGCTCGTCACCGGCCGCGTCTGGCGCGGCTCGGCGTTCGGCGGGGTGAAGGGCCGTTCGCAGCTGCCGGGCTATGTCGATCGTTATCTCGCCGGCGAACTCAAGGTCGACGAGTTCGTCACCGAGACGCTGCCGCTCGAGCAGATCAACCACGCCTTCGATCTGATGCACGAAGGCAAGGTGATCCGCTCGGTCATCAAGTATTGATTTTCGAAAGAAGCGCGGTCGTGGACGGCCGCATTTCTCAGCTTCGCGATCACGGATGAACGCAACAACAGTGTCTGGCGCCGTGGATCACGGCAAGCATTTCAATAATCGGGAGGAACAGCCATGGCAGTTGCAATTCATCCATCCGTAGACAAAGGCCTCAAGCCCGCCGCCGCGGGTTTCGCGGGCGGCACCCTGGTCTGCAAGTGCAGCAGCAATCCGGTCAAGGTGCAGGTCGATTCGCAGGTGCTGCACAACCATGCGTGCGGCTGCACCAAGTGCTGGAAGCCGGCCGGTGCGCTGTTCTCCGTCGTCGGCGTCGTGCCGAAGGACAAAGTGAAGGTGACCGAGAACGGCAACAAGCTCAAGATCGTCGACGACAAGGCGACGATCCAGCGCTACGCCTGCACCGGCTGCGGTGTGCACCTGTTCGGCCGCATTGAGAACAACAAGCACGCGTTCTACGGACTGGACTTCATCCACGCCGAACTGTCGCCGCAGTCAGGCTGGGCGCCGGCCGGTTTCGCCGCGTTCGTGTCATCAATCATCGAAGCCGGCGCCGACCCGAACGGTATGGGTGCGGTGCGCGCTCGGCTGAAGGAGATTTTCGGCAACGACTACTACGACTGCCTCAACCCGCCGCTGATGGATGCTCTGGCGACACATGCGGCCAAACAGAGCGGCGTGCTCAAGGCCTGAAACGTTTCACTGAATGAAAAGAGGTCGGCGCGACGTCGGCCTTTTTTCTGTCTGGGCGTTTGCGGTTCCCGCAAGCGTACCGTGTGTAGGGGGCATTCTTAGACCTGATTAGCGCTGAACCTCAGCGCGCAGTTGCAGGATTTACGACCGCGTAGGCCGAAGATCGCCGAGGTCTCTGCTAACCAGGAAAGTCTACTCTGACCCCGGGTTTGTACCCGGGTTCGACCCCGGTTTTCCGCTTTCGACCCCGGGTTTCCTATGCGTTTAGTGGCGGAGCAATATTAGGCAGCCACCTGCAGTCGATCCAACACTACGATCTGCGCACCTTCCAGTACATACCGTGCGTAGCGGAAGTCGCGAATCGCGGAGACGTCACTGCCGTTCCACTCGATCACCACGAAATACAAAGGTGCACCGTCCGGCTCGTCGGGGTCGAACGCGAGCAGCGCAGGATTGCGATCCACGAGACCTAACCCCAGTTTCCATCCGCTCAAGCGGTTGTAGTTCTCGAAGTAGTTGGAAACCCGCACCTTGCCGTTCACCTGCATGCGGTTCACTAGGTTGAGTTTGACCTCTTCCGCCAGCATGTCTCGCACCGCATCGAAATTCCGTGCATTGAAGTGGGAAGCGTAAGCGGTCAGCAGACGGCGTTCGTGTGCATTGAGCAGAGGTGCCGGCGCGTCGTCTGGCGTGCTGGCGAGTTCCTTCAGACGGGCACGACCACGCTGCAAAGCCGATTTGACCGCCGGCACCGTGCTGTCGGTGAAGTTCGAGACTTCGTCCAGAGAGTAGCCGAGCACGTCCTTGAAGATCACGGTGCTGCGCTGCAGTGGTGGCAGTAGCACAAAGAGCCTGAAGCCGACGAGTGCAGCGTCGAAAGTGTCAACGCGGGTGAAATGGTCGATGATCATGTCCAGCTCCTCGTCCGCGTGGCGTTCGTCTTCGCGGGCGCGCCGCCGCACGAAGTCGATCGCGGTGTTGTGGATCACCCGAATCAGCCAGCGTTCGAGCACGGAGAAGTTGTCGATATCCGGCGGCGAGTCGAGTGCCTTCATCACCGCTTCCTGCACCACGTCGTCGCCGTCCACCGCGGAGCCGGTCATGCGCGCCGCGTAGCGGTGCAGGCGCGGCCGTATTTCGGCCAAGATGCGTTCGAGCAATAGCTGTCGCGCAGGGAGTGCAGCAGAAGCGTCCGTCATGGCCCGGTCGGTCCTCGAAGTTTTGGTAGCGATGATCTAGAAAAGTGCCTGATTATGCGCCGGGAGGCATCGCCTTTTCGGCGACTCTCCCGCTCATCTTGAGAACGTTCCAGGGCGCGCAAAGGAATCGGTCCCGCAGCGAATCTCTGCCACGGCAGACCGGAGCCTCCTCCACATGCCATCCGGTCGGGCCGACCAATCCTCCAAGCACCGATTCTTTTTGCCCCGTCAGTTCGATTCCTGATGAGTGCCGCCGAATGCGCGGCGAAGAATCCCGCTCGAGAGAGGTAACGACATGCTGCTCAAACGTAAGAATGCGGTGATCTATGGCGCCGCCGGTGGCGTCGGTGCTGCGGTTGCGAAGGTCTTTGCCCGTGAGGGCGCCGGCGTTTTCCTGACCGGCCGCGACATGGCCAGGGTGGAAACACTGGCGCAGGAAATCCGTGCCGATGGCGGGCAGGCCGAAGCCGCCATGGTGGATGCCCTGGACGAGACGGCGATCGACCGGCACCTCGACGCCGTTGCCGCCAAAGCCGGTGGCATCGACATCTCCTTCAATGCCGTTGGCATACCCAACACTACCTTGCAGGGCGTGCCTCTCACGGACATCACGGTCGAGCAGTTCACGCTGCCGATTGCCACTTACACGCGAACGAACTTCCTCACTGCGCGACTCGCGGCGCGCCGCATGGTGCAGAACAAGTCTGGCGTGATCCTCACCATCACGCCAATCGTGTCGCGCGCCAGCATTCCGCTGCTGGGAGGCTTTGCGCTCGCGATGGGTGCGATTGACGTACTCACCCGCAACCTTTCCGCGGAACTTGCGTCGCACGGCATCCGAGTGGCCGGCTTGCGCCCGGACGGCATGCCGGATTCCGCGACCATCCGCGAGGTATTCGGCATTCACGCCAAGGTCTACGGGATGAACTGGGAGCAGTTCCACGACTTCGTGGCCGACAAGAACCATCCCAAGCGCCTGCTGCACCTGCCGGAACTGGCCGAGGCGGCAGCCTTCCTTGCTTCGGATCGCGCGAGCGGCCTAACCGGCACCATGCTCAACCTGAGCCTGGGCATGCTCGACGATTGATCCGTCCCCTCAACCCACCTACCAGGCACTCCACCATGAACATCAGCAAGAAGACCCTTCTCATCACTGGCGCCAACCGCGGCATCGGCCGTGCCCTCGTCGACGAAGCATTGCGGCGCGGTGCGGCGCGCGTCTACGCAGGAGTGCGCAACGATTTCCACCATGCCGATGCGCGCGTGACGCCGCTCAGGCTCGACGTGACCGACGCAGCTCAGGTCGCGCACGCGGTGTCCCGGGTGGGCCAGCTCGATGTGCTGGTCAACAACGCCGCGATCGCCCTGTTCGACGACCTAAGCGATCTCGACCAGATCCAGAAGCTGCTGGAAGTGAACGTTCTCGGCACGATGCGGGTAACCCAGGCATTCGTTCCTCTGCTAAAGCATTCGCGCGGCGCCATCGTCGCTAACCTGTCGCTGGCGGCCATTGCGCCGGTGCCGGCAACCCCGGGCTATTCCGCCTCCAAGGCAGCACTGGCCAACATGATCCAGTCGCTCCGCGCGTTGCTGGGGCGCGAAGGCGTGTCGGTGCATGCGGCGTACATCGGACCCACCGACACAGACATGAGCCGCGGCATCGAGGTGCAGAAGGCCGCCCCCGAAACGACTGCACAGGGCATCTACGACGGTTTGGCGGAAGGCCAAGAAGACATTTTCCCCGATCCCATGTCGCGCACCGTGGCCGACGCCTGGCGCCAGAGCGTGGTGAAAATGCTCGAGAGTCAGTTCCGCGTTTACCTGCCTCCGGCAAAGGCAGGCTGATTGCCCTGACGTCCGGCATGGCACTGAAACAGACGCGCGAGCCGCGGCTTTTTGCTCTGATATACGCCTTCCTCTCCCCATGCCACGTCGCGCCCGCACAGTGCTGCCC
Source organism: Pseudomonadota bacterium (assembly GCA_018240465.1). Lineage (GTDB taxonomy): Bacteria > Pseudomonadota > Gammaproteobacteria > Xanthomonadales > Rhodanobacteraceae > Rudaea. The sequence goes on from JAFEFS010000059.1 coordinate 7,848, forward strand.
GGAGCAATACTCTCCAAGCCTGAATCCGGTCAGATGAACGTAATAGTGAGTCGCCGTGACTCGGACCAGGGTGGAATCCGCCGCCGCGAAGCCACACGCGCAACTGGCCATGCAGGGCCAGAACCGCTATCGGCTTTCTCGCAGCGGGGACCGACTCGTTCGCCGACTTGTGTTTGTCTTGCCTGCAACGCGCTGGGAGGAATTCAGTGCGACCACGCGCTGGCATCGCGGCGGCGGCAACGACGACGGCTTCGTATTCCGTTGGCGCGACGTCGGCCTTTTTCGCTGCGGAAGCGGGGCTTTGTTCAGTGCGAGAGCACGATGCCGTGCTTGTGCATCTTGCGATACAACGTATTGCGGCTGATGTTGAGCGCCGCCGCCGTGCGGCTGACGTTCCAGCGCAGGCGCTCCAGTTCGCGCAGCAGGGCCGCGCGTTCGGCGTCGCGCAGCGCGCTCGACGGCAGGCCGGCCGGTCCTTGCGCTGTGCCGGACGCACCCGCACCGACGAAAGATGCCGGTGCGGGCGCGGCCTGGTAGTCGTTGTCGAGAATTTCCTGCGGCAGGTTCGATAGCCGGATCGTGTGGTTGCGGCACAGCACCGATGCGGTCCGCAGCACGTTGCGCAGCTGGCGCACGTTGCCGGGCCAGGGATAGTCGATCAGGCGCTTGAACGCGTCGCGCGCGATCTCGATGGTGGCGTCGGCGGCTTCTTCGCGCAGCAGTGCCTGGATCAGTTCGGCCTTGTCGCCGCGATCGCGAAGCAGGGGCAGGCACAGCGTCATTCCGTTGAGACGGTAGTACAAGTCCTCGCGGAATTCGCCGCTCGCGACCATCGCGCGCAGATCGCGATGGCTTGCGGTGATCACGTGCAGGTCGACCGGGATCGCGGCCTCGCCGCCGAGCGGGGCCACCTCGCGTGCCTCGATGACGCGCAACAGGCGCGTCTGCAGCAGCATCGGCATGTCGCCGATTTCGTCGAGGAACAGCGTGCCTCCGCTGGATTGCTGGATCTTGCCGGCGCGTCCCTCTCTGGAAGTGTTCGCGAACTTGCCCTGGGCGTAGCCGAACAGCTCGCTCTCGATGAGGCTTTCCGGTATCGCAGCACAATTGACCGTGACGAACGGGCGATCGTGCCAATGGCTCTCGCGATGCAAGGTGCGTGCGAATGCCTCCTTGCCCGTGCCGGTTGCGCCCTGCAGCAGGATCGGTATTTGTTTGGCGAACAGTTGGTGGCCACAGGCGAGGGCCTTGTGGATTGCTTCGTCCGCGCCGACGTACTGATTTCCCGGTTCGAGGCGTGTATTCACCTGCGCCTGGGCCAGTATTCCTCCCTGCCCCGGGCCCGACGCGCCGATGCGCAGCAGGCTGGCGTTCAAGGGCTGCGGGACAGGCGCGCGCACGATCGCGAAGAAGCGGCGGCCCAAGGCCACGTCGCGCACGGGCCAGATCGCACCCGATTCGCTGTATGCGCGCTGCTCGAGTGTGGTGAAGTCGAACTGGAAGAATTCCGAGATCGACTTGCCGACCAGTTGCTTGCGGTTCGCGCAGCCGAGCTGGAGCAGCGCGGACTCGTTGACCGCCTGGACGTTGCCGCTGGCATCCACCGCCAGCAGCGCTTCGTGCAGCAGACCGACGAACTCCGGGCGGCTGTGGAAGCGCAGGATGTAGCCATGGCCGAACTCGCGCAGGAAATTCCAGCGCGAGATCAGGTTGGCCGACATGTTCACCAGGGCCATCGTATGGCGCTGGATCAGGCGGCTGTCATTCGAATTCACGGTGGAGGCATCGAGCACGGCCATCAATTCACCGTGCGGATCGAGGATGGGAGCGCCGGAGCACGACAGGCTCATGTTGTAGCCGCGAAAATGCTCCTCGCGGTGCACGGTCACCGCGCCGGCTTCCGCAACGCAGGTGCCGATGCCGTTCGTGCCTTCGTGGCGTTCGTCCCAGAGTGCGCCGAGCCACAGGCCGGCCTGACGGAATTCGCGTTGTAGGGTGGGATCGGTGATCGTGTTGAGCACGGTGCCCCGCGCGTCGGCGAGGATGACGGCAAAGCCCGAACCGGAGATCTGCTCGTAGAGGCTTTCCATTTCGGCACGCGCGACACGCAGCAATTCGCCCATGCGCTGCTGCAGTTCCTTCACCGACAGCGGATCGAGTACGGCAACCTGGCGCGGCCCCTGCGGTTCGATGCCGTATTCCTTGATGCAGCGATACCACGAACGGGTGACGTGCGGCTCGATCCCGGCCGGTCTCAGGCCGCTTTGTACGGTGTTGATGATGCGCGAGGCGTGGCTGCTGGCGAGTACCGATAGTGTCACGCGACTGCCCTCGAGTGTCGTGGCGCCGGACAATACGCCGCGTGTTGGCGGCGCATACCGCCGCTCCATCCCCTTTTGCGCGAATCAGTATCGTTACCGCGTAGCTTAGCTTCGCCCGATCGCCAGACGCGGGCAAACTGCACCGCAGCAATTCGGCCCGGGTTGTACCGGAAACGGAACACTCACTGCTGGTCGGGCGGGGTGCCGTATTTGTAGGCCGGGTCGGCGTTTGGCGAGTATTTGGAGCGAATGAAGGCAATGATTTTCCACAGATCATCGGCGTTCTTGATGATGCCGCCGAATGGAGGCATCGGGCCGACGACGTTTTCGCGGCCCTTGCGCATGTATCCGGCTTTCTGCAACTCGTCGCTGCCGAGCGTGACGAGACGATAGAGCGTGTCGTCGTCGCCGCCGTAGACCCAGACGTCGTTGATCAACGGCGGGCACATGCCGCCGCCGCCGCCGCCACCGTGGCAACCGTTGCAGCCGTAGCTGAGAAAAACGTGTTCGCCTTCGGCAAGGACTTTCGCATCGGTGTCCTTGTAGGGATTCTTCAGCTGACCCTTCGGTGTTTTCGCCACGAGATCGGTTGGCTTGATCGTGGTCAGATCGACTGCCTTCGGTGCATCGGCTGCGATGGCCGCCTCCAGAGTGCAGGCCGCGCCGGCGAGGGCCAGCGCACATGCCAAACCGCCAAGAATTTTTTTCAACACCACCACAACTCCTCTGCTGGCTGAATCACGGGTTCTGCTTGTACCCCGACTGCGTCACGTCCCTGCGCCTTGCTTCGGAGCGAAGAAGGCACGGGTGGCTCCTAGGAGCCGGTGCGCTTTTCGTTGCCCTGCAGCAGTTTCAGCACGGCTGCGCTGTTGCTGGATTGGGCGATCTTGGTGGCCGTGCGGCCATCCTGGCTCGTCGCCGTCACGTCGGCGCCGGCGGCGAGCAGGCGCGCGGCAATCTTGGGCTGGTCCTTTGCCGCGGCGATCATCAGTGCGGTAACGCCGCCCGCATTCTTCGCGTTCACCCTGGCGCCGCGTTTGAGCAGTTGATCGATGATGCTGAGCGAGTCCGCGTTCGCCGCGAGCATCAACGGCGTGTAACCACCCGTACCCGCACCGAGGTTGACATCCGCGCCGGCTTCGATCAACGCGGCGGCGGCTCTGGCCTTGCCATTTTGCGCGGCGATTGCGAGCGGATTGGAACCCTCCTCGTCGGCGAGGTCGATTTTCGCGCCGTGCGTCGTCAGCAGGCGCACCTGATCGGGATCGTCGTTCCAGGCCGCGTACATCAGCGGCGTCCAGTGGCTGATATCGGCCTGGTTTGCGTCGGCCTTGTGTTCGAGCAGATAGGCCGCGATCTTGTCGAAGCCGAAGCGCGTCGCATTGGTCAGCGGGGTGTAGCCATCGTTGAAGCGCACGTTCGCGTTCGCGCCATGATCCAGCACGTAGGCTACGCGCTCGGGATCGTTCGCGACGATGGCATTGCCGAGTTCTTCGTCGACGTCGGCACCTTGCTTGAGCGCTTCCTTGAGCGCCGCGAAGCGAGTCTCGTGTTCGGCTTTTTCCGCTTCGGCGTCGGCGAGTGTCGTTTGCGGCAGCGGCTTGTACTCCCCGTGCGAGGGCAGGTCGCCGTCGATCACGCAATCGGCGCAATGCACGAGCGGCACGCCGTAGTCGACCAGAATCTGCCTGATTTCGTTCTTGCGCGTGCGCATGGCGCGTTCGACCGCCGCCTTGATCTCGGGGCGGCCGCGCGCGGTGGCGAGCGTCATGCTGAATTCGAGCGGGACGGTATCGTCGATCGTGTTCATCGGCTGGATCACCAGCGGCGCCTTCTCGATCGTCTTGTAGTACCCGGCCATCGGGCCCCAGGCGGCGGCGATGTCGAGCTTGCCGTCGACGACCTGCTTGATCTGATAGGAAGGCTGGTTCTGTTTGACCAGATCGCCGTTGTGACTGATGTACTGCACCACCGTGTTCGCCATGATGCCGTGCTGCGAGAGCGCCTGACGCGCCGCGGACATCTGGAACACACCGATGCGAAGATTCTGCAGGCGCGGTTCGTTCAGCGACTGGAACTTGCCGTAGCCTTTGTCGCTGCGATAGGCGAGGACGAAGGTCGAGCGATACAGCGGCGCGGTGACGACGGCGCCGTCGGTGTCGGTGGCCATGTCCATCCACAAGTCGCAATTGCCGTCGGACAGCGTGGTGCGCATCAAGCCGCGCTCGATCGACGGCCGCCAATAGTACGAAACACCGACGCCAAGTTCCTTGCCGAGTACTTGCGCAATCTTGTTCTGGAACCCTTCACCCTTCTGGTCGGACAACGGCATGTTGCCGGGGTCGGCGCAGACGGTCAGCGATTTCAGGCTGTCATCGGCGGCGCACGCGTGACCGGCGAAGGCGCAGGCGCCGGCAAACACGAGGGCATGGCGAAGGGAAGGTTTCATCGGTTCTGTTCCTGTTTCCTGTGGTGCCGTTCATTCATCGCAACCCATGGGCGAGCCCTTGTCGTGTGTCCGGTGCATTGCGCACCGAACACGCGTTTTTTTCAGGACGTTGCGACCTCAGCTTCCGCCGAGACGGAACGTGTACAGCGTGCCGCCTTGCGGGATGTGGTTCAGTCCCGCCGCCTTGGTCATCGCCGTCGCGCCGATCGCACCGAACTTGTCGCTCAGGTCCAGGCCAGCGGTGACCGGCAGGCCGATCCAGCCGCCGATGCCAGACCACACCGACACATATTGCTTGCCCTTCACCGACCAGCTGATCGGGTTGCCGATGATGCCCGAGCCGAGCTTGCGCGACCAAAGGATCTTGCCGGTTCCGCGATCGAGGGCGCGGAAGTCACCGCCGAGGCTGCCGTAGAAGACCAGACCACCCGCCGTGGTCAGCGTGCCGCCCCAGTTCGGATACGGATCGGGCACTTCCCACTCGGTCTTGCCGGTGACGACGTTGAACTTCTTGATCTTGCCGGTCACGCCGGGTTTCTCGGGATACATGTACACGTTGGCGAACACGTACACCGTGCCTTGCTGCGTGTGCGAACGTTCCTGCGGGTTCAACTCCATGCACCAGTTGTTCGTCGGCACGTAGAACACGGCCGGATCGCTCGGATCGACCGACGCCGGCTGCTGGTCCTTGCCGCCCATCGCGGACGGGCAGACCTGCACGTTCTTCTGCGGTTCGAGCGGCGAATGTTCGGCCACCTTCACCGGGCGTCCGGTCTTCATGTCGACCTTCTCGGCCCAGTTCGCAGTGACATATTTGTGCGCGCGCAGCAGGGTGCCATCGGCGCGATCGAGCACGTAGGCGAAACCGTTGCGGTCGAACTCGACCAAGGCTTTGTGCTTCTTGCCGTCGACGTCGAGGTTGTCGACGAGGATGACTTCGTTGATGCCGTCGTAGTCCCACTGGTCGAATGGTGTCTTCTGGTAGACCCATGCGACTTCACCGGTGTCCACGTTGCGCGCGAAGATCGACATCGACCACTTGTTGTCCCACGAACCGTCGTTGCAGGCCGCCTGGGTTTGCGGTTTCGCGCCGCAGCGGTACGAAGGGCTCCACAGGCCGGGGTTGCCGGTGCCGTAGTAGACCAGGTGCAGATCCGGATCGTAGGCGTACCAGCCCCACGCCGCACCGCCACCGCGCTGCCATTCGTCGCCCGGGTAGGTGTGGATGCCGAGATCCTTGCCGGCGGTACCGTATTGCGGGTTCTTCGCATTCGACTTCGCAGTCAGGCCCACATCCTTGTCGCTGCCGTTGCTGTAGAACTCCCATACCTTCTTGCCGTCGGCGAGGTTGTAGGCGGTGAAGCGGCCGCGCGCGGCGAATTCGTCGCCGCCGAAGCCGATCATGACCTTGTCGTTGGCGATGATCGGCGCAGGGGTGATCGTTTCGCCCTTGTCCGGATGCGCGTGCTTGACCACCCACGCCTCCTTGCCGGTCGCCGCATCGAGCGCGATCACGAAGCCGTCGAGGGTGCCGAACACGAGCTTGCCTTCGGCATAGGAGAGACCGCGGTTGACCGTGTCGCAGCAAGCGCGCGGCACGGCGGACTCGTCGCGTCCGGAGGTCTTGGTGTAGCTCCACACCTGCACCGGATGATCCGGGTCGGAGAGATCGAGCGCCTGGATGATGTTCGGCCAGCCGCTTGAGAGGAACATCATCGGCTTGCCACCGACATCGCTGATCACCAGAGGCTGACCCTCGTGGCCGCGCAGCGTGCCGCTGGATTGCGACCAGGCGTACTGCAGATCCTTGACGTTCGATGCGTTGATGTCCTTGAGCGCGCTGTAACGGTGCTGGTCGAGGTTGCCCGCCGGCGCGCCCCACTGGTTGGGGTCCTTGAAGCGGGCGAATTGTTCGGCATCGGAGCCCGCGCTCGCCGTACCGCTGAACGCGACCAGTACCGCGATTGCTGCCGTCATCTTGAGCTTTCGTTGCAACGTGGAATCTTTCATCGTGAACTTCCTCTTGGCAAAAAGTTACGTCAGATTTGTTGCCGACCTGCGCAGCCGCGGCACGCGCTACATCGAATGTCGCGAGCTGCTGGCGGCGACCTCCGTCTTCATCTGGATGAAACTCCCTCCTCGCGCTCGTTTTTCTCGAAATCGGTGCGGTCATGCGCCGTGCATGCACGCGTTCGACCGCGTATGGGCACGTTAGCTAGAGGCGATGGCGGATGCATCCCGGTTGCGCGGAAGTCACGCGTGACCGGGATTCGACGGGCGAGGCGACAACCTGCGGCCTCGAAAAAAATACCGACGACTCAATCGGTTATGAGTGCGGGTCCGGCGCCGCGATGCTGCGTCGCGGTAGAAAGTGTGCCCTTGGCGTGACACCTTCGCGGTAGCGGAGTGCGCCACGAATGAAGCGCCTGCGCCGGTCTGCGCGCTCGCGGCGCAGGCGGTGCGCAACTTGCGCGATGCGCGATCAGGGAATCGTCACGCCCCAAGGCAACTCACCGACCGCAATTTCCCTGACCGGCTTGCGCGTCGCCGTATCGATCACGCTGACGCTGTTCGAGCGGCCATTGGCGACATAGAGCTTCTTGCCGTCGCGCGTCAGCGCCATGTTCCACGGCCGCTTGCCGACCGGGATGTCCGCGACGACCTTGTTCGTCGCGATGTCGATCACCGACACGCTGCCCGCGCCGCCGTTGGCGATGTAAACCGTCTTGCCGTCGGCGCTGGCGATCGCCCCGGCCGAGCGCAGCGCGGAGGCGATGGTGCGCACGACGCTGCGCTTGTCGGCATCGACGACATCGACCGCATTTGCCGTTTCCGCTGCCACGTAGGCGGTGTGCGTGCCCGGAAGAAATGCGATGCCGCGCGGATGCCCGCTCGATTTGACCGTGCCGCGCGTGACCCCGGCTTTGAGGTCGACCACGTCGATGTCGTTGGAGTTTTCGTTGCTTGCGAGCAGCAGCGCGCCGTCGGGACTGAACACGCAATGCTCCGGATTCTTGCCGGCGAGTGCGATGTGTTTGGTTACCTTCAGCGTCTTGACGTCGACCAAGGCGACTGCGTTGTCGTCTTCAAGACAGGCCGCGAGCAGCTCGCCGTTGGCCGACAGGCCGAGCCCCTCGGGGCTGTCACCGACCGGAATCTGCGCCTTGAGCTTGTCCGTGGCGACGTCGAGCGCATCGATCTTGCCGCCCTTCGCATCGACCACGAACAAGGTCTTGCCCGTGTGGTCGGCGACGATGCCACGCACGTTCTTGCCGAGCTTGCCTTCGCCGCTCAACGTGCGCACGACTTCATCCTTGGCCGTGTCGATCACCGACACCGTGCCGCTGGCCTGATTCGACACGTAGGCGAACGGCGCGGCGAAGGCGGGCACGCAAAACGCGATGGCAAGGGCGGCAGCAATTGCATGGCGGGAGAGGCGCATTTCGAATTCCGGCGATGAGGGCGGGCCATGAACGTTATCCGGCGGCGCCGGTTCGCTCAAGTCCTGTCGAATTCGAACTTCCGCCGCCGGGAAAAAATCCCGGCGGTTCGGGTCGGGTCCGGCGCAGGACGCGGCCGTCGGATTCATGCATCGACCAGGCGGCCGCCGAGCGCGGTCAGCAGGCTTTGTGCTGCGCCGATGCGCTCGGCCGCGCCCGGCAGTTCCATGCGGATCTTGAACTTGTCCTGGCCATCGAGCGAATACACTTTCGGCTGGCCCTGGACCAGTTTGATGACGCGCATCGGGTCGATGTTCGGCTGCGGTTTGAACAGCACGCGGCCACCGCGCTCGCCCAGTTCGAGCTTCTTGATGCCGATCGCCGTCGCCGCCAGTTTCAGCGCGGCGGCGACGAACAGATGCTTGACCGGATCGGGCAGCAGGCCGAAGCGGTCGATCATCTCGATTTGCAGCTCGCGCAGCGCCTGCGCGTCGCGTGCGCTGGCGATGCGCTTGTACAGGGTCAGGCGCGCGTGCACGTCGGCCAGGTAGTCGTCGGGAATCAGCGCGGGAATGTGCAGCTCGACTTCCGCATCGTGCTCGTTGACCAGGTCGAAATCCGGCACCTTGCCTGATTTGAGTGCGCGCACCGCGCGTTCGAGCAGTTCGGAATAGAGCGAGAAGCCGACCGCCTCGATCTGGCCCGACTGTTCCTCGCCGAGCAGTTCGCCGGCACCGCGGATTTCGAGATCGTGCGTGGCGAGGGTGAAGCCCGCGCCGAGTTCCTCGAGCGAGGCGATCGCTTCCAGGCGTTTTTCCGCATCGGCGGTGATGCTGCGCTTGTCCGGCACGATCAGGTAGGCGTAGGCGCGATGGTGCGAGCGGCCGACGCGGCCGCGCAGCTGGTGCAGCTGCGACAGGCCGAAGCGGTCGGCGCGATTGATCAGGATCGTGTTCGCGCTCGGCACGTCGATGCCGGACTCGATGATCGTCGTGCACACCAGTACGTTGAAGCGCTGGCGGTAGAAGTCGAGCATGACCTGCTCGAGCTCGCGCTCGGGCATCTGGCCGTGGGCGACGCGCAGGCGCGCTTCGGGGATCAGTTCACCGAGTTCGCGCGCGGTCTTCGCTATCGTCTCGACTTCGTTGTGCAGGAAATATACCTGGCCGCCGCGCGCGAGTTCGCGCTGGAACGCCTCCTTGATCGTCGCCGTGTCCCACGGTGCGACGAAGGTCTTCACCGCGAGGCGGTGCGAGGGCGGCGTGGCGATGATCGACAGGTCGCGCAGGCCGCTCATCGACATGTTGAGCGTGCGCGGGATCGGCGTCGCGGTCAGCGTGAGCAGGTCGACCTCGGCACGCAGTTTCTTGAGCTGCTCTTTCTGGCGCACGCCGAAACGCTGTTCTTCGTCGACGATGACGAGGCCAAGGTCCTTGAACTTGATGTCGGGCTGGAGCAGGCGGTGGGTGCCGATCATCACGTCGATCTGGCCGCTCTCGAGCCTCGCCAGGGCTTCGTTCACCTCGGCCTTCGACTTGAAGCGCGAGATCACCTCGACGCGCACCGGCCAGTCGGCGTAGCGGTCGCGGAAATTCTGATGGTGCTGCTGTGCGAGCAGCGTGGTCGGCGCGAGCAGCGCGACTTGCTTGCCCGCGGTCGCGGCGACGAATGCGGCGCGCAGCGCGACCTCGGTCTTGCCGAAGCCGACGTCGCCGCAGACGACGCGGTCCATCGACTTGCCCGAAGCGAGGTCGGCGATTACCGCCTCGATCGCGCGCAGCTGATCCGGCGTTTCCTCGAACGGGAACGAGGCGGCGAATTGCTCGTAGAGGTTGCGGTCGTAGGCGAATGCGGTGCCGCCGCGCGCTTCGCGCTGCGCGTACAGCGCGAGCAGCTCCGCGGCGACATCGCGCACCTTCTGCGCGGCCTTGCGTTTGGCCTTCTCCCAGGCCTCGCCGCCGAGCGCGTGCAGCGGCGCGAGCTCGGGCGCCGCGCCCGAATAGCGCGAAACCAGATGCAATTGAGCAACCGGCACGTAGAGCTTGTCGCCCTTCGCGTATTCGATGCTGAGGAACTCACCGCCGGCACCGCCGACGTCGAGCTTGAGCAAGCCCTGATAGCGGCCGACGCCGTGGTCGGCGTGCACGATCGGCGCACCGATCGTCAGTTCGGAAAGGTCGCGCAGGATCGCCTCGGGCTCGCGCGCCGCGTGCCTGCGCCGGCGCGTCGCGCGCGCGCGTTCGCCGTAGAGCTGGCGGTCGGTGAGCACGGTGAGCGCGGGCTCGGTCAGGGCGAAACCGTCGTCGAGCGCGGCGACGGTGATGGCGAAGCGCGGCAGCGCGTGTCCCTCTTCCTCACGCGACGGAGGAGACGGCTTCAATGCCGCGAACTCGTTCCAGGACGCGACGACCTTCGGCTGCAAATGCATCCCGATCAATTGTTCGACCAGCGCTTCGCGCCGGCCCGGCGAATCGGCGGCGATCAGCACGCGGCCCGGGTACGCGTCGAGGAAGCGCTTCAACTCCTGCGCCGGTTCCTCGCCGCGTTGGTTGAGCGGCACGTTCGGCGCAGGCTGGGTGCCGAGATCGACCGCGTGCGCGTTCGCTCCCTTGGCGACGATTTCCACGCGCAGGGTGCGGTTGAGGCGCTCGCGCAGATCCTGCGGCGGCAGGTAGAGCTCGGCGACCGGCAGGATCGGCCGCTCGAGGTCGTGCGCGCGGCTGTCGTAGCGCGTGAGCGCCTGGTGCCAGAACGTCTCGACAGCGTCGAGCGCCTGCTCGGCGAGCACGAACACGGCGTCCTCGCGCAGATAGTCGAACAACGTTTCGGTGCGTTCGAAGAACAGCGGCAGGTAGTACTCGATGCCGGCCGGGGTCGTGCCTTCCTTGATGTCCTGGTAGATCGGGCAGCGGCGCGGGTCGATCGGGAAGCGTTCGCGCAGCGTGTTGCGGAACGCCTTCACCGATTCCTCGGTCAGCGGAAATTCGCGTGCCGGGAGAAGATTGATCTGGTCGACCTTGTGCGCCGAACGCTGCGTTTCCGGATCGAAGGTGCGGATCGATTCGATCTCGCGGTCGAACAGCTCGATGCGGTAGGGTTCGTTCGTGCCCATCGGGAAAATGTCGAGCAGCGCGCCGCGCACGGCGAAGTCGCCGGGTTCCAGTACCTGCGGCACGTTGCGGTAGCCGGCTGCTTCGAGGCGGCGCTGTTCGGTGGCGAGGTCGAGCGGTTGTTTGAGTGCCAGCACCAGCGATGATCCGCCGATGAAGCTGCGCGGCGCGAGGCGCTGCATCAGCGTCGACATAGGCACGACGAGTACGCCGCGTTTCGTTGTCGGCAGGCGGTACAGTGCGGCGATGCGCTGCGAAACGATCTCCGGATGCGGCGCGAACAGGTCGTAGGGCAGCGTCTCCCAGTCGGGGAAATGCAATACCTCGATGCCGTTGCCGGCGAGCGCGCGCAGATCGGTTTCGAGCGTGTGCGCGGCGTGGGTGTCGCGCGTCACCGCGACGACGACGCCGGCATGTGCGCGCGCGGCCGCCGCGATCGCGAGGGCGAGCGCACTGCCGTGCGGCGCACTCCAGTAGCGGCGCTGCCTGGGGTCGTGCGGAAGCGGGGGCTGGAGCAGCAGGGAATCGGGCATTGCTTTCTTGGTGGATGCAGCTGCAGCGGCCTTCGTGTTCGCGCGGAACGCTCGAACGAACGCACCGCCGGCGCGGCCGTCACCTGCCGCGGAGCGCGGATTGTAGCGCGTGTGCCCGGGGCCATGCCGCTCAGCGCGAGAGCGAATGCAGGTGCGCGAAGACGAAACTCAGGTACGAGTCGAGCAGGCCCTTGTCCGGGCAATCGAGGTAGCGGCCCTTGCAGCGTTCGCGCAGGGCCGCGTTCGCGGTGAAAAACGGCCCTTTGGGTATTTCCGCGGTATCGAGAATCAGCCCGGCGAGAAAGGCGAGGTCGAGCACGGGATAGCCGTGCTTCGGCGCGGCCGGATCGTTGCTGCGGATCATGTAGTAGGTCAGCATGCGCGGATCGCCGAGACCATTCACCGCGTCCGCGCCGCGCAATCTCGCGATGTAGCCGTCGAACGAGGGCTGGTGATCACCGAAGTGGGCGAGGATCGCCGGACGGCCACTGGCGAACAGCATGGTTTGCAGGCGCGTCAGCGCTTCCAGCGAACCGGACAGGCGCGCAAGGTAGTTGCTCAGACACAGATTGAGTTTGTCGTCGAGCTGCGGAAACAGCGGATGGTCGTAGGGCTTGGGCAGTTTGGCGTAGGCGTCGCTGTGCGGGCCGTGCTGGCGCATGGTCAGCAGCATGAGAAACAGCGGCTGGTCGCTGGAGGCACGCTCGCGCCGGTATATTTTTTCCAGTTCCTGCTCGATCGCGAGATCGGAGCTTTCCCAGCCCAGGTTGAATTCCGCGGCATCGTGGAACGCGTCGAAGCCGTAGAACTCGTAGGCGCGTTTCGCGTCGAGGAAGTTCGCGCCCATCGGGTAGACCGCGATGTTGCGGTAGCCGTGTTCCTTGAGCACGCGCGGCAGCGCATAGCGCAGGTGTGGCGCGAGGTTGAACGGCGCATACAGGCCGGCGCGGCCGAACAGCGTGCTCGGCATGCCGCTGAAGAAGGTGAATTCACTCGTCCAGGTGCCGCCGCCGATCGTGTGCACCTGCAGCGGGCCGTGGGCGAGCGTGTAGGCGTCGGCGTCGAACATCGCGGAGCGGCATTCGCGGATCGTGCAGTCGGCGAGGATGGCCGGATCGAACGTGCTTTCCTCGAGCACGACGACGATATCCGGCAATCTGCGTTCGGGCGGATTCGCCGGCGGCGATTCGGGCGTCGCCGGCTCGCCCCAGTCGTAGCGATCGGCGAGCTGCGGATCCGGCGCAGGTATGTCCACGTGCATGCGATACAGGGACAGCACGAATGAGGTCAGCGGACTTGTCGAGGTGATTTCCTCCCATTCGCCTCTGGCGTGAATGTGCCGGAACGGCCCGGTCGGCGCCGCCAGGGCCCACAACGCGATCAGGCAGGCGAAGCCTCCCGCCAACTGCAGCAGCAAACGCCACCGCGTTCGGATCCGCCGCCACAGCGGCCGCTCCCAGGCGATGCAGACAGCGAGCGCGCCGAGCGCCAACGCGCCACGCAGCGCAAGCGGGTGCCAGATCTGCGGATAGTGGGCGATCACGTCCAGCGTGTTGCCGTTGCCGAAGTAGAGCAGGTCGGATGCGTACAGCAGGGTGCCGAGATAGCTCTGCTTGACCAGGCTGATCGTGCGCAGCGCGAGCACGAGCCCCGCGGCAAGCAGCAGGCCCAGGCCGATGCGGCGGGTAAAGAAGACCAGCGCGGTGGCGAGAGCCAGGGTCAGGCAGGCGCTGAACAGGACTTCGTCCGCCGTGCTTTCCCGGTTCGTGGCGCGAGCCAGCGCGAGGATGAAGGCGATCACCGCCAGGATCACGACCAGCGCATGGCGCCGGCTTGCGTTGAAGCGATGGGGGCTCGGGTGCATGGATTCAGGCCGCCGCGAACAGGAGCTGCTGCCGGACCGGCGCGAAGCTGCGCCGGTGTTGCGCGCACGGCCCCAAGCGTTCGAGCGCAGCCCGGTGCGCGGCGGTCGGATAGCCCTTGTGCTGGGCGAAGCCATAGCCGGGGAACTGCCCATCGAGCTCGCGCATGCGCGCATCGCGCGCAACCTTGGCGAGAATCGAGGCTGCGCCGATCGCGGGTTCGAGCGCGTCGCCGTCGACGATCGCGCGGCCCGCGCAGGGCAGGTCGCGCGGCAGCTTGTTGCCGTCGATCAGCGCGAACCGCGCCTGCGGTGTCAGCGCGCGCAGCGCCCGCGACATGCCGGCCAGACTGGCGTGCAGGATGTTGAGCGAATCGATCTCCTCGACACCGACTTCAATGATGCTGAAGGCGAGTGCGCGTGCGCGGATTTCCACGGCGAGTTTCTCGCGGCGGGCAGGGCTGAGCACCTTCGAATCGGCGAGTCCCGCGATCGGTCGTGCGGGGTCGAGAATCACCGCGGCGACGACGACCGGCCCCGCGAGCGGGCCGCGGCCGGCCTCGTCGACGCCGGCGATGAGCGCGGACAAGCCTTCTTCCTGCGGCGATGAAGCCGCCAGGGGAGAGGGGCAGTCTTTGTCATTCATGCAGCGCCCCCAGCTGGTAGAAGACGTAGTTCTGGTAGGAATCCAGAACCTCGGTTTTCTTGCAGTTCAGGTAGAAGCCGTCGCAGCGCTCGCGCATCAGCGCGTTGGCCTGGAAGAATGCATCCTTCTTGACCCCGGCGATATCGAGGATCAGCGACGGCGCGAAGCTCAGATCCATTTCGCGCTCGGCGTACTGATGCACGGGTTTGTAGTTGGTCTTGAGCATGTAGTAGGTGATGAAGTTCGGGTCACCGTCGGTCGCGGGCAGGTTCTTGTCCAGCGCGCGCATCGCGCCATCGAACGAGGGTTGATGGTCGCCGAAATGGAACAGCAGCAGCGGGCGGTCGGCGTCGAGCAGCTTTTTCTCGAGCGCGGCCATCGCGATATCCGAGCCTTCGAGACGTTGCAGGTAGTTGCCGAAGTTGAGATTCATCCACTCGTCCAGCGATTTCGGCGTGAACTTGCCGGGGAACAGCGGCCTGTCGTACGGCGCGGGCAGCTTCTTCAGCGGCGTCATGTGCGGGCCGTGCTGGCGCAGGGTCAGCATCATCACGAACAGCGGCTGCCTGGCGTTGGCCTGTTTCTCCTTGTCGTAGATCTGGTTGAACACCTGGAACAGGTCGTTGTCCGAGGACTCCCACGACAGGCCGTAGTCCTTGCCGTCGTAGAACGCATCGAAGCCGTAGTTCTTGTAGGCGTTGCGCGCGTTGATGAAATCACCGGACATCGGATAGATCGCGATCGCGCGATAGCCGGCCGCGTGCAACACGCGCGGCAAGGTGAAGTTGACGCGCGGCGCGAGATTGTACGGCGCGTAGAGGCCTGCATCACCGAAACTCAGGTGGTTGAGTCCGGTCATCAGCGCGAATTCGCTGGTCCAGGTGCCGCCGCCCCAGACGTGCACGGTCAGCGGGCCGTGTGCACGCGTACGCCCGTCGGAGACGAACATCTTGCGCCGGCACACGTCGGCGCGCGTGCAGACCTTGATCATGGCCGGGTCGAACGTGCTCTCTTCGAGTACGGCGACGATGTCTGGCAGCACGTTCCTTTCCGCCTGGCGCGGCGCGGGCGACCCGCAGGCGGAGGTGGTCTTCACGCACGATGGCGGGTTGTCGGCCGCGCCCTGCGTCCATGCAAGGCCGCTTTCTTCGTCCCTGGCGAACGCGGGAATCACGACCTGGGTCTGATAGAACGACGTGACGAAGTCGGTGAGATAGCTTTTGTCGTTCATCGCTTGCCACATGCCCTTCTCGAACACGCCGGCGAACGGGCCGCGCGGCCACAGCACGAGCGCGAGCACGCCGAGCACCACGAACGTTCCGGCGATGCGCGCGTAGCGCCGACGCGGTTGCGTCAGGCCGGCGAGGAGGCATGGTCGGTCCCAGCGCCAGGCGAACACGAGCACGGCCGGGATCGCGATCGCGGCGGCGATCGACGCGCCGAGGATCGACGGATAGTGCAGGGCGACGTCGAGCAGGTCGCGATTGACGAAGTAGACCAGATCGGGCGCCATCAGCGGCGTCGTCAGGTAGTGGAACTTCATGATGCTTGCGATCAGCAGCCCGCCGAACACCAGCGTCGGCAGCGCGAGCGCGAAGATCCAGCGCCGCGTCGACAAGGCAAGCAAGGCGACGAACGCGAGAATCAACGTCGAGGAGAACGCGCGTTCGATCCAGGTCGCCTCGCGCAGCGGGCCGAATGCGATCAGTACGAGGAAGGCGGCGAGGACGAGGGAAAAAAGGATTCTGCTTCGGCGTGGAAGCGACGCGGGTCCAGGCATCGCGGAAAGAGTGGGTGTCGGCACGGCGCAACGTTACGGGCAGTGCGTGCGCAGGTCAACGGCGAACGGTGCTGCGGTGCAGGGCCGTTCACCTCGTTGCGTGCTTGAGAGGTCGGCGCGCGCAGCGCCATGCGAGTGCGGCAAAGGCGGCGACAACGACAGGGATTTCGATTCACCCGCCGCCCAAGCCACCGCCCGTCGACGGCGGAGGGCCAGCGTCAAGCAGGTCGGCGATCGCCGCCGCGGCATCGTGCCAGGCATCGCCGCGCAACGACTCGTGGATGCGCAGGAATTCGTCCCGTGTTTCCACAGGCAAGGCACGCGCGCGCAACATCGGTGCGAGCGCGGCGGCGAGCGCGGGCGGCGTGCAATCGTCCTGCATGAGTTCGGGCACGAGGGTGTGACCGGCGAGAATGTTCGGCAGCGAATACACCGAGGTTTTCAGCATGCCCAGCGCTTTCACGATGCGGTACGTCGTCGGTGCAATGCGATAGGCGACGACCATCGGCCGCTTGGCCAGCATCGCTTCGAGCGCCGCGGTGCCCGAGGCGAGCAGGACCGCATCGGCGGCGATCATGGCGAGCTGGGATTGGGAAAGTCGGGGCCCGGGGCTCGGGATTCGGGATTCGGGTGAGAGTATCCGGATGCTTTCGTCGGCTGCAGTGTGCTGCTCTTTCGAGTCCCGAACCAGCTCGCGAATCGCCTTCTCGCACGCCGCATTCGCCGCGGGAATCACGACGCGCAAATGGGGAAATTCCTTGCGCAACTGCAGTACGGTGTCGAGAAAATCGCGACCGAGCCTCGCGATTTCGCCGAGACGACTGCCGGGCAGCATGGCAAGAACCCGTGCGTCGTCGGCGAGGCCAAGCGCACGCCGCGCGACCAGCTTGTCGGGATGCGCTGCGAATGCGTCCGCGAGCGGATGGCCGACGAAGTGCGCGTCGACGCCCTGGCGCGCGTAGATTGGCGGTTCCATCGGAAACAGGCAGAGCACGCGGTCGGCGCTGTTGCCGATCTTGGCGGCGCGACTCTCGCGCCAGGCCCAGATCGACGGACTGACGTAGTGCACGCTGCGGATGCCGGCGCGCTTCAGTTTCTTCTCGACGCCGAGATTGAAATCCGGCGCATCGATGCCGATGAAGACGTCGGGTCGTTCGCGCAGCGTGCGCTGCAGCAGATCGCGGCGCAGCGCCAGCAGCGCGGGCAGATGCTTGAGCACTTCGACGAGGCCCATGACCGACAGGCGCTCCATCGGTTGCCAGATGTCCATGCCGGCATCGCGCATGCGCTGGCCGCCGATGCCGGCGAAGCTGGCGTTCGGGAAGCGTGCCCTGAGGCCCGCGATCAGATCGGCACCGAGCAGGTCGCCCGAGGCTTCGCCGGCGACGAGGATGAAGCTTCGGGGTTCGGGACCCGGAATTCGGGAGGCGGAGGCGTCCACGGTGGCGGCTTTTTTGCCCGTCATTCCAGCTTTCGCTGGAATGACGGGAGTGCAGGCTTTCTCGAGCCCCGAGCCCCGAGCATCAGCGCGCAAGCGGCCTCTGTCCGCGCTCGATGAAGTCGAGCATTGCGCGCACGTCGGGCTCGGACTCGGCGCTGGCGGCCAGCGCGACGCGGGCTTCGTCGAGCGGCGATTTCGACACGTACAGCGTGCGGTAGGCGCGCTTGATCGCGGCGATGCGCTCGGCGGAGAAGCCACGACGCTTGAGTCCTTCCGCGTTGATGCCGCGCGGGCGGCCGTAGTCGGCGGCCATCATCACGAACGGCGGCACGTCGCCGTTGATCATGCAGTTCATGCCGACGAAGGCATGCGCGCCGATGCGGCAGAACTGATGCACGCCGGAAAAGCCCGAAAGGATCGCGAAGTCGCCGACTTCGACGTGACCGGCCAGCGTGGCGTTGTTGGAAAACACCGTGTGGTTGCCGACGATGCAATCGTGCGCGATGTGCACGTAGGCCATGATCCAGTTGCCGTCGCCGATACGCGTGACTCCGCCGCCGTCGCCGGTGCCGCGGTTGATCGTGACGAATTCGCGGATCAGGTTGTCGTCGCCGATGACCAGCTCGCCGCGTTCGCCATGGTACTTCTTGTCCTGCGGATCGCCGCCGATCGCGGCGAACGAGGCGATGCGGTTGTTGCGGCCGATCCGCGTCGGGCCCTGGACGACGACGTGCGCGGCGAGCTGCGTGCCGGCACCGATCTCGACGTCCGCGCCGATCACGCTGTAGGCGCCGACATCGACGTCCGCGCCGAGTTTTGCACCCGGGCCGATCTGTGCCGTGGCGTGGATCATCAGTCGGTCTTCTCGGCGCACATCATCTCGGCTTCGGCAACGGTTTTGCCGTCGACGCTGGCGCGGCCGTGGAAGATCGCCATGCTGCGGATGATGCGCTTCAGCTGGATGTCGAGCACCAGTCGATCGCCCGGCTTGACGATCTGGCTGAACTTGGCCTTGTCGACCTTGACCAGAAAATAGAGCGGGTGCGCGCCGGGCGCGTAGGTCGAAGTCAGGTGCACGAGTACGCCGGACGCTTGCGCCAGCGCCTCGATGATGAGCACGCCGGGCATGACCGGATACCCGGGGAAATGGCCCTGGAAGAAGGGCTCGTTCATGGTCACGTTCTTGATCGCGGTCAGCGTCTTGCCCACTTCGAACGCGAGCACGCGATCGATGAGCAGGAACGGATAGCGGTGCGGCAAGATCCTGGCGATGTCGTGCGCTTCGATGGGTGCGGTGGGTGTGGTGGTCATGTTGTTCATGGCTTTGCGTCCTTCTCCAGCGCCTGTACGCGCCGGTTCAACTCATCCAGATGTTTGAAGCGCGCGGCATTGCGGCGCCAGCTGCGATTATCCTGGATCGGCGTACCCGAGGAATACTCCCCGGGCGCAAGGATCGAATGGGTGACGAGCGCCATCGAGGTGATCGTCACCTTGTCGGCGATTTCGAGATGACCGAGGATGCCGGCCCCGCCGCCGATCAGGCAGCAGCGGCCGATCCTCGCGCTGCCGGCAACGGCCGAGCAGCCGGCCATCGCCGTGTGCGCGCCGATGCGTACGTTGTGGGCGATCTGGATCTGGTTGTCCAGGCGCACGTCCTCATCGAGTACGGTGTCCTCGAGCGCGCCGCGGTCGATCGTCGTGTTGGCGCCGATCTCGCAGTCGTCGCCGACGACGACGCCGCCGAGCTGCGGCACCTTGATCCAGTGGTCTGCATCGAAGGCGAGGCCGAAACCGTCCGCGCCGAGCACGGCGCCAGGATGCACGAGCACGCGCTTGCCCAGGCGCACGCGCGCGACGAGGGTGACCCGCGCGACCAGGCGCGATTGCGCGCCGACATGGCAGTCCGTGCCGACGTGGCAGTGTGGCCCGAGCACGGCGCCGTCGCCCACGCTGGCGCCGGATTCGACCACGCAGAACGGGCCGATGCTGGCGCTCGCAGCGACCTGCGCATCGGGCGCGACGACCGCGCTGGAATGGATGCCCGGCGCGCTTGCGGGCCGGCGCTCGTACAACGCGGCGATCTTCGCATAGGCGATGTAGGGATCCCTTGCCACCAGCGCCGCGCCGGGGAAGTGCCCGGCATCGTCGGCACGCAGGATCACCGCCGCGGCGCGCGTCGTGGCCAGTTCGCCGCGATAGCGCGGATTGGCGAGGAAGCCGAGTTGCGAGGCGGTCGCCATCGCCAGCGTGGCCACACCGTCGATGCGCGTCGCGGCGTCGCCCCGCAGTTCCAGCGCAAAGCGTCCGGCGAGGTCGGCCAGGGTGTGCGTTGCCCGTGGCTCGTTCACGGTTTCGCGCTGCCTGCGTTGAGTTCTTTCAGGCGCTGCAGCACGGCGTCGGTGATGTCCATGCGCGCACTCGCGTAAAGCACGGCCTGACTGCCGACGATCATGTCGTAACCCTGTGTGCGCGCGTACTCGATCGCGGTGTCGTTGATCAGACGCAGATTGCGGTTGACTTCTTCATTGCCGCGGTTGTTGTATTCCGCGCGCGCCTCGTCGCGGCGGCGTTTGTTGTCGCGTTCGGTCGCCTCGATCTCGCGCTTGAGCGCCTCGGCGCTGTCCTTCGTCATGATCGCGCTGTCGCGTTCGTAGCGCTGCTTGAGCGCGGCGAGTTTGGCGTCGTCGGCTTTGATCGCGGCGTCCTGTCTGGCGAATTCGCGGTCAAGCCGGGCGCGGGCATCGACAAACTGGGGAGCGCTGTCGATCAGGCGCTTGACGTCGATGTAGCCGATACGCGGTGTCGCGGCCGCAGCCGTCGCAGGGGGTTGTGCCCGTATGGGTGCGGACAGCACCAGCGCTGCGATCAACGCGCACCGGGCGTAACGTCTGCTCGAACCGCTGGAATGGATCACGCGTCGGGCTCTCCGCAAATGCTTCGGCGCGCCGCTCCTGACCTCGCGACGCCGCCGCCACGGCTGACGCCCAATCTTAACCCGAGAAGGTATTTCGCGTCGCCCCGCCGCCGGCGGTCAGAACGTGCCGCCGAAGTTGAACTGCAACGTCTCCGAGATATCGCCGGGCTTCTTGACGATCGGGCGGCCGAGGTTGATCACGATCGGGCCGACCGGCGCCTGCCAGTGCAGCGACAGGCCGGTCGAGGCGCGCAGGCCGTCGTTGCCGGACCAGGAGAAGTCGCTGAAGTTCTTGTAGACGTTGCCGGCATCGACGTACCAGGAAAGGCGCGTGGAGGTCTCGTCCTTGATGAACGGCAGCGGGATGATCAGTTCGAGCGAGCCGGTCGTCTTGAACGCGCCGCCGAGCGGCTGCAGGCAGTAGTCGGCCTGGGTCAGCGAGGTGCAGCCCTGGTACAGGGTGCGGGTCGCGCTCGAGCCCAGTGTGTTGTCGCGGAAGTTGCGTACGTCGGAGACGCCACCGGCGTAGTAGTTGGCGAAGAACGGCAGGCCGAGCTTCGAGTACTTGCCGAACGCTTCGCCGTAACCGAGGTTGAGCGTGCCCTCGAGCACGAAGCCGTGCGTGATCGGGAAATACTGCTGATAGCGATAGTTGATGCGCCAGTATTCCGCGGTCGAGCCGGGCAGCGCGACCTCGATGCCGAGCGACTGCACCGAGCCGTGGGTCGGGTTGAAGTACTTGTTGCGGGTGTCGTGCGTCCAGCCGGCGGAGAAGCTCAGCTGGTGGAAGGTGTAGTGGCCGATCGCGTTGAGGTAGTCGATGATCTCGACCGGCGAGTAGTAGTTGCGGAAGATCGCGAAGTTGCCGTTGGCATCGGTCTGGTAGACCGGATTGCCGTTCGCGTCGTAGATCGGCGCGCCGTTCGCGTCCTTGGCGACGAGGTAACTGTCGTAGAAGGTGCGGATCTTGGTCTTGCTCGCGCCGAGCGAAAGGCTGACCGCATCGTTCTCGCCGATCGGTACTGCGCTGTTGGCCGAGAACGAGGCCGTGTCGTTGGTATAGTTGGCGATGTTGGCGTTGCCGTAGTCGCTCTTGGTGTAGCGTGCGCTGTAGCCCAGGCCGATGCCGCTGTCGGTGAGGTAGGGCTGGAAGTAGTTCACGCCGAACGACTGCTGGTAGTAGCTCTTCGACGCGCTGACGCCGGCCGAGTCGCCCGAACCGAGGAAGTTGTTTTCGGACACCGAGATCGACAGGATCAGCTTGTCCAGCTGTGAGTAGCCGACGCCGAAGGTGAAGCTGCCCGAGTTGGTCTCCTCGACCTTGACCTTTATGTCGATCTGGTCGTCGGTTCCCGGCACGCGCGGTGTCGAGATGTCGACCTTCTTGAAGTAGCCCAGGCGCTGCAGGCGGATCTTCGAGCGGTCGATCGCGGCCTGCGAGTACCACGCACCTTCGAGCTGGCGCATCTCGCGGCGCATGACTTCGTCTTCGGTGCGGCCGTTGCCGGCGAACTCGATGCGGCGCACATACACGCGCTTGCCCGGGTTGATGAAGAAGTTGATGCCGACGGTGAGCTTGTCCTTGTCCGGGGTCGGGATCGGGGTGACCTGAGCGAAGGCGTAGCCGATGTTGGCGAGCACCGCGGTCATCTGCTCGGAGGCCTTCTGCACCTTCTGCCGCGAGAACACGTCACCCGGCTTGAAGTCGATGAACTTGCGCATCTCGTCTTCGCTGACGACGAGGGTGCCGGAGAGCTGCACGTCGGAGATCTTGTAGACCTGGCCCTCGGTCATCGACGCGGTCAGGTACATGTCGCGCTTGTCCGGGCTGATCGAGACCTCGGTCGAGTCGAGGCTGTAGTCGAGATAGCCACGGTCGAGGTAGAACGACTGCAGCTTCTCGAGGTCGCCGGTCAGTTTCTCGCGCGAGTACTGGTCGTCGCGCGAGTACCACGAGGTCCAGTTCGTCGTGTCGGACTCGAAATCGCCGCGGATATCGCCGCTCGGGAACGTCTTGTTGCCGACCAGGTCGATGCTCTTGATCTTGGCCACCTTGCCTTCGGCAATGTTGATCGACAGCTCGACGCGGTTGCGGTCGAGGTTGATCACCGTCGGCTTGATCGTGACGTTGTACTTGCCGCGGTTGTAGTACTGGCGGGTCAGTTCCTGGGTCACGCGGTCGAGCGAGAGGCGGTCGAACGGCTCGCCTTCGGAGAGGCCGATGTCCTTGAGGCCCTTGAGCAGATCTTCTTCCTTGAGGTCCTTGTTGCCCTTGAGCTGGATCTTCGAGATCGCCGGGCGCTCCTTGACCGAGATGACGAGGATGTTGCCCTGGCGGCCGAGCTGGACGTCGGTGAAGAAGCCGGTCTTGTACAGCGCGCGCACGGCCTGCTGGGCTCGTTCGGTGGTGACGGTATCGCCTTTTTCGACCGGCAGGTAAGTGAACACGGTGCCGGCGGAAATGCGTTGCAGTCCGTCAATGCGGATGTCGGAGGCGACGAAGGGATCGATGGCGTGAGCTTTGGCGGTGAGGCAGGCAAACAAAACTAGGGCGGCGATACGCTTCATCGTCACTTCCAGACAAAAATGGACCGGCGAGCCGGGGTGAAAATCGGGAAAAACACGGGTTGTTCGTCCCCGGCGGGACTGGGGCGGGCAATTATCCGCCCTCGCTGCGGTTTTATGAAGTCACCAGGCGCACGATGTCGTTGAAGAACGCCAGGCTCATCAAGGATACCAGCAGAGCCAGGCCGACATATTGGCCGGCAATCAGTGTACGTTCGCTGACCGGACTGCCCTTGATCCACTCGGCCAGGTACATGACGATGTGGCCGCCGTCGAGGATCGGAATCGGCAGCAGGTTGAGGATGCCCAGACTCAGGCTGATCACGGCCAAAAAGGACAGGAACCAGGCCAGGCCCTCGTTTGCCGAGGCGTTTGCGACCTGGGCAATCGAGATCACGCTGGACAGGTTCCTGGTCGAGGCTTCGCCGACGACCATGCTCTTGATCATGCCGAGCATCGAGGCGGTCTGCCTCCAGGTTTCGGCGAATGCCGCCGGCACGGCGGCCAGCGGGCCGAAATGTTCCACGGCATCGCGTGTGCGCTCTTGCCAGGCAACGCCGAGCATCCAACGCGTCTGGCCGTTGCGTGTGCGTTGCTCGGCGGTGGGGGTCAGTGCCACTTGCTTGCCTTCACGCTCGACGAGCAGCGAAATCCGCGGGTTTTTCGCCGCCTCCTCACTGAGCAGGCGCGAAACCTGCGGGGCGTCGACGACGGTCTGCCCGTTGAGGCTGAGGATGCGGTCGCCGGACTCTAGTCCGCCACGCGCGGCCGGCGTGTCGGCCTCGACCTGACCGACCACGGGGGCCAGCGGCGCCCCGCTGATGCCGATTTTTTCGTATACGGCGGCGCTGTCCGGTGCGCCGGGCGGCAGTTTGCTCAAGGCCAACGTCACCGCGCGGGACTGACCCCGGGCGTCGGCAACCTCGATCGCGGTATCGCGGTGCAGCGCCGCGGCCTCGTAGATGGCCTGCATCGCGTTGCTCATCGAGTCGACTTTCTCGCCGCCGACCGCGAGGAGGCGGTCGCCTGCGGCGAGACCCGCTTCGGCAGCCAGGCCCTTCGGCGGGCCGATCACCGGTTGGTAGTCGGGTCGACCGATCACGAACATCGCCCAGAATGCGGCGATCGTGAACAAGATGTTGAATGCGGGGCCGGCTGCGGCGATCGCGATGCGCTGCCACGGCGGTTTCGAGTAGAACTCCCCTGGCTCGCGCGCCGCGGTGACGGGGTCGTCGGCCTCGCGCTGGTCGAGGAACTTGACGTAGCCGCCGAGCGGAATCGCACCGATCGCCCACTCCGTGCCGTCGCGCCGGAACGAGGCGATCGGCTGGCCGAAGCCGATCGAGAAGCGCAGCACGCGCACGCCGCAGCGTCGCGCGACCCAGTAGTGGCCGAATTCGTGGAAGGTCACGAGCACACCGAGGGTGACGGCGAGCCAGAAGATGGAACCGAAAAATTCGCTCATGAGGACATCAAACCGAAGGAACAACGTCGCTCCCCGTCTGTCGGGGGAGGCGGAACGGAAGGAAAATCAGCAAAAACCGTGGCGCATCTTAATTTGTGCGGTTCTGCGGGCCGTTAAATCCACGTAAAGCAGGTGTTCGAGACCCGCCACCGGTTCAGCAGAGATTGCGGCGAGGGTGGCTTCGATCAACTCCGCGATCGCGAGAAATGGCAGGCTGCCTTCGAGGAACGCGGCGACCGCGACCTCGTTCGCCGCATTGAGCACGGTCGGCGCCGTGCCGCCGACTTCGAGCGCGCGGTAGGCGAGGTCCAGGCAGCGGAACGTGTCGCGCGCGGGCGCTTCGAACCGCAGCGCGCCGGCGGCGACAAGATCGAGCGGGGCGACGCCGGCCTCGATGCGCTCGGGCCAGGCCAGTGCGTGCGCGAGCGCGGTGCGCATGTCCGGATTGCCGAGCTGGGCGAGTACCGAGCCGTCCGCGAATTCGACCAGCGAATGCACGAGGCTCTGCGGGTGCACGACGACCTCGATTTGCGCCGGCGTCGCACCGAACAGCCAGTGCGCCTCGATCACCTCGAGACCCTTGTTCATCAGCGTCGCCGAATCGACCGAGATTTTGCGGCCCATGCTCCATTTCGGGTGCGCGCAGGCCTGGTCGGGCGTGATCGCGGCGAGTTCCGCGCGATTCTTGCCGCGGAACGGGCCGCCGGACGCGGTCAGCAGGATGCGACGGGCCCCGGCTTGCGCAAGATCGAGCCCGCGGCCCGGCAGGCACTGGAAGATCGCATTGTGCTCGGAATCGATCGGAATCAGCTCGCCACCGCCGTCACGAATCGCATCGAGCAGAAGCGGGCCGGCCATCACGACCGACTCCTTGTTTGCGAGCAGCAGGCGTTTGCCCGCGCGCGCGGCGGCCAGTGTGGATTCCAGGCCCGCAGCGCCGACGATCGCGGCAACGACGCTGTCGCACGACTCGCTCGCGGCCGCTTCGCTCAGCGCCGCGGTGCCGGCGGCGGCGCGCGTGGACAGGCCGGCCGCGGCCAGCTTGTCGCGCAGCGAAGTTTCCAGCGCCGCGTCGGCGATCACCGCGAGATCGGGCCGGAAGCGCACGCACAAGGCGACGAGTTCGTCGACCTTGCGGTGCGCGGCGAGCACGCTTGCGCGAAACCGTTCGGGATGGCGCGCGATCACATCGAGCGCGCTCGCGCCGATCGAGCCGGTCGCGCCGAGTACCGCGACCCTCCTCATAGTCCCAGCAGGGCCTTGCCCAGCGCGAAGAACGGCAGCGCGGCAAACACGCCGTCGAGGCGGTCGCAGACGCCGCCATGGCCGGGAAAAAGATTGCCCGAGTCCTTCACTCCCGCGTGCCGCTTGATCAGGCTTTCGAACAGGTCACCGACGACCGAAAACGCGACGCTTATAAGGGCGACGAGGACGAGCAGCACGAGTGTCACGCCGCGTACGTCGAGCAGCCAGCCACCGATCGCGGCGAACACGGCCGAGCCGATCAGCGCGCCGTACAGCCCTTCGCGGGTTTTGCCCGGACTGATGTTCGGCGCGAGTTTGGTTCTGCCCCAGCGGCTGCCGGCGAAGTAGGCGATCGAATCGGCGGACCAGACCATGAACATCGCATACAGCGCCCAGGTGTGCGGGATGGCTTGCGTCTGGTGGATGCGCATCAAGCCTGCGAACGCCGGCAGGATCGCGAGCATGCCGGCGGCGAGTTTGAGTGCGGTGTGCTCGCGTGTCGGCGATGCGGCAAACGAAAAGTTCTTGAGCCAGAAAATCATCGCGATCCAGGCGATGCAACCCAGGATGATGAAGGCCCACCACAACGTGATGCTCGAGGTGAAATACAGCGCGAGCATTGCGCCGACTCCGATCGCGACCGCGACCGCGCGCCACGGGCGCGAGCGCATGCCCGACATCCGCGTCCATTCCCACATGCCGATGCCGCAAATCAGGCCGATGCTGCCGACAAAGGCCGGCGTCGGCACGAACAGCATCAGGGCAATTCCCAGCGGGGCGAGCAGCAGCGCCGTTATGATCCTTTGCTTCAATGTGCCCCCGAATATGCGCTTGAAACCTGGGCACTCGTTTTACCATATCGCCGTTCGCGCGCGGCAAAATCGGCGATCGCCGCGTCGAGGTGGTCGGCATCGAAGTCCGGCCAGAGCGCGTCGGAGAAGACCAGTTCGGCATAGGCAAGCTGCCAGAGCAGGAAATTGCTCACGCGCTTCTCGCCGCCGGTACGGATGAACAGGTCGAGCGGTGGCAGGTCGGCGAGGGCGAAGTGGCTGCCAAGCTGCGCCTCGTCGATCCGTGTCGCGTCGATTTCCCCGCGCACGGCGGCCTGGGCGACCTGCCGCGCCGCCTGCGCGATGTCCCAGCGGCCGCCGTAGTTGACCGCGATGTTGAGCGCGAGCTTGGTGTTGCCCGTGGTCTTGTCCATCGCCGCGAGCATGCGCTCGCGCAGCGCCGGCGCGAACGCGGCCAGCTCGCCGATGAAGCGGATGCGCACGCCATGGCCATGCAATTCGCCGACTTCGCGATCCAGCGCCTTGAGGAACAGCTCCATCAGCGCGCCGACCTCGTCCTTCGGTCGCTGCCAGTTTTCCGAGGAGAACGCGAACAGGGTCAGCGCTTCGATGCCGCGACGCAGGCAGGCCTCGATGATCGCGCGCACGGCCTTCTGTCCGGCACGATGGCCGAATGTGCGCGGGCGGTGGCGCTGCTTGGCCCAGCGGCCGTTGCCGTCCATGACGATGGCCACATGACGTGGGACTTTGGTTGGATTTTCCACTCGCGCTGTTCTTCGCTCGTCATTCCCGCACAGGCGGGAATCCAGTTCTTTTTTTCGCTCATCGTTCCGGCGAAAGCCGGAACCCAGTGTTTTTGCTTTTGATCTTGGGTTTGCGAAGAGCCAGAGCTTCCACTTGCCTTCCAGGCGAGCGGGTTACTTTCTTTGCTCGTGCAAAGAAAGGTAACCAAGGAAACACGCCACGGATGCCGCGCCCTCCGCGCTGCGGGTACGCCTGGGTTCGCTCGACGTACATTCCTGTACGTTGGCGAACTCGCACGCATCCTGCGCGCGATCCTTGCGGACGATTCCGTCATGCCGTGGCCGCGGCAAACGGGGCCCGAAGATCAAAAAATGCCTGCACCGCGTCATTCCCGCTTTCACGGGAAAGACGATCAATTTGGCTCTTACATCGCCATCAATTCGTCTTCCTTGGCCTTGACCACGCCGTCGACGTCCTTGACGAACTTGTCGGTGAGCTTTTGCATGTCGTCTTCGGCGCGGCGTTCCTCGTCTTCGGTGATCTTCTTGTCCTTGAGCAGTTCCTTGACCTGATGCAGCGCGTCGCGGCGCACGTTGCGGATCGCGATCTTCGCGTTCTCGCCTTCGTGGGAGACGTGCTTGGACAGTTCCTTGCGCCGCTCCTGGGTGAGCGCCGGGATGTTGATGCGGATCACCGTGCCGGCCGTGGTCGGGGTGAAGCCCAGGTTCGCTGCGATGATGGCCTTCTCGACCGCGGGCACCATCGGTTTTTCCCATGGCGTGATCGTCAGTGAACGCGCGTCGGCGACGGCGATGTTGGCGACCTGGCTGATCGGCACGTCGGAGCCGTAGTAGTTGACCTTGAGGTGATCGACCAGGGCGGTGCTGGCGCGGCCGGTGCGCAGGCGCGTGAGTTCATGCTTGAGCGCGTCGACGCTCTTGGTCATGCGCGTTTGCGCGTCCGATTTGATGTTGTTGAGCATGACGACCTCCGCGTCTCTGGTGAAGATTGCGGAGTATAGCAGCGGTGTCGCAGCCGACGCGGGCGGCCGAGGCCGTCGGCAAGTGCGCGGGCGCCGGGGTAGCGGCGCGGCGGATCGCGATGCAGGCATTCCAGCGCGATCGCCTCGAGGTCGTGCGGGTGGCGGACGCAAGCGCCCACAGCGGTGCGGGAACGGTCCCGCGCACGAGTTGCAGGTTTGCCTGTGACATATCGGCGAGACGCGGCGGACGACTGGCAAGGGGAGCGTAGAGGATCGTGCCCGGCCAGCCCCAAGACGTCCGCTGCGGGTACGAGGTTTAACGGGTCCACCGGGACCTGCGCTGATGCCGTGCAGCTGGGGATGCAGGAGATCTCCCCGGCGTTTTCGTCGGCGCCGATCGCGTCGCCGGGGTCGAGCTTTGGGGGCGGCCGAAGGCGGTCGCGTGGTCAACACCATTCTCGCCGATCGACACGTTGCCGGGCTTGAGTCCCGGATACAGCACGTCGAACCGGCGCACGCGCTCGATCGCCTCGGCGACGGTTCGCGTGTTCACGGCGGCTGGCTCTTTCGCGTCAGGACCGTGTGCAAGATTGCCTGTTCCGCCCGCAGTTGCTCGTGCGATGTGACCGTGTCGACGAGTTCCTCGCCCGCAAGCTCGCGCAAGCGCTTGAGCGCGACGAGCAACGCAAGCGGGCGCGAGGACAGCGCCTGCGCCGCGGCGTCGAGTTCGCCGGGTGCCGGTTCGCAGGCGAGGAACGGCTCGAGCGCATCGTACATGGCGAGATGCCCGCCGCGCTGTACTTCCGCGCGCAACCCGCGCAACGCCCGGGCGACGACTTCCAGGGCGAAACCGCGTTCGTAAGCCTGCGCGGGTGTCGTCGTTTCGCTATCGGCGAAGTCGCGCAGATAGCGGGCTTCCAGCTCTGCCGGGACGGCGGCGTCGTCGTTGTGGGCGTCGATGGGTTCGCGCCAGTCGCGACCGAGAAAGGCCTCCAGGCGTTCGAGCAGATAGAGACGGAACTGGCCACGTTCGAGGGCCGCGCGATGGTCGCGGAAATCACGCGTCAGGCTGCCGATGAAGCTGTGCGCGATGTCTTCCGCGATCGCCGGGGCATGGCCGCTGCGGCGGGTATAGGCGTAGACCGGATACCAGTAGCGTTGCACGAGCTCGGCCAGCGCGACCCGCGCCTCACCCGGCGCGGTCGCGGCGGTCCGTGTGAAGACCGACCAGCGTGTGGTCGCGAAACGATCGATGCGATGGCTGGGCGAAGACATCATGGCCGCTCGATTCGACAGGGCTCAACGCATCTTCACGATTCAGCGTCGTCGATTACATCGCGGCCACCGGCGACGGTTCACGGGCAGTTTTTCATTGCATCGCCACACCGAGGGCTTTGCGCAACTCGAGCATTTCCGATTCGAGATCCTCGCCTCCGTTCGTCGTCTGCATGAGCTCCTCACGCACGAGTTCGCGCAATCGATGGCGCAGCCGGTGTACCGCCACGGCCAGGGTGTTGCGCCGCACGTTGAGGGTGGCGGCGGCGCGCGCGTAGTCGTCTTCGTCCGGACGCTCGATGAGGAATTCCTGCAGTCGATCGAACCACTCGAGCCTGCCTCCCTGTTCCGCTTCGTTGCGCAGCCTGGCGAGGGCGGCGTCGAGCACGGCAACTGCCCAACTGCGTTCGAATGCCGCTTCCGGCGTCGCTTCGGAAGACGCGGCCCGGATATTGTCCCCGCTCTCGGTCAGCAACGGCTCGAAATGAACGCCGCCGCCGCGCTTGAGCGTCTGATCTCCGACGTCGGCATTGATCAGGAAACGTTTCAGCGCGGTGAGCAGGAACGCGCGGAAACGCCCGCGGGCCGGGTCCGCGTGGACGTGCCAGGCCAGTTCGAGAAAGCGCGTGAAGAAAGCCTGCGCGAGATCCTCGGCCGTATCGGGTGCATAACCGCGGCTGCGGATGTAGGCGAGCACCGGCGGGCGATAGGTGCGGCACAAGGATTCCAGGGCCGCGCGCTGCTCAGTGCCGCTGCGGGCACGCAGCACCACGCTCCAGCGAGTCGTGTCGAATTGGGCCATCCGCCGATTTCCGGTACAAATCCCAGTGCATACGCGAGTCTGCCACAAATTCCCGGGATCTGTCGGCGGCTTTCGTCAGAGAAGGCCGCACCGGCGCAGCGGTATGCCGCTCGCGGACGCGTGAGATGTGTCGGGCACGGGCTGCTTGGTCCGCGCGTCGGCCGCCGTGTCGCCGCGCGGCGGACCGACGCCGCGCCCTGCGTCAATGTCCGGCAAACGCGGTCAGGTTGCGCGTATCGTACTCGCGGGTGAAATTGTCGTAGCGCGATCTCACGAACGTATAGGATGTCCGATATTCCGGATACGCGGTCGCCGCGCCGAACAGCATGCCGATCTCGCGGCTGCTGAAGTTGCGGCGGATCTCGGCATGAAATGCGGCGCATTGCTGCATGGAGTTCGGCGGCGTGCAATCGGTAGTGAGCTTCGATGGTGCGGCCGCGGCGCGGGCGGGCGCGGAACTCACGGTAACCGGTTTCAGCGGCGCCTGAGGCTCGGCCGCATTCGCGGCAATGGCGAACAGCAAACTGGCGATGACGATGTGCTGGTTGGGTTTCACGACAATCTCCGTATGCGGGGGTGGCGGGAAAGCGGATGCGATCTGTCAGATGCACCCACGCCCCGAAAGCTGGCGGCCGACTCGGGAATTGCGCGACGGCCGCCGTCACCGATCTACTACGGCAAGGCGTGCCAGACATTACACGCCCGCGCACGCGAATCGCGCATGCATGCGCGCGATGTCACGGGTTGGTTGCGGCAAAGTATATAAATTCAAATTGTGTCAGGCGGCCATTTCCGGGCGCGCCGGTCGGTCGCCGCGCACGCCGGGCGTGAGATCGCCGCCGCGGCCCTTGTCGCCGACGTGCGGCAACGCCCGGTGGCCGCGCGTGTTCAGAACCTTTGCTGGTAGCTGGCGTAGAAAAACCGGCCAGGTGCGTCGTAGTCGGGAAAGAACGAGTTGAACAGAGCCGAACGCGCAACCGGCGGCGAGCGGCCGAACGCGTTGCGCGCGCCGAGCGTGAAACGTCCATGCCACGGCGCTTCCCAACTGCCTTCCAGGTCCGTGAAGGTCACGCTCGGCACGTGGTTTTGCGGCGCGGCGGCACCGCCGATCACGTGATCGGGAGCGGTGCACAACATGCGCAGCGATGGGTCGTGGAGCCGGGCGGCGAGATCGGTGACGCCACTGCAGTCCTCGTCGATATCCGAGAAATAGCGCGTGGTGATCGACGCGCCGAAAGCGCCGTTTTCCCAGACCAGCTGCAGTTGCGAACGTACACGCCAGATCACGCCGAACAGACCGCCGCTGTCGGCACTCGGGGCGTGCGTTCCGGCGATGTTGCCGGTTGCGATCGAGCCGTCGGCCAGCAACGTACCCGGGCCGGGTTTGCCGATCTCGCCGAAGTAGTCGACGTAGTTCAGGGTCCAGTACACGCCGATGCGGCCGACCGGCATGGCGCGCCGATAGCGGAGCGCAAAGTCGTAGCCTTCGGTCTCGATGCCGCCGGCGAGATTCTGCGGCAGGTCGATCACCTGCGCGAGCGTGCCGTCGGCGGCGCGCGTGATCTGCGCGCACGCGACGTCGCGGTTGCGCCGATAGCAGTCGTCGACAACCGCCTGCAAGCCGGTGTCGCCGATCGCGTTGTACAGACGAAGGTCGTACCAGTCCAGGTTCGCGTCGAGCCCTTCGATCCAGCCCGGAGTGAACACGAGGCCGACGCCGCGCGAGCGCGAGGTCTCCGGCTGCAACCGCGGGTTTCCACGCGAGATCGGGCGCGTGAGTTCCTGCGTGGAGTCGACGTTCGCCGGCACACCGAGTGCGGCACAGCGCGCCGACACCGCCGGCGTCGGCGGCGGCTCGTTGCGCGGGTCACAGGGATCATCGGGTCCGGCGTTGCCGATGCCGGTTGCCGCGCCCTGGAACAACTCGAAGATCGCCGGTGCGCGGAAGCCCTGCGCGTAGTTGGCGCGCACGAGCACATCGTCGACGATTTCCCAGCGCAGGCCGAACTGCGAATTCGTCGTGCCGCCGAAATTGGAGTAGCGGGAATGGCGCGTGCCGACGGTCAGGTCGAGTTTGCGTGCGAACGGCTTGTCGGCAAGCAGGCCCGCATCGAGTTCCAGGTAGGCTTCGGTGATCGAATAGGCGCCGCTGGTTGAATCGGCGGTGCCGCCGTTGCCATTTTCATTGCCGCTCGCGCGCAGCGGGTCCTCGATGGCCGCGCCGCTTTCGCGGCGATGATCGACGCCGGCGGCGAAGGCGAGCGCACCGCCGGGCAGCACCAGCAGTCCGGGCGAGCTCACGTGCGCGTCGAGCACGTGCGAGCCATCGCGTTGGCGGTTGGTCTCTGGCGCATCGACGTAGGCGAGCATCGCCGGCGTGATCGAGCCGGGTGGGCCGAACAAGTCCAGCGACACGCAGCCGTCGATCGGAGCGTCGGGTGCGCCGCAGCGTGGCAGGCCGCCGGCATCGCGAAACGACGGCCCGAGGGCCAGCGCAAGCTTGCGGTTGTCTGCATATGGGCCGGTGTGTTCGCGCTCGGCCACGCGCGTGACGGTCGCGTCGACGGCCCAGGAGAAGTTGCGATGGAACAGGTCGAAAGCGCCGTCGAGCCCGGCGTGCAAGCGGCGTGTGTCTGCCGTTTGCTCGAAGATGCGTGGACCGCCTTCGACGAGGCGCCGGTTCGCGGCGATGATCGGTTCGCCGAACGGGTTGTATGCGTTGCCCGCCGCGATCGGGATTGCTGCCGGGTCGCTCGGAAAGCGCGCGTCGAGGCGGATCAACGGCGGCGCCATCTGCTGCGTCGACCCGCGCCGGGTGAACAGTGCGTCGGCGGCGAAAGCGAGCCGGGGCGAGAATTCGTACCGCGCATGGGCGAACACGGCGCGACGCGTTTGCGGCGTTTGCAGATAGTTCAGCGGGGCGTAGTTGTACGTGTCGGCGAGCGGGTTGAAGTTGCGGAAATCCGCAGGCGAGGTGCCGCCGCGACCGTCGATCAACCGCAGATATGGCGGCCGCGGATGCGAGGCGAGCAGAAACCGCGTGAACGGTGTGGTGGGCGAGCCGGTCGCGTCGAGCGGCAGGCCGAAGTTGGGTACTGCGGAGATCACACGATTGCCGGCAAAAATCGCATCGTCGCGGCTCCACTCCGCGCCGCCCGATGCGCTCCAGTGTTCTCCCTTGCGGCCAAAGCCCAGATCGACTTTGCGGCGCCTGCCGTCATCGTAGTCGGTCTGCGCATGGTAGAGGTCGAGTTGGCCGCCGGAATGGTTCTGCCGCGTGACGATGTTGATCACGCCGGCAATGGCATCGGAGCCGTAGATCGCGGATGCGGAATCGAGCAGTACTTCGACGCGCTCGACCACTCCGACCGGGATTGCGCTCAGATCCACCGCGCCACCGATGTCGGAGACGAAGCGGTTGCCGTCGAGCAGCACCAGGGTACGATTGAAGCCGAGGCTGCGCAGGTTGACGAGCTGCTCGCCGCTGCCGCCATTGTTGATGTTCCGATTCAGCGTCGAACCGTTGGCGGAGAGGCCTTGCACGACGTCGGAGATGCTGGTCAGGCCGCTGCGCTCGATCTGCGCGCGATCAAGGATCAGCATCGGATGCTGGGTCTGCAGATCGATGGCGCGGATGTGCGAGCCGACGACTTCGATCGTGCCCAGTACTTGCGCATCCGGCGTTTCCTGCGCCCGTGCGCAAGTGAACGCCAGCGCCAGGCAAAGCGCGCACGACCGGCGGCAGCGGACCGAGGTGTGCTTCATCGGGCGCTGCCTTGGCCGGTACCGGCATCGTCTCGCTCCAGCGTGGCGGCGAAGAACAGCGGTGCTTCCATGGGCCCGTCGGCGACGTCGAAGCGCAGGCCGCGGATCGGGCCGGTCGCCTTCGGCACGTCGAGGGTGACGGCATAGACGAGTGAAGAAGGTTCTGTGCCGTCGCCACTGCGCACGCTTGCGCTGTTCGCGCCGGCCCAGGCGATGCGCGCGCTCGCCGCGGCGTTGTTCGGATTGAACGAGACCACGTCGCGCACGGTGCGGATTTCGAGCGCAACTTCATGGCTGTCCGCAGCGAGCAGCACGACGTGGGCGAACGGGCGCGGTGGCACGCCACGGTTCATCGGAATGTGCATGAAGGCGAGCACGTGCACGCGCCGCGCGACGATGTCCGGCACGGCGACGACGGCACTGCGGCGCAGTTGCGGCGCGAGCGCCAGCGCGCTGTCGCCGCCGCTGAGCTGCACGCCGCCGTCGACGCGATAATCGACACCGAGAAAGCGCTGCGCGCCCGGCGCCAGCGTCGGCAGGTCGCCGCCGGCGGCCGGT
Source organism: Pseudomonadota bacterium (assembly GCA_018240465.1). Classification (GTDB taxonomy): domain Bacteria; phylum Pseudomonadota; class Gammaproteobacteria; order Xanthomonadales; family Rhodanobacteraceae; genus Rudaea. Next base: position 42,535 of record JAFEFS010000059.1, read on the forward strand.
TCGTTCCAGACCTTGCCGACGAGCGGCACGTTCACTGCCGCGGTGAGATCGAGTGGAATGTAGCGCGGATCGATCTCGGCGCCCGCTGCCGCCGCGAAAGCGATCGGCGCGGTCTGTGCGGCGTCGACGGATGACGCCGCGGCCGGCGCGGAGTTGTGCAGCTGCATGCGCAACGCGTCGAGGTCGGCATCGGTCAGGCCTTGTGCCGGATCGGGGTCGAGTATGCGTGCAAGGCGCGTCAACGCAGTGGCGGCAAGTTCGGTGTGTGGCAGTTCCCAGAGCAGCCAGCGGCCATTGATCGTGCGCGCGAGCAGGCGCCTGCCGTCCGGCGAGAAGGCCAGCTTGGCGATGCCGTCGTCGCCGGTGATCGGCGCGGTCAGCGATGCGGACAGGCGCCGCCCCGTGCGCGTGTCAATCAGGTGCACGGCATTGCGCGTGGCGAGGGCCGCGCGCGTGCCGTCGGCAGCGAGCGCAAAGTCGTACATGGCGTCGGGAATCGCTTCGCCGAGAGCGCTGCGCAGGTGGCCGTCGCCGGCGAACGAGATCAATGCCTCTCTACCGCCGCGATGCACGATCAGACCGTCGCCGCGTGCGCGCAACACGGCGTTGACCTGTACTCGTGGCTGCCCGCTCAGGGTCAGTTCGCGGCAGGCGTCCAGATCCCAGCGCTTCAGCTCCGATCCCGCCGCGGTCGAGGTGACGAACCAGGCACTGCGCCCGTCTGCAGCCAGGGCAAAATTCCACAGTTCGCCGAGTTTCGGCGCGCACGATACCGCGCCGCCTTCGAGTGCAACGCGCAGCGGGCCGGTGCTGGCGTGGCTGGCGCTGTTCCAGGTCATGACCAGGGCGTAGCGACCCTGTGCATCGATCTTGAGGTCGTTTATCGAATCGACCTCGAATGGTGTTCCGTGCACGGCGCCACGGGTGAGGTCGATCAGGTGTATGCGCTCACGCAGGACGTCGCCGTTGTAGGCCGCGGTGGTCAGCACGAGCAACGGTGCGGCTTGCGCAAACACCGCTCGCAGCGGCGTCTGCGGAAGCAGTATGGGCGTACCGCGCAGTTGCCAGGTGGCGGGGTCGATGACGCGCACGCTGCGGCCGGCGATGGTTGCCAGCGCATGGCCGTCGGGCGACAGCTCGGCAAAGCGCACCGGTTCGGGATGGCGCAACGGTGGTGAGATCGGTGCGCCAGTTGCGGCGTCGGCGATACGCACCGTACTGTCGTCGACCGTGACGAGTTGCTTGCCGTCGAAGGTCAGCACCTGCGCTGGCAGCGCCGCGGCGTGCGCTTCGAACAGCGCCGAGGGCGGCAGGCGCCAGATCTCGAGCAAGCCGCTGTCGCCGCCAAGGACGAGCCTGCGTGCAGTTGCCGAGACGTCGAAGGCGGTGCCGAAGTCCGGATGGCCGCGCAAGCGCGCGGCGCCTGGCACAGCCGCGTTGTTGAACGGCGCAGGCGGCGTCAAGGTGGCCTGGTTCAATTCGGAATTGGCGTTGTCGAAGGTGCCGCCGCCGAACAGGGTGTCGCCGGCGAAGCGCAGCAGCGAGGCGCCGCTGCTCTCGTGCAGAAAGCTCAGCGGGACGGTACGCGGCAGCAGCGTGGCGACATCCCACAGCCGCACCTGGCCGCTCTCGTCGATTGCGGCAAGCGTGCGATCGTCGGCGCTGAATTCGACGCGCAGCACGCGCGCGGTCGGGCCGGAGCCGAGTTCGACCGCGTGTCCATCCGCGACGTCGATCAGGCGGACCGCGCCGTTGACGCTGCCGAGCGCGAGCCAGCGCCCGTCGCGACTGAATCGCCACGCCCGCACCAGGCTGGTCTGCGGCAGTTGCAACTGCCAGCGTGGCGTCAGATTCGGCACCTCGTACAGCCCCAGGTGCGCCGAGTCGCGTGTGCCGAGCCAAGTGTGGCCGTCGGGCGCCGGCAGCCAGAAGTCGGCGACCAGTGTCGTCGAGCGGGTGTGTTTGGGTCCGATCGCGCGCCAGCCATCCACCTCGTAAAACTGCGCCGAATCGGGCCAGCGCAGCGATTTGTCGGAACGGAAACGCACCAGCGCGCGATGTGCCGTGTCGTCGTAGACGATGTCGGCCTGTTTTTCGGCGAGGCCCTGCGGCCAGAGCACACGGCCGTCGCGGGCATCGAAGGCGATCATGTCCGAGTAGCGCGGTACGGGTACGACCGGCTGTTCGATCGGCGTCACCAGCAGGAAACGGCCGTCAGCGGTGTAGTGCAGGCCGGTCTGCGGCGCACCGTAGTCGCCACCTGCCATCAGGAAGGTGCGGTTGTCGCTGACGACCGCCCAAGTCTGGTGCAGGTTGTCGAGTTCGTACTGGCGCACGTGGCGTGGGCCGTCCCAGATGCGCGTCCCGGTGGCGACGGCGAAGTGGCGGCCGTCCGGCGCGATCGCAACCGAGGTCGCGCGCTCGGCGGGCGGCAGTCGGATCAGATCGATCAGCCGCGGCGCGTTGGCGAGGATCGTACCGATGCGCTGGCGTTCGATCGCGGCCTCCTCGGCGCGGTCAGCGGCCTCCATTTCGGCGAGATTGGCGATAAGCGGGCGCAGACTGCGGAAACCATCACCCTCGGCGAGCGCCTGTTGCGCGGTCTGCGCGCGTGTCGCCCAAAGGTTGTCGCGTGCGTCAATCGCACTGCTTTCGGCGCGGCGCCATTGCAAAGTCGTGGCGAGGATGCCGACGACGAGCGCGCCGAATGCAAGCAACGCGGTCGCGGCGAGCTTCGGCTCGCGCCGCGCCCAGCGCAGCAGGCGCGGCGCTGCGCCGAGCGGGCGCGCGTGCACGCCGCGGCCATCGAGAAAGCGGCCGAGATCATCGGCCAGGTCGCGCGCGCTTGCGTAGCGAGCGGGCGCGTCGCGCAGCATGCACTTGCCGATGATTGCCTCGAGATCGCGCGGCAGGCCCGGTGCGCGGCGCCGCGGGTTGTCGACATTGCCCTTGAGCACCAGTTTGAGCGTTTCCTGCGGTGAGGCGGCTAGAAACGGCGGCTGTCCGCAGACCAGTTCGTAGCCGATCGCTCCGAGGCCCCAGATGTCGGTCGCCGGGGTGATACGCGCGGTGCGCGGCGCGGCCTGCTCGGGCGCCATGTAGCTGGGCGTGCCGGAGATTTCCTCGTGGTTGGCGACGAGCGCGGTATCGAGGCGGCGCGCGAGGCCGAAATCGGCAACGTGGGGCACACCGTCCTCGTCGAGCAGGACATTGGCCGGTTTGAGGTCGAGGTGCAGCACGCCAAGCCGATGTGCATAGTCGACGGCCTCGGCCACGGTGCGCAGCAACTGTGCGGCGCGCCGCGGTGCGAGCCTGCCTTGTTCGCGCAGCAGCTGTGCCAGCGAGCCGCCTTGGATCAGGCGCATGCTGAAGTAGTGCATCTCGTCCTGGCTGCCGACCTCGTAGATCGGCACTATGTTCGGATGCTGCATGCGTGCGGCGTTTTGCGCCTCGCGGCGGAAGCGCTCGATGAATTCGTGCGAAGCCCACGGCCCGGCGGCGAGGAGCTTGAGCGCCACATCGCGATCGAGCCCCTGCTGGCGCGCGCGGTAAACCACACCCATGCCGCCTTCGCCGATCAGTTCGACGAGTTCATAGTCGCCGAAATGGCGCTGCGCCGGATCGGCGAGGTCCAGTTCCAGCGAGGCGATCGGCACCAGCGCGAGGTGGCGACCGAAGGCGGGAGCGTTGCTCCGCGCCGCCGCACGCGCAAAGGCGAGTTGCGCGAGCCGCGACATTTCGCCGGCGCCAAGCGTTGCGGACCGGCCGTCCGCACATCTGTTTGCCGACGCGTCGGCGATGGGCGCGGACATCAGCCTTGCGCTCCGCCGAGTTCGATGAGCAGGACGTCCTGCTCGGAGGCGAGATCGGCCTCCGATGCGACCGTATCGGCGAGTTCGTCGGCGACGAGTTCGCGGAAACGCTGACGCAGGCGCTTTAGCGCCAGCGTCAGCACCAGCGGCCGGCTGCCGAGTTTCGCGGCGATGGCCTCGTATTCGCCACTGACCGGCTCGCGCGCGAGCAGGGGCTCGAGCCGTTCGTACATGTCGAGGTGGCCGGTCTGTCGCGCCTCGCTGCGCAGCCGCCGCAGGGTGCGGTCGAGAATCTGCAAGGCAAACGCACGCTGGAAACTCTGCTCGGGCGAAGGCGCGTCGACCGGCTCACGCCGATAACGGTCCTCCAGTCCGTCCGGCGTTTCGCGATCGTTGGCCGGCGACATCGCTGCGGGGCGATCCTTGGCGGCGAGGAAGCTGCGCAGCCGGGCGAGCAAGTAGACTCGATACGGACCCTGCGCCGTCGACCCGCCATCCGGCACGGGCGCAGTTTCGCCGGTGAGCTGACTCAGAAATCCTTGGGTCAGCGCGGCGGCGGCGGCGGACGTGTGTCCGCAGCGGCGCAGATAGACGTACACCGGATAGCGGAAGCGATTCGACAATTCACCCAGCGCATTGCGTGCCCCGTCCGCCTCCGCTGTGCCGACGTGCGTCGCGATCGACCAGCGTGTCGCCGCGAATCGCTCCTGCGTATCGATGGAAATGGAGGTCATTTCGCTCCCCGGAATGGTTTTCGCGACATTTTGCATACGGCGATTGCAGGCGGCGATTGCAGGCGGTGATTGCAGGCGGTGATTGCAACCGGCGATTGCATCCGGAACGCGTTCGACCGCTCGCGCCGCGCTTGCGCGATCACGGCGGCGGCGCTATCCGGGCGCGAGCAGGTGCGGCAAGGTTTTGTGCATGTGGTCGATTTCTTGGTCGAATGAGGCGGCGTCCGCGGCGGTCTCCGCCAATTCTTCGCGCACGCACGCCTGCAAACGTGCACGCAGGCGGTGCACCGCGACCGCGAGCGTGCCGCGCTTCATCTGTAGAGTTTCGGCCAGGCGCGCATAGTCGTCTTCGCTGGGACGTTCGATCAGGAATTCGCTGAGCGCGTCGAACAGGTCTGTTTTTCCGGCCTTGGCGATCTCGGCCTGCAGACGATGCAGCGCGGCGCGCAGAACGGTTTCAGCCCAGCTGCGCTCGAAAACCTGTTCCGGCGTGGTCGGCTGCCGGGCGTCGTCGAGCTGGTCGTGCGTGTCGATCGCATCGAGCGGCGCATGCTGGACGGCACCGCCACGCTTGAGCGCACGTTCGCGATCGACCTCGTCACCGAGAAAATGCTTGAGCGCGGTCAGCAGGAGGGAGCGGAAGCGGCCGCGCGCCGGATCGGCTTGCGCATGAACGGCGCGTTCGATGAAGCTGACGAAGAAGCCTTGGGCGAGATCCTCGGCGACATCAGGTGCGTGACCGCGCGCGCGGATGTAGGCGAGCACGGGAGGGCGATAGGTGCGGCAAAGCGATTCCAGGGCTGCGCGCGCGTCGGCCTGTTCACCGCGGCTGCGCAGCACCACGCTCCAATGCGTCGTTTCGAACCGGCTCATCGGCACGTCCCCGGATTTGACGCCGGTCACAGTCTGCCACAAACGCATGCCGACGCGGCAAGCCGCGCGCGCGCGGTGTGCATGCATCCTGGCCCAGCGATCGGAACAAAGCCGGCCCCGCTCCAGGCGGGGCCGATTCCAGGCAGGCGGAATACTGGCTGCAGGATCACTTGGTCGATGCGAATGCGGTCAGATGCTGCTCGTCGTAGGCGCGTGCGAAAGCATCGTAGCGGCGGACGACGTTGTCGTACGACGAACGGTACTCGGGGTATGCGGTCGCGGCGCCAAACAACATGCCGATTTCGCGGCCGTTGAAGTTGCGGCGGATTTCGTTGTGAAAGGCGGCGCACTCGGCCATGCTGTTGGGCGGCGTGCAGTCGAGCGTGTGGCCGCTGCGCGGGGCCTTTGCGGACGAGCGTTCCGAATGCACGACGACCGACGAGAGGGACGATTGCGGGTCCGCCTGGGCGACGCTGGCTGCGGCGACAAGGGCGATTGCGATGCTGAGTAGACGGGTTTTCACGGCATGCTCCTCGAAATGATGGATGGGCGGAATTTTCCTGAATCGAGGATGCGGCCCGTCCGTTTGACCGCACCCTCTCCCTGACACACGGCCTTTGCATCGTGCAGTGGCTGAAGTTTTTGCCTTCGACCTAGAGTGCGGAAACCGGTGCGGACGATTACAGCGCCGGGCGGCTGGCGGGAAAAACACGCGCGCAGGCAGACGCGCACGCGTTGCGCGCGCGCGGGGGAAACATCGGTGATCGGGAGCTAGGGCTTGCCGGTGTCGACCAGTGTGCCGACCGCTTCGCCGCGCACGATGCGCATCAGATCACCTTCGCGGCTCATGTCGTAGATGCGCAGTGGCAGCTTGTTGTCGCGGCAAAGCGCGATCGCGGCGGTGTCCATCACCGCGAGCTTGCGTTCGATCACCTGGTCGTAGCTCAGGCGCTCGTAGCGTGTCGCGCTCGCGTCCTTCTTCGGATCGGCCGTGTACACGCCGTCGACCTTGGTCGCCTTGAGCACGAGGTCGGCACCGATCTCGATCGCGCGCAGCGCGGCGGCCGAGTCGGTGGTGAAGAACGGATTGCCGGTGCCGGCGGCGAAGATCGCGATGCGGCCTTTTTCGAGATGGCGGATCGCGCGGCGACGGATGAAATCCTCGCAGACTTCGTTGATCTTGATCGCGCTCATCACGCGCGCTTCGCCGCCGGATTTCTCGACCGCATCCTGCATCGCGAGCGCGTTGATGACGGTGGCGAGCATGCCCATGTGGTCGCCAGTGACGCGATCCATGCCGGCCGCGGCGAGGCCTTCACCGCGGAAGATGTTGCCGCCGCCGATCACCATGCCGACCTGCACGCCGGCGCGCTCCACTTCGATCGTTTCGCGCGCGAGGCGGTAGATCACCTTCGGGTCGATGCCGTAGTCGGCCTCGCCCATCAACGCTTCGCCGGAGAGTTTGAGGAGGATGCGTTTGTACTTCATCTCGGCGGGCATGGCAGGTCTCGTCTCGGGTTGCGAAATTATATCGTGGCCAAAGAGAAATCGCCGGAAGCGAGTTTTGACATCGTGCCGGCAATGACCCGCAAGGTGACCACCACGAAAGGTGGCTGAAAAAAACCCGCAGTTGCCTGCGGGTTTTGCGCTTTCCTCAAAGCGGGTCGTTCAGACCTTCATCGCTTTGGCTACTTCCGCCGCGTAGTCCTCGACCACCTTCTCGATGCCTTCGCCGACGGCGAGACGCTGGAAGCCGACGATGTCGGCGCCGGCGGCCTTGGCCGCGGCTTCGACGCTCTTGTCGGTGTCGAGCACGTAGGGCTGGCCGTAGAGCGTGTTCTCGTTGACGATCTTGGCGATCTTGCCGCCGATGATCTTTTCGAGGATTTCGGCCGGCTTGGCCTTGTCCTTCTCACTCATCTTGGCCAGCTCGATTTCCTTTTCCTTGGCGACGAAATCGGCCGGCACGTCGGCGGCCTTGTTGTACGGCGGGTTCATCGCGGCGACATGCATCGCCACGCCCCGCGCGAACTCCGCGTCTCCACCTTTGACTTCGGCCAGGACGCCGATGCGGCCACCGTGCAGGTAGGCGCCGACGTTGTTCGTGCTGTCGATGCGCACGAGGCGGCGTACCTGCACGTTCTCGCCGACCTTGGCGATCAGCGCGGCGCGGGCTTCCTCGACCGTCTCGCCGGAGGCGAGCTTGACGCTCTTGAGTGCCTCGGCATCCGCCGCGCCCGACGCGAGGGCGGCCTGCGCCACGGCGTCGGTGTAGGCGATGAAGTTCGCATCCTTGGCGACGAAGTCGGTTTCGGAGTTGATCTCCACGAGTACGGCCTTGCCGCCGCTCTGTGCCATCGCGATGCGGCCTTCGGCGGCGATGCGGCTGGCCTTCTTGTCGGCCTTGGCCAGACCCTGCTTGCGCAGCCACTCGGCCGCGGCGTCGATGTTGCCCTGGTTTTCGGTGAGCGCCTTCTTGCACTCCATCATGCCGGCGCCGGTACGCTCGCGCAGTTCCTTGACCAGGCTTGCGGTGATTTCCATGGGGACCTCTCGTTTCGGAAGTTGAGCGCGATTCTGGAGATCGCGCGTTGCACTCAGTTGAATTTTTCCCCTCTGCCGGCGGGAAAACGCAGCCCGTCCGGGCAGATGAGAGAGACGCCTCGCACGGATGGGAAAGCACTGCCGATCCACAGCGCACTTTCCTCATCCGGTGCTTTGCTGACGCGGCTTCTCCCGGAGGGGGAAGGGAAGCAGAAGCAGAAGCTTAGGCCGCTGCGTCCTTGTCGGCCGCTTCATTCTCGGCCACTTCGGCTTCGGCACGGGTATCACCGCTGACCTTTTTCGCCGCCGGCGCGGGGCCGCGGCGCTGACCGGCAGGGGCCTTCTTCGGCGCCGGCTTGCCGCGCGGCGGTTTGCGACGGTCGTCGCGGTCGTCGGCACGCTTCTTCGTCACCGGGTTGCCGTCGGCATCGAGTTCGACGAACTCGTCCTTGGCCGCGGCGACGTAGGCCGGGGCGGCGGCCTTGCCTTCGAGTACCGAGTCGGCGGCGGCGCGCGCGTAGAGTTGCACGGCGCGGATCGCATCGTCGTTGCCGGGGATGGCGTAGTCGACCAGCGACGGGTCGTAGTTGGTGTCGACCACGGCGACGACCGGAATGCCGAGCTTTTTCGCTTCCTTGATCGCGATGTCTTCGTGGCCGATGTCGATCACGAACAGCGCGTCGGGCAGGGCGTTCATGTTCTTGATGCCGCCGAGCGACTTCTCGAGTTTTTCCTTCTCGCGCACGAGGCCGAGAACTTCATGCTTGACCAGCTTTTCGAAGCGGCCGTCGGTGGCCATCGCCTCGATTTCCTTCAGGCGCGCGACCGACTGCTTGACCGTGCGGAAGTTGGTCAGCATGCCGCCGAGCCAGCGCTGGCTGATGTAGGGCATGCCGCAGCGCGCGGCTTCTTCCTTGATCGTGTCGCGTGCCGAGCGCTTGGTGCCGACGAACAGCACGGTGCCGCGCTTCTGCGCGATCGCCGAGAGGAAATTCATCGCGTCGGTGAACAGCGGCAGGGTTTTTTCGAGGTTGACGATGTGGATCTTGCCGCGCGCGCCGAAGATGTACGGCGCCATGCGGGGATTCCAGTAACGGGTCTGATGACCGAAATGCACGCCGGCTTCGAGCATCTGGCGCATGGTGACTTGAGGCATTGTATACTCTCGCTGCAATGGACATCCTCGCGCATTGAAGGTTGGCGCGATGAGTCCGGGGTTTAACCTCCACGTGTCCAGCGTTGGCGACCTCGAATCCCGAAGGGACCGAAGCACCCCGACAACGGTATCGACACGTGTGCGGATTTGGGCACTGCGCCCGGCGGACTTGGGAATTCGCTCCCTCGACCGCATTTCGAAAGCCGACTACCGTGGTTGCAGCGGCCCGCGAAACTTTGAAATTATAGCCTGCATGGGCGCCCGGCGACAAGCGCCGAGGTTTTTGCCCGTCATGGCGGCGGTGTAAGCTGTTCCCGATTCCTGATTACCCATTGCCTATTGCCCATGCCTGTCACCATCAAAACCCCCGAGCAGATCGAAAAAATGCGCGTCGCCGGCAAGCTCGCCGCGGAAGTGCTGGAAATGATCGTGCCGCACGTCAAACCCGGTGCGACGACCGAAGATCTCGACAGGCTCTGCCACGACTACATCGTCGATGTGCAGAAGGCGGTTCCGGCCAACGTCGGCTACAAGGGGTTTCCGAAGACGATCTGCGCCTCGGTCAATCACGTTATCTGCCATGGCATCCCGAGTCCGGGCAAAGTGTTGAAAGATGGCGACATCGTCAATATCGACGTCACCGTGATCAAGGACGGCTGGCACGGCGACACCAGCCGCATGTACTACGTCGGCAAGCCGGACGTGCGTGCGCAACGCCTGTGCACCGTCACCTACGAGGCGATGATGCTCGGCATCGGCCAGGTCAAACCCGGCGCCACGCTCGGCGACATCGGCAATGCTATCCAGAAGCACGTCGAGGCGGCCGGCTTCTCGGTCGTGCGCGAATACTGCGGCCACGGCATCGGCCAGATCTACCACGAGGACCCGCAGGTGCTGCACTACGGCCACCGCGGCCAGGGCCTGCGCCTGGAGAAGGGCATGACCTTCACGGTCGAGCCGATGGTCAATGCGGGCAAGCCGCAGACGCGTCTGCTGCCCGACGGCTGGACCGTGGTCACGCGCGACCATTCGCTGTCCGCGCAATGGGAGCACACCATCACTGTCACCGACGACGGCTACGAGATCCTGACGCCCTGGCCGCAGGCGGCGTAGCGTCGAAGAAGCAAAGCTCCACCACGAAAACACGAGGGACGCGGAGAACGGCAAAGCACATATCTCGAGTCGGCTGTTTTTCCTTTCTCCGGGCCCTTCGTGTCTTCATGGTGAATCTGTTGATCTGTTGACGTCGATGTCCAATACCGTCCCCCATTCCCTCGTCCCGTCAATATCGCTGCCGCGTTTGCCGAAAAGCGTGCCGCGTTCAGGCGTGTCGGAGCCGGCGCGGCTCGCGCTGCGCCAATTGCTAGGCGACACCGGTCGCCGCCTCGCCGAGGCCTTCGCCGCGATCGACCGCGACCGCTACGACGCGGCCACGGCCGAACTGATCCGTGCCCGCTCGCGTGCGGTCGAACGTATCGTCAGCCATGTCTGGGTTGCCTGCGTCGGCGAGAGCGACGCGCTCGCGTTGTTCGCCGCGGGCGGATTCGGGCGCGAGGAGATGTTCCCGTATTCCGATGTCGACCTGCTCGTGTTGACCGTGCCTGCGCCTGCGCCCGCCGCGCTGCGCGCGGTCGAGTCGTTCTTCACCTGCCTGTGGGACATCGGCTTGAAGCCCGGCCACGCGGTGCGCACGCCGGCCGAATGCCGCGAACTGGCCGGTGCGGACGCGGTGATCTACACCAGTCTGCTGGATGCGCGCCTGCTGCTCGGCGCGGCCGCGCTTGCCGACGAATTCGCGCAGCTGATGCGCGACGAAACGCTGTGGCCGCCGGCGCAGTATTTTGCCGCCAAGCGCAGCGAGGAGGAGCAGCGCCGGGCCAAATTCAACGACACCGCCTACAATCTCGAACCGAATCTCAAGGATGGCCCCGGCGGTCTGCGCGCGCTGCAGCTGATCCTGTGGCTCGGCAAGCGCCTGTTCGATGCGCCGACGCTGCAGGCTCTGGTCGCGCGCGGCATGCTGTCCGCGGACGAAGCCGTTGCGGTCGAGGCCGCGCGCGCGCGGCTGCAGCACATCCGCTACGCCCTGCATCTCGCCGCCGGACGCCCCGAGGAGCGCCTGCTGTTCGACTATCAGCGCCTGTTGGCCGAGCGTCTGGGCTACACCGACGAGCATGCGCGCAATCTCGGCGTTGAACAGTTCATGCAGAGTTTCTTCCGTGCGGCGATCGTGGTCGCGCGGCTTAACGAACAGTTCGTGCAGCGTTGCGAGGAAGTGCTCGATGCGGACACCGCTTCCGCGATTCCGCAACGCCTGAGCATCGACTTCGTCAGTCTCGGCGGCCGCCTCGACTGCGATCCGCCCGATCTGTTCCTGCGCCGCCCCGCCGCGCTGATCGACCTGTTCCGTGTCTGGATCGAGCACCCCGAGATCAAGGGTCTGCGCGCCGACCTGGTCAGCCGCATCAACGAGGCGCTGACCAGGATCGGCCGGGATCTCGCCTTCGACGACGAGGTCAACACCGCGTTCGCGCGCCTGTTGCGCAAGGGCGCGCCCGCGGTCGACGCGCTGATCCGCATGAACCGCCATGGCGTACTCGCGCACTACCTGCCCGCGTTCGGCCGCGTCGTCGGGCGCATGCAGTACGACCTGTTCCACGTCTACACGGTCGACGAGCACACGATGCGCGTGTTGCGCAACGTCGCGCGCTTCGCCGATGCGGACAGGAGCCGCGAATTCGCGCTCGCGCACGAATTGTTCGGACGGCTGGCGAAGCCGGAGCTGCTGATCCTCGCCGCGCTGTTCCACGACATCGCCAAGGGCCGCGGCGGCGATCATTCCGAGCTCGGCGAGAAGGACGCGCGAGAATTCGGCGCCGCGCTCGGGCTGTCCGCGGCCGATATCGATCTCGTCGCCTGGCTGGTGCGCTGGCATCTGCACATGAGCGTCACCGCGCAGCGCCAGGACATCAACGATCCCGACGTCGTGCATCGCTTCGCCACCACGGTCGGCGATTCCGAGCGGCTCGACTACCTCTATCTGCTTACCTGCGCCGACATCGCCGGCACGAGCTCGAAATTGTGGAACTCGTGGAAGGACAAGCTGCTCGCCGATCTCTACACCAGCGCACGCTACGTGCTGCGCGGTGGCCTCGAGCGGCCGCCGCACATGCCCGAGCGCGTGCGCGAGGCGCAGGCGCAGGCGTACGATACGCTGGCCGAGCTGGGCTTGTCGGCGCAGTCGATCGGGCGCATCTGGTCGGATTTCCCCGAGGAAACCTTCCTGCGCTTCAAGCCGGGCCTGATCGCCTGGCAGACGGCGGGCATCGCCAACGCGCGCGACGCGAAAGCCCCGCTCGTGCTCGTCGACCCGCAGGGGCCGCGCGGCGGCAGCGAAGTGTTCGTCTACGCGCCGGACCGCGACGGCCTGTTCGCTGCGGTGACCGCCGTTTTCGAGCGCATGCGCCTGTCGGTGCTCGACGCGCGCGTGGTCACCTCCAAAAGCGGCATGGGCATGGACAACTTCCTCGTCCTCGACGCGAATTCGCGCACGCTCGATGCGGGCACGGTCGAGCGCCTGCGCGCCGCACTCGAGCAGACGCTGCGGCAGAATCCGTATCCGGTCGCGGTCGGCACGCTGCGGCCGGTGAGCCGGCTCAAGCATTTCCACACGCCTCTGCGCATCGAATTCCGCGAGGACGCGCAGAGCGCGCGCACCCAGCTCGCGCTGGTCTGCTCGGACCGGCCCGGCCTGCTCGCCGCGGTCGCGCAGGTGCTGCGCGATGGCAGGATGCGCGTGCACGACGCGCGCATCGCCACGTTCGGCGAGCGCGTCGAGGATTTCTTTCAGCTCACCGATGAATACAATCGCATGCTCGACGCAGATGCCTGTGCGAGCTTGCGCGACGCGCTCGCCGAGCGCCTGGCGGCACCCGCCGTCACGAACACCAACAGCGTGGAAACCTATGTCATCTCTTGATCCGTCCACGATTGAGTCTGTGATTGATTCGGCCTGGGGACGCCGCTCCGATCTGCCATCCGGCGAAGTCGAATCCGTGCTGCGTCCGGCGATCAAACGTGCGCTCGACCTGCTCGAAAGCGGCGAGCTGCGCGTGGCCGAATCCGACGGGCACGGCGGCTGGAAAGTGAACCAGTGGTTGAAGAAGGCCGTACTGCTGTCTTTCCGCATCCATGGCAACAAGGTGATGGACGCCGCGCCGGCGCCGTACTACGACAAGGTGCCGCTGCGCTTCGAGGGCTATGATGAGGAAAAATTCCGTGCCCTCGGTGCACGTGCCGTACCCGGCAGTGTCGTGCGCCGCGGCGCGCACATCGCGCGCGACGTCGTGCTGATGCCGAGCTTCGTCAACATCGGGGCCTACGTCGGCGCTGGCACGATGGTCGACACCTGGGCCACGGTCGGCTCGTGTGCGCAGATCGGCAAGAACGTGCACCTGTCCGGCGGCGTAGGCATCGGCGGCGTGCTCGAACCGCTGCAGGCCGGGCCGACGATCATCGAGGACGATTGCTTCATCGGCGCGCGCTCCGAGGTTGTCGAGGGCTGCATCGTCGAGCGCGGCAGCGTGATCGGCATGGGCGTGTTCATCGGCCAGTCCACGCGCATCTACAACCGCGCCACGGGCGAGGTCAGCTACGGCCGCGTGCCCGCGGGCAGTGTCGTTGTCGCCGGCTCGCTGCCGGCCAAGGACGGCAGCCACAGCCTCTACGCCGCGGTGATCGTCAAGCAGGTGGACGAGAAGACGCGCAGCAAGACGTCGATCAACGATCTGTTGCGCAGCGGTGAATGACATGGCCGCAAAAGTATACGGATTGGAAAAATGCAGCACCTGTCAGAAGACGCGCAAGTGGCTGGACAAGCACAAGGTCGAATACCAGTTCATCGACTACCGTGAGCACCGCGTCGACGCGGCGACGCTGAAGGATTGGGCGCAGCAGGCCGGCGGCTGGGACAAGCTCGTCAACCGCACCGGCATGACCTGGCGCAACCTGCCGCCGAACCGCAAGTCGCCCGAGTCCGATCCGGAGTGGCTGCTGCTGATCAGGGAATATCCCGCGCTCGTGCGCCGTCCCGTCGTCGTGCGCGACGGTGCGGTGAGCCTCGGTTTCTCCGACACGCTGTTCCAGCAGATCTTCGGCGCATGAGCGACGTTCTCGACCTCACGATCGACCTGATCCGCCGCCCCTCGGTCACGCCGGACGACCACGGCTGCCAACAGTTGCTTGCCGAACGCCTCGCGCGCGCGGGCTTCGCGACCGAACATCTGCGCTACGGCGAGGTCGACAATCTCTGGGCGAGGCACGGAACCGATGGGCCCGTGCTCGTGTTCCTCGGCCACACCGACGTCGTGCCGCCAGGGCCGCTCGACAAGTGGACCAGTCCGCCGTTCGAGCCGACGATCCGCGGCGGCAAGCTGTACGGCCGCGGCGCGGCCGACATGAAGAGCGGCGTTGCGGCGATGACGCTCGCACTCGAAGCATTCGTCGCCGCGCATCCGCAACACCGCGGCACGATCGCGCTGCTGGTCACCAGTGACGAGGAGGGGCCGACCAATGTCGACGGCGTGCGTCGCGTGGTCGAGGAATTTCGCCGCCGCGGCCAGCGCATCGACTGGTGCGTAGTCGGCGAGCCGTCGTCGGCGCAGAAATTCGGCGATGTCATGCGTGTCGGCCGGCGCGGTTCGCTGTCCGCGCATCTGACGGTGCGGGGCGTGCAGGGCCACGTCGCCTATCCGGACAAGGTGAAGAATCCGATCCATCTCGCCGCGCCGGCGCTGGCCGAACTGGCGGCGACGAAGTGGGACGAGGGCAACGCGGAATTCCCGCCGACATCGATGCAGATTTCGAACGTCCACGCCGGTACCGGCGCGCTCAATGTCGTGCCGGGCACGCTCGACGTCGATTTCAATTTCCGCTATTGCACCGAAAGCACGGCCGAATCGCTACGCGAACGTGTGGATGCGATCCTGCGCCGGCACGGACTCGATTTCGACGTCGCCTGGGACCTGTCGGGCGCGCCGTTCCTCACCCGCGAAGGCGCGCTGCGCGTGGCGGCGAGCGCGGCGATCCGCGAACTCTGCGGCATCGCACCCGAGGCGAACACGGGCGGCGGTACCTCGGACGGGCGCTTCATCGCGCCGCTCGGCGCCGAAGTGGTCGAGCTCGGGCCGATCAATGCCTCGATCCACAAGATCGACGAGCACGTTTCGATCGCCGAACTGGAAAAGTTGCCTGCGTTGTTTCTGCGCATCGCTGAAAAACTGTTCGCCTGAATCGCGCAGGAAACGCCGCACAACCGCAGCGAGCGCAGCAGGTGGCGCCGCGTTTTCTCAACCGAAATGGCAGATGTAGTGATAGCCCTCGGCCGTGCGGATCTCGAACGCCGAGTTCGCCGGCACGCTGAACTTCTCGCCCGCGCCGGACTTGATCCACGCCTCGCTGCCGTTCAAGCGATACTCGCAGGAGCCGGCCACGCCTTCCATGATTTCGGGCGCGCCGGTGTTGAAGGTCAACGTCGACGGCAGGATCACGCCGACCGTCTTGCGGCTGCCGTCGGCGAAATGCAGCGTGTGCGATACGCACTTGCCATCGCCGAACAGGTTGGCCTTCGTGCTGACGCTGGCGGGGCTCAGGGTTTCGGTCGTCATCGGTTGCTCATCCTTTCGGTGAAAGTATCAATTTGTACTTTGTCGCGCCGGGCAGAAACGGTGTCGGCTTGCCCTGCGCCCAATCCTCGTGGCCCGCGCCGTAGAACGGCGACAGCGGGTTGCCGCTCTGTCCGCCGGGCATGTGGAAATAGCCGCTTTCCTCGTGCCCCGGCTGCACGCCGAAGCGTTCGCTCGCGCCGAACGTCGCACCCTGCACGCGCGGCATGTTGGCATCGCCCGGCAATTCTTCCGAAGGCATGTCGATCAGCCTGCCGAGCAGCGGCAGCGCCGCACTCAAGGGATGGTCGATATGCGTTTTCGTCACCTCGCCCCAGCGGCGCGCGGCAAGCCCGCCCGGCTGCGCGCCGAGCTTCGTGGCGACCCGCTGCGCGCACTGGCGCAAAAGGTCGTCCCAGTCGGCGTAGCCTGGCGGCAGCAGGTACGGCGGTTTCTGCGCGAGGATCGCGTCGACCTGGTGTTCGCCCTGGAAATGCGCGGGAAACTGGAAGTCGGGGTATTTCGCGCGCACCACGGCCGCGAAGCCGCCCAGCACGGTGTCGATCACCTCCAGGCGGAACGCGCGCGCGAGGCGGTAGCCGACGGAATTCGGATCCGCGCGGCCGTTCCAATCGTCGGCAAGCTTGTTCATGTCGGCGAGATCGGGCGAGCCGGCCCTCGCCAGCACGTCGCGCAGGCGCTGGTGCCATGGTTGCAGGAACACGGCGCGGTCGTCGAGCTGGATGGCGAGGAAATCGGCCGGCGCGAATTGCTGCTTTGCCTGCAGGTCGTCGCGGATCTGGCGCTGGCGCGCGCCGAGATCGAAGCCGCCGTCGCCGACCCGGGCATAGTCGGGTGAATCGAAATCGAGCGTGCGCGAATTCGCCGTCCAGACGCGCGCCGCGGGCGGATTGGTCACCCGCGGATAGTCGGCCGGATCGAGCCAGCCGTCCCAGCCGCTGCCGGGCTGGCTCCAATCGCAGGGCAGTTGCGGATCGCAGGTGCCGGTGCGATGCGGAATGCGTCCGGCGATCGTCCAGCCGACGTTGCCGGCAGCGTCGCCGACGGTGAAGTTCTGCGCCGGCATGCCGGCGCGATTGGCGACGGCCATGGCCTCGTCCACCGACGCTGCGCAATCCAGATTGAGCAGCTCCATGTTGATGCCGCCGGGTTGCAGCGCAGTCCAGGCAAGTGCGAGCGGCGTGCCGTCGGCGTCGTCGGCGAGGATCGGGCCCCACTGCGTGTCGCGCACTTCGAGTTTCTCGTCGGGTGCGTTGTGTACTTTGATTATTTCTATACTTTTGGTGATCGGCTGAGAGCCGTCTGCGGTGCGGTAGCGATCCTTGTCGGCCGGATCGAGGTTGACGCGCACCCAGTCGAGCCAGTCGCCGTAGCTGTTGGTGAAGCCCCAGGCGATGTGGCGGTTGCTGCCGGCGACGAGCGCGGGCAGGCCGGGCAGGGTGACGCCGGTCAGATCGATGTCTGCGCCCGCGCGGTGCGGGTCGGGATATTGCAGGCGCGCGCGGAACCAGATGTTCGGCACGCGCAGGTTGAGATGCATGTCGTTGGCGACCATCGCCGCGCCGTTCCGGGTCAGCGTTCCGCCGACCGCGAAGTTGTTGCTGCCGAGCACCTGCCATTCCCCCTCTCCCTCAAGCGAAGCTTCGGGGAGAGGGTAGGGAGGGCGGGGCTTTTCCCTTTTCTCTCGCGATGAGGCCAAGATCAAAAGCGCCTCCTCACTCTGTACCCTCTCTCCCGACGATGGAGCCGTCGCGGGAGAGGGGATGTGGTCGGCGAGCTTGAGCCGCTTCGCATCGGCCTTGCGCAGGTCGATGTCGCCTTCCGGCGGCAGCGCCGGCAGTGGCATCTGCGCGCCGGCCAGCGGCGCGTCCCACGGGCCGCTGGCCGTACGCAGGAACGTGAACACGCTCTGCGGCAGCGCGGCCCGCATCTTCGCGTATGCCAATTCGCGCGCGTTGGTCGAGTCGTTCAGGTCGAAGAACATCGCGTCGAGCACGAGGATGGAGTCGGCTTCGTTCCACGGCCGCGGCGTTGCGCCGAGCAGCCAGTATTCCCACGGCCGTGATGCAAGCGCGGCGAGGCCGTCGTTGACGCCGTCGCGGTAGGCGGCGATATCGGCATGCTGCTCGGGCGGCAACGATGCGAGCAGGGCCTCGGCGCGTGCGCGCATGCGGAACGCACGCCGCTGCCGGTCGAGCTTCAGCGTGGCCGTGCCGACAAGTTCGGACAGCTCGCCCGCGGCCGCGCGGCGCATCAGGTCCATCGCGAAGAATCGCTCCTGTGCGTGCACATAGCCTAGCGCCCGGGACACGTCGGTGCGGCTTTGGCCGTGAATTGTTGCCGTGCCCTGCGCATCGCGCTCGATCGATACGGGTTGTTTCAACCCTTGTGTCTGCGCCGTTCCGTCCAGCGGAGGCAGGCTGGCGCGAACAAGCAGGAAGGCCGCCACCGCGGCAGCGACGAGGAGGACGACGAGAGCCGCAGAAACTCGCGCGATGACGCGCAGGATGCGATGCATGGTGTTCCTAGGTTGCCTGGGCGAGCACGGCGCGAACGGCCGCGAGATCCACGTCCGGCACGACGTCCGCCTTGCCGACGCCGCGCCAGAGGATCAAGCGCAGGCTGCCGGAAAGATTCTTCTTGTCGAGTTGCATCAGGCCGATGAGCCGGTCCGGGTCGAGGCCCGCGGGAACCGTCGTCGGCAATCCGAAACGCTCGAGCAGTGCGACGAGACGGTGCGTGTCCGCAGCCGCCGCGCGGCCGAGATTCGCCGACAGCCGCGCGGCGAGCACCATGCCGACCGCGACGGCTTCGCCGTGCAGCAGGCCGCCGTAGCCCATCGCCGTTTCGATCGCGTGGCCGAAGGTGTGGCCCAGGTTGAGCAAGGCGCGCTCGCCCTGCTCGGTCTCGTCGCGGGCGACGATGCCGGCCTTCTGCCGACAGCAGTGTGCGATCGTCGCGGTCAGCGCCTCGCCTTCGCGCGCGAGCAGCGCGTCGGCGTTGCGTTCGAGCCCGGCGAAGAACTCCGCGTCGCCGAGCGCGCCGTACTTGATCACCTCGGCGAAACCGGCGCGCAATTCGCGCGCAGGCAGGGTCGCGAGGGTGTCGGTATCGGCGATCACCGCGCGTGGCTGGTGGAATGCGCCGACCAGGTTCTTGCCCTGCGCCAGGTCGACCGCGGTCTTGCCGCCGACCGAGGAGTCGACCATCGCCAGCAAGGTCGTCGGAACCTGGACGAAGGCGATGCCGCGCATCCAGCACGCCGCGGCGAAGCCAGCCAGATCGCCGATGACGCCGCCGCCGAGGGCGATGATGGTCGCATCGCGATTGGCTTTCATCGCGGCCAGCGCGTCGAATACCTGCGCCGCGCTGGCGAGCGTCTTGAATGCCTCGCCGTCCGGAAGCAGCAGCCGGGTGACAGTCATCCCCGGGAGCGAAGCGCGGTGTTCTCCCTGCAGGACGTCATCGCCGCGGTGGAGCAGCGCATTTTCCAGACGTTCGAGATAGAGCGGAGCGACGACGTCGTTGCTGACGATCAGCGCATGGCGGCCGCAGATCGCGGCGGCGATCCGCGGTGCATCGCCGAGCAGGCCGGCGCCGATCGCGATCGGGTAGCTGCGCGCGCCGAGTTCGACGCCAAGCTCGATGGGCGCAACCGGCGCAGCGGTCATGCCGCCTGCTCCGGCGCGGCCTGCGCGGAGCCGCGTCGCCACTGCGCGTTCAGTTCCTCGACGAGGCGCCGCGCCGTGGCGCCACTGCTGCCGTTGAAGCCGGTCGGCATGACGAGGTCGGCGGTTTCGCGGTACAGCGGCTCGCGTTCGGCGGCGAGTCGGGCCAGGCGCTCGCGCCGGTCGGGCCCGGCGAGCAGCGGGCGTTTGCGGTCGTGGGCGAGACGTTTCAATTGCTGTTCGATCGTGGTTTCGAGGTAGACGACGTAGCCGCGCTCGCGCAGATGCCGACGGTTGTCCGCGGCAAGGACCGCGCCGCCACCGGTCGACAGCACGATGCCCGGCCGTGCACTGAATTCGGCCAGCAGTTCGGTCTCGCGCTTGCGGAAACCGGCTTCGCCCTCGAGTTCGAAGATCAGTGGGATCGTCGCGCCGCTGTGCTCTTCGATCTCGTGGTCGAGGTCGTGGAAGTCGAGACCGAGCTGCGCGGCCACGCGCCGTCCGACCGTGGTCTTGCCGGCGCCCATCGGGCCGATCAGGAAGAGGCTGGGGGCGGGGTTCATGGGCTGGGAGTCGTGGGCGGGAAAAAGGAAACGGGGAGCGGCCAATCGCGGGTTTCCGCTGGCCGGGCCCAATTCTACAAAGACCCGGCGTTTTTCGGGATAATATCTCCGCTCGTCGTTTATCGCTCACCGCCCCATGTTCCGTTTCATCGCCATCTTTCTCGGCATGCTCGTCGCGCTGTTCGCGATCGAGTTGCTGCAGCCGGTGCAGCGGCACGTCATCGTCCCGTTCACGGGTGCCCTCGCGCACGTGGCGGTGTGGATCATGCAATTGTTCGACGGCAACGTCGTCGCCCAGCTCAACAGCATCCGCCGCGGCATCGATGGCCCGGGCATCGAGATCGTCGCCGGCTGCAACGGCGTCGAGGCGGTGCTGATCCTGGTCTCGGCCGTGCTCGCGTTTCCGGCACCGTGGAAGCACAAGCTCGCCGGCATCGGCATCGGCTTCGTCGCGATCCAGGCGCTCAACCTCGTGCGCATCATCAGCCTGTATTACCTGCTGCTGTGGAACCGGGTCTGGTTCGACTGGTTCCATCTCTATCTGTGGCAGGCGCTGATCATCCTCGATGCGCTCGTGTTCTGGCTGGTCTGGCTGCGCTGGCTGCCTCGCGCAAATCAGGCGCCGCCGCTTGCTGCGACCGCATAAGCCTTTCCTCGCCGCCGGCACTAGACTGGCCCGACGCACGGCGCGTTGCCGCGCGCATCGTTGATGGAGGCTGGTCTCATGACGGTAGCGAAGGTGATCGAAATTTCATCGTCCTCGTCCAAGGGCATCGAGGATGCGGTGAAGGACGGCTTGAAGCGCGCGGCGAAGACGATCAACAACATCAAGGGCGCCTGGGTCAACGACATCAAGGTGATGACCGACGATGCCGGCAAGGTGACCGAATGGCGCGTCAACATGCGCGTCAACTTCGTGCTCGACTAGAAGTTGCGGATCGCGGCAGCCCGTCGCACCCGCGGCGGGCCGGATGCGCGGCGTGCTAGCATTTCACGATGGGCACGACGCACAATCATTCCGATCCGATCCGGCTCGAGGCGATCGCGCAGTTTCGCGATTTGCTCGCCGAAGCCGGCGCCGCCGGCGAACCCGAACCGACCGCGATGACCCTGGCCACGGCCGACGCTGCGGGCCGCGTCAGCGCGCGCATCGTCCTGCTCAAGGCGGTCGACGAACGCGGCTTCGTGTTCTACACCAACTACGAGAGCGCCAAGGCGGGCGAACTCGCCGCGCATCCACAAACCGCGTTGTGCTTCCTGTGGAAGACGCTGCGCCATGTCGTCCAGGTGCGCGTCGAGGGCGAGGTCGAGAAGGCCGGAGCCGGGGAAGCCGATGCCTATTTCGCCTCGCGCCCGCGCGAGAGCCGCATCGGCGCGTGGGCGTCGAAGCAATCGCAGACGCTGCCCGATCGTGCCGAACTGGATGCACGCATCGCCGAAACCGAGCAGCGCTACGCCGGCGCCGAGGTGCCGCGGCCGCCGTTCTGGGGCGGCTACCGTCTCGTGCCCGACATGCTCGAATTCTGGTTCGGCCAGCGCGCGCGCCTGCACGATCGCGTGCGCTACGCGCGCGGCGAGCGCGGATGGCAGAAGTGCCTGCTGTATCCGTGACCTCGCGATGCCGGGGCCGCAGCGCATCGTCTGCCTGACCGAGGAGCCGACCGAGGTCCTCTACGCGATCGGCGAGGAACACCGCATCGTCGGCATCTCCGGCTTCACCGTGCGGCCGCCGCGCGCGCGCAGGGAAAAGCCCAGGGTCAGCGCATTCACCAGCGCGAAGATCGGCGAGATCCTCAAGCTCAATCCCGACCTCGTCATTGGTTTCTCCGACATCCAGGCCGATATCGCGCGCGAGTTGATCCGTGCCGGCGTCGAGGTCTGGATCAGCAATCATCGCTCGCTCGCCGGCATTCTCGACTACATCCGTCGCCTCGGTGCGCTGGTCGGTGCCGTGGACAAGGCCACGGCGCTCGTGCTCGCCGCGGAAGAAAGAATCGCGCAGGTCGAACGCCTCGCGAAGATGCTGCCGCGGCGCCCGCGCGTCTATTTCGAGGAATGGGACGAGCCGATGATCTCGGGCATACGCTGGGTCGCCGAGCTCGTGCGCATTGCCGGTGGCGACGACGCCTTTCCCGAGCTTGCGGAAAAGCCGCTGGCGCGCGACCGCATCATTGCCGATCCGGCCGAGGTAGTCCGCCGCGCCCCGGAAATCATCATCGGCTCGTGGTGCGGCAAGCGCTTCCGCGCCGACAAGGTTGCGGCGCGCGCGGGTTGGGATGCGATCGCCGCGGTGCGCGACGGCGAACTGCACGAAGTAAAATCGCCGATCATCCTGCAGCCCGGCCCGGCCGCGCTGTTCGATGGCCTGGAGGCCCTGCATCGTATCGTCGCGGCGTGGGCGCAGAAGGCGCGATGACCGGCACCAACGAGGGGATGAAGATGAAAACGATTGCGAAACCCGTGGCGGGCCTGGCGCTCGCGCTGATCTGTGCCGCCTGCTCGCATATTCCGTTGTTCGGCCGCGGGGGCGGCAAGGACGAAGCGGCCGCGGCGGCCCCGGCAGAGAAACCTGCGCCTGCTGCAGTGGCGAAAACCGAAGCCGCCACGCCCGCTGCGCCGCCGGCCGACGCGGTGGGCGCCCGCGGCGCGCCGACTCGAGTCGAGGCGTCCGCACCCGGACACATCGAGCTCAAGTACGCGTTCCAGTCCAGCGCGGCGCCGGATCGCGTTTACACTGCGATCATCGGTGTCGCGCGCTGGTGGGACTCGAGCCACACCTACTCCGGCAACGCATCGAACCTGTCGCTGGATGCGCGCGCGGGCGGCTGTTGGTGCGAACAGCTCGCCGACGGCGGCAGCGTGCAGCACATGACCGTGCTGTCGGCGATGCCCGGGCGCATGCTGCGGCTGTCCGGCGGGCTCGGTCCGTTGCAGGCCGCACCGGTGACCGCGGTGATGACCTGGACGATCAAGCGCGCCGGTACCGGCAGTGAAGTCGGCATGAGCTATCTTGTCGATGGCTACTACCCGGGCGGGCTCGACAAGGTGCGCGACGACGTCGACGCCGTGCTGAGCCAGCAGGTCGAGCGGTTGCGCGCCTACGTAGGCACGCACTAGAGACCTGCATTTGGGCGCGAGGAACGGGTTCAGCAAATCTTCGCGAGCAGGGCCTGCTGCGCCGAATGCGGCTTGTCTCCGCCTGGCGTCGTGCGCTCGTAGTTGCCGTCGGCCTTGAGCACCCACGCCTGGGTGTTGTCGGCGAGGTAGTTGGCGAGTGCTTCGTCGAACACGCGCCCGGCCAGGTCGGGGTCGAGGATCGGGAAGCCGGTCTCGATGCGGCGCAGCAGGTTGCGCTCCATCCAGTCCGCGCTGGAACAGTAGATCTCCGGTTCGCCGCCGTTGGCGTACCAGTAGACGCGGCTGTGCTCGAGGAAGCGGCCGACGATCGAGCGCACGCGGATGTTCTCCGAAATGCCCGGCAGGCCCGGTCTCAGCGTGCACGCGCCGCGTACGATCAAGTCGATGCGCACGCCGGCCATCGACGCCTTGTACAGCAGTTCGATCACGCTCGGTTCGTTGAGCGCGTTCATCTTGGCGATGATGCGCGCGGGCCTGCCGGCTTTCGCGTGTTCGATTTCGCGCTCGATCTTTTCCATCACGCTCTTGTGCAGCGTAAACGGCGATTGCAACAGACGCTTGAGCTTGATCACCGGGCCGAGACCGGATAGCTGCTGGAACAGCTTGTGCGCGTCCTCGCCGATGTCGTTGTCCGCAGTCATCAGGCCGAAGTCGGTGTAGATGCGCGAGGTGACCGTGTGGTAGTTGCCGGTCGACAGGTGCACGTAGCGGCGCAGGCCGGCCTTCTCACGGCGCACGATCAACAGGATTTTCGCGTGAGTCTTGTAACCGACCACGCCATAGACGACCTGCACGCCGGCTTCCTGCAGGCGGTTGGCGAGTGAAATGTTCGCCTCCTCGTCGAAACGCGCGCGCAGTTCGACGACGACGGTGACGTCCTTGCCCGCGCGCGCCGCATCGATCAACGAGTTGACCAGCGGCGAATCGTTGCCGGTGCGGTACAGCGTCTGCTTGATCGCGAGCACGTTCGGGTCGGCTGCGGCTTCCTTGACCAGTTCGATTACCGCGCCGAACGATTCGTACGGATGATGCAGCAGGATGTCGCGCTCGGCGATCGCATCGAACAGGCTGCGTTCAAGGGTGATCGGTGCGATCAGGCGCGGGGTGAATTTCGGGAACTTGAGGTCGGGCCGCTCGACCTGGTCGTAGATCGCGGTGATGCGATGCACGTTGACCGGGCCGGGCAGGCGGTACACGTCCGACTCGCCGAGCTCGAAGTTGTGCATCAGATAATCGGCGACGGGTTTCGGACAGGTGTCGGCGATTTCCAGGCGCGCCGCCTTGGCGAAGCCGCGGCCGCGCAGCTCGTCGCGCAAGGCGAGCGCCAGGTTCTCGACGTCGTCCTCGTCGACGAACAGTTCGCTGTTGCGGGTGACGCGGAACTGGTATGCGCCGGTGACCTTCATGCCCGGAAACAACTCGTCGACGAACTGGTGCAGGATGCTCGACAGGAACACGAAATCGTAGGGTTTGTCCGACACGTCTTCGGGCAGGCGCACGATGCGCGGCAGCGAGCGCGGCGCGCGCAGCAGCGCCATGTGGCCCTCACGCCCGAATGCATCCTTGCCCTCGAGCGAGACGGCGAAGTTCAGCGATTTGTTGAGGATGCGCGGAAACGGGTGCGCCGGATCCAGGCCGAGCGGCGAGAGCACCGGCAACACTTCATTCTGGAAGTAGCCCTGCAGCCAGCGCGTCTGTTTGGACGTCCACTTGTCGCGCGCGATGAAGCGGATGCCCTCGCGGTCGAGTTCGGGCAGCAGCGTGTCGTTCCAGAACGTGTACTGCGCGTGGACCAGGTCGAGCACGCGCGAGCGGATGCGCGCGAGCAACTCGGCCGGCGAGGTGCCGTCGGGCCCGGCCTTGGCATCGCCGAATGCGAGGTGATGGCGCAGGATCGCGACCTGGACTTCGAAGAACTCGTCGAGGTTCGAGTTGGAGATGCACAGGAAACGCATGCGCTCGAGCAGCGGCACCGACGCGTCCTGCGCCTGGGCGAGCACGCGGAAATTGAATTCGAGCTGGGCGAGTTCGCGGTTGAGATAAAGCGCGGGGTCGTGCAGGTTGCGCGCCGCCGCAGCGGGGTCAGGAGCCGCGGCTGAAATGCCCTGTGCCGCGGCGGCAGGACCGAGGGCCGAGGATTGCGGGCTGGCGGCCGTCCCGAGTACGTCGGAGCGTTTGGCGTTCATGGCAATTCGTCGTGGATCCGTGTGAGCATCGTCTATTGAGTGCCGGTCTTCAACCCTTCTTTCTCCGGTGCCAGCAGGCGCTCGCGCGCGAATACGCAGGAGAAGGTGCTGCCGACACCGAGCTCGCTTTCGATTTCGAGGCGTGCCTGATGCAGCTGCAGCACATGCTTGACGATGGACAGGCCAAGTCCGGTGCCGCCCGATTCGCGCGAGCGGCTGGTCGAGACGCGGTAGAAGCGCTCGGTGATGCGCGGCAGGTGCTCGGCCGGGATGCCGTAGCCGGTGTCGGCGACGGCGAAGCGTGCGCCGTCACCCGCGGTCGTCCGCCAGGAGATCTCGATGCGTCCACCCTCCGGCGTGTAGCGCACCGCGTTGGAGACGAGGTTGGAGAATGCGCTGTGCAGGTAGTCGGTCGAGCCGCACAAGTCGGATTCGCAGCCGGGCACGATGTTTATGTGGTGGCGGCCCTGCGACAGGCCTTCGGCTTCGCGCTTCAGCGTCGACAGCAACGCGCGCATCGACACGCGCTCGCTGTCGTTGATCTGCTGCTGCGCTTCGAGGCGCGACAGCGTGAGCAGATCCTCGACGATCTGGGTCATGCGTCGCGACTGCCCACGCAGGTCGGCGAGCACCGGGGCGAGTTGCGGCATGACTTCGGGTTCGAGCATCTCGAGGTATCCGTGCAGCACGGTCAACGGTGTACGCAGTTCGTGTGACACGTTGGCGACGAAGTCGCGACGCACCTGTTCCAGTCGCGCGAGCGGAGTCATGTCGCGCACGACGAGCAGGCTGTGGTCGTAGGAATACGGGATCAGGCGTAACGACAGGCGCACCGCGTCGTCGGCGTTCGAGGCGGCGTCGCGCAGCGGTTCGCGCGTCGGATCATCCTCGAGCCAGGCCTGGGCCGGCACCGGCAGGAAGTCGTTGACATGCGCGCCGCGGTCGCGCGGGGAAGCCATGCCGAGCAGACGCGCGGCCGCTTCGTTGAACCAGACCACGCTGCGCCCGCGGTCAAGCACGACGACGCCATCGGGCAGCGCCGCTGCACCCTCGCGGAATGCGCGCAGGAGGTTGACGAGGCGCCGCTTGCGCGAACGTTCAGCGCGCAGCTTCATGTACAGGTAGGTGGAAATGTCGGACCACACACCGCGATCCTCCGGTGGTGGCGTGCGCTGACGCGAACGCAGCCAGGACTGAAGCCGGTAGAGGCTGAGCAGCGACCACAGCGAGTAGCCGAGCAGGACGGCGATCAGCGTGTATCCGACCATGCCCAGCCACCAGCCGAGCACAAGCGCGACCGCCAGCAGGACGAAGAAACGTCCCAGCGAGACTTGCCACGCGTGGCTTTGCAGGAATTGCAGCTGCATTGGCTTGGTGAAGCAGACGTGCGATGCGCACAATTATACATTTACTTGTGCGATCGTCCCTGATCGCGAAAGTCCGGAAGTGGCCATCCTCGGCCGCACGTCTCGATGGAAGAGCAGCATTGTGCAGCCGGCCGTGCATGGGGCTATGCGACGGGCGTGGTCGAGAATCGATAGCCCGCGCCACGCACGGTCTGCACGAGGCCGTCGCAACGGTGCGGTTCGAGAGTCTTGCGCAGACGCCGGATATGCACGTCGACGGTGCGCTCCTCGACGTAGACGCTGCCGCCCCAGACGTAGTCGAGCAACTGGCTGCGCGAGTAGACGCGCTCCGGGTGGGTCATGAAAAAGTGCAGCAGGCGGTATTCGGTCGGACCGATCGGCACGCTGTCCTCGCCCGCGTAGACGCGGTGCGCGGCGCTGTCGATCTTCAGTGCGCCGGCCTCGATCACGCCGTCGGAATCGATGCCATGGGTGCGGCGCATGACCGCGTTGATGCGAGCGATCAGTTCGCGCGGGGAGAACGGCTTGACCACGTAGTCATCGACGCCGGCTTCGAGGCCGCCGACGCGGTCGGTCTCCTCGCCGCGCGCCGTCAGCATGATGATCGGCACGTCGCGCGTGAGTTCTTCCTTGCGCAGGCGGCGGGCGAGATCGAGGCCGCTCATGCCGGGCAGCATCCAGTCGAGCAGGATCAGATCGGGCACGCGCTCGACGATCATGGTCTGTGCGGCGCGCGCGTCGGCGGCGTGGCTCGGTTCCATGCCGGCCTTGCGCAGGGCGAAGGCGACCATGTCGCGGATCGCGGGTTCGTCTTCGACGATCAGGATGTTTTTTTGCACGCGGTCAATCCATTGGCGCGGGGCGCGCGCTTTATGACAGATTGCGGTATTTCAAACGTCAATTGTTACGATTGAATGACGCCGCGCCGCAATTGCCCCCGGAACCCGAATCCTGCGCCGGTTCGGCGGACAGTTTCGAGGCGCGCGAATCGGCGAGCGATGCGTCGAAACGCCGGTCGAACGCGCTCGTCGTTCCGTCCGCACGCGCGAAGGCATCTTTCTGCGCGGCGGTCGAGTCGCTGTGCACGCTGAAACTCAATCCGGTTTTCGGCTTGAGGCAATCGCTGTCCGCGGTGAGCTTGCCCTGGTCCTCGGGACGGATCTTGTGCCGGCGATAGTCGAGCACGAGCGGGGTCATCGCCGCGATCAGCGCTTCGACGCGCGTGCGCTGGTAGTAGTCGAGATCGCTGCGCCTGGAGATATCCTTCAACTGGTTGAGCGCGTCTTCGGCGCGGCCGTTGAGATAGGCGGCGGTCGCATGTGCTTCGCCGGCACGCACGGGGTCACCGGCGAGTTCGCAGGCGCGCGCGAAGGTGGTCTGCAGCGCCGGGTCCTCGTCGTCCTTTGCCAGTTGCGGGCGCAGCAATTCCTGCGCCCGCTTGCCGGCGGCCTTGTCGCCGTATTGGAGCAAGGCGTCGGCGTAGGCGAGCGCGAGTGCGCGATTGTTCGGAAACGACTTCTGCGCATGCGCGTAGCGTTGCAGGGCCGCGTCGCGCGCGCCGGAGTGCAGTTCGGCGTCACCGAGCGCGATCTGGAAAACGAGGTTCTCCGGCTCCGCCGCGGCGAGTTTCTGCAGCGGCTCGATCGCCTGTTTCGCCTTGCCGCCCTGGATCAGCGCGAGCGCGTGGCCGTAACGGTTGGCCGGTGTGTCGAATTCCCTGTGGTTGCGCAGATTGTCGGCATAGTAGGTGACCAGCTCGCCCGGGCGCGGGCTGGCCAGCACGCGCACGCGCTCGCGCATGAGTTCGTAGTAGGCCTGCGCGCGCGTGCGCTGTTCGGCGGTCGGCTGAACCGGACGCAGCGTGCCCGGATTTGGCCGCGCCGCGGGGCCGATCGAAGCGAGCAGCGAGCCGGTCGCGATCACGGCGGGCTTGCCTGTGCCGTCCTTCGTCGCGCCGCCGTTTCCTGCATTGCCTTCGGCGGCCGCCTGAACATTGGCCACTCCGGCCAGTTCCTTCGGCGCCGCCTGCACGTCGCCGACCGTGACCACCGGGCGGTACTCCTTCTTGATCTGTTCGGCGCGCGCCTTCGCCTCGCTGATGCGCGTGGTCGTGACTGGATGGTCCATGAGCAGCGCCGGTATGTCGTTCTCATCGAAGCCCGGGCGCAGTGCGCGCTGCATGCGCTCGAAGAACCCGGCCATTGCGTCCGGATCGAAGCCGGCCTTGGCCAGCGTGGTGATGCCGACGCGGTCCGCTTCGGCCTCGTCGGCGCGAGTGAAGTTGATGCGCATCTGTTCGGCGAGACCTTGCACTGTCGCCAGCGCGCCGATGTCCGAATTGCTCGTGCTGTACGGACTCGACTTCGACGCCGCGACGACGGCGAGGAGCATGCCGGCCAGCATCAGCGGCGTCATCTTCTGCTCGGCTTCGACCGCGCGGATCAGATGGTTCTGGGTGACATGCGAGATTTCATGTGCGAGCACCGCGGCGAGCTCGCCCTCGGTGTCGCTGGTCGTGATCAGGCCGGCATTGACGCCGACGAAACCGCCGGGCAGGGCGAATGCGTTGATCTCGTTGTCGCGCACGATGAAGAACGTGAACGGCTGGTCCGGCTGCGGGCTGTAGGAAACGAGCTTGTAGCCGAGTGTATTCAGATAGTCCGCGAGCAGCGCATCGTCGAGCACCGCGCTCTGGTTGCGCAACTCGTGCAGCACGTAAAACCCGTATTGGCGCTGCTCTTCGGGCGAGGCGATCTTGCCCGCCGAACTGCCGAGGTTGGGCAGGCGCGTGTCCGCGGCGTAGCCATGGCTGGTGAGCACCGCGAGTGCGGCGACGAAGAGGGCAGGCAGGAAATGCTTGGCAAACATGGAGGTGACGCGAGGTAGCGGGAAATCCTGGGATCACCTTACTCCTGCAAAGGTTCCGCATCCACTGTTTGCACCCTGCGCGGTGACGTTGCGCTCAGACGGCGTTCAAGCGAGCGCGGCTCTGGAAATCCGTCCGCGCAACCCCCACACTGGCAGGGAAGCGCGCAGCGCGCGAAGGAAATCCATGATGGGCACCAGAGTCGAAATTTTCACTGGCGCGAACTGCGCCTACTGCGTCGCCGCGAAGAACCTGCTCAAGGCCAAAGGCCTCGACTACGAGGAATTCCGCATCGATCAGGATCCGGCCCGCCTGCAGGAAATGCTCAGCCGTTCGGCCAATCGGCGCACCGTGCCGCAGATTTTCATCAACGGCGAGCATGTCGGCGGTTTCGACGATCTCGCCGCCGCCGAGCGCAGCGGCAAGCTCGCGCAACTGATCGGTGCGGCGGCATGAGTGCACGCAAGCCGTCGGCAGGGGGCGGGGTTGCGTCGAAGAAAGCCGCGAAGCGCGCGCCGGCGAAGCCAGCGGCGAAGGTGCCGGACCGGATCACGGAGTTCAGCGAGTTCCGCAAGCGCATGAACGAGCGCATCCTCGAGCACGACAACCAGGTCGTGCGGCGTTTCTTTGCGCTCGACACGCAGACGTACAGAGGCGGTGCGCTGAATCAGAAAACTAAGGAACTGCTCGGCCTCGTTGCTTCGCTGGTCCTGCGCTGCGACGACTGCATCAGCTACCATCTCGCGCAGTGCCGCGAGGCCGGCGTGGATCGCGACGAGTTCTTCGAGGCGTTCAGCGTCGGCCTCGTCGTCGGTGGATCGATCGTGATCCCGCACCTGCGCCGCGCGGTGGATTTTCTCGATCGACTTGAAACCATGCCGGCATAGCCGGCATACGGTTCATCTTTCTTCTGATGCCCGCTACCACGGCTTCGCAGCAACGGCGATAATAGGCGGCTCCATCCTTGCAGAACGCGAGCACCAGATGACTACCACGATTGCGGTGATCCCCGGCGACGGCATCGGCCCGGAGATCATGCAGGCGACCTTGCGCGTGATCGACGCGCTCGGTCTCGACATCAAATACGATTTCGTCGAGGCCGGCGTCGCCGCACAGAACAAGTTCGGCGAGCTGCTGCCGCAGGCCACACTGGACGCCATTGCCAGGCACAAGGTTGCACTGAAGAGCCCGTTGACGACCCCGGTCGGCGAAGGCTTCACCTCGATCAACGTCGCCTTGCGCAAGAAGTTCGACCTGTACGCGAACGTGCGTCCGGCGATCTCGTTCCCCGGCACCAAGTCGCGCTACGAGAACATCGACATCCTCACCGTACGTGAAAACACCGAGGGCGCCTACATCGGCGAGGGCCAGCAGGTGTCGGCGGACGGCGAGACCGCGACGCTGACGCAGAAGATCACGCGCAAGGGCTCCGAGCGCATCGTGCGCTACGCGTTCGACCTGGCGCGCAGCGCCGGGCGCAAGAAGGTCACGATCGTGCACAAGGCGAACATCCTGAAGTCGACCTCGGGTTTGTTTCTCAAGGTAGCGCGTGAAGTCTCGGCGCAATACCCCGAGATCGAGCACAACGAGATGATCGTCGACAACACCTGCATGCAGCTGGTGATGAATCCGTGGCAGTTCGACGTGATCGTGACCACGAACCTGTTCGGCGACATCCTCTCCGACCTGTGCGCCGGCCTCGTCGGCGGCCTCGGCCTCGCGCCGGGTGCGAACATCGGCAGCGATGCGGCGATCTTCGAGGCCGTGCACGGCTCCGCGCCAGACATCGCCGGCAAGGGCATCGCAAATCCCTGCGCGCTGTTGCTCGGCGCCTGTCAGATGCTCGGCCATCTCGGCCACGAGGTGGAGGCGAACCGGGTGCGCGGCGCGATGCGCGCGACGATTGTGGCCAGGGATAGGGTCACGCCCGACCTCGGCGGCAACGGCACCACGGACAGTTTCGCCGAGGCGTTGATCGAACGCATGAAATGACGAAAAAGCCCGGCTTGAAGCCGGGCTTTCTGCATGGGCGCAGGCGATTCAGGGTTGTTGCGCGACGCCGATGTTGTAGATCCGCACGTTGTTGCGCACGAATGCACCGCCGGGCAGGTTGGCGTTGATCGTCGCCGTGTCGTTCGCCGGATTCGAAGCGTCGAGATTCAGCGTGATCGTGCCGATCTGCACCGGATTCTGCTTCACCGGCGTACAACTGCGGCAGTAGCCTGCGGCGTTCTGCATCAGCGGGATAGGCTGGCCGTTGACGAACGGCAGTGCGTTGGCCACGGCCCACACCGGCTTGCCGCTGGCGTCGCCGAAGTAGAAGTCGAGCGCGACTTGGTTGCCCTGGCTGCCGCGATTCACGTCGAGCACCGAAAAGCCCCAGCCCGAGTCGCTGGAGCCGCCGTAGTAGAGGCCGCCCAGATCGGGCGAGGCGTTCTGCGCGAGCGTGGTCAGCGGCTGGATGCACCAATCGCCCTGTTCGAGCGTGTTGGGTGGGCTGCTCTGGTCGACGAACTTCCAGCTGAGCACGCCGAGCAGGAGACCCGCGTTGACTTCGGCGCTGCGATCGATGGCGCGGCAGGCCGGCGAATTCGCGGCCTGGTTGAAGTCGACGACGATGCTGCCGCCGGTGACCGCGACCGGCGTCGCTTTCTTCGCCACCGGGTCGTAGTGCATGCGCACCAGCGTGCTGCCGTCGGGGCCGATGATTGCCGGCACGTAGACGCCGTCGACGACATGACCCTGCGACTGGAATATCTCCACCGCGCCGCTCGCATCGTAGGTGTAGAAGATCAGGAAGTAGTTGTCGCCGAGATCGTCATGACCGACGAAACGGAAGTCGAGACCGTGACCGCTGTGTGCGCGGTCGTACCAGATGCCGGTGAACGGCTTGGCGAACGTCGCCGCGGGCGCCGGCGCGTTCGACCAGCCCATCGCTGCGAGCATCGGCTGGGCGAGGCCCATCATGCGCGACTGGCCGGCGTTGTAGAACGCGTTCATCAGATCGCCCTGCTGCACCGTATGCGACAGGGTAGAGCCGACCGAGGTACTGCAGGCCGTGGTCTTGGTCACGTCGCAGGGTGCGTACAGGCTGGGGAAATTGTTCGGCGCGGGGCCGGTTGCCTGGTTCGCGGACGAGTTCACCGCGAGCGGGTCGGACCAGCGCAGCAAGGTCGGCGCAAAACGCGTGCCGGTGCTGGTCGTGGTCACGGTGTTGCCCGACGTCATCGCCGCGGCGCGGGCCGCATTGTTCGGCTGGCTGTTGAGTTCGTAGCCGAAGAACGGCGTATAACTCTGCATGTCGGCGCCGACGTCGACGATGCTGTCGCCGAACACGTCGTCCCAGGGGCCGAGGTCATAGTTCTGGTAGGTGACCGTCGTCGCGCTCTTGGTAATGCCGGCGCGCGCACCAATCGGCCCTGCGCTCGGGTCGGTGTTGGCGAGACCGAGGAAGCCGAGGCCATGGGTGATCTCGTGCATCGCGATGGCGATGAAATCGGACGAGTTCGTGCTGTTGTCCGGGGTATAGCCGAAATAGAACGGGCTGCCGCCGAGCACGCCGGCCGTGCCGATGTCGGAGTTGAACGTGATTTCGACGACATCACCGTCAACGCCGACGCAACTGCCGCCGAGCGCGCCGCACGGGGTCGTACCGCCCATGCGCGCGATCTGCGTGTTCGAGTACCAGGTATACCTTTTTGCCAGCCAGGGCATGGGGAAGCTGGTATCGGTGAACGCGAGGCTGGTCGAGGAGGCATGCGCGAGGGTCGCGCGCGTGGCGGTACCGCCGAGGTGCGCCCAGCAGGCATGCACCGTGATCGGGACGGGTGAATTGAGCTGTTGCGCGAGCTGCTGCACGGCATATTGCAGCGCGTTCTTGCGCTGGTCGCCGAGCGTCGTGCCCGGATTGCCGCCGACCGCAGATGCCGCGGTCGCGTCCGACCAAGGAGCAACATCGCAGCTCTGCGTCGGGTCGGTGGAGTTGGTGCTCGGATTGCCGAAATCGAGTGCGATGTTTGCGGTCGCCACCGTGGTCGATGGGGTCGCGGTCAGCGTTGCGGTCGCGCTCGACTTCGAACCGTTGATCGCGGTGATGTACCAGCGTCCGGCGGTCAACGGAATCGTGCTCGCGTTGGTGACCACGATCGATTCGTTCGATGATGAACTCATCGAGTGGTATTGCGCGTAGCGCTGGATCATGTCGTAGCTCAGGCACGGCGGCGCGGTCGCCGCGGTCGAGCAGTTGGCCGTGTCGGGGAATGGTGAACCGTAGCGCAGGAACAGGTCGACGTCGCCGCCGCTCCCCGTCATGTTGACGGTGAGCTGCTTTGCCGAGGCGTCGACGTCGATGTACGCGTTCGTGATCAGGGTGTTGGCGCCAAAATTCACGGTGAGTGGAGTTCCCGGCGTCAGTGCGGTTGCGGCGAAGGCAGCGGACGAAACGAGCGCGCCGAAGGTCGCGACAAAAGCGGACAGGCGGATGCGTGGGCTCATCATTGCGCCTCCGGCAGCGGTGTACGGGTCGGTGCCTTGCCCGCACGCGGATTCGGTTTTTCGACGCAGCCCACTTCGAGCGTGCCGTCGTCATTGCGCGTCGCGATCGCGGCAGTGAGTTTCGGACTGCTGACGGCGTTGCCCGCGAACGCGGGCTTTGCCGCAGTCCCGGCGCCAGGCGCCATGGCGAGCGGCTGGGCTTGCAACGGGGGCGTGTCGGCGGCGTATGCACTGCTCGCGCAGGTGGCCACTACGGCAGTGAACAGCAGGGTCATCCTCATCGCGGGCTCCTTGGGTTCGATGTCGATTTCGACACGGGGGCGGAGTCTGGCGCAGTCTGCATTACCCGATCGTTAACTGCGCCGCAGTCGATTGCGAAAGTCAGTGTGGCACGTCATGTTGCAGAATCCGTGCAGATCCGCGACCGCGCCGTTGCGCGGCAAGGAACGCGCCCTGCAGATAGCGCTCGGCGCGTTCAACCGCGGCGCGCGGCGACAGCCCAAGCGCCAGGCCGGCAGCCACGGCGGAGGCGAGAGTGCAGCCGGTTCCACGCACCGCATAATCTCGCCGGTCATGGGTGAAATCCAAATTGCTCCTGTCCGTGCTGAAATAGTCGCGAACCTGTTTGCCGTCGAGATGGCCACCCTTGATCAGCACGCCTTGCGCGCCAAGCCCGCACAGGTCCTCGGCGGCGGTGCGCATCTCTGCATGGGTGCGGATCGGGCGCTCGAGCAGGGCCTCGGCTTCGGGCACGTTCGGTGTCAATACCCGCGCGAGCGGGACAAGTTCGCGGCGCAGCACGGCGATCGCGCTGCGTGCAAGCAGGCGGTTGCCGCTGCTGGCGACGAGCACCGGATCGACGACGATGTTCGGCAGTCGATGCTGTCGCAGCCAGCGTGCCACGAGGCGCGTGTTTGCCGCGTTGCCGAGCATGCCGATCTTGACCGCGGCGATACGAAAATCCGTGCGAACCGCATCGAGCTGGGCGAGCAGGATGGCCGGCGGCAACATGCGGACCGAGGTGATTTCCCGGGTGTTTTGCGCGGTGACGGCCGTGATTGCGGTGAGCCCGTGCACGCCGCAGGCGGCGAAGGTTTTGAGGTCCGCCTGGATCCCGGCCGCCGAGCCGGAGTCTGATCCGGCGATACTCAGGACGCAGGGGGGTAGCTCGGTTCGGCTCATGTGAAAATCGGCGTGTTGTATTGATGCAACATGTTGGGATGTGCGCCGTAGTCGACTCAGCATGCGAAACCTATGGATGATGCGCTGGCGGCAGAAACTGGCGGGATGAAAGATGTTAAGTGAGTCTTGACGAAGTGTGGTTTTTTTGCCAACATTCGAGCCTGATTCGGGGAGAGATCTGGGCGTGCGTCTGGACCACATGCAGTCGATGGCTATCAAGCAACGTCTGTTTTCTGCGCTTGTCGGCGCGGTGTTGGTGTTGCCTGCCTCATTGTCGTTCGCTGCGCAGCCCGCCGGCAAGTTCAAGGGTGTTGCCAATGTGGTGCGTGCCTCGGCGCTTGAAGAGATGGCCATGTCGGGCGATCTCGTCGAAAGCTGGAGCGACTACGCGCTGAGTACGCTGAAGTCGAACTTCACCTGGGCGCGGGAGCCCGGTGAAGCAGCCGTGGAGGCGCCCACGATCTTCACCCGCACGCGCTCGAGTTGGGCACGCACGCCGGTTTCGCGTTTCCCGGATGCGTCGGTCGGGGACACGCAGCCGTTTCATGTGGCGATGCAATCGTCACGGGTTTCGGACTCGCCGATTTATGCGGCCGCGACCGACGCCGGCAATCTGTTGCCGGATCTTTCGCCCGGCCTGCGCCGCACGATCGTCGCGCCATCGTTTACCCAACCCGTGGACAACCTGGGCTACTGGCGATTCTCGCTGATTCTCGCCTACCAGAAGTTCAGCCTGTTCGCGCCGCTGCAGGGGTCGCAGTCGGCGTTCGGCGTCGACGGTTGGGCGTGGGAGGAGAGCCAGGTTGCGCTGCGCCACAAGGAAAATTCCGTCGGCTTCGGCACGCGCCTCGATATCGGCGGCAGGCTGGCGAAGGATCTGGACTGGCGTGCCGGCTATCAGTCGCGCGTGGCAATGGACAATTTCTACACCTACCGCGGAATTTTTGGCCAGGCTGGCAGCTTCGATATTCCCGCGAGCGGAAATATCGGCGTGGATTGGACTCCGGCGCGCAATCTGCGCCTGAGTGCCGATCTCGAGCACGTGATGTATGCACAGGTCGCGCCGTTTGCCGGCTACTCGCTGCCGGCGCAGTTTCAGCGTTACGTTTATCTTTCCAGTCGTGCGCTCGCTTGGGAGAACCTCGACATCTACTCGGTCGCGGCGGCTTGGCGCAACGCGGTGCTGGGAGAGTTGACCGTACGTTTCAGCACGCGCGAACAACCGCTGCCCAATCTGCCCGTGCTCCAGCACTTGCTGCAGCCGAACCTGGCGTCGCACGACTGGGAATTCGACTACGCGCGCGCGCTCGGCGATCGGTCGATGTTCCGTTTCCGCGCCGTCTACGCGCCGCTTCAACTGCTCGGCATTCCGAGTTACACGGCAGACGGCAACTTTGGCGCAAACCGGATGCGCTACGAGGCGTTGCTGACCACGTCGTTCTGAAGCCGCCGCGGGCGCGGACGTGTTCCCCCGCCAAATCCGGCTATCCGTTTGTTTTACCCGGCAATTGTGCTAGGCTCGCGGAGCCCGGGCAGGTGCGCTGCTGCGGGCAGACGATTACCAAAACTACTAGAAACAAAATCAAGATCAGATGGCTTTGCGTGCCTTCATCGCCGCAAGTTTGCTTGTTGTCGCCGGTTTTTGCCGTGCGCAGGCCTTCAGCGTGGGCGATCCATCGGCCGTGGACGGTTCTGCGACGATTTACCGGATCAACCTGGCCAGCCGGTCGGTTTCGGTCGCAGGCACTGCCGGCAATGGCGGCAACGGTCAACCCATCGTTGCTGTAGGCGCTTTGACCTTTAGCCCAGCCGACGGCAATTTGTACGCACTGGCATTGACGGGAGCCGCAACTCCGACGCTGGTCACCCTGAGCCAGAGTACGGGCAAGGCTGCGACGGTAAGCCAGGTTGCAGGAGTGGCGTCCACTTCGGCAAAAGGCCTTTCGCTTTCGTTCGATTGCAATGGACGGTTGTGGATGGCGTCTGCCGACAGCAACAATTTTTGGGAGATCATTCCGGGTACCGGTCAAACCAAGCTTGTCGGCAATCTCGGCGTGAAGATCACGGGTCTCGCTTTTCGCAACGGAGTCTTGTGGGGAGTTGGTGGCAGCGGCAATGCGAATTTGTACACGATTGCCACCGACAGCGGAAAGGCGACATCGATGGGGGCATACGGCGTTGCGGTGTCCACGCCGGTGGATGTGGGCTTCGATGCCGCGGGTACCCTTTGGGCGTTGCTACGAAACTACGACGGCTTCAATCCGCCGACGCAACTCAATCGCCTGGCGCAGATCAATCTCGCCACCGGCGCAATGAGCATTGCCGGTACGGTAGCGAACCCTTCGACCGGTTCGGCGCTGCCCGAAACCTTCCAGGGATTGGCGACGGCGCCGCCAGTGTGCGCTGCTGATCCGCCCCCCTCTTCGACCGTCGGTGCGCCGATACTTTCGCGGGCGGGGGTGGCGGCGTTGATCCTGTCGCTGCTGCTTGCCGTGTGGTCGGTGGTCTACGCACGGCAACGGAACTGATTCGCGGCCGACTGTCGGGTCGAAGGGCAGTCAACGAGGAATGCGAACTGAACGGCGCCTGCGATGATGCTGAACGCGCCGCAGCCCTCGACTGTTTTGACGTATCATTCCGCGCTCGTAATCCGAACACAGGTGCAAGCATGAGCAAGGCGTCCAGCGCGGGTTCGCTGAAGATGTCGCTGGAGTTGTCTGGCGCAAACAGGTCCCACGGAAAGTTCGGCAACACGAAACGTTCTTTGGCAACTCTGTGCCTGGCCCTGTTCGCGCCGCTCGCGTCCGCCGCTCCGTTCGCCTACGTCGCCAATTATTCCGGTTGCACCGTGGATACGACGACCTACGCGGGTTGCGTGACCGTGCTGGATGTCGCCCTGCCGACCAGCCAGGTCGTCGCGACCATCCATGCGACGACGGCAACGTCGACGACGCCGGCCACCGGTACGGGACCGCTTGGCGTCGCGATCAACCCCGCCGGAACCCGCGTCTACGTAGTCAACTATGGCGACAGCACGGACTTGAAGACGGCGGGCACGGTGTCGGTCATCGACTCCGACCCGACCTCTGCAACGCTCAACACGGTGATCGCTTCGATTGCCGTTGGCGTGCGGCCGCAGACAGTCGCGGTCAATCCCAACGGTGCAACAGTCTATGTGACCAACAGCGTCGGCAACACGGTTTCAGTGATCGATGCCGCGGCGAACAAGGAAACGGCCAAGATCACGGTCGGCGGTGTGCCGGTCGGTGTCGCCTTCACTCCGGACGGGAAAAAAGCGTACGTCACCCTGGCCGACAAGAGCCGGGTCGCGGTGATCGATGCAACGACGAACACGGTTTCGAGCGCGACGATTGCGCTGACATCCAACAATCCCGTGGGCATCGTGGTCAATCCGGCGGGCACGTTCGCCTATGTCGCCAACTATGGTCAGGGCGACTACAAGCAGGTTGGTACCGTGTCGGTGATCGATACAACCAAGGATGCCGAGGTTGCCGTGATTCCGGTCGACATCGGCCCGCTCGGCATCGCAACTTCGCAGGATGGCGGCAAAGTGTATGTTTCCAACTATGTCAGTGGCACCGTATCCGTCATCGACGCGGCAACGAACAAGGTAACCGCCGAATTGTTGGTAGGTACCGGCCCGTTGGGCATCTCAGTGGATTCCAATGGGACCTACGCCTACGTCAACAACGCCAGCGGCGCTTCGGTGGCGGTGATCGATCTGGCAACGAATACCCTGCGCGCATCCTGGGTGAGCGGCGGCACCGGGCCGAATTACAGCGCGATTACCAGTTCGGCCGGGTTGTCGGTGAATCTCAATCAGCGCGGCCTTACCGGCTCGTGGTACAACGCGAGTGTGAGCGGTCAGGGCCTCGTGCTCGAATCGAGCCCGGACGTGGGTGGGGCCGGCCACGGCAGGCTGTTTGCGGGCTGGTTCACCTACGATACCACCGCGGCAGGTGGGCAGCGCTGGTATTCGCTGCAGGGCGACGTCAACAGCACCGACAAGGTTGCGGCGTTGACCATCTACGCGGGAACGGGAGGCAGTTTCAACGCGGGCCCGGCGGTGGTTCCGGTCGTGGTCGGCCAGGCGACGCTCCAATTCACCGATTGCGCACATGGCATTTTGCGTTACACCTTCAGCGACGGCAGCAATCGCAAAGGCTTCATTGCACTGGATCGACTGACGGGCGGCGCGACGTGCACAACCAGCGGGGACAGCGGTCCGGCTGGCGGTGGCGATCAGTACTCGGGCAGTTGGTACAACCCCAATACCAGCGGTCAGGGCCTTGTTCTCAACGTCGATCAGACCAAGACGCCGGGGCCGATTCTTTTCGGCGGCTGGTTCACTTATGCGCCGAACGGGCAGCAGATTGGCGGCGGGGCGAGCCAGAACTGGTTCACGATCCAGTCGAGCGGCGCACCGACCCAGGTCAATTCGTACGGTGCGGCCATCGTTTCGGGTTCCGGTGGCGCCTTTCTGGATCCCACAAGCAAGGTGACGACCACGACGGTCGGCTCGGCGAATATCTTGTTCACCAGCTGCACGACGGCGAGTTTGACTTACAGTTTCACCGCGGGAGCCAATCAGGGTCTCGGTGGAACGCAGAATCTCGTGCGGCTCGGGCCGCCGCCGGCCGGTTGTCAATGATCGCTGAAACGGCCGCTGAGAAGCGGCCGTTTTTCTTCGGCATCGACAGGAAGGGGAGTTACAACATTTCCGACGCGTAGTCGGCCAGCCGCGAACGTTCGCCGCGGCGCAGGGTGATGTGCGCGGAATGCTGCCAGTCCTTGAAGCGGTCGACGGCGTAGGTCAGGCCCGAGGTCGTTTCGGTCAGGTAGGGCGTGTCGATCTGCTCGACGTTGCCGAGGCAGACGATCTTGGTGCCGGGGCCGGCGCGCGTGATCAGCGTCTTCATCTGCTTCGAGGTCAGGTTTTGCGCCTCGTCGATGATCAGGTAGCGGCTGAGAAAGGTGCGGCCACGCATGAAATTCATCGCGCGGATCTTGATGCGCGAGGCGAGCAGGTCGTTGGTCGCCTGCCGGCCCCAGGCGCCGCCCTCCTGCGGCGTGGCGAGCACCTCGAGATTGTCGGTCAGCGCACCCATCCATGGCGTCATCTTTTCCTCCTCGGTGCCGGGCAGGAAGCCGATGTCCTCGCCGACCGAGACTGTCGCGCGCGTCATGATTATTTCGCGGTAGCGCTGCGTATCCATCGTCTGCGCGAGGCCCGCGGCGAGCGCAAGCAGGGTCTTGCCAGTGCCGGCCGTGCCGAGCAGCGTAACGAAATCGACTTCCGGGTCCATCAGCGCGTTGAGGGCGAAATTCTGTTCACGGTTGCGCGCGTGCACGCCCCACACCGCGTGCGAACCGCGATAGTCGTCGATGATCTGCAGCGTGGCCTTGCCTTCGGCGACGCGCAGTACGCGCATTTCGATCTCGTCTTCGCCGGGCAGGTAGACGAATTCCTGCGCGACCCAGGCCTCGTCCTTTTTCAGCTTGATCTCGTAGAACGTATGCCCGCGCTCGGACCACGAACGCACTTCGGAATGCTTTTCCCAGAAATTCGCCGGAAGTTCGTTGTAGCCCTTGTACAGCAGGCTGAAGTCATCGAGTGCGCGGTCGTTCTCGTAGTCTTCGGCGGTGATGCCGTAGATCGAGGCCTTGATGCGCAGGTTGATGTCCTTCGACACCAGCACGACGGGCACGTCGGGTCGCTGCTCGCGCAGATCGACGATAGCGGCGAGGATGAGATTGTCGGGGATGCCCTTCTTCTTCGCTGCCGCACCG
Source organism: Pseudomonadota bacterium (assembly GCA_018240465.1). GTDB lineage: Bacteria > Pseudomonadota > Gammaproteobacteria > Xanthomonadales > Rhodanobacteraceae > Rudaea. The sequence continues at coordinate 83,612 of JAFEFS010000059.1, forward strand.
TTGATGGGGGTGAAGTTCTGCGTCTGGAAGTAGAGACGACCGACCTGCGCGCCTTTCTTTTTCAGTTGCAACGTCTTCGGCAGGCGCAGTTCGAGGCCTTGCTCGATCGACTTGCTGCCGCCCTGCTCGATCAGCTCGTTGATGAAGCGGCTGACCTGGCGCACGTTGCGCGAAACCTCCGAGGTGCCTTTTTTCGCCGCATCGAGTTCTTCGAGTACCGTCATTGGCAGGAATACGTCGTGCTCCTCGAAACGGAACAGGGCGGTCGGATCGTGCATCAGTACATTGGTGTCGAGAACGTAGATGCGCTTGCCTCGGGTCATGCGATGGTCACCCTCGTTGATCGTGCGAAAGGAACGGCGCCGCAGGGTGCGGCGGGAATGTGACAGCAAAAATGTGCCCGGCGGAATCGGGTCACTTGGGCTCGGCATCCAGCACGGCGAGAACGGCATCGGCGTGGCCCTTGATCTTGACGCCGCGCCATTCGTGCTTGAGTTTGCCATCGGGGCCGACCAGGAAGGTCGAGCGCACGACACCGAGATGGCGCTTGCCGTACAGCACTTTCTCGTGGATCACGTCGAAAGCATTGCACCAGGTCTCATCGGTGTCGGCAACGAGTTCGAAGTTGAGCGCCTGCTTGAGCTTGAACTTGTCGTGCGAAACGAGGGAGTCGCGCGACACGCCAAGCACGACGGCACCGCGCCTGGCGAAATCTTTCTGCCGGTCGCGAAAATCCTGCGCTTCGAGCGTGCAGCCCGGTGTCGCGTCCTTCGGGTAGAAGTAGACGACGACGTACTTGCCCGCAAGGTCGCGCAGGCGAATCTGGACATCGTCGCCGACAGCGCCACGCAAATCCGGAACTTTGTTGCCGACTTTCATTTGTGGTCTGACACCTCAGAACTTCATCGGATCCATGATCGCATCGAGATTGAGCCCGTCACAGAATTCGAGGAAATCGTCGCGCAGCCCGGCGATGTGCGTGTCGGACGGGATGCCGATCGTGATCTGCGCCGAGAACATGTCCGCACCGGTCTGCATCGCGCGGTAGCGCGTCGATTGCAACTGCTCGATGCTGATCTGGTGGCGTTGGAAGAATTCGGCGAGCTGGAAGAGGATACCGGGCTTGTCGGCCGCGACGACCTCGACCACGTAGGGCAGCAGATTCGTCTGCACCGGTTTGGCGCCGGTACGCGAAAAGGACAGGCGCAGGCGATCGTCACGTTCGAGCCGGGTCAGCGCCGATTCGAGTTTCGCGATCGCATCCCACGGACCCTGCGCGAGTACGAGCACGGCGACTTCCTGGCCGAGCATCGCCACGCGCGATTCGGCAAGGTTGCAGCTGCAGTCGGCGATGCGTTTGGCTATGGCGACCAGCGGGGATTTGGCGTGTTCGGCGAACGCGCTGATCAACAGGTAGTTTTCGTTCGCTGCGGGGCGTTGCGCGGTGTCGGTCAAAGTCGACTCGGCAGGGGATTCGTGGATTCCGCGAGAATACTTGCCACGCCACCTACCCGCAAGTAACATCGCCGCTCCCCGAGAATTCCCTTGTCCGGCAACGAGTTCGCCTTGAAGAGTATCGTCGGCAGCACATGCGCGCTCGCCACTCCGTTCCGCGGAGGTGCGGTCGATTTCGATGCGTTCGCGAAGCTGATCGATTTTCAGCTCGAAGGCGGCACCCAGGCGCTCGTCGTTGCCGGTTCGACCGGCGAAGCGCACGCGCTCGATCAGGCCGAATACGATGGACTCCTGCGCCAGGCCGTTGCCCGTACCGGCGGTCGCATGACCATCCTCGCCGGAACCGGTACCGCGAATACGCGCAAGACCATCGAGTCGACGAAGCGCGCGCAGAGTCTCGGTGCCGATGCGGCGCTCGTCGTCGCGCCGTACTACGTGCGGCCAACCCAGGAAGGCCTGCTGCGTCACTACACTGAAGTCGCCGACCACGGCGGCTTGCCGGTCGTGCTGTACAACGTGCCGGGGCGCACCGGTTGCGACCTCAAGCCAGATGTCGTGGCGAAGCTGGCGTTGCACGAGCGCATCGTCGGTATCAAGGAGGCGGTCGGCGATGCTGCGCGCGTGGCGGCATTGGCGGCGCTCAAGAGCCCCAAGTTCGTGTTCCTGAGCGGTGATGATCCGACCGGGATGGCCGCGATGCTGGCCGGCGCCGAAGGCGTGATCTCGGTCGCCGCCAACGCCGCGCCGCGGCCGTTCCGTGCGCTGTGCGATGCGGCGCGTGCCGGCGACCGCGCGCGGGCGCAGGTTTTGCACGACGCGCTGACGCCGCTGTTCGACCTGCTGGGCGCGGAACCCAACCCGATTCCGCTGAAATGGGCGCTCGCCCATCTCGGCATCGGCACGAGCGAGTTACGCCTGCCGCTGACTAGCCTTCCGGCTGCGCACCACGCGCACGCCCGTGCGGTACTCGACGCGGTGATGCAACTTGCTGTCTCGATTCAGCCGCGGCACAGCAGTGCCGCTTAAAATCCCACTTTCCCTTCTTCAGGATGCAACCGTGAAGCGCCATTTCCCCATCCGTGGATTCGTTCCGACGCTGATCGTTGCCACCGCCTTGCTCGGCGGCTGCGGCTGGTTTCATCGTGATCGCGCCGAGTACTACAAAGGTGCGCAGGAAACCCGGCCACTCGAAGTGCCGCCCGATCTCGATACGCCATCGACGACGCGTGAGCTCGTCGTCCCGGGCGCGACGGCGACCGCTGTGGCGGGCGCATCGTCTACCGGCGTCGGCAGTGCGCCACCCAGCGTGAGTACAGGCCCGGTCGATCTGCATGTCGCCGATACGGTCGACAATGCCTACCAGCGTGTCGGCCTCGCGCTTGAGCGCGTCCAGCTCGGCAAGGTCTCGAGCAAGGACGATGCGGCACACAGCTACGCTTACGATTTCGATGGCGCAGTCACCAGTCGGCCGGCCGTGCCGCAGGAACATCACTGGTACTCGCGCATCCTGCACCCGTTCGGTGGCGACAAGGCGCAGACGCAAAGCGTGAAGGCGGCTCTGCGCGTGAACGTCACCGAGGACGCCGGCGGTGCGCGCGTCAGCGTCGTCCCGGCGCCGGGCGACAAGTCGGGCGAAGCCGCCGCGCAGCGCATGATCGCAGCCTTGCGCGAGCGCATGTCCTGAGCTTCGCACGTCGTCAGACCAAGCGAGAAGGGCGCGATTCATCGCGCCCTTCTTTTTACGGAAGCGCAACTGGGGGCGGGTTTCAGCGTTCCAGCAGCGGCAACTTGTTCGGCTTGCCGTCCCATTCCTTCGCGTCGGCCGGCGCGTCCTTGCGTACGGTCAGCACCGGCCATGACTTCGCCAGCTCCGCGTTGAGCTGGACGAAATGCTCCTGGCCAGCCGGCACGTCGTCTTCAGGATAGATCGCGTTCGCCGGGCACTCCGGCTCGCACAGGGTGCAGTCGATGCACTCCTCCGGATCGATCACGAGAAAGTTCGGTCCCTCGTGGAAACAATCCACCGGACACACTTCCACGCAGTCCGTGTATTTGCACTTGATGCAGTTTTCAGTGACGACGAAGGGCATGGCGAGTCAGAAAGCTTTTGCAGGAGCCAGTTGGAAAGATGTCCCGGCTGGAAGCGTGCGAGCGTAGCCGCTTGTCGCCGAAATACTGGCGCTCCCAAGGGGATTCGAACCCCTGTTTAGGCCTTGAGAGGGCCCCGTCCTAGGCCTCTAGACGATGGGAGCGGATTGGGTCTGCACCGCAAGCGCGGTAGTATATCGGTTTCATCGGCCGCGAAACAGATGTTCCGCGCGTCCGCGGTCGTTTGCAGGAAAGCGAAAACAACAAGAATGACTGAAACCGTCCCGTCCAGCCCCGGCACCAGCGTGCCGGTGAATCTGCGCATCATCCCGCGCGAGCAGCATGCGATCTCGCGCAAGAATATCTCCGCAGGAGCGCTGCGCGTGCTCTACCGTCTCAACGAAGCGGGTTTTTCCGCATTCCTCGTCGGTGGTGCAGTACGCGACTTGCTGCTCGGCGGCCGGCCGAAGGATTTCGATGTGGCGACCAATGCCACGCCCGAGGACGTCAAGCGCCTGTTCCGCAACTGCCGTCTGATCGGCCGGCGATTCCGCCTCGCCCATGTCGTGTTCGGCAACGAGATCGTCGAAGTCGCCACGTTTCGTGGATCGAGCGACGATGGCAGCGGTGATCGTCACGTCGTCGACGGCCGCATCGTGCGCGACAACGTCTACGGCACGATCGAAGAAGATGCGGTGCGTCGCGATTTCACCGTCAACGCGCTCTACTACGACATAGCGGATTTCTCGGTGCGCGACTACGTCGGCGGCTACGAGGACCTCATGCGGCGCGAGCTGCGCCTGATCGGCGATCCGGTGCAGCGCTACCGCGAAGACCCGGTGCGCATGCTGCGCGCGGTGCGACTTGCGGCCAAGTTGGAGTTTTCGATTGCGGCCGACGCGCGGGCACCGTTCGACGATCTCGGCGAACTGCTGCTGCAGGCGCCGCCGGCGCGCCTGTTCGACGAGTCGCTGAAGATGTTCATGGCCGGCAGTGGCCTGAAGAGTTTCCGCGCGCTCGACACCTCCGGCCTGCTCGCCGACGTGTACCCGCTGACCGCGCGCGCGCTGGCGATCAAGAGCGGTGTTACGTTCCGCGCAATGATCGAGCAGGGCATGGCCAACACCGACGCGCGCGTCGCCGAGGGCAAGCCGGTGACGCCGGCGTTCCTGTTCGCGATCCTGCTCTGGGGGCCGGTACGTGCGCAGGTCGAGAAAGAGCTGGCGCGCGGGACCGACATGAATCTGGCGTGGATGCGCATCGGCAACCTCGTGATGAACGAGCAGTCCAGGCACGTCGCCATACCGCGCCGGTTCGCGATCGCGATCGAGGAGATCTGGTCGTTGCAGCCGCGCTTCGAGCAGCGACAGAAGAAGCGCGTGTTCCGCCTGCTTGCGCATCCGCGTTTTCGTGCGGCCTATGATTTTCTTTTGCTGCGTGGCGGCGAGGGTACCGAGATCGCCGCGCTCGGTGCGTGGTGGACCCAGGCGCAGGCCCTGTCCCACGATGCTCTCGCGGTTCAGTTGAATGCGTTGCCGACGCCGTCGTCCACTGCGATGGACGATGCCGGCGACGTTGCCGCCGCGCCGCTGCCGAAGCGCCCGCGCCGCCGCCGCAAGCGGCTGCCCGCGGCGGTGCACTCGCCTTCGGAGTAGCCGGGGCGCCGTGGTCGCCGTCTATATCGGGATCGGCAGCAATCTCGACGCTCCGGGCGAGCAGGTCGAGCATGCATTGCGCGAACTGGATGCCTTGCCGCGTACGCGGGTGGTCGCCCGTTCGCGCCTCTATCGAACAGCGCCTTGGGGAGGCGTCGAACAGCCAGATTTCATCAACGCGGTGGCACGGCTGGAAACCGGGATCGAGGCCGGCCATCTGATGCACTCCCTGCTCGACATCGAACACCGCGCCGGTCGCCGGCGTATTGGCCAGCGCAACGGCCCGCGCATCCTCGATCTCGATTTGCTGCTCTACGGCGACGCGTGTATCGACAATGTCGACTTGCGGGTGCCGCATCCGCGCCTGCACGAGCGCGCGTTCGTCCTGGTTCCGTTGGCGGAGATCGCGCCCGATCTCGTCGTACCCGGACTGGGGCCGGTAGGCGCTTTGCTGGCCGGGGTGGATGCGGATCACGGGATTAATTTGGCGCACGGTCCGATTTGAATTGCGGCGCTGCACCACGCGACCGGGCGATTCGATACACTAACCAGCCCGCGTCCGACGAGCGCCCCATGTCCGCCCACCCCAAGTCCGCTGCCGCCAGGTCGCCGGTCACCGTGCCGCGGCTGTTCGAGATGAAAGCCGCCGGCGAGAAGATCGTCATGCTGACTGCCTACGACGCCGGTTTCGCCGCGCAATGCGA
>JAFEFS010000005.1 GCA_018240465.1 Pseudomonadota bacterium
ATTCCGCCCGGCGGTACAGTCGCCGACGGCAACACCACCGTCGCCGAGATCGTGACGAACGATGCGCCCGAAGCGGTCGCCGCGTGGTATCGCGCGCAATTGCCGCAGGACCAGTGGCAGATGCAGGCCGCGCCGTCCGCGGCGGAAGTCGATCAGAACATCGCGCAGACCGACAAGCCCGCCGCCGACTTCGACCAGCTCGCGAAAGACATGGAGAAGACCCAACAACCCGGCGGCGGCGGCCAGGCGGCGGCAATGGCAATCCTGATGAAAGGCATGATGGCCGGCCAGCATAGTGCGAACGGCGATGCCGGCATCCAGGGCACGCCGCTCGACAGCATGTTCGGCAAGATCGCCAACATGCAGTTGCGCGGCGCGCAGGAAGGTTTGAACAGGATGCGCGAAGCGCATCTGACGATGTTCCAGTCGACCGACCGCGCGCACGACTCGCGCATGATCCTGATCCTGCGCGATGCGAAAACCGGCAAGACCGCCGTGGTCATCATGAAGAAGGCGACGCAGGCGTGAACGCCGGCGTGTCGACGCAACCGCGCCGGGCGCAGCGCGTTGTGCGAATCGCCGGTGCATTCGCAGCGACGCTGTGCGTGCTGGCGGGATGCGGCTCGCACGCGCCTGCGCCGCCGGGCGCAGCTACGCAGGCAGCGCAGGCCGCGGCCGCGTGGGACGGCTTTGTCGCGGGCGCGCCGGTCGTCGTCGGACATGCGCTCAAGCTCGGCGATCTTTCGCCGACCGAGTTGAAATACGGCATCGCGCCGAAGCGCGTGCCCGGTGTCGTCTACCAGGACAATATCGTCCTGCTCGAAAACGGCGACAAGCTCGTGCGCGCCGCCGCGAGCGACGGCATCGGCTGGACGCTCGACGCGAGTGATGCGCACGTCGCCGCGCTCAAGACCGGCGACGTCGTCTTCGCCACGAGCCGCTGTGTCGGCCGCGTACTGTCGGTCGCGCGCGAAGGCAACGAAGTGAAATTGCTGCTCGGACCGGTGCAGATCACCGACCTCGTCAAGCAGGGCAATTTCAGCTACGAGCAGCCGCTCGACCTGCATTCGCTCGTGGTCTATTCGGTGCCGGACTATCCCGGCGCGCCGAACTCGGCCGCGGCCAACCAGATGTCCCAGGACGG
>JAFEFS010000060.1 GCA_018240465.1 Pseudomonadota bacterium
TGTCCTGGATGCTGGCGATCATGGAAGCGGTATACGTCATGACCGGGCGCGAAATCTGGAAGCGCATGACCCAGTTCTGGGGCGTGCTGTTCGGCATCAACTTCGCGATGGGCGTGGCCACCGGCGTGACCATGGAGTTCCAGTTCGGCACGAACTGGGCGTACTACTCGCACTACGTCGGCGACGTATTCGGCACGCCACTCGCGATCGAGGGCCTGATGGCGTTCTTCCTCGAGGCGACCTTCATCGGTCTGTTCTTCTTCGGCTGGGATCGGCTGTCCAAGGTGAAACACCTGATCGTCACGTCGCTGCTCGCGCTCGGCACGAACCTGTCCGCACTGTGGATCCTGATCGCGAACGCGTGGATGCAGAACCCGGTCGGTGCCGAATTCAACCTCGACACCATGCGCATGGAGGTCACTTCGTTCGCGACCGTCATGTTCAACCCGGTCGCGCAGTCGAAGTTCGTGCACACGGTAAGCGCGGGCTACGTGCTCGGCGCGATGTTCGTGCTCTCGATCAGTGCGTGGTACCTGCTCGAGGGCCGCAACATCGAGTTCGCCAAACGCTCGATGACGGTGGCGGCGAGTTTCGGTCTTGCTTCCGCACTCAGCGTCGTCGTGCTCGGCGACGAATCGGGTTACACCGTCTCGGAAAACCAGAAGATGAAGCTCGCCGCGATCGAGGCGATGTGGGAGACGGAAACGCCACCGGCCTCGTTCACCGCGTTCGGCTGGCCTGACGTGGCCGAGCGCACGACCCATCTGGCTATCCATGTCCCGTGGGTGATGGGCATCATCGGCACGCGCTCGCTCGACGGCGTGCTGCCGGGCATCAACCAGCTCGTCGACGAAGCCGCACGACGCATCGAAAGCGGCCGCATCGCCTACACCGCGATGCAGCGCCTGCGCGCCGACCGCAACGACGCGCGCGCACGCGCCGACTTCGATGCGCACAAGGCCGACCTCGGCTATGCGCTGCTGCTGCGCAAGGTCATCGCCGATCCAGCGCAGGCGACCCCGGCCGACGTGCGGGCCGCGGCGAACAGCACGATCCCGAACGTGCCCGTGTTGTTCTGGGCGTTCCGCATCATGGTCGGCTGCGGCCTCTATTTCATCGCGCTGTTCGGCTATTCGTTCTGGCTGGCCTCGAAACGCCGGCTCGATACGCGGCGCTGGTATCTAAAGCTCGCGCTGTACAGCCTGCCGCTGCCGTGGCTCGCGATCGAACTCGGCTGGATCGTTGCCGAGTACGGGCGCCAGCCGTGGGCGATCGAGGGTGTGCTGCCGACCGCGCTGAGCGTGTCCTCGGTTTCCGCTGGACAGGTGCTTTTTTCCCTTTGTGGATTTGTGGTTTTCTATACTGCGCTTGCAGTCGTCGACTTCTTCCTGATGCGCCGATACGTGCGGCACGGACCTGATGGATTGGGCATCTGGCCGCCGGGAGAAGCACATGCCTGACTACGCAACCCTGCGCCTGCTGTGGTGGCTGATCCTCGGCGTGCTGCTGATCGGCTTCGCGATCATGGACGGCTTCGACTTCGGCATCGCCGCGCTGCTGCGCGTGCTCGGCCGCAACGACGAGGAGCGGCGCGTGCTGCTCGAAACGATCGAGCCGGTGTGGGAGGGCAACCAGGTCTGGTTCATCCTCGCCGGCGGCGCGGTGTTCGCGGCCTGGCCGTTCGTCTACGCGATCGCGTTTTCGGGGCTGTACGTGGCGATGTTCCTGCTGTTGGCGGCGTTCATCCTGCGCCCGGTCGGCTTCAGCTATCGCAACAAACTCGCTGACGCGCGTTGGCGCAATGCCTGGGACTGGGCGTTGACCGTCTCCGGCTTGGTGCCGATGCTGATCTTCGGCGTCGCCTTCGGCAACCTGTTTCTCGGCCTGCCGTTCCGCCTCGATGCGGAGATGCGCATGAGCTACGAGGGCGGTTTCTTCGGCCTGCTCACGCCGTTCGCACTGCTCTGTGGCCTGGTCAGCATCACGATGCTGCTCGCCCATGGCGCGAGCTATGCCGCATTCAAGGCCGATGCTTCGCTAGCGCAGCGCGCCGGCAAGGTCGCGCGCAGCGCGTCGCTTGCCTTCCTCGTGCTCTACCTGGTTGCCGGCGTGGTGCTCGCGTTCGGTCTGCCCGGCTATGCGATCGTGTCGCCGATCGATGGCGCGGCGCCGTCGAATCCACCGCTCAAGCAGGTCGTCCTGCAGGGCCGCTGGCTTGCGGGCTACGCCGCGCATCCCCTGTTCTGGCTGGCCCCGGTGCTCGCGCTCGTCGCGGCGCTGGCCAACTTCGTGCTGATCGCGGCGCAGAAATACTTCGCCGCGTTTCTTGCCAGCTCGCTGGTCTGCGCCGGAACCATCCTTTCGGCCGGCTTCGCGCTGTTCCCGTTCTTGATACCCTCGAGTCTCGATCCACGCAGCAGCCTGACGGTGTGGGACGCCTCGTCGAGCCAGCGCACGCTCGGCATCATGCTCATCGTCGTCGTCGTGTTCCTGCCCATCGTGCTTGCCTACACGAGCTGGGTCTATCGTGTGTTGTGCGGACGGGTGACGTTCGAGCAGATCAAACACCATCTGGGTTATTGAGAGAGCGCCATGTGGTATTTCAGCTGGATACTCGGCATCGGACTCGCTTGCAGCTTCGCGATCCTCAATGCGATGTGGTTCGAGCTGCATGCAGACTCGCAAGCGAGGTCCGCCCGGGACGAGCCCTAGTTCAGCGCCGTCTCGCGGCTCTCCGCAGCCGGCGGGCTGGTCACTCCGGCATGTCCTCGTGGCGAAGCCGCGAGCGCGGCATCCGGGCCTTGTTCTTGGGCCGCCTTCTTTGCACAAGAAAGGAGCGCAGCCCGCGCGCCGCCCGCGGAAAACCGAGCGGAAGCGGACAGAGCGAGCGAAGGCCGGATGGCCAGCCCTTTGCCGTTGAAAGCCCGGCATCCGCCCGAATGACAAGCAAGAATCGGGACGGGCAAGAGGCCGGGTACAGCGCTACTGGAGAGTGAAATCGACCCGCGTCGTCTTGCCTTGGTCGTCGATGCCCTTGGGCGTCAATTGCGGTGCGAGCGTCCACAAGCGCCGGTCCTCGACCTTGCTGTGGAGAAAGCCGACGATGTGGCCGGCGCGGCGTTCGGCGAGGTGCAGCATCGAGGAATCGTCGATCGCGACGTTGGCTTCGAGCAGGCGGCGCATTTCTTCGGGTGGCTGTGACTTGGTCAGGAAGCCCAGGGTCTTCTCCTTGGGAAAGTCGGCGTGCCTGTAGGCCGCTTCGAGATATTTTTCGGTTTCCGCGGGGGGCATCGGCTGCGCGGCGGCTTCCTCGCTGTCGCTGTGGTCGTGCAGGTATTCGCGCCGGATCAGGTCGTCGACCATCACGCGGCGCAGGCCGTTGGTATCGAGGGCCGGGTCGGTGCGGCCGACGATGCCGAGATTGATTGCGGGGCGTGCGTTCAGCATTTTGGCGATCTGTTCGAGCTTGGCGCGTGCGCCATCGTCGAGCTGGTCGGCACCGGGCGCGAATTCAACGTAACCGAGATCTTCGCCGCCGCCGCCGCCCTTGAATGCCGCGGCGAGCAGGCGGAACGGCGCGGTCGCTGCCTTCGCGATCATGCCGGCGAAGGCGCGCCAGACGACACCGCCGAGCGAGAACTGCGGATCGTCGAGCGAGCCGGACACGGGCACGTTGACGTCGATGACGCCGTTGGAATCCTTGAGCAGGGCGACGGCAAGCTTGACCGGCAAGTGGCTCGCACCCGGGTCCTTGTTCTCGTCGCCGAAGGTGAGCTGGTCGATGTAGAGGTGGTTGTCGGCCTTGAGCTTGCCCTGGTCGAGCAGGTAGCTCACGTCGGCGTTGAGGCGGCCCTTGATGATCGGATAGCCGGTGTACTTCACCGAATACGCGGACAGGTGGGTCAGCTCGACGCTGTCGGCCTTGCCCTTGATGTCGACGTAGGCGACGGGTGCGAGCGGACTGATCCTGCCGTCGATGTCGACCTCGGCGTTGTCGTCGAGCCGCCCGCGCAAGGTGACGACGGCGGGCTCGCCGCCGGCCGTGCCGAACGCGTCGATCTTGCCCGACAGCTGGGTGATGTTCGCGGTGTAGTTGGGTTTGATGAAGTTGTCGGTGTAGTTGAGACGGCCGCGTGACAAGGTGATCTGGCCGACATGGATGGTTGCCGCCGGTTTCGCTGCCGCGGGCTGTTGCGGCGCAGGTGATTCCGCCTGCGGCGCGGGCGCGGGATTCGTCGGCTCCTGCGCCCGCGTGACCGACACGGGTGTCGCCGCGTTCGTGCCGGCGACTTCGGACAGGTTGAGCCTGCCGCTGGCGTTCATGATGATACGTGCGTAGAAATCGCTCAACGCGATGTCGCCGAGCTTGAGTTGCATCGGCGCACTGCCGTCCTGCACAAAGTCGATCGCGCCGATGTTGAGCGCACGCACGCTGGCGAAGTCGTCGCCGCTCAGCTTGTCGAGCACGCGCGCGCGACCGAGCGCGGCGCGGCCACGGTAGGCGATCTTCGCCAGCTTGCCCTCGGTGTAGCGCAGCGTACCGTCGCTGCTCACCAGCGCCGAAGCCACGCGCACGTTGAGCGGCACTTCGGCGTAGGCGGTCAGGCCGGCGATGTCGAGCTCGCGCGTCTTCAGGCGGAGGTCGGCGTCGAGCGGAATCGGCCTGACGCTGCCGTCGACTTCGAAACTGCCCTGGTCGATCGCGCCGCTCAAGGCAAGCTTCAGCGGTTGTTTCATATCCTCGCTCAAGCCGCCGATGTCGCCCTTGACCGCCTTGAGCACGACCGCGGTGGGCCTCGCCGTGGTGTGGTCCGCGACCGTCGCGCCGGCGTCGTCGAGAACGAGGCGCGCGATGCTCCATTTCCACGGCTGCGCCGGCCTGGCCGATTTCGCCGCCGCCGCGGTTTTCGTGGCCGGCCCGGCATCGATCAGGCGCGCGAGGTCGAAGCGGCCGTCGTGCTCGCGTCGCGCGTTGACGCGCAGGCCGTGCACGACGACGTCGCCCTGTCGGGTCTCTCCTGCGGCGAGGTCGAACCGGGTCAGCGCGATATCGAGCGCCTTCCACGCGATCGCCGGTTCCTTGGCATCCTTGGGACCGATGGCCACGTCGCGCAAGGCCAACCTGGCCGGTTCGACGTGCAGGTTGAACAGGCCTTTCCAGTCGGCGGCGAAGCTGCCTTCGCTGTCGAGCTGCCCACCGCGGATCGTCGCGCGACTGCCTGCCGGCAGCATGAACGGCTGCAGCGGTGCCAGGCCGATGTTCTTCGCGTCCAGCGTGCCCGCGTAGCGGCTCCCGGCCAGGTCGAGCTTGCCGCGCGTGCCGAGGTCGCCGCCGTTGTGCTTCGCCGTCACCTCGACTGTTGCCGCCGTGCCCTTGGTCGTGTCGAGGCCGGTCAGCGAACCCGCAAGGTCGGTCAGCGTGACGGTCGCCGTCGCGTCGGCGACGGTCTCGTCGACGTAGTCGAAGCGGTCGGCGACGAGTCCGAGGTTGGCGATCGCGAACTCGCTGGCCCGGGCCTTGTCGCCCGACGGTTTCGGCTTCGCGTACAAGGCATCGAAATTGCTGCGTCCGCCCGGTCGCGCGACATAGCGCAGCCGGGCGTGGTCGAGATTGACGTTGCCGAAGCGGTAGCGCGAGATCAACGGCTCGACGTCGGCGAACGAGGCGATGACGCGGCCGGCTTCCACGATCGGTGCTTTCGCCTTGTCCGTCATCGCAAAATCGTCGAGCACGACCACGCCGTCGAGGCGCAGTTGCTGCATCGCCTTGTCCTGCACGAAATGCGCGCGCACGCTGGCCGAAACGAGGCCCTTCGGTATCGCGACCGGGAGCTCGGCAGGCACGTAGGCGAGGTATTGCGGCAGGTCGAGGCGGTCCACGGTCAGATCGATCGTCGATTCGAGACTGTGCTTGAACGGCTTGGTCTGGCCCTCGATGCGCAGCGGTCTGCCATCGACGCGCATCGCGACCAGCGGCTGCACCGACACGTCGACGTCGCCGGGCAGGTTGGCGAGGAACGGGATGCCGATCTCGATGTCGTCGATACGGTGGCTCGCATTCGTCGGCTTGTCGTCGAAGCGGATCTCGCCGCGGTGCACGCGAATGTTCGACAGCGAGAAACGCGCCGGTTCCGTGGGCGTGGCCTGCATTGCGGCCGCGGGCGCGGCGCGGAAACGATCGATCAGGTCGGAAAAGTTGAAGCGTCCATCCGCCGCGCGCGCGAGGGCGAGGCGTGGCCGTTCGACCACAACCGCGTCGAGCACGGGCGCCCAGCGCAGCAGCGATGTCCATGAGCCGTTGAGCACGAGGCGGTCTATGTCGACGAACGGCGCCTTGCCGTCCACGTCGGCGACATGCACTTGGTCGGCGCCGAGCTCGAGGGTGAACGGATTGAATTGCAGCGCGGCGACCGACGCGGGCCGGCCGAGCAGTCTGGCGGCGTTCGCGTCGACCCAGCGCTGCAACAGCGCGGGCAGCAGAAAGAACCCGGCCAGTGCGTAGATGACCAGCACGACCGCGGCGATCAGCGCGAGCTTGCGCGCGCGGCGCGAATGGCGCAGCGCAAGCAGGCGCGCGCGCACTGCCAGCGCACGGGTTGTCAGCGAGGCGATCGATGCCGGCATGGGTTTTGTTCCGTCACCGAATCCGATGGGTTGGATTCTCCCACAAGTCGCACGACGGGCAACCTGTCCGCGGTCCCGGCGTAGGGGCTCGGTTCATCGAATCCTGCCGACGCCTCTCATATTTTTCGCCGCGAGAAGGAAAGCGGCCTCGCGCGCCCTCTACGGCTGTGATTTCTCGTCCTTCAAGTACCGTGCGAACCACGCCTGCACTTCGGAGTACCAGAATTTCGAGTCCTCGGCGTTGAGCACCCAGTGGTTCTCGTCGGGGAAGACGATGAGCTTGCTCTCGACACGCTGGCGCTGCAGCGCCGACCAGTATTCGAGCGCGTTGTTGATCGGCACGCGGAAATCACGCTCGCCGACCGAGACCAGCGCGGGCGTCTTGAACTTCGCCGCATAGCGGATCGGGTTCTGCTCGCGCCAGATCGCGCCTTGTTCCCAGACCGGGCCGCCGTTGCCGACTTCGCGGCCATAGATCGTGTCCGAGGTGCCCCACTGCGCTTCGAGATTGACCAGGCCGGCGTGGCTGACCAGACAGCGGTAGCGTGTCGTCGTCGCCTGCATCCAGTTAGAAAGATGGCCGCCGTAACTCGCGCCCGCGGCGCACTGGCGGCTTGCGTCGATGAAGGAATACTTTTTGATCGCCTCGTCCGCGGCGGCGTTGATGTCGTCGCCCGGACCCTTCAATGGATCTCCCTGGATCGCCTGCGAGAACGCCTCACCGTAACCGGTCGAGCCGACATAGTTGGTCAACAGCACGATGTAACCGGGCGCGGCGAGCAAGTGGTAGTTCCAGCGCAGCACCCATTGGTCGCGCCATTGCGAGAACGGGCCGCCGTGCATGACCACGAGCAGCGGGTACTTCCGTGCCGGATCGAAGTGCGGCGGCTTGACGAGCATCGAGTCGATGCGCTGGCCGCGCGCGTTGGTGAAGGCGAAATGTTCCACCGGCGCGAGATCGAGCCTGGCCGCGCGCTCGCCGCTGAAATTCGTCAGCTTCTGCATCTTGCCCGACGCGTCGAGGCGCACGATCTCGGGCGGCTCGGTCGCCGATTCGTACTGCGCGACGAGCATGGGCGACTTCACGCCGCCGCTCAGATGTGCCCAGGTGCCATGCGCCGGCGCGCCGACCAGTTTCGCTTCGTTGTCACCGTTCGTGGCGCGATAGAGTTTTTCCTGGCCTTCGCTCTCGGCCGTGATGAACACCGTGCGCGAATCAGGCGCCGGCGCGAAGCTCGCCACGGAGAGTTTTCCCGGCAGTTCGACGCGTGCGCGCGGCTTGCCGCTAGGCCAGTCGATCGCGGCAAGGCGCGAGGCGTTGTAGATCGCGCCCGTTTGTGGCGTCACCGCCGCGTACAGCGTGCGGCCGTCGGCGCTGAAGCGCGGCTTGCCGTAGCTGTCGCCGGCGTCGAGCGAATCGTTGCCGGTCAAGCGCTTGGGCTCGCCGCCGTCGACGGAAACCCGAAACAGATCGGCGTTGGTGAACTGCCACGCTGCGCGGTCGCGGTTGCGGCTGGCGACGAAGACGATGCTGCGGCCATCGGGCGCCCAGGTCGAGCCGGCATTCTCGTCGGGTGCGGAATAGCCCGGCAGTTGCGCCAGCGCGGAGCCTGCGATCAGGTCGCGCGCATCGTTCGCACCGATCGTCTGCACGAATACATGCGGACGTTTGTCCTCGATCCACTTGTCGAAGTTGCGGATCGGAAAGCCGGTGTAGACGTGCGCCTTGTACTTGCGCTCCTCGTGTTCCTTGGCGATGCGCTCGTTGTCCTTGTCGTCCTTCGCCCCGGGGTAGACGTGGCTGGTGAACAGCAGGCGCTTGCCGTCGGGCGAGAACTCCGGCTCGGCGGCGCCGGTCGACAGCGACGTCGCCCGGATCGCCTCGCCGCCTTGGGCGAGATCGAGAATCCAGATTTGCGCGACCTTGTCATCGCCACGCTTGGCCGCAAACGCGAGGCGCCTGGAGTCGGCGCTCCAGGCGATGCCGCTCTCCGCGGTCTTGCTCGCGGTGAGGCGGCGCGCGGGCGTGCCGCCGTCGGTGGCGACGAGCCACAGGTGCGTGCGCGACTCATCCTTCTTGTAGCTCGGCTCGGTGACGTTGAACGCGGCGAACTTGCCGTCGGGGCTGGTCACCGGCGCGCCGACCCGCGGCATCAGCCACAGGTCTTCGTGGGTAATGGTCGTTTTGTCGGCCGCCTGGGCGAACGTGGCGGCAGCGAGCAGGACAACAACGGCGATGCGGGCTTTCATCGGATCCCTGTGGCTGGGGCGTTGCGCTGAGGATAGCTGCAAATGTTGCACGGTGGGCTGGCTGTGGCCGCGCCGCTGCATCATGCGTGAAGGCACGATGCAAGGGCTGTTGACAACGTTGTCATGATTCGGCCATTCTCCCGCGGCAACGACGATGCGGAGTTTCGGGGCCATCGCCGCGACAATTCCTGCGGGGAGATCGGATGAACGGTGCTGACCGACGGTTCAACACGCGGTGCGCGCGTTGGTGCTGCGTACTCGCGCTGCTGCTGCAAGCGGTGTTCGCATTTGCAGCGTCACAGCCGGCGCCGCTGCAGTTGCAGTGGGAAACGGTGAAGATCGGCGTCGCCGACAGCGGGGCGGAACGTCACAGCGAAGCGGCGTTCGTGCTGACCAATCGCGATAGCCGGCCGCTGCCGGCCAGCGGTTGGGCGATCTATTTCGATTGTCTCGCCGATGCGCGCACCGGCGAGATGCCGGGCCATGTGCGGGTCGAGCGCGTCAATGGCGGCCTGTTCCGGCTGCGGCCGATCGCTGGGTTCAAGGCGTTGGCGCCGGGTGACAGCGTGCGCCTGACCCTGATCCATCCGGCGGTGATGTTCAACATCGACAAGGCGCCGAAGGCGCCGTATTTCGTCAACGATGCGGCGATCGACGTTGGGCATCCGATCAGCGACTACCGCGTGACCTTGCCGAAGCTCGCCGATCAGGTCGATCCCGATGCAGGCGAACATTCGCCACCGGCCGGGGCCGAGGAAATTTTCGAGCGCAACCGCATCATTGCCGACGTGGCCGAGAATGATTTGGCGCCGGTGTTTCCGACGCCGCGGCACTTTGTTCGCGGCAAGGGCAGGTTGACGTGGTCCACGCTGCCGCGCATCGATGCCGACGCCACGCTGGCCAACGAGGCGGCACAGGCGCGTGCGATGCTGGCATCGTATATCGCAGCGGGCGCCCGCCAAGGTGCGAAGGAGCCCGTGCTCACGTTGCGCGTAGCCGCGGTGGACGGCGAGACATCGACCGAGGCCTACGCGCTTTCGGTCGATCCGGCCAGCGGCGTGCGCATCACCGGCAATACGGCTGCGGGCGTGGCGCGCGGCTTGCAGTCGCTGCGCGAGCTGTTGCCGTTGCAGCACAAAGCGGGCGAAGCGGTAACGCTCGGCGCGATCACGCTCACCGATGCACCGCGTTTCGCCTATCGCGGATTCATGCTCGATGTGGCGCGCAATTTTCAGGACAAGCCGACGGTGCTGCGGCTGCTCGACCTGATGGCGCGCTACAAGCTCAACACGTTCCATTTTCATCTGACCGACGACGAAGGCTGGCGGCTGGACATAGCCGGCCTGCCCGAGCTCACCGCGTTCGGCGCACGGCGCGGGCACTCGACAGACGAGGCCGACTACCTGTTTCCCGCGTTCGGTTCCGGCCCCGATGTCGACGACGCCCACGGCAGTGGCCACTACACGCGCGCCGACTACATCGAGATTCTCAAGTACGCCGCCGCGCGTCACATCGAAGTCATCCCGGAAATCGAGATGCCCGGGCATGCGCGTGCGGCGATCAAGGCGATGGCCTGGCGTGCTCGCCACCGTGTGCAGACGGACGCTGCGAACACGCTGCTGCTCACCGACCCAGGCGACAAGTCGGTGTACGCGTCGGCGCAGTTGTACACCGACAACGTGATGGATCCAGGTCTGGAATCGACCTATGCGTTCATCGAGCGGGTCGTTGCCGACCTCGTCGCGATGCACAAGGAGGCCGGCGTGCCGCTGACCACGCTGCACGTCGGCGGTGACGAGGTGCCCAGGGGCGTGTGGGAGCAGTCGCCCGCGGTGCGCAAGCTGATGCAGGCGCGACACCTGGACTCGGTCGCGCAGGTGTGGGACGTGTTCTACGACCGCGTCGACCGCATTCTGCGCGCGCACGGGCTGGCCACCGCCGGTTGGGAAGAGCTCGGCGCGCGGCGCACGACTCTGCGCGGCAAGAGCAAGTTGATCCCGAATCCGACATTCGTGCAACGCGGCTTCACGCTGCACGTCTGGAACAACACCGGCGGCGCCGAGGATCTGGCGTACCGCCTCGCCAATGCAGGCTACGACGTGGTGCTGTCGCCGGCGACCAATCTCTATGCGGACATGGCCTACAGCCGTGATCCCGAGGAACCGGGCATGAATTGGGCCGCCTACGTGGACCTCGGCAAGGTCTACGATTTCATTCCGCTTGATTCCACGCGCAAGGACGTCACCGACCCCGCTGGTGTGCCCGGCTTGGATGGTCTCACCGAGTACGGCGAGCAACATGTGCGCGGCGTCGAGGCGACGCTGTTCGGCGAGACCTTGCGCAGTCGCGAGCGCATCGACTATCTGCTGATGCCGCGCCTGCTCGGCACCGCCGAACTTGGCTGGGCGCGCGATCCCGCGTGGACGCACGAGGTCGATCGCACACGCGCCGCGAGCGCGCACGCGGCGGCGTGGTCGGCGTTCGTCAACCAAATTGGAAAGCGCGTGCTGCCGCGACTCGACGCGGAACACGCCGGCGTCGTGTACCGCATTCCGATGCCGGGGTTGAAGCGCATCGACGGCGCGGTGCAGGTCAACATGCAGATTCCGGGCTTCATCTTGCGCTATCGCAGCGACGGCGGCGAGCCCGACGCCCACAGTCCAGTCGTGACCGGTCCGCTGCACGAGCACGGCACGTTGCGCGTGGCGGCCTTCACCACGGACGGACGAAGGGGACGCGCTGCATGGATTGACAATCCGTAGCGACATACGAAAGATCGAACCATGATGAAATCCATTGTGCGTTGTGTGATGCCGGTTCTCGCGGTCTTCGCCATGGTGACCTCTGCAGCCGCCGAGGGTTGCCAATCGGACTGGCCCAATCTCGCCCGTTACGCCGCCGCGAACGCCGCGCTTGCGGCGTCCAACGCCGGCAACGGCCGCGTTGTCTTCATGGGCGATTCGATCACCGAGTTCTGGAGCGAAGCGCCGGAAAGCATTTTTTCCACCCGCGACTACATCAACCGCGGCATCAGCGGGCAGACCACGCCGCAGATGTTGCTGCGCTTCCGCGCCGACGTGATCGAGCTGAAACCGAAAGTCGTCGTCATCCTTGCCGGTACCAACGACATCGCCGGCAACGCCGGGCCGACCACGCTTGCGCAGATCGAGGGCAATCTGGCCTCGATGGTCGAGCTGGCGCAGGCACACGGCATCGTCGTCGTGCTTGCCTCGCTGCTGCCCGCGGCGCACTATGACTGGGCGCCCGACGTGAAGCCGGTCGAGAAAATCGCTGCGCTCAACCGCTGGATTGGCAACTACGCGCGCGAGCGCGGCCTCGTCCACATCGACTACTACACGCCGATGGTGGCCGCCGGATCGGCGTTGAAGAAGGAATACTCCGACGACGGCGTGCATCCGAACGCGGCGGGCTACAAGGTAATGAACGCGCTCGCACGCGCGGCCGTCGCGCAGGCGTTGGGCCGGGCGCCGGTCGGCGCGGCGAAGCAATGAGCGGCGGCACGCGTTCGCTCGCGGTCGACGTCATGCGCGGCATGATGCTGGTGCTGATGATCGTGGTCAACATGTCGATCGAAGGCGTATCGTATGCGCCGCTGCAGCATGCGAAGTGGCATGGGTTGACGCTGACCGACGTGGTTTTCCCGACGTTCCTGTTCGTCGCCGGCGTCTCGATCAGCTACGCGCTCGACGGCCTTCGGCGCGTCGGCATGAGCGCCGCCCTGAAGAAGATTTTCCGCCGCACGGCGCTGCTCTTCCTCTGCGGCTATCTGCTGTACTGGTTTCCGTTTTTCCACTTCGACGAAGCGGGACGACTTGCGCTGCTGCCACTCGCCGGCACGCGCATTCCCGGCGTACTGCAACGCATCGCCGTCGACTACTGCGTGGTCAGCCTGATCGCCATTGTCCTCGGCACACGCGGCGCACTGATCTTTGCCGGCGCCGTGCTGCTCGGCTACTGGACGGTGCTTGCGCATTTCGGCGACTACACGCTTGCCGGCAACGCGGTACGTAAGTTCGATCTGCTCCTGCTCGGCCCCGATCATCTCTGGCACGGCGAGGGCATCGCCTTCGACCCGGAAGGCCTGTTGAGTACGCTGCCTGCCGCGGTCAACATGCTTGCCGGCTGCCTCGCCGGTCGCGCATTGCGCGTGCGCGGCTACGACCGCGCGCTGCTGTGGCGTTTCGCCGGCATCGGCGTTGTCTGTGTCGCGCTCGCACTGGTCTGGAACGGCGTATTGCCGATCAACAAGAAGCTGTGGACGAGCTCGTACGCGCTGTGCACGATCGGTATCGACCTCGTCGTGCTTGCCGCGCTGGTCTGGGCGATCGACGGTCGAGGTGTGCGCAACAAGCTGACGCATTTCTTCGAAGTGCTCGGCAAGAACACATTGTTCGTCTACCTGCTCAGCGAAGTCGGCAACGCGCTGATGTTCCTGATCCCGATCGGCGGCGTTTCGTCGTTTTCCTGGCTCTATCGCAACGGATTCGAAAGCTGGGCCGGCGCGCCAAACGGTGCGCTGCTGTACGCCTGCACCTTCATGTTGCTGTGCTGGCTCGTCGCCTGGGGCATGGATCGAAAGCGCATCTACATCACGCTGTAGGCGGCCGCCACGCGGCGGCGGTCATGACTTCATAGCTTGGCCAACTGCACGCGCAGACCGTCGAGCGTGGCGCTGAACTCGGTGACGCGCTTCTTCTCCTGTTCGACCACGGTCGCCGGCGTCTTTTCGCCGAAGTTGGCGAGCTTCGCGCTCGACTTGGCGAGTTCGCCGTCAAGGCGCTTGATCTCTTTTTCAAGCCGCGCCTTCTCCGCGTCGAGATCGATCAGGCCGGCAAGCGGGATCAGCAGCTTCATCTCGCCAATGATCGCCGTAGCGGCGGCCGGTTCGGTCTCGCCCGGCGCGAGCCAGCGCTGCGATTCTGCCTTGGCGAGGAAGGCGATCTGCGCGGCGAACTTGTCCGCGCGCACGCGGTCGCTCGTGCTGCCGTTCACGTAGAGCAGCGGAATCGTCTTGCCCGGCGCGATGTTCATCTCGCTGCGGATGCGGCGAACCTGGGTCAGCACCGCGCGCAGCCATTCGATGTCGGCGCTTGCGTTTGCGTCGTCGGCGGGAAGTTCGTCCGGGCGCGGGTAGGGGCGTCGCGTGATGCTGGCTTCCTTGAGGCCGAGCAGTGGCGCGACCGATTGGTAGATTTCTTCGGTGATGAACGGCGTGATCGGATGCAGCGCGCGCAGCGTAGCTTCGAGCACGGCAAGCAGCGTGTGCCGCGTCGAATCGGCAGCGGCCTTGTCGTCGCCATTGAGCGCAGGCTTGGCCAGCTCGACGAACCAGTCGCAGTATTCGTTCCAGACGAACTCGTACAGCGCCTGCGCGACGAGGTCGAAGCGGTAGAGCTTCATCTGCGCCTCGACTTCCGCAAGCGTGATGCGCAGTCGCGCGTAAATCCAGCGCTCTGCTTCCGTCGCTGGCTGCACTACTGGTTGCGGCGTCGCTTCGATATTCATCAACACGAACCGTGCCGCGTTCCACAGCTTGTTGCAGAACGCCTTGTAGCCTTCGGCGCGCTTGAGGTCGAAGTTGATCGTGCGGCCGTAGGTGGCGAGCGCGGCGAAGGTGAAGCGCAGCGCGTCGGTGCCGACTGCGGCGATGCCATCGGGGTAGTCCTTGCGGATGCGCTTCTCGACCTTCTCGCGCACCTGTGGAATCAACAGTGAACTTGTGGATTTGTTCACCAGCGTGCCGAGATCGATACCGTCGATCAGGTCAAGCGGGTCGATCGTGTTGCCTTTCGACTTCGACATCTTCTGGCCTTCGGCGTCGCGCACGATGGCGTTGATGTAGACCTCGCGAAACGGCACCTTGCCGGTAAAGTACTGGGTCGCCATGACCATGCGCGCGACCCAGAAGAAGATGATGTCGAAGCCGGTGACCAGCACCGCGCTCGGCAGGAACGCCTGGTCCTGCGCCCAGTTCGCGACGATCTCGCCGCGTTCGTTCTTCACGGGCTCATCGCCAGGCCAGCCCAGCGTCGAGAACGGCCACAGCGCGGAGGAGAACCAGGTATCGAGCACGTCCTCGTCCTGCTTGAGCGTGCCGACCGGCTGCACGCCCGCGTGCGCGAGCGCGTCGGCTTCGTTCTCGCCGACAAAGATATTTCCGGCCTCGTCGTACCAGG
The DNA here is from genome assembly GCA_018240465.1 of Pseudomonadota bacterium. Taxonomy (GTDB): domain Bacteria; phylum Pseudomonadota; class Gammaproteobacteria; order Xanthomonadales; family Rhodanobacteraceae; genus Rudaea. The sequence goes on from JAFEFS010000060.1 coordinate 15,072, forward strand.
CCGGAATCTGGTGGCCCCACCAGAGCTGGCGGCTGACGCACCAGTCCTGGATGTTTTCCAGCCACTGGTTGTAGGTTGTCGACCAGTTCTCCGGCACGAACTTGATTTCGCCATCGCGCACCGCGGCGAGCGCGGGTTTGGTGATCGCGCGGCGTCCGCCCGGGCCGGGCTTGCCGTCGACGCGCGTGTCGCTGGTGAGATCGAGAAACCATTGATCGGTCAGCATCGGCTCGATGATCGCGTCGCTGCGCTGGCTGACCGGCACCTGCAGCTTGTGCTTCTTCGTTTCGACGAGCAGGCCGGTGGCTTCAAGGTCGGCGAGTACGGCCTTGCGCGCGGCGAAGCGGTCGAGGCCGCGGTATTTTTCGGGCGCGTTGTCGTTGATCTTCGCGTCGAGCGTGAGGATCGTGATCGGTGTGAGCTTGTGCCGTGCGCCGATCTGCCAGTCGTTGAAGTCATGCGCCGGCGTGATCTTGACGCAGCCGGTGCCGAACTCGCGATCGACGTAGTCGTCGGCGATCACCGGGATCTCGCGCCCGGTCAGCGGCAGCTTGAGCATCTTGCCGATCAGGTGCTGGTAGCGCTCGTCCTCGGGATGCACCGCGACGGCGACGTCGCCGAGCATCGTCTCCGGGCGCGTGGTCGCGACGACGAGGTTGTCGCTGCCGTCGGCGGCCGGATAGCGGATCGACCAGAGCGAGCCGTCCTTCTCCTGGTTTTCGACTTCAAGATCGGACACGGCGGTCATCAGCACCGGGTCCCAGTTGACGAGGCGACGTCCGCGATAGATCAAGCCATCGCGATACCACTGCACGAACACGCGCCTGACCGCCGCGGACAGGCCTTCGTCCATCGTGAAGCGCTCGCGCGACCAGTCGACCGAGGCGCCGAGGCGGCGCATCTGGTGGGTGATCGTCGAACCCGACTGCTGCTTCCACTCCCACACGCGCTCGACGAATTTCTCGCGGCCCAGATCGTGGCGCGACTTGCCGTCGGCGGCGAGCTGGTTCTCGACGATCTTCTGCGTGGCGATGCCGGCATGGTCGGTGCCGCCCTGCCACAGCGTGCGAAAGCCGCGCATGCGGTGGTAGCGCGTCAACGCATCCATCACCGTCTGCTGGAACGCATGGCCCATGTGCAGCGTACCGGTCACGTTCGGCGGCGGCAGCAGGATGCAATACGGCGCGCCGTCGCCGCGCGGCTGGAAGTCGCCGGCGGCTTCCCAAGCGGCGTACCACTTCGACTCGATCTGTTGGGGTTCGAAACTTTTTTCCATGACGATCTTGCCTGGCCCGCGCGGGACGCGGGCGCGAAAGGAGAAAGGGTGCGTCATTGTAGCCGCGCCGGCCGCGCGACGCGAAGCACGGCGCGGGATTCAGCCTTCGCGCGGTTCTTCGCCGATCACGCTCGGCGTGCCGACGTAGAGCAGGGTGACGGTCGTGTTCGTGTCGTTGCGCGAGGAGTGCGGCAGTTGCGAGTTGAAATGCAGGCTGTCGCCGGGGCCGAGCACGGTTTCGATCTCGCCGACGCGCGAGTGCAGGCGACCCTTGAGCACCATGACGAATTCCTCGCCATCGCGCTGGTCGGTCGGAAACGCGTGGCCGGGCGGGATTTCCATGAGGATCGCGTCCATCATGCGATGGATCAGGCTCGAGGACAGATCATAGAATGCAACCGGCGAATTGATGCGGATGCGGGGGCGTTCCCTGGCCCGGCAGACGATGCTGCGTTCGGTCGGGCTTTCGAGGAAGTACTGCAGGTCGACCTGGAGCGCCTTGGCCAGTGCCATCAGCGACATGATCGACGGCACGGTGTGGTTGCGTTCGGCCTGCGACAGGAACGGCGCCGACAGCCCGGCGCGTGCGCCGAGCTCGCTCAAGGTCAGGCCGAGCTGCTTGCGCCGATGCTGGATGCGCGCCCCCATGCCGATGTGCGGCTTGCCGGGGCGCGACCTGGTTTTCCGCTTGGGCGCCGTGCTCATGCGTTTGCTCCCTCGTTTTTGTTCTTCCCCTTCCTTCCACGCAGAAGGGTTGCCCCATGGTTCTTCAGTGTCCGCCCGCGGCGCGCACCGGCACGTCGACATTGCACACGTCGATATGTCCGGCGGCGACCGCGTACCACTCTTCGCGATGGTTGCGGCGCGATTCGACGTAGGCGTCGAAGGTCGGCGTGTCGGTGCGCAGCACTTCGAGCGCGACGCGCTCGTTTTCCGGCACGTCGGCGGCGACGCGGATGCTGGTGATCGGAGTGCGCTGCTCCGGTTTTTCGTACAGGCTGTACGGTCCGGTGCCGCGCGGCAGCGTGGACAACAACTCGATACCCTTGACGACGCGGCCGACGACGGTGACGTTGCGGTCGAGCTGGCGCGGCGGCGTGCCGATGACGACGTAGAGTTCGGCGCCGCCGCCCGAGTCGGGTGCGTTGTCGCGGCCGACGCCGACCGCGCCGTAGCAGTGGGTCAGCCACATGCGCCGCGTTTTCGGGTCGCGCGCGGAGGCGAAGCCGTCGGAGAATCCGGTCACCGGCGCGTAGCCGTCGGCGTCGGGCAGACGCGTGAACGGCGCCTTGGCGTCGAGCGCGACGGTGAACTCGGGCGCGAGGTGGCGCTTGGCGGTCTTGATCGGCTTGCGCTTGGCCTCGTTCTCGTAGTCCGGATCGTTCATCTGCACGACGTAGTTGTCCTGCGCGCGCACGATGAAGAGGCCGTCGTAATACCGCTCGCGCGCCAGCGCCTTGATGTTGGCGATGTGGTTCGGCGCGAACGCGGGCGCGAGCTCGATGACGACGCGGCCGCCCGGCAGGTCGAGGTACAACGTGTTCTGCGGGTCGAGCGCGCGCCAGTCGCCGGGTTTCGCCGCGGCGAGCACGGCGGCGGTAGTCTGGGTGGCGGGTTTCGCTGCGGTCACGGGCGGCCTGGCATGGACGGATGCGGCGAGCATCGTAGCCAAGCCGAGCACGCAAAGCGACGTGACGCGTGCGCGCAGGTAGTTCTTGCGAAGAAGCTTCGTCGTCATAGGGCTGTCACATGCTGAAAGCTCGTCATCCGGGCGAAAGCCGGGATGACGAGCGGATGATCAGAACCAGTAACGGAACGATGCCCCGATCGTGCGCGGCTGCACGCGGTAGGCACCGTCGGGATAGAACGGTGTTGCCGAGACCTGGCGCACGACGCCGTCGCTGTTGCCGAGGTTCTTCACGAACACCGAGGCTTCCATCGAGCTCCATTGCACGCCTGCACGCAGGTTGAGCAAATCGTATGCGTCCATCTCCCGATACAGCGAAAATGCCGGATTGAACTGCGTCGTGCGCTTGCCGACATAGTTCCATCCGCCCCAGACGAAGCCGTGCATGTCCGCCCCGAGCGGGAACGTGTATTCGGCCGTGGCGTTGAACGAGGTCTTCGGCACGAATGGCGCGGCGTCGCCGGCGTGCGCATTCAGCGGCGGCATGTCGGCGTCAAGCGTGGAATGCGTGTACGAACCACCCGCCGTGACCTTCAGGTTCTGGATCGGACGCCAGGCGATTTCGAGTTCCGCGCCCTTGCTGGTCAGGCCGGCCGCGTTCTCGACGTAGTTGACGCCGCAATTGAGGCCGCGGCGCACCTGCACGTTGTTCCACTTGATCAGGTACAGGCTGCTGTTCACGGTGAGATGGTTGTCGAGCAGGCTCGACTTGTTGCCGATCTCGTAGTTCCACAGGTTGTCCGAGCCGTAGTCGGTAGACGGATGCAGGTTGTTCGCTTCGAGTTCCGCGCCGCACAGGTTCAGCGGGATCACCTGATTGATGCCGCCGTAACGGAAACCCTTCGCCGCCTGCGCGTAGACTTCGTTGTTGTCGTCGATCGTGTAGGCGACGTTGACCTTCGGGTTGATGCCGTTTTCCTTCGAGTGCTGCATGCCGTTCGAGGTCGCGCCGCCATTGAAGAAGCCGGACTGGTACTGCCAGTGGCGCTCCTTCCAGTCGAACGCGCGCAAGCCGCCGGTCAGCGCGAAATTGCCGAGCTTGTAGGTGGCCTCGCCGAACAGCGCGGCCTCCTCGATGTGCACGTTCTGGATGCCCCAGAACGGATAGTCCTTCGGCGCGCCGAAGTCCGCGCTCGGGAACCCGGTGTAAGCATCCCAGCCCGGATCGGGAAAGGCGTTGATGTAGCCGCGGTTGCGCTTGTGGTAGTAGGCGCCGAGCAGCCACTTCAACACGCCATCGTCGTTGGACAGCGCGCGCACTTCCTGGGTGAAGTCGTTGAGGTGGGTTTCGTCGGCAAGCGAAGCCTTGGGTCCGTCCGCCGAAAGACCCAGTGCCGGATAGGTCGACGTGTAAATCTTGTCGAGGTTCCAGCGATTGAGCATGTTCATCTGGAAATACGATGTCGAGGAAACGATGCTGCCCCAGCCGAGGACCTGGGTCAGGGTGAGGTTGGAAAGCGTGTAGTCCTCGTTCGAATTCTCCGGCGACTGGTAGGCACGCGTGTAGTTGCCCGTCTCATCGAGGCCGCGGCCGTGGTCGCTCTGGTCATGGGCCCAGATCGACAGGTCGGCGGTGAGGCTGTCGGTCGGCAGCACGCGCAGCGCGACGCGGCCGCCGACCGCGTTGGCGCGGTTGATGTTGCTCTCGCCCGTGGTCGTGTTCTTGATGAAGCCGCCGTTGCGGTCGTCGTACATCGACACACGCAGGCCGGCCACGTCCTTGATCAGCGGCACGTTGATCACGCCGCGCAGGTCGTAGCTGGTGCCGCCGTGGTCAATGTCGGCGATCGAGGTTTCGACACTGCCTTCGACCGTGTCGAGCAGCGGCTTGCGCGTGACCAGGCGGATTGCGCCGGCCATCGCGCCCGCGCCGTACAGCGTGCCCTGGGGGCCGCGCAGCACTTCGACGCGCTCGAGGTCGAACAGGCCGAACTCCGGATTGAAACCGTTGATCGCGACCGGCGCGTCATCGATGTAGAGGCCGACGGTTTCCTGGGTCTGCGGATCGTCCTCGGATGAATTGCCCGCGTTGACGCCGCGCATGATGATTTGCGAGCGGCCCGAGCCGGTCTTGAAGATGCCCAGGCTCGGCACGCTGGAGATCAGGTCAGTGAAGTTCTGCGCGCCGGCGTTGGTCATGTCCTTGCCGTCGATCGCCGAGATGCTCATCGACACTTTCTGCAGCGATTCGGCGCGCTTGTTCGCGGTGACGGTCACCGTCCCGAGCGCAGTTGAATCGGAAGCCGTGTTCGCGTCAGCCGGCTTGGCCTGAGCGTCCGCATCGGTCGCGGCGGCATCGGCGGCATGCGCGGAGCCGAAGGCCAGCGCGGCGAGCGCGCAGAAGACGGCATGGGCGATCCTGGTTCGTACCGGATTCGGCGCGGAAGATCGGGCGGCGGAAGAAGCGGCGCAATGCGTGATCATCGAATGTTCCCCGGGGGAGTGGAGTGGGCGGATGGCGGCATCCTGCCGGTGCTGTGGGTCGAGGCGATCTGGCGAAATCGGAGGCCGGACGGCATGGAGCGCCGGTCTTCGAAATTCGACATGTCAAAGAATTTTGACGAATTGATAACGTTTTGACGAGGGCGTGTCAAGCGCGGCCGGCGTCCGCAGGAACTCCGGCACGGGATTCCGTGGCGTGCCGACGCGACCTACATGTCGTGCTTGGCAAGTTCGAAGCCGGCGGCCTTGTAGGTTTTCCAGCGCTCGCGCGAGCCGGCGCGTTGCGCCTCTTCGGCAGGCACGACTTCGAGCACGCGCTCGAACAGGCCGGGCGCGCACTCCTCGCGCAGGTTGATCACGAGCGCGCGATCCGGAGTTTCACTGCCCGGTGCGACGATCAGCACCGGCGTGATCGCGTCGTCGTCGTCGCCGGCGAGCTGATGCGGGAGGAATGCCTGCTCGTCGAACTCCCAGAGTTTCTCGTCGAGCGCATCAGCCTGGTCGGCCGAATGCGCAAGGATCAGCGCCGGTTGCCCCGACTCGAACGCGCGCTTGGCCAGCTCGCAGACGAGCAGCAGCGGATCGTCGCGGAAGCGCGGCTTGGCGATCAGGTAGAAGTCGGCACGGGGCATCGGATGTGGTTTTCAGGCTGAGCTTGGCGACGCGGCGCAGGTCGACCTGCGCCGCGTCGCCTGCGAGAAGTCAGAGTGGGTTGTTGTCTGCTTTTGCGGCCTCTTGAACCTTGTATTGGACCGTCACGCTGCCCACCTCGCTGAGATAGCCGAGGGGCGCATCCTGCGGATCGTAGCCAATTTGATTGGTATCGAGGCTCAGGAACGTCACCTGCAGCTTCGGGAAACTCCATTTTGCGCTGTAGTAACTTTTCAGTGTTCCCGCAGGGGTTTGAATCGTGAATTTTTCAGTTGATGCGGGTGGCCCGTACTTCTTCGACACGGTTTGAAACGCATTCTGTTCGTTTCTGTTTTGGAAATAAAACCGGACGCCGGTCAGTTTCGAGTCCTGGATTCCGATCCAGATATCCTCGCTGTCGGCGATCGCAGGTCTCGAACTGTCTGCGTAGACAAGCTTGACCTTCTGATTGTTGGGCGGCAGTGCCGGCGGCAAGCTTGCCCCGGGGGTTGGCGAGCTGGTGTAGAAGGGCCCGACCCTCTGGAAGCATTTGTCGGCTGACGGCTTTGCCTCGGTATAGCGATACATTTTCGAGATGTGATCGGGTTTGCCGAGCAGGCCTCTGTTGCGTTTTGCGACCGCGATGCCTTCCATGCCCATCTGCTGTTCGAGAACTTCGTATTTGCATTCCCTGATGTTGAATGGCTCTCCCAGAGTCAGATCGAATACCGACGTGGGGCCCGAGTCTTTAGCGAGGGCCGTGGTCGAGGACAGCAAAACAAAAACGAACGCAAACGCGATTGGTGCAAATTCTGGCCGGCGCATGTGAATCTCCCTTTGAGATGCTTGGTTCTATTCGATGCCCGAGTCGTTTTCCTTGCTCACGTTGACTGGAGGGCGGGACGCAGGCATGCGTAGATTTTGGACCGCCCACCCTGGATCCAACTTTCAATTGCCCTCGACGGATGCCGCATCAGCCAGCGGCGCGATCGAGCAGATACTGCGCGAGCAGCGGCACCGGCCGACCCGTCGCCGAGCCCTTGCGGCCTTCGTCCCAGGCGCTGCCGGCGATGTCGAGATGGGCCCAGCGGAAGCCCTCGGTGAAGCGCGCGAGGAAGCAGCCCGCGGTGATCGCGCCGGCGTACTTGCCGCCGATATTGGCGACGTCGGCGTAGCCGGTTTCGAGCTGGCTCTGGTAGTCATCCCACAGCGGCAGGCGCCAGGCGCGGTCGAGCGTGGCCTGGCCTGCGGCGAGCAGTTCGTCGGCGAGCGTGTCGTCCTGGGTCATCAAGCCGCTGGCGTGCTTGCCGAGCGCGACGACGCAGGCGCCGGTCAGCGTGGCTACGTCGATGATCGTCTGCGGCTTGTACTTCTGCACCCAGGTCAGCGCGTCGCAGAGGATCAGGCGGCCTTCGGCATCGGTGTTGAGCACTTCGACGGTCTGGCCCGACATCGTCGTGACCACGTCGCTCGGCCGCTGCGCGTTGCTGCCCGGCATGTTCTCCACCGCCGGCACGACGCAGACGAGGTTGAGATTGAGCTTCAATTCGACCGCGGCGAGGAACGCGCCGAGCACGCCGGCCGCGCCACACATGTCGAACTTCATTTCCTCCATGCCGGCGGAGGGTTTGATCGAGATGCCGCCGGTGTCGAAGGTGACGCCCTTGCCGACCAGCGCGTAGGGTTGCTCGTCGGCCGCGCCACCCTTCCACTCGAGCACGATCAGCCGCGGCCTGTTCGCCGAGCCCTGGGCAACGCCGAGCAGCGCGCCCATGCCGAGTTTGTACATCTGCTCCTCTTCGAGCACCTCGCAGGTGACGCCGGGGTGATCCAGGGCGAGCTGGTGCGCTTCGCCGGCGAGATAGGCCGGGGTGCAGATGTTCGGCGGCAGGTTGCCGAGCCCGCGCGCGAAGCGCACGCCGCGGGCGATCGCGCTCGCCTGCACGAGCGCGGCTGCGTCGGTGTCGGCCGGCGCGGCGAAAGCGAGTGCATGCAGTTCCGGGCGCGAGCTTTTTTCGCGCGGCTTGAAGGTCGCCGTGTACTTGTAGGCCTGCGCGTCGCCGGCGAGCGCACCGGTGCGCAGTTTCCAGGCGAGGTCGCGGCCCGGCACGTCGATGTCGCTCAAGTACGACACGGCGGAGTCGATCGGCAGGTTCTTCAAAGCGCGCGCGGCATCGGCGCTGGTTTTCGCATAGCGCGCGGCGTCGAACTTCCTCGCTTCGCCGAGACCGACGACGAGCACGCGCTCGGCCTTGATGCCGGCAACGCCGAACAGGGCCTGGGAGGCGCCGGGCTTGGAAGACAGATCGCCCGATTCGAGCAGGCGCGTGAGCGTGCCGGCGGACGCCGCATCGATGCGGCGCGCGGCGGCAGAGAGCATATGGTCGTCGAACACGCCGACGACAACGCAGGGCGTTTCCGCGGTTTCCGGGAGGCGGGAATCGAGGCTGAACTGGAGGATCATCAGGTTACCGTCGTTGGTTGTGGGTCGGCTCGGCTACAATTAAGGTTGGGTAAACGTGCCTGCGTGTGCAATCGCGGCGCGCCGCGGCCAGAGCGCAAACACAAGAGAGCAAGTTTACCGCAACATGCGATTCCTCACCCTGCGCATCATCGACCGCTATCTCGCGCGCGAGCTGCTGGTCAGTTTCGTCGCCGCGACCGCGATCCTGCTGCTCGTCAGCATCGGCGGCACCGTGGCCGACCTGCTCAACAAGATCGCACGCGGGCGCATTCCGGCCGAACTGCTGTTCTCGCTGATCGGCTTGCGTACCGTCGATGCGCTGACCCTGCTCGCGCCGCTTGCCGTGTTCATCGGCGTGCAGATCGCCTACGGGCGCCTGTACCGCGAGAGCGAGATGGCCGTGTTCGCCGCTTCCGGGTTGCCCGTGACCGGGCTGCTGCGGCCGCTGGCGTTGCTCGCCGTACCGTTGGCTGCGGTGATGGCGCTGATCTCATTCTGGCTGGCGCCGGCCGCGGTGCGCCTGTCGCAGAATCTCGTGCTGCAGGCGAACCGTTCGTTGATCATCGCCGGGCTCGAGCCGGGCAAGTTCGTCGAGCTGCCGAACGGCGACGGCATGATGTACGTCGAGTCGATGAGCCCGGACGGCACGCAGTTCAAGAAGATGTTCGTCGCCAGCGAGCGCGCGCTGGGGATCGACAAGAACACGCCCGATGCCAGGGCGAAGGCCACCACCGCGCCGGTGCGCATCAACGTGATCACCGCGGCGGACGGCGAACTGTACCACGACGTCAACGGCGCCGAGCGCTACCTCGGCCTCAACAACGGCTTTCGCGTCGAAGGCATCATCGGCCAGGACAACTACCGCCTGCTGCGCTACGCGCGCAACGACGTCAAGCTCACCGACTCCGAACCCGACGCCAGCGCCGACGCGGTCAAGCGCGCCGCGCCGACCGCCGACCTGCTGCGCAGCGAGGACCTCGTGCAGCGCACCGAATTGCACTGGCGCCTGGCGGCGCCGATCTCGACCTTGGTGCTGATCCTGCTCGCGCTGCCGCTGTCGAAGTCGAGTCCGCGGCAGCCGCGCTATGCCGGATTGATCATCGCCGGCCTGTCCTGGGCGATCTACTACGCGTTCATGAACATCGCACGCAACCAGCTGGTCAGCGGCAAGCTCAGCTTTGCGTTGGGCATGTGGTGGGTGCACGTGCCGGTGTTGCTGATCGCGTTGTACCTGCTCTGGCGCAGCCAGCAGCTGCCGCGGCCGAAGCCGGCCAGGGCGATGCCCGTGGCGGGGGCGGCATGATGGCCCTCGTTCGCGCCATGCGTCGCGGCCTCGACCGGATGCGCTTCAAGAAGGTCGACAAGGTCGTCGCGTTGTCGGTGATCGGCGGCGTGCTGCTGGCCTGGTGCGTCGTTGTCGCGCTCGATGCGATGCAGGCTTTCGTCGGCGAGATCAACGACGTCGGCACCGGTGACTACACGCTGGCCAAGGCGGTGGCCTATATCCTGCTCACCGTGCCGCGGCGCATGTACCAGTACTTTGCCTACGGTGCCTTGATCGGCGGCCTGATGGGCATGGGCGCGCTCGCCGCCAGCGGCGAGCTGACCGCTTTGCGTGCCGCTGGCATGTCCAAGCTGCGCATCTGCGCGTCGGTCGTGCTCGCGCTGACCATCCTGACCGCGTTCGTCGCACTGATGGGCGAGGCGATCGCGCCGCGCGCGCAGCAGAAGGCCGAGTCGCTGATGCAGACGGCGAAGAACCGCGACATCGCCATCGGCAAGGGCGGCACGCTGTGGGCGCGCGATGGCGACACGGTGATCAATGCCAAGCGCGGGCGCACTCGCCGCGGGCACGACGGCACGCCGACGATCGAGCTGTCCGAGGTGCGCGTATTCGAATTCACCCCGGGTGGCCAACTGTCCGCGTTGTCGATCGCGAAGACGGCGACGCATGTTGCCGGCGAGTGGACGCTGCACGATGTGCGTCGCACCGAATTCGTCGGACGCTCGGCGACGAGCACGACGCAGGAGACGGCGCAATGGAAGTCGCGGCTCGACCCGGACGTGCTCGCCGTATCGATGATCCACCCGGAATACCTGTCGATGAACGATCTGGCGCGCAACATCGACTACATGAACCGTAACCGCCAGGATGCGACCAGCTACAAGCTCGCCTACTGGAGCCGCATCTTCTATCCCCTCAACGTGCTTGTGCTGGCCTTCTGCGCGGTGCCGTTTGCATTCGGTTCGCTGCGCACCGGCGGCCTCGGCAAGCGTCTGTTCATGGGCATGGCGCTGGCAATCAGTTACTACTTCTTCCAGAAATCCGTGGTCAGCATGGGTGCGGTATACAATTTCAACCTTGCACTCGTGAACGCGCTGCCGTCGCTGTTGCTTGCGCTGGCGGCGTTCGCCTATTTCCGCAGGGATGCGTAGACAAGGGCCGATGCGCGGGGCCGAAAAGCGGACAGGTGAGCTGCGCTGAGTACGGTCTGCCGCCGTCAGCCCCCAGTCTTCAGTCATTTCTCCATGCGCACGAGCAGTGTGCCGGTCGCGATGTCGTGCCAGGCGCGGCGCTCGCGGTCGATCAGACACCAGAGGAAGCCTGCGCCGAGCGCAGCGAACGAAACCAGGGCGACGGCGAAGCGCAGCAGCGCGCGGCGCAGGTCGATCGCGCCGCCGTCGGCGCCTACCACGCGCAGGCGCCAGGGCTTCATGCCGACGGTCTGGCCGCCGCGCAGCCAGGAGACAACGAAGTAAGTCGCGGTGATCGCCAGCACGAGCGCCTGCACGAACAGCTTGTGCGCGACACGGTGCACGTCGAGCGTGCCGCCGGTCAGCGCGAGCGCGAGCAGCACCGCGCAGAACCACAGCGCGAGCAGCGGAAACAAATCATAGACCGCGGCAATCAGGCGCCAGCCGAGTTGGGCGGGAGTGGCGGCGGCCCGCGCGGAAGTAGAATCCATCGGATATCTCGAAGGTCGTCATGTCCGCCTTCGCGGGTACGACAAAGCCAAGCCTCAAACGTGGCAGTTTATCCTCGACGCAGCGATGAAGAAATCCGCACGCCAATCCGCCACCGCCGCGCTACGCGTCAGCGACCGTATTGCGCCGGACGAGGGCCGCCTGATCGAGGACTTTCTCGAGCGCGCCTGGTCCGAGTCGGGCCTGGCCGAGAATTCGCTCGCCAGCTACCGGTGCGACCTCGAGGGCCTCGCACGCTGGTGCGCGGCCAATTCCAGCGGCCTGCTGCATTGCTCGCGCGAACATCTGCACCGCTACCTCGCCGAACGCGGTGAAGGCGGCTATTCCTCGCGCAGCAACGCGCGCCTGCTCTCGAGCCTGCGCCATTTCTACCGCATGCAGCAGCGCCTCGGTGCGATCGAGGCCGATCCAACCCTGTTGCTCGACACGCCCAAGCTGGCACGACCGCTGCCGAAGGCGCTGACCGAGAGGCAGGTCGAGGCGCTGATCTGCGCGCCAGATATCGCCACGCCGCTGGGCCTGCGCGATCGCGCGATGTTCGAGCTGCTGTATGCGACCGGCTTGCGTGTTTCCGAACTCGTCAACCTCGGCACCGACCAGATCAACCTGCGCCAGGGCGTGCTGCGCGTGACCGGCAAGGGCGGCAAGGATCGCCTCGTGCCGATCGGCGAGGAAGCGATGGACTGGCTCGAACGCTACTATCGCGACGCGCGACCGGTGCTGCTTGCCGGCAAGGTCGTCGATGCCGCTTTCGTCACGCGGCGCAAGGCGGCGATGACCCGGCAGATGTTCTGGACGATGGTCAAGCAGCATGCGGCCAGCGCCGGCATCGACGCCGGGCGCATCTCGCCGCACGTGCTGCGGCACTGCTTCGCCACCCATCTGCTCAATCACGGTGCCGATCTGCGCGCGCTGCAGATGTTGCTCGGCCACAGCTCGTTGTCGACCACGCAGATCTACACGCTGGTCGCGCGCGAAGGCCTGAAGCGCCTGCACGCGCAACATCACCCCCGAGGGTGAGCGCAAGCGTCTACGCGATGCCATGAATGGCATCGCCTGCGCGAGCGAACGCCCGAGGCAGGATGCGCGGGGCGGGGTTGTCTGGCGAGGCCGGGATGGCCGAGCGCGAGCACCTGTGCGGCGCGCGCACGCCGACTCGTGCGATAATCGCGGTGTTGGCGGCTGATCTGGTAATCGGCGTGCCGGATTCTGTAATTTGCTGTGCACAAGACGGGTCGTATCCGTCAGTCGCGCACGCTCCATCTGTCGGGAACCACCATGCTCAAACATTTGATTGTCGCCGCCAGTCTCGCTCTCGCCGCCTCCACCGCTTGCGCCCAGAGCAACGGCACGTTCGGCGATGTCGCCAGCAGCATTGCTGCGGCACCGGCTTCGGGCGAAGAGAAAGTCGTGCGCGATGCGCTCGCCAAGCTTGCGCCGGGCATGAAAGTGGAGGCGTTGGCGAAATCCGACCTGCCGGGTTTCTTCGAGGTGGTCATCGGCAATGGCCAGGTGGTCTACGTCAGTGCCGACGGCAAGTATCTGATCCAGGGCGAGGTCTACGATGTCGCGCAGAAGGCGAGCCTCACCGGCCGTGCGCAGGCGGGGATACGCCTGGCTGCGCTGAAGACCCTGCCGCAAAGCAAGCGTCTCGTGTTTGCGCCGGCGAATCCGAAGCACACGGTGACCGTGTTCACCGACGTGGACTGCCCGTACTGCCGCCAGTTCCACAAGCAGATCGCCGCCTACAACCAGGTCGGCATTGCCGTCGAGTACGTGCTGTTCCCGTTGGCGATTCACCCCGGCGCAGACAAGAAGGCCGAGGCCGTATGGTGCTCGCAGGACCGCAACGCTGCCTATACCGCGGCGATGAACGGGCAGGATCCCGGCAAGAAGACCTGTGCAAACCCGATCGCAGAAACGACCGCGCTGGCGATGAAGATCGGCATCGGCGGCACGCCAACCATCCTCAACGAGAATGGGGTGCAGGTGAACGGCGGTGCGGTACAGGACCCGGCAAAATTTCTCGCCGAGCTCGATCGTCTCGCGGCGCAGGCGGGCAAGGGGCCGGTTGCGGCGAAGTGACCGGCCGGATGCCGGCCATGCCGGGGCGACACGCATCCTGCCTGTCGGCTAAAATGCGCGCCCCTTCCGCAAGCAGCCGATGCGCGCCATGTTGGTTTTCGATGGGCAGCCGGCCCTCTCGGCGTTTCGCCTGGAGCGTCTCAATCGCGAATTGAACCGCACGCAGCCCGACTTCCGGGTCGGCGCTGCGCGCTACGTCTATTTCGTCGATCCCGCGCCTGCCGCCCAGGTCGACCGCGATGCGCTCAGTCGCGTGCTGCGTGCGCTGAATGCCGAGGCCGGGCCGGCGACGTTGTGGGTGGTGCCTAGGCTGGGCACGCGGTCGCCATGGTCGACCAAGGCGACGGAGATCCTGGGTGGTTGCGGCATGCCCGTGCGCCGCGTTGAACGCGGCGTCGCGTTCACGATCGCCAGGCCGCCGATGGCGGGTTCTACGCCGTGGCGCAAGCTCGCCGAGGCGCTGCACGATCCGATGACCCAGTCGGTGCTGGCCACGCTCGATGATGCGCGGGCCTTGTTCCGTTCCGCTGCACCGGAACCGCTGGAGCGCATCGTGCTCGGCGGCGATCCGGCATCGGCGCTGAACGAGGCGAACGCGCGCCTCGGCCTCGCTCTCGCCGCCGACGAGATCGAGTATCTGATCTCGCGCTATGCGGAACTGGGTCGCGACCCGACCGACGTCGAACTGATGATGTTCGCGCAGGCGAACTCGGAGCACTGCCGGCACAAGGTGTTCAACGCAAGCTGGACGATAGACGGCGCAGCCAAGGACAAGTCGCTGTTCGCGATGATCCGCAACACGCATCAGGCCTCACCCGCGCATACCTTGTCCGCGTACAAGGACAACGCAGCGGTGATCGAGGGCAATACCGCCGCGCGTTTTTTCCCGCGCGAAGACGGCCGCTTCGTCGCGGGTGTCGAAGCCGTGCCGTACGCGATCAAGGTCGAGACGCACAACCACCCGACCGCGATCGCGCCGTTTCCAGGGGCAGCGACGGGTGCCGGCGGCGAGATCCGCGACGAAGGTGCGACCGGACGCGGGGCCAAGCCCAAGGCCGGCCTCGTCGGCTACACCACCTCGTACCTGCGCATCCCCGATTTACCGCGGCCGTGGGAGAAGGAGCGGCCGTTGCCGCCGCGCATGGCGAGCGCGTTCGAGATCATGCGCGACGCGCCGATCGGCGCAGCGGCGTTCAACAACGAATTCGGCCGGCCCTGCCTCGGCGGCTATTTCCGCACGTTCGAGCAGGAAACGGCCGATCCGAACTACCGGCGCGGTTACGACAAGCCGATCATGATCGCCGGCGGCCTCGCCAACATGCGCCTGGCGGATGTGGAAAAGGGCTCGCTGTCGGCCGGTGACGCGATCGTCGTGCTCGGTGGCCCGGCCATGCTGATCGGCCTCGGCGGCGGCGCGGCGTCGTCGCTCGCCGGCGGCGATTCGAGCGAAGCGCTCGACTTCGCCTCGGTGCAGCGCGACAACGCCGAGATGGAGCGACGCTGCCAGGAGGTGATCGACCGCTGCTGGGCGCTCGGCGCGGCCAATCCGATCGTCAGCATCCACGACGTCGGCGCGGGCGGTCTGTCGAACGCGATTCCGGAAATCCTCAACGATTCGCATGTCGGTGGACGCATCGAACTGCGCCGCATTCCGTCGGCCGATCCGGCGCTGTCGCCGATGCAGATCTGGTGCAACGAATCGCAGGAGCGCTACGTGCTCGGCTTGCATGCCGCCGATGTCGCGCGCTTCGCGGCGCTGTGCGAGCGCGAGCGCTGCCCGTTCGCCGTGGTCGGCGAAGTCACTGCCGAACGCGTGTTGTTGCTCGATGACGCGGCGAATCCGCAGGCGCAGCCGATCGATCTGCCGATGGACGTGTTGTTCGGCAAGGCGCCGAAGATGCAGCGCGACGCCAAGCGCAAGGCTGCGCGTCTCGACATCGTGCCGGACCTCGACGGCATTGCGCTCGAGGATGCGCTGCAGCGGGTGCTGCGCGCGCCGGCGGTCGGCTCGAAATCGTTTCTCGTCACCATCGGCGACCGTACCGTCGGCGGCCTGTGCGCCCGCGACCAGATGGTCGGGCCGTGGCAGGTTCCGGTGGCCGATTGCGCGGTGATGCTGACCGATTTCGAGGGCTACGCGGGCGAGGCGATGGCGATGGGCGAGCGCGTGCCGGTAGCGATGCTGTCGGCGCCCGCTTCGGCGCGCCTCGCGGTCGGCGAGGCGATCACCAATCTGGCCGCCGCACCGATCGCGGACATCGGCGAGATCCGGCTGTCGGCGAACTGGATGGCAGCGGCCAGCGTGCCCGGCGAGGACGCGGCGCTGTTCGACGCGGTGCAGGCGGTGGGCATGGAATTGTGCCCGGCCCTTGGCATCTCCATTCCGGTCGGCAAGGACTCGCTGTCGATGGCGACGGTCTGGCAGCTCGACGGACGCAAGCAGAAAACCGTTTCTCCGGTTTCGCTCAACGTCACCGCGTTTGCGCGCGCGACCGATGTGCGTCAGGCACTGACTCCGCAACTGCGCACCGATGCGGGCGAGACCGAGCTGTGGCTGATCGATCTCGGCGCACGCAAAAACCGCCTCGGCGGCTCGATTCTCGCCCAGGTCTACAACCGCGGCGGCGGCTTGCCTGCCGACGTCGAGGATCCGCAGCGATTGAAGAATTTCTTCGCCGCGATACAGCAGGCAAACGCGAATGGGTTGCTGCTCGCCTACCATGATCGCGCCGACGGCGGCGTGCTCATCACCTTGATCGAAATGGCGCTGGCCGGGCATTGTGGTCTCGATGTCGAGATGAACGGCTGGGGTGAGGCGATTCTCGCCTCGCTGTTTTCCGAAGAACTCGGCGCCGTCGTGCAGATCCGTGCCGGTGACCGCACGGCGTTTCTCGCCCTGCTCGCCGAACATGGTCTCGACAAGTTCGCGAATTTCTGCGGCGCCCCGCACAAGCGCATGCGCGTGAAGCTCTGGCTAGGCGGCGAGCGCCTTGCGCGCTGGCCGTGGGAAGACCTGATGAGCGCGTGGTCGGAGACGAGTTTCCAGATGGCGGCGCGGCGCGACAATCCGCAGTGCGCGCGCGACGAAGACGGCCTGCGCAGCGATGACGGCAGCCCGGGCATCACGCCGAAACTGACATTTGATCCGGCTGACGACGTTGCCGCGCCGTACATCCACACCGACGCAAGACCGAAGATCGCGATCCTGCGCGAGCAGGGCGTCAATGGCCAGGTCGAAATGGCGGCGGCGTTCACGCGTGCGGGCTTCGATGCCTACGATGTGCACATGAGCGACCTGCAGAGCGGGCGCCGCAAACTTGCCGATTTCCGCGGCTTCGCCGCCTGCGGCGGATTTTCGTATGGCGACGTGCTCGGCGCGGGCCGCGGCTGGGCGACCTCGATCCTGCTCAACGCGCGGTTGCGTGACCAGTTCGCCGCGTTCTTCGCCGATCCGGCCCGGTTCGCGCTCGGCGTGTGCAACGGTTGCCAGATGCTCGCGGCGCTCAAGGAAATCATTCCCGGCGCCGAAGGCTGGCCGAGCTTCGAACGCAATGCATCCGAGCAGTACGAGGCGCGCTTGGTCACGCTCGAGGTGGTCGAATCGGCGTCGCTGTTGTTCAAGGGCATGGCGGGTTCGCGCATTCCGGTCGCGGTCGCGCACGGCGAGGGCCGCGCCGAGTTCGCCAGCGGCGCCGACCTGCGGCGCACGGCGGTGTGCCTGCGCTACGCCGACAACTATGGCCGCGCGACCGAGGCCTATCCGCTCAATCCGAACGGTTCGCCGGGCGGTCTTGCTGGCATCACCGCGGCGCAGGGCCGCGTAACCGCGTTGATGCCCCACCCGGAGCGCGTGTTCCGCAGCGTGCAGATGTCGTGGGCGCCGCGCGAGTGGGGCGAGGATTCGCCGTGGATGCGCATGTTCCGCAACGCGCGCGTGTGGGCGTGTTGAGCCTGCCGCTTGCGAACGCGTCGTCCGATCATGCCATCTGAGACGGGGCGATGACGATTTCCCCGCTCCGGCGCTTCCTGCTCGCGGCCGTGCTCTGGCTGCCGTTCGCGTTCTTCCTCTGGTTCGCGTTCCGCGCGCAGTTCGCCTGGCCGGTCGTGCAGATCGCCAAGGTCGCACTGCTGCATCTCTGGCCGGGCCTGTATCTCGACGTGCTCATCGGCGCCGACGAGATCAGCCAGGCGACCGGCCAGCTGATCGCGCATCATGCCGACTGGATGCAGATCAACAGCAACGTCCTCTACAACGCGGTCAGGGACGGCGCGCCGAAGTATGCGTTCTTCGATTTCATCGTCAATCCGATGATCTACGGCTACAGCGTGCCGTTGTTCGCCGGTTTGGTCATGGCCACCCCGCTGGAAAAGTGGCAACGCCTGGCGCAGATCGGCGCGGGCCTGGCCGTGCTCTGGCTGGTGCAGGCGTTCGGCGTCGTCGCGGAAACATTCAAGGTGCTCGGTTTGCAATTGCCCGAGGGCACGGCGAAGATGCACGAGCTGGGCTATTCGCTGGAGGCGATCGCGCTTTGCTATCAGTTCGGCTACCTGATCCTGCCCCCGCTGGTGCCGGCGGTGCTGTGGATCCTGTTCAACCGCCCGTTCATCGAAGAGCTGACGCAGCCGCCGCCAGCGGCCGCGGCGGAACCTAATCGCGAGACCGCGGTCGAAACGCGGCAGCAGGGGAACTGAAACGATCATGTCTGCCGTACAACCATTGTCAGCCCCTCGGCACGAGGAGCACGAAACCCTGGACGAGCGCATTTGCGCGTACCTCGTCGCCCGCGGCCGCCTGAAGGAAAACGACCTCGCGCGCGCGCGGCGCCTGCTCGAGGAAAACGGCGAGGGCAATCTGGTTCCGCTGCTGACGCGTCTGGGCCTGGTTTCCGAGCGCGAGATGGGCGATGCGCTGAGCGAGGTCATGGGCCTGCCGCTGGTCACGGCGAAGGAGTTTCCCGACGCGCCGCCGCAGAACGTGTCGATGTCGATCCGCTTCCTCAAGCAGCATCACATCGTGCCGATCGCCGAAACCGACGACAAGGTCACCTGGGTCGTTGCCGATCCGGCCGAGGAATATCCGATCGAGGCGGTGCAGCTTGCGACCGGCAAGAGCGCCGAGGTCAAGGTCGGTTTCCGCTCGGAGATCGACGATCTCATCGAGCGCTACTACGGCCAGGGCCGTTCGGCGATGGGCTCGATCGTCGAAAGCCTGTCCGAGGACGCGCAGCGCAGCGAGGACGACATCGAACACCTGCGCGACCTCGCCTCCGAGGCGCCGGTCATCCGCCTGGTCAACCTGATCATCCAGCGCGCGGTCGAGCAGCGCGCATCCGACGTGCACATCGAGCCGTTCGAGAGCCGCCTCAAGGTGCGCTACCGCATCGACGGCGTGCTGCTCGAGGCCGAATCGCCGCCGGCGGCATCGACCGCGGCGGTGATTTCGCGCATCAAGATCATGGCCAAGCTGAACATCGCCGAGCGTCGCCTGCCGCAGGATGGCCGCATTCCGCTGCGCGTGCAGGGCAAGGAGCTGGATCTTCGCGTGTCGACCGTGCCGACCAGCTTCGGCGAGTCGGTGGTCATGCGTATCCTCGACCGCGAATCGGTCGTGTTCGATTTCCACAAGCTCGGCTTCACCGACGAATTTTTGCCGAAGTTCCTCAAGGTGCTGGAACTTCCGCACGGCATCATGCTCGTGACCGGCCCGACCGGTTCGGGCAAGACGACGACGCTGTACACCGCGCTGTCCAAGCTCAACACGCCGGATGTCAAGATCATCACGGTCGAAGACCCGGTCGAATACCAGATCGAAGGCATCAACCAGATCCAGGCCAAGCCGCAGATCGGCCTCGACTTCAGCCATGCGCTGCGCTCGATCGTGCGCCAGGATCCGGACATCATCATGATCGGCGAAATGCGCGACCTGGAGACCGCGAAGATCGCGATCCAGTCCGCGCTGACCGGCCATCTGGTGCTGTCCACACTGCACACGAACAACGCCGCCGGCGCGGTCACGCGCATGCTCGACATGGGCGTCGAGGACTACCTGCTCACGTCCACCGTGAACGGCGTGCTCGCGCAGCGCCTGGTGCGCCGGCTCGACATCGAGCATGCGCAGAAATACGAGGCCCTGCCCGAGGTGGTCGAGGAATTCGGCCTGCGGCGCTACCAGCCGCAGGGAAAGGTCGAGTTGTACCGGCCGATGCCGTCGTCATTGTCGTCGACCGGCTACCACGGCCGCACCACGATCATGGAATTCCTCGTCATGAGCGAGCCGCTGCGTCGCCTCGTCATGCAGCACGCCGACATGACCAAGCTCGAGGAGCAGGCGCGCAGCGAAGGCATGCGCACGATGTACGAGGACGGCCTGGTCAAGTCGCTGCAGGGCCAGACGACAATCGAAGAAGTGCTGCGCGTGACCTCGGAAAGCTGATGCCGCTCTTTCGCTACAAGGCAGTCACCGCCGACGGCGAAATCGTCGAAGGTCAGTACGATGTCGCTTCGGAAAACGAGGCCGTCTCCAAAATCCAGGACGCGGGCAATATCCCGCTCGAAGTGGCTTCCGCCGACGGCGTGGCCGGCGGTGGCGGACTGGCCGGGCTGTTCAAGCGCGAAGCGATGAACCAGACCCAGGTGCTGCAGTTCACCCAGCAGCTCGCGACCCTGCTCGGCGCCGGCCAGCCGCTCGACCGCGCTCTGCAGATTCTTCTGGAATTGCCGGAGAGCGAAAAGGCCCGGCGCATCGTCGAGCGCATCCGCGATCACGTGCGCGGCGGCGCGCCGCTGTCCGAGGCGCTCGAGGCCGAGCCCGGCGTGTTCACGCGCCTGTACGTGAACATGGTGCGCGCGGGCGAGGTCGGCGGCGCGCTCGACACAACGCTCGCGCGTCTGGCCACCTATCTCGAACGCGCCAAGGCGCTCAAGGAGAGCGTGGTCAACGCGATGATCTATCCGGCGATCCTCGTCGTCATGGTGTTCGCCGCGCTCGTCGTGCTGCTCGTCTTCGTCGTGCCGCAATTCATGCCGATGTTCAAGGACATGAACGTCGAGCTGCCGTTCATCACCCAGATCGTGCTGTTCGCCGGCACGACATTGCAAAGCTTCTGGTGGCTGATCCTCGCGCTCGTCGTATTCATCGTGATGACGATCCGCAGGCGCCTGGCCGATCCGGAGAAAAAACTTGCCTGGGATGCACGCGTGCTGACCATGCGCGTGTACGGCCCGCTGGTCGCCAAGCTCGAAACCGCGCGGCTTGCGCGCACACTGGGGACACTGCTCAAGAACGGCGTTCCCTTGCTCACCGCGCTCGGCATCGGTCGCAACGTGCTCGGCAACACGGCGCTGGCGGAATCGGTCGACAAGGCGGCGGAAGACGTGAAGACCGGCGGCGGCCTCGCCCACGCGCTCGCCCAGAGCAAGCGCTTCCCGAAGCTCGCAACGCAGATGATTTCGGTGGGCGAGGAGTCGGGTTCGCTCGACGACATGCTGCTCAAGGTCGCCGACACGTTCGACATCGAAGCGAAGAACACGGTCGACCGCATGCTCGCCGGTCTCGTTCCGGTGATGACCCTGGTGATGACCGGCGTGGTCGGATTCATCATGATGGCGATCCTGTTGCCGATCATGAGCATCAGCGGTTCGATCCAATAGAATTCCCATCGATCCCACAGGACGAATACTTCCATGAACAAGATTTTCCTTGCACAAACGACGGCGCGGACCCGGCTCGCGCGCGTGCGCGGCTTCACCCTGATCGAAATGGTCATGGTGATCGCGCTGATCGGCATTGTCATGAGCGTGGTCGGCAGCTACGCCGTGCAGCGTTTCAACCAGGGCAAGTACAACGCCGGCAAGGCCGCAGTGCACTCGCTCGACATGAAAATCCAGGCGTACATGCTCGACAACGGCGGGCCGCCGGCGAGTCTCAACGATCTGGCCACGCGTCCCGGCAATGCGGCGAACTGGAACGGCCCGTATGCCAAGCCCGGCGACCTCAACGATCCGTTCAACCATCCGTTCGGCTACAAGGTGCCCGGCGATCACGGCGAGTACGACGTGATCTTTTACGGCAAGGACGGCAAGGCCGGCGGCGAGGGCATGGACAAGGACGTCGGCAACTGGGAGTGATCCCCGGTGAGCGGTCAGGCAGTGAGACGTGAACGGGAAGAACGCGGTACGCATGCGTCCCGCGCAGCGTTTCGCCGCACCTGTCGTTCACCGATCGCCGCTCGCCGCCCGCCGTCGGCACGCGGCTTCACCCTGATTGAACTCGTCTCGGTGTTGCTGCTGATCGCGATCGCGATCGGCATCGTCACGATGTCGTTCTCGCGCAGTTTCGCCGGTGCACGCATCCAGGCGGCAACCCGGGATCTCGTTGCGGCGCTGCGTTATGCCCGGGGTCAGGCGATCGTCACCGGCAAGGAGACGACGTTCGACCTGGATCTTGCGGCCAACAGCTACAAGGCGCCCAGCAAGGCCGTCGTCCAGTTGCCGAAGAACATGCACATGACGATGTACACGGCCGATCAGGAAATCCGCAGCGAGACTTCGGGCAGCATCCGTTTCTTCCCCGACGGGGCCTCGACCGGCGGTCACGTTTCGGTGTTCATGGGGCAGATCGAGTGGCGCATCAACGTCGACTGGCTGACCGGCGTGGTCACGCGCGAGGAATTGCGCAAGTGAAGACGATGCGCCGCATGTCGGGCTTGCGGGGCAGGGCCCATCAGGGCGGCTTCACCCTGATCGAGCTAATTGCCGCGTTCGTGATCTTCGCGCTCGGCTTCGGCATACTGATGCAAATTCTCGGTGGTGCGCTGCGTACCACGCGACAATCGGCGGAGGCGACCCAGGCGGCGCTGTACGCCCAATCGCTGCTCGATGTGCAAGGCATCGGCCAGCCGCTCAAGGAAGGCAGCGGCAGCGGCGATTTCGACAGCACCTATCACTGGCAGCTCAACATCCAGCGCTACCAGCCGCAGGCGGTGCCGGGCTCGACGATGGTGCAGGCGATGGCGGCTCCGGGACAGCCCCAGCTGTTCCAGCTCGAGTTGATCGTGAGTTGGGGCAATCAGTATCTGCAGCATCATGCGCGTTTCGTCACGTTGCGCGAGATGGCGCCGCCGCAGCCGGGCGGCAATCAGCCGCAATCTGGATTGCCGCCGGGATTTGGCTAGCATGCGCCTGCAAAATTGCAAAAGCGTATCGGTGGCCCCCCACCATGCTCCGTTGCTGTCTGCGGACACGGCCAGGGGAGTGATCGTCAGGTCGCGCATGCCGTGCACATTCCAGGCGGCCGGCGGTTTCACCCTGCTCGAGATGCTGCTGGTGGTCATTCTGCTCGCAATCCTGCTTGCCGGTGCCTACGGTGGCATCAGCGCCTCCGTGCGCGGCATGCACTCGGGCGAGGCCGCTATCGAGCGCGTCGACAAGGTGCGCACCGTGCAGGAATTCCTGCGCCACCAGATCTCGCGGATCCTGCCGTTTCCGTACGCCCATTCGAAAGACGGCACGCAAGTCGAGATGTTCCGCGGTGATGGCAAATCCATGCGTTTCGTAGCGCCGATGCCCGGCTATCTCTCGCGCGGCGGGGCATATGTGCAAACGCTGGCGCTGGTGCCGGGCGACGACGGCATGCAGCTCGTTTTCACCAGCACCCTGCTCAACGGCTTCAATCTCGACAAGAGCAAGACCAGCGAGGAATCGACCGTGGTCCTGCTCGAGCATATCCGGGAAGGCGGTTTCAGCTACCGCGCGCTGAACGAGCGTGGCGAGCTGATGAACTGGAACCCGAACTGGAAGGATTCGAGCACGACGCCGCTGATGGTCGCGATCGACCTGCGCCTCGCCGCCGGCGGTCGGATCGAATGGCCGCGCATGGCCATTCCGCTGATGATGGATAGCGGCGCGCGACGCAGCGGTCCAACGGGGCTCAGCCGATGATCCGGGGTGGCTCGACGTGCGCCGCGCGGCGCGCGACACCGTCGTTCGAGAAGAGCGACGGCGTTGCCCTGATTCTCGTGATGTGGGTCATCGCGTTGATGGGGGTGCTGCTCGGCAGCTTCGCTCTGATCGCGCGCACGGAGAATCTGCAGTCCCGCCACATGTTCGACACGACCACGGCGCGCTACGACGCGATGGCCGGTGTCGAGCTGGCCCTGTTCCAGCTGCACAATCCCGATCCGCTGCAACGCTGGGTAGCGGACGGGCGGCCGTACGAGTTCCCGTACGAGGGCGCAACGGTGCGCGTGGAGATCACCAACGAGTCGGGCAAGATCGATCTCAACGTCGCCGACAGCACCACCCTGATGGCCCTGTTCCAGTCGGTCGGGCTCGATCTCGGTGCGGCCGAAGCGCTGTCCGATGCGATCCAGGACTGGCGCGATGCGGACAGTCAGGTGCGCCCGCACGGCGCCGAGGCGCCGCAGTACGCCGCCGCCGGCCTCGACTACGGGCCGACCAACCTGCCGTTCCAGACCGTGGCCGAGGTGCAACAGGTGCTCGGCATGAACTACGAGTTGTACAAGAAGATCGAACCCGCGATCACGGTGTACTCCGGTTCACGCACGCCGAACGCGGCCTATGCCCCGTACGAGGCATTGATGGCGATACCCGGAATGACCTCGCAGCTGGCGCAGCAGATCATCGCCGTTCGCCAGGCGGCCCCGCCGGGAACCATGGGGGCGATCGCGGGTCTTACCCTGCCCGGAGGCGCGGCGATCATGGCCACGGGCGGCGGCCTCACGTATAGTATCAAGTCCAAGGCCACCCTCTCCAATGGCGTCAGCATGACCTTCGACGCCACCATACGCGCGGGCGGGGTGAGCTCGTCGGGGAGGCCCTATACGGTGTTGCGTTGGCGCGACGGCGAAGCGTCGTAGCGAGAGAGCGGGCGGCTGCGGCAGTTTCCCGTTGCCTTTCGTTACGTTTCAAGAACTTATCCTTTGCGGCGCAGTCTGTAAGCCGCGCATTGCATTGTGAACAAAAACAGATCCTTGTCCTTCCTGTCGTCCCGATAGATTCTGCTCATGAGTGTGACGTCCGTCATTGACACCCAGCTTGCGCGCCTGCGTGTGCGCTACGCCGGGAGCGGGTTGCCGAAGTTCTTCGCGTGGTGGACGCGCGAGCTGAAAGGCCTGTTGCCTGCGCGCTGGCGTGGGCTGTTCGCCGAAGGTGCGCAGGAACTGCTGGTCGACACGGATGCGGGTGGATTGCGCGTCTGGCGCCAGTCGGGCGAGCGCTGCGTCGAATACGGACGTATCGCGCGTGACCAGGCGGCCGAGGACCTGCGCAACGAGTTCGCGCGGCTGCGCGACCGTATCGACGATCCCGGCGTGCGCGTGTTCCATTGCTTTCCGGCCAAGCGCACGCTGCGTCGCGAGTTGATCCTGCCCGCCGCGGCCGAAGACAGGCTGCGTCAGGTGCTTGCGTTCGAGATGGATCGGCAGACGCCGTTCAAGGCCGACCAGGTGTATTTCGACCATCGCATCGTCCAGCGCGACGCCGCGGCGAAGAATCTCAAGATCGAGTTGCACGTCCTGCCGCGTGGCCAGCTCGACAACGAATTGGCCGCGCTGACCGCAGCCGGCATCGCGCTCGACGGCGTGGATTGCTGGCGTGACGCGCCCGGCAGCGGCCGCGCGGGACTCAACCTGCTGCCGCAGGAGCGGCGCGTGAAGCGCGTCAACCAGCGCCTGCGCCTCAATCTAGCGCTTGGTGCGGCGACGGCGCTGCTGTTCGTCGCCGCCGGTCTGCTCTTTCTCAACAATCGCCAGACCGCACTCGACACGATGGGTGCCGAGGTCGACAAGGCCAAGACCGAAGCGAAGCAGACCGCGATCTTGACCAAGCGGCTCAAGGACAACGCGAGTTCGGCCAGTTACCTGTACCGGCTCAAGCGCGATTCGACGTCGATGACGGCGATGTTGGCCGATCTGACCAAGCGCCTGCCCGACGACACTTTCCTCGAACGCCTGACGGTCGACGAAAAGGGCAAGGTCGAAGTGCAGGGTCAGAGCGGCAACGCGAACAAGCTGATCGAAGGCCTGCAAAAATCCGACGTGCTCGACAACGCAGCCTTCATCGGCACGGTGCAGCCGGACCTGCGCACGAGGAAGGACCGCTTCACGATGAATTTCCAGCTGCACAAGCAGGCCGAGCCCGAACCGCAGGACAAGGACAAGAAGGCGGGTGACCGCAACGGCAGGAAGGCCGCGGAGAGTGTCGATGCGCCTGCTGCCTGAATCCGCGCGTGGCCAGCGTTTTCTCGCCGTGGTCCTGCTGCTGATCACGTTGCTGCTTGCCTACCTGCTGTTGGTGCACTGGTGGCTGGTGTCGCCGTATCTGGCGATGCGCGACGAGTACTATGACCTCAAGGATCAGCAATACCGTTTTGCCGAGCTGATCCAGAGCAAGCCGGTAGTCGAGCAGCAGCTCAAGGACGTCGCCGGACTCGAGCAGCAGAATCAGGCGTTTCTCAACGATGCCGATGCGGCCAGCGCGTTTTCGGACCTGTCGGAGCGGCTCAAGCGCGCGGTCGACCAGAACCTCGATCCGAATGGACGTTGTACGGTCAATGGCATTTCGCCGTCCGGCAGCCACACCCCGGAGGTGTACCTGCGCGTGTCAGCGAACGTCAACATGAGCTGCCAGGCGGAAACGTTCTCGAAAGTGTTGTATACGATTGAATCGAGCAATCCGTATCTGTTCGTCGATCGCCTCGTGATGTACCGGCAGCAACCGATGTTCGTTCCCGGCGGCAAACCCGCGCCGCCCGGCGCGACCCTGGTCAACTCCCAATTCATGCTTTCCGGCTTCCTGCGCCAGCCCGGCGGCGTGAAGGAGGGCAAATGAACCTGCGCGTCTCGCAGGGCCTGACCCTGGCGTTGGTCGGTGCGGCTGCATTCATGCTGCTTCTGGTTGTGCTGTTCTGGCTGGGGGTGGGTCGCGGCTACAGCTGGTGGCCGCTTGATCCGCTCGACCCGGCAGCAGGCAAGAAGAAGTTCGCCAATGCCCAGTTCAGGCTTGGCCCATGGGATAACTTCGCCGAGGTCAACGCACGACCGTTGTTCAACGAGGATCGCAGGCCGACGCCCCCGATGCCCGATATGCCGGGAGGAGAGGCAAAGCCCATTCCGAAGCTCGACGTGGTGCTGTCTGGCGTCATCATCACCTCCAAGGCGCGCCTGGCGATGGTCAAGGAAAAAGGCAAGGAAAAGTCGATGACGGTGAAGGAGGGTGCCGCGATGCCGGGCGAGTGGGCCGCCTGGAGTCTTGCCGAACTCAAGCCGCGCAGCGCGGTATTCAAGAATTCCGCCGGCCAGAGCGAGACAGTGGAACTCATTCCGGTCGCGAGCAGTCAGAGACCGACGCCGCCGCCGCCCTCGCGCGTGGCGAATACGCCGCCCGTGCCCGGACAGCCCGCGATGGCACCGCAGCCGGGCCAGGCGCCGCCGATGCTGCCTGCCCCGGTGCAGGCCGCCCCGGCGCAGCCGCCCTCGCCCGATGCGGCGGCGGCAGCGGATCTGCAGCAGCGCATCGAAGCGCGCCGCCAGCAGATACGCGAGCAGCAACAGCAGGCGCCGGCGCCCGAGGCGCCGCCGCAGCATCAGCAGTAATCTAGGTCTACTTTGGGTATATAACGATGTCGATGAAATCACTGTTTTTTTGCTTGACCGTAGCGCTCGCGCTTCCGTTGGTCGGCTGTGGCCGATCCAAACCGCCTGCGGCGAAGGCCGCCACCGCGGAGATCCCTGCGGAAGGCGAGGTCGCACCCCCTCCTCCACCCGATGAGTTGCCGCCGAAGCCGGTTGCGGCCCCCGTTGTCGCGCCACCGCCCGCGGCGGTCTCGTCGACGCCGGCGGTGTCGTTCACCCCGTTGCCGGCGGGAAGGGATCCCGCAGGCGATGCCGAACGCCAGAAGCAGAGCATGACCCGCGCGAAACAGGCCGAGGCGATCGCGAGAGAGAAGGCGCAACGGGCGGCGGAGCTCCAGAATCAGCCTGAGAGCGAGCAGTAGTGTCAGCCCGTCATTCGAAGGAGTGCTGAAGTGATCCCATGTTATCGCCCCGCCTTCATGGCGGCGTTGTCGATGCTGGTGCTGCTGACCGGCTGCGCCAACCTGCCCGGGATGAAGCAGGACGCCGTGACCGCAGAGCTGAGCACGGAGAAACCGGTGCCTCCGCCTCCGCCCTATCACGCGCCGGACGAGTCCAGACCGATCACGATCAAGCAGGGCGCGAGCGGCAAGCCGCGTACTGATTCGACGCTGACGCCGGGTACCGGGCGGCTGATTAACTACGATGTCGCCGCGGCGCCCGTATCGAAGCAGGCATCGGCGGCGGCGGGCGAAATCACCTTCAATTTTGAAAACCTGCCGATCCAGGCCGTGGTGCAGAACATCCTGGGCGGCCTCCTCAACGAGAACTACACGGTCTCGCCGACGGTCACCGGCAACGTCACGTTCTCCAGCTCCAAGCCGGTATCGATCGACCAGGCTCTGCCGATCCTGGAGATGCTGCTCGCGTGGACGAACAATGCGCTGGTGCGCAAGCAGGGGCGCTATGAGGTCGTGCCGGTCAAGGACGCGATCGCTGGCAGCCTGAGCCCGGGGTTGTACTCGGTCAAGGCCGTACCGGGCTATCAGGTGCGTGTATTCCCGCTCAAGTACATCTCGCCCAGCGAGATGCAGAAGCTGCTCAAGCCTTACGCCAAGCCCGATGCGATCGTCTCCGCCGACAACGCACGCGCGATGATCGTGCTGGCCGGCACCGCGTTCGAACTGCAGAGCTACGAGCACACGATCAACGTGTTCGACGTGGACTGGCTCAAGGGCATGTCGGTCGGCGTGATCGGCCTGCGCAACATGGATGTCGGCAAGCTCATGCCGGAGCTCGACAAGATCTTCGGCGAGAAGGCGGAAACGCCGATCGCGGGCATGTTCCGCTTCATTCCGATGGAGGCGACCAACTCCGTCGTCGTCATCACGCCGCAGGCGGACTACCTGAAGCGCGCGCAGGAATGGATCTACCGCCTCGATCTCGGTGTCGGCGAGAACGGCACCCAGCTTTACGTCTACGATGTCAAGAACGTCAAGTCCGTGGAGTTGTCCGATCACCTGAACGCGATCTTCACCGGCAGAAGCAGCGGTGCGACGAGCAGGAGCACCTCGGGCAATACCGCGCCGGGTCTGCGCGGCGGCACGATCGGCGGCGGCCTGTCGAGCGGCATCGGCAGTGGCGCGCTGAGCATCAACAACCAGCCGCGACCGCCGACGCCGAGTCTCACCACGACCGGAACCGGCACGCCGCTCGGCGGCAACAAGGAAACCGACATCCGCATCACCGCGATCGAGGAAAACAACCAGTTGCTCGTGATGGCGACGCCGGGCGAATACGATTCGATCCTCGCCGCAATCCATCGTCTCGACGTGCCGCCGCTGCAGGTGCAGATCGAGGCGAAGGTGCTCGAGGTCACGCTGCAGGGCGCGCTCAACTACGGCGTGCAGTGGTGGTTCGCCGGTTTGATCAACAACAACGGAAATGCGGCGTCGGGCTCCGGTACCGGATTCGACTACGGTTCCGGATATCAGGGCAACGTGGGAGATCGCCACCGGTTCTCGGCCGGCGGCGGCGGCTCGGCGACGCCGACCAGTGCCGCCGGCGGCATTTTCTACTCGTTTCTGAACAAGGACTTCCAGGTCGCGATCAATGCGCTGCAGACCGATGGCATCGCGAAGACTCTTTCGGCGCCTTCCATGGTGGTGTTGAACAACCAGCAGGCGAGCATCACCGTCGGCAGCCAGGTTCCGATCACGACGACGTCGTTCTATGGCGGCTCGGTCGTCACCTCGGGGACGAATGCCACCAGCAACACCATCGGTTCGACGTCCTACGTCAGCACCGGCACGACCCTGCAGATCACGCCGCGGGTCAATCCCGGCGGCCTGGTCTACATGGACGTGGCGCAGGAAATCACCACGCCCGGAACCCCGGCCACGAGCGGGGGCAACCCGCCGATCAGCCAGCGCAGCCTGAATACCCAGGTCGCGGTCCAGAGTGGGCAGACCGTGCTGCTGGGCGGCCTGATCCGCGAGGACAACGGCACCAACAACACTGGCGTACCCTTGCTCAGCAGCGTTCCCGTGGTTGGCAATCTGTTCAAGAGCTCGACCAAATCGCGCAACCGCACCGAGATCATCGTGCTGATCACGCCGCGCGTCATCTACAACAACGAAGACGCACAGACGATCACGCAGGAATATCAGGACAAATTCGAATCGCTGGCTCCGCTCCGCGCCAAGCAGAAGGCGCAGAAGGTGGAGGGGGCGCCGGATGCGCAAGGGGCAGTCGTCACCCCGCTTCCCGCGGCCGCGCCGATCGAAAAACCCAAGCAGTGAGTATCGACATGACCAGAACCAGGATTCTTCTTCTCGCCAGCGGCATGGGCATGGCGTTGCTCCTCGCGATGGGCTGCAGCCGGAAAGACCCGGCGGAGCTGGTCCGGCAGCGGGCGACCGAGCGTTGGGATTTGCTCGCCGGACGGCATGCCGTCAAGGCCTACGACTATCTCAGTCCGGGATATCGATCCACCCATACGCTCGAACAGTACGTGTCGTTCGTCGCCACCGCGCGGGTTCAATGGAAGTCGGCGAAGGTGGATTCGATCCAGTGCGACGCGGACAGCTGCACCGCCAAACTCACCGTGCTTACGGTTCTGCCCGGCGCGCTCATGCAGCGTCCGAGTGACATGGAGTATCCAGCCCCCGTGGTCGAGCAATGGGTGCGCAGCGACGGCGAATGGTATTTCTTGCCGGACGCGAAAATCGAAGCGAAGAGCATAGCGGAACAGGCGGCATCGCAAGCGGCAGCGCAGACGCCGGCGCCCGCTGCGGAAGTGCCTGCTGCCGAGGCGCCCAAGGCCGCCCCTCCCGCAGCCGCCGAAGCTGGAAGCAAGGATGACCGGAAGTAGCGGATCGATATCGGATTTCGGTATCTATCCAATTGTTTTTCCGGGGGTTCCGTCCGCGACGGGCGTGGCGCGGACGCGCCGGAGGTGCGTTCGTCCGACCGCCAGCCGGCGGCGATTCGGCGAGCCGGGAAATTCGGCGCTGTCGGGGAGTTGCGCGGGCAATTCGGATATCGTAGACTTGAAGCGCTGTTGCTTGGGCTCGTCGGGACTTCTTGCAGAAAAAGCAGAAGCGCGAATGGGCGGGCCAGCAAAAACATAAGCCCTGTGACCGAAAGGAGTTTAGTAATGAAAAGAACCAGTCTTACGACTGCCGTCATCGCCGGTATCGCCGGTGTTGCTGGCATTTCCAACATGGCGAGCGCCGTCTATTTGAACAACGACGGCCTGGGCCAGGTCCTCATCTACCCGTACTACACCGTCAACGCCGGCAACACCACGTTGCTGACGGTCGTCAACACGACCGCTCAAGGCAAGGCCGTCAAGGTCCGCTTCCTTGAAGCCTACGACAGCCGCGAAGTCCTCGACTTCAACCTGTATCTGTCGCCGCACGACGTGTGGACGGCGGGCGTGGTTCCGGTCGGCGGCGGCGCCGGCGTGTGGACCAACGACAACAGCTGTACGGTCCCGACCGTTCCGTCCGGCGGCGCGGCCAATGCGTATCCGTTCCAGACCAGCGCGTTCGACGGCGGCGTCACCGCCACCGACGGCGGCCCGACGGATGTGTCGCGTACGCTCGAAGGTTATGTCGAGCTGATCGAAATGGGCACCGTCACCAACGCGACGAACAACAGCCTGAAGGCCATCACCCACGGCAGCAACGGCATTCCGGCCAACTGCGCGCAGGTTTATGGCGCGTGGAACGGCGGCTACTGGGTGCCGTCGGGCGCGGCCGACATCGCCTCCCCGACCGGTGGCCTGTTTGGCTCGGGTGCGATCATCAACGTCAGCCAGGGCACGATCGCCGGCTACAACGCCGACGCCATCGACCAGTTCTATCTGGCCGGCACGACCTTCCACACGGCTCCGGGTTCGCTGACCCCGTCGATCGCCAGCGCGACCTCGACGACCAGCTATGTGTTCGCTCCGAGCCCGGTCAGCAGCATCCCGACCCTGGTCACCACGACCTACGCGCTCGGTGTCGATGCGGTCAGCTCGCTGTTCATGGCTGATTCGCTGTACAACGAATACTGGACCAGCGGCGGTACGGCGGCGAGCTCCGAGTGGGTCGTCACCTTCCCGACCAAGCGTTTCTACGTCGATCCGACCATCGTTACCGGTCCGGTCATCGCGGATCCGCCGTTCGACGTCGTGTTCAGCAGCAGGAACGGTGGTACCTCGTGCTCGCCGATCAACATCAGCAGCTACGATCGCGAAGAGAAGTCGCCGGGTGGCACGATCAACTTCTCGCCGGTCAAGGTGTACGGCAACGCCCTGTGCTACGAAGCCCAGGTCGTGACGTTCAACCAGGGCACCGGTGCGAGCAAGGTGCTCGGCTCCAACCTGACGGCCAACATCAACCCCGGCGCGAACAACGGCTGGGTGCAGATCGACCTGTACAGCAAGGCGGCGACGCAGCACATCCTGCCGGCTTCGTACACGGTTGGCAGCTCCAACGTGTTCCGCGGCCTGCCGGCGACCGGCTTCTGGGTGGCCAACCTGGTCAACGGCAATGTCGGCGGCGTGCTGTCGAACTATTCGGCACTGTTCCGTCACAAGCTGCACCGCACCTGCGCCAACACCGCCGGTTCTGCCTGCTCCTGAGGCACGGAAGGTAGTTGATGTAGAGCTTCAAGAACGGGGAGGGGCGCAAGCTCCTCCCTGTTTTTTTTCCGGATCGAAAAAACCGGTTCGAGCGCAACCCTCTTGTCTGGCAGCCGCACGAACCCCATACGTTGTCGACGATAGACCAAAGCCTTGCAGTACGAGGAGAACAATATGTTGAAGAAATTGAGTTTTGCCAGCCTGACGCTGTTGCTTGCGTCCGGCGCATTCGCGCAGACCACCACCATCACCCCCTCCAGCCCGGTAACCACTACCGTGGGCGGCAGTTGCACCACCGTCATCAGCAGCGTTACCTACGAAGCGTCGAACAATAGCTTCTCGATCAACGCCAGCAGTTGCGGAACGACCACGCCTACCCCGTCGTTTGCGTTGTCGATTTCCGCGACCACCTATACGATCGGCAGCGGCGCAGCAGCGCCCGTCATCACCTGGACGCCGAATGCGCAGGCGTCCGGCGCGACCTGTACGCTGACCCCGCCGGCCGGAATCACCGGCAGCATCAGCGGCAATACGTTCATCACCAACACGCCGACGACGGCGGGCACCTACACCTTCGCTCCGACCTGCACGTTGAACAGCACCGCGGTGGCCGTATCCCCGGCCTCGGTGTCGTTGACGGTCAGTACGAGTGGCGGCGGCGGTGGCGGTACCGGTAGCTGCGGTACGGGCGCCCAGCCCAGCTCGTCGATCAACGGCAAGGTCCTGCAGCGCCAGTGCAGCGGCGATGTGTTCATCCAACCGGGTCCGATCGCCGGCTCGCAGGGCCTGGCGCAGACCGACCTCGGCAAGGTGCTCGGCGGCACGTCGTTCGGGAGCTATTCGTATGCGGGTTACTCGCCGACGTTCTCGATCCAGAGCGGCTACTACATCGCGCTGCAGTTCACGCCGACGGTTTCCGGTTCGTTCCAGATGACGGCCAACCCGAGCTACGGAGACGGCGGCACGATCACGGTGAGCACGGTACCGGGCGCGATGACCCAGGGCAGCACGGGCTTCGTTTGCGGCGTGGGCCGCAGTGCGGCGAACGGCATCTACGTGAGCACGGCGGGTGGCGTCTGCGGAGTGACGGTGGGCACGACCTACTACCTCAACATCGCCGACGTCGATACTGCCGGCAACAATCTGTGTTACAACGGCAGGCCGAATTCCTGCACGTTCTCGACGGTGTCCTACACGATCTATCAGTGAGGCCCGGGGTCTGATCGTTCGGCAGTCCCGGCGTGTGCCGCCGGGGCTGCCGGTCCGCCGACTTCTTTCTGGTTCAACTGTAAAAAGGCCGGTCGATTCCGGCCTTTGTTTTTTTTTCTGGTGACGACATGATGGCAAAGAAAATTCTTGTTGCGCTGCTGGCATTGGCCGGCGTTGCGGGCAATGCCTGTGCGGACGACAACGTGGAAATCGTCAAGCAGGGCGACGCCAGGGTGACCCTGACCGACGTCGAAGGTTTCCTGCAGCAGATGCCGGCGGACCGCCGGGTCGGCTTTCTGGAGAACCCGGCGCGCGTGCAACAGATGCTGATCGGTATCCTGCGCGACAAGCAGCTGGCGCAACAGGCGGTGGCGATGAAGCTCGACCAGGATCCGCAGATCCAGGCCGAGATCGCCGTGCTGAAGGACCAGGTGCTTTCGCGCCGGCGCATGAGCGCCTTCGAGGCCTCGCTGCAGATTCCGTCGATGGAATTGGCCGCGAAGGAGCAATACCTGACGCACAAGGCCGACTATGCGGTTCCCGAAGTCGCCGACGTGCAGCACCTGCTGATCTCGGAAAAGGGTCGCAGCGACGCCGAGGCCAGGGAGCTGGCGGAAAAGGCGCGCGCCGAGGCGGTGGCGAATCCGGCGGCCTTCGACCAGCTGGTGCAGAAGTATTCGGACGATCCGAGCAAGGTGAACAACCTCGGTCAGATTCGCGACGCCACCTCGGACAAATTCGTCAAGGAATTTTCGGCGGCGGCGAAGAAGCTGACCACGGTCGGCGAGATTTCGCCGGTCGTGAAGACCCAGTACGGCTACCATGTGATGAAACTGCTGCGCAAGACGCCGGCGCGGCAACAGGACTTCGCCGCGGTCAAGGATCAGCTGATCGCCAAGCTCAAGGACAACTACGTCGCCGAGCAGCGCAAGGCCTTTCTCGCCAAGCTGGACGAAACCACCCCGAGCGTCAATCCGCAAGGCATGGAAGCCCTGCAGCAGCACTACAAACTCGGGGATGTGCCCAACATCGGGGATGCGGTCAAGGCGGCAGCGCAACCCGGCTCGAAGTAACTCCGTGCGTTCCCGTCCCGATGCCTGCAAGACGCGACGTCATCGCCGAACCCGCCACCGCGCGC
This sequence comes from Pseudomonadota bacterium, assembly GCA_018240465.1. GTDB lineage: Bacteria > Pseudomonadota > Gammaproteobacteria > Xanthomonadales > Rhodanobacteraceae > Rudaea. The sequence goes on from JAFEFS010000060.1 coordinate 49,714, forward strand.
GGCAGAGCGGTGGCGCACAGGGGAAAGGCCCATCCGCACCCCGGCGCGCGCGGACGCGAAGGCGGGCCGGGTGATACGCGGGCATGCGGCTCGAAAATACCTTGGCCGATCGACGGCAGTCCGGCGGCATGACGCGCGATGACTCCCGTTTGCGCCGAGCGGAAAAATCGTGGGCCATCGCGGTCCACTTCATCCGTCGCGAGCTGCGCAACCGCTACCTAGGCAGCATCAGCGGCGGCCTGTGGGCCTTGTTGCAGCCGTTGATGCAGCTTGTGATCTATGGCTTCGTCTGGACCTACGTGTTCAAGATGCGCTTGCCCGGCGGTGACGCGTCGCCCGCGGCGATCGTGCCGTTCCTTGCGCTGGGCGTGTGGCCCTGGAATGCGTTCAGCGAAGCGGTGATGCGCTCGGCGACCGCGATCCAGGACAACGCGGGATTGATCGGCAAGGTTGCGTTTCCACGCGGGGTGCTGGTCCTGGCCGCGGCCAGCGCGAGCTTCCTGCTCCACGGCATCGGCTTCATCGTGGTCGTGGTCGTGGTCGAATTGCTCGGCATTCCGCTTCAGCTCGCGCATCTGCCGCTGGCCTTGCTCGCGTTCGCGCTGCTGTTTGCGCTCGCGCTCGGTTTCGGCTACCTGTTCGCCGCGATCCAGGTGTTCGTGCGCGACCTCTCGCAGGTTCTCGGTCAGGTGCTGCCACTGATGATGTTCACCGCACCGGTGCTCTACTCGCGCGAATTCCTGCCCGAACGGTTCCGCCAATGGCTGGACTGGAATCCATTCACGTTCTATCCCGAATATCTGCGCGCCGAATTGCTCGGCATGGGTTCGGTCGGCGTCGCCGCGCAACTGGGCGCGCTCGGGCTGGCGCTTGCGATCCTTGCCATCGGTTATGCGGTGTTCCGGCGCCTCGATCCGCGTTTCGAGGATTTCCTGTGAACGAGGTTAACGATCCGAACGCGCGACGCGAAGATGATTCTTTGCTCGCCGTCGCGCGCAATCTGGGCAAGTCCTATCCGAAGGTGTTTCGTCCGCGCGACCGCTTGCGCGCGCTTGCCAAACTGCTCGTCGGCAACGGCCACATCGATTCGGTGCCGGTGCTGCGCGGCGTGGACATCGATGTCACGCGCGGCGAGTCGCTCGGCCTGATCGGCGAGAACGGCGCGGGCAAATCGACTCTGCTCAAGCTGCTCACGGGCGTGCTGACTCCGAGTACCGGCAGCGTCGAGGTGCGCGGCCGGGTCGGCGCCCTGCTTGAACTCGGCGCGGGCTTCCACCTCGAATACACCGGTCGCGACAACATCGCCATGTCGGCGGCGCTGTACGGCCTCGCGGCCGACGAACTGCGCGAGAAGCTGCCGCAGATCATCGACTTCGCCGATATCGGCCGCTACATCGACGAGCCGGTGAAGCACTATTCCTCGGGCATGGTCGTGCGCCTCGGTTTCGCCATCGTGGCCGCGCTGAAGCCGGACCTGCTGATCACCGACGAGGTGCTCGCGGTCGGCGACGAGTCCTTCCAGAAGAAGTGCGTGCGCTGGATGGAGGGCTATCTGGCCAGCGGCGGCACCCTGATCCTCGTCTCGCACAGCATGTACCACATACAGAAGCTGTGCCGGCACGCGTTGTGGCTGCGCCAGGGGGAGATCGCCGCCGCCGGCGACGTGTTCGACGTAACCCAGGCGTACCTGGCGTATCACGAGCGCAAGTCCGCCGCCGGGCCGGAGCGCGGCATCATCGCGGCGCAGGGCGTCGAGTTCCACCTGCTCGGTCTGGCGGTCAATGGGACGGAGCAGGAAACGTCGTTGTTCCTCGACCAGGGCGACTCGCTGTGCCTTACCGCGCGCGTACGCTCACGCGACGGGCGCGAACCGACCGTCGCCTTCGGCATCGCGCGTGCGGACGGCACGGCCGTGTACGGCGTCAGCAGCGAGATGGACGGCGTGGCGCCGCAGCGTATCGATGCGCACACCTGGGTAGCCGAGATCGTGTTTTCGGATCTCTCCCTGCTGCCCGGAACGTACACGGTCAAGGCGCATCCGCTGGATACCGAGGGTGTACGCTTGTTCGACACGATCGAGCGCGGCATCGTCGTGCGCGGCAGCACGCGTGAGTTCGGCCTCGTCCGCCTACAACACCGCTGGGGTCCGGCGGTGAAGTCAGACGCTGCGCGAGATGCCGGCGATTCCGATTCCTGAGCACCCGCCATGACGACCTCAACCTCCGCTGCGGCCCTGGAGTTCACCGGGGAACGATTCACCCCCGAATGCGTGCGCGAAATCTGGTACGAGCATTGGGCGCGCTACGCCTTTGCTGCCGGTTTCGCGCACGGCAAGCGCGTACTCGACGCGGCCTGCGGCGAGGGCTTCGGCAGCGCCCTGCTCGCGCGCACCGCCGCGCAGGTCACCGGTCTGGACGTGTCTGCGCAGGCGGTCGCGCATGCGCAGGCGCGCTACGGCGGCGCGGCGAATCTGCGCTATGTGCAAGGCGATTGCACGCAGCTGGATCTGCCCGCGGCGAGCGTCGATCTCGTCGTTTCGATCGAAACGCTGGAACATGTCCTCGCGCAGGAGGACATGGTCGCCGGCTTTGCCCGCGTGCTGGGCGAGGACGGCGTGTTCATCGTCTCCTCACCCGACAAGCATGCGTATTCCGATGTCACCGGCTTCCGCAACGAGTACCACGTGCGCGAGCTGTATCGCGACGAGCTGCTGGCGCTGCTCGGGAGACATTTTCCAGAAGTGCGCCTGTACGGGCAGAAGCTGTTGTTCCAGTCCGCGATCTGGGCGCTGGACGAGGCTGGCACGAAGGTTGCCGGCATCGCCGCGACCACGGCCGAGGCGGCCGCCGATGGCTCGACTTTGCTAAAATCCGGGCTGCAATACGACCCTTTGTATTTCATCGCGGTGTGCTCGCGCCGGCCATTGGGCGATTTGCCCAGCCTGGCATTGTTCGGCGACCGCGCCGAATCGGTGTATGCACACTACAACCATGAAGTGCGCAAGAACATCGCTGCGGGCGGGCGCATCGCCGAACTCGAAGCGCAGACCGAAGCCCTGCGCGCCGAGGTCGAACGGCTGCGGGGCGCGGGCAAGCCTTAGCGCCGGTTCCGGCTGCGGTCGCGCAGCAGCATTTCCCTTCCAGGCATTCCCTTGAGCTATCAATTCAACTACACCCTGCCGCCACTCAACGCCGCGGCGCCGAAGACCGACCCGAACGCGCCGACCTATGCGTCCGAAGACGGCATGGTCGCCTCGCTGTCGAGCCAGGAGGTCATCTTCCAGATCCGGCGCACGGGCGAGCCGCACGTGATGACCATCCAGGTCCTGCAGGCGATGGACCAGTGCCGCGAATTCCGCACCCTCGACGAGCACGTCGCCCGCATCCAGTCGACCCAGCCCGCGCTCGCGGGCAAGCGCGATGACGTGAAGCGTGTGCTCGAAAGCCTGGTGCAGCGTCAGTTGCTGATCTCCGACGGCAGCTTCGTCGAACGCCTCAGCGCATCGTCCGCGATTGCCCAGGCGCCGATGCGCGCGGTGTTCATCCGCGCCTGTGACCGGCCGACGCAGCTTGCCCACCTGTTGACCTCATTGGCCGAATACGAGCGCCGTTTCCGTGCCGGTCGCCGCTACGTGCTGCTCGACGACTCGGTGCTGCAGGCAAGCATCAACGAACAGCGCGATCTGCTGCGCGAATTCGCGCGCACGACCGGCTGCAAGGTGCACTACATCGGCCACGCCGAGCGCAGCAAGATCGTCGACAAGCTCGCGCGCGAGTTCCCGCAGGCCAAAGCGACGATCCAGAACCTGTTTGTGCGCGACAAGAGCGCCAACACGCAGCGTTTTGGCGGTGGCCGCGGCTGGAACATGGCGCTGCTGCTCTCGGCAGGATCGCGGTTCGCGCTGCTCGACGACGACCTGCGCCTGAATCTGAAACGGCCACCGTTTTTGCGCGCGGGACTCGATCCGAACCCGTCGCCGCCGATGGAGGCCGCATTCCTGGCCAACATGGAGGAGGCGTTCGGCTATGGCGAGGACGTCGATCAGGATCCGTTCGCGTTGCATCTCGACGCCTGCGGGCAGATGCTCGGCGCGCTGACGCGCGCGGCGTATCCGCTGTCGCGCCAGGCGCTGCGCGGGGCGAACCTGTCGCGGCTGGAGCTGCTGTCGGCACCGTCGCGCGTCGTCGCCACCCAGGTCGGTACGTATGGCAGCGCGCGCACCGAGAACGGCCTGTGGCTGTACCGGCTCGAGGGCCGCAGCCGCGAGGAACTATGGCGCGAGCGCGCCAGCTACCTGCGCAACACCGAGGCGCAGCATATCTGGTTCGGCGTGGCCCAGGCCCATGCCAAGGAAATCACCGGGTTCACGCCGTTCACGTTCGACAACAACCTGTTGCTGCCGTGCACGAATCCGGTCGGGCGCGGCGAGGACAGCCTGTGGAGCGCGTTGACCCGCTACGCGCACCCCGACGCGGTCGTGCTCGAGTTGCCCGAGGCGGTCGCGCATGTGCAGGAGAGCCAGCGCATCCGCTCGGACATCACGCGTCAGGCCTATACGCCGCGCGTCAACCTGTTCCTGCGCGACTACGTGCAGCGCCAGCTCGGCTTGTACAAGGCGGCCGATCCCGGTCAGCGGCTGTCGCTCTTCGCCGACGTGCTGCGCGATCTCGCCGGCGCGAGCGCGACCGAGCGCGTGTCGAATCTGCGCGAGTACCTCAGCTATGCACGCGCCGATCTGATCGATCGCCTGCAGCACCAGATCGAGGCGGCAACCGAGGCGCCGGTGTACTGGCAGGCCGATGCGCGCGCGATCGTGGAAAGCAATGCCAAAGCCTTGCTCGCCAAGGCGCCGCCGCGCCTGGGCGACTGGCCCGAGGACATCGATGATGCCGGCTGCGCCAAGGCGCTGGTCGGCGAACTGGACGGCATGGCCGATGCGCTCGAGCATTGGCCGGCGCTGTGGCGTCACGCGGCCGAGCAGGGCGAAAAACTGCTCGGTGCGCTGTAGCCTAGACGGCCGTGGGCGATCCCTGCGAGCGATCGCGCGCCGGTGCCGCCGGCCTCACCAGCGTCGTCGTCGTCACCGCGGACAGTGGCGCGGACGTCGGCGACACCCTCGCGCGCGTGCTGTGCAGCACGGCGCCGGTCGAGGTGCTCGTGGTCGACAATGCCTCGCGTGATGGCAGCATCGGGCAACTCGCCGCACGCTTCGCGCAGAATCCGTCGGTGCGCATCCTGCGCAATGCGGAAAACCTCGGTTTCGGCACGGCCTGCAATCTCGGCGCGGCCGAGGCGCGCGGCGATGCCGTGCTGCTGCTCAACCCGGATTGCCTGATCGAAGCCGACACCATCGCGCGCCTGCGCGCGGTGCTCGATTCCGATCCCCACATCGGTCTGCTCGGAGTGTTGCAGACCGGCGCGGACGGACGCGTCGATCCTGCGTCACGCCGACACGACCCGCTGCTGAAGCGCGCCGTGTCGAGTGCGTCGGGGCTTGCGCGCTTCGCCGCACGCTGGCCGGGGCTTGCCGGCGTGGACATGCCGGCGAACGAAAACGGCGCCGCGGTCGAACCGGTCGATGCGGTTTCCGGCGCGCTGATGCTGCTGCCGCGCCTGGCGTTCGATCGTGTCGGCGGATTCGACCAGGGCTATTTTCTGCATTGCGAAGACCTCGACCTCTGCCGTCGCGTGCGCGACGCGGGTTGGCGCGTGGCCTGCGCCAACGAACTGCGCGTCGTTCACGTCGGGGGTGGGTCGAGCCGGCAGCGGCCGGTGTTCGTCGCCTGGCACAAGCGTCGCGGCATGTGGCGCTGGTTCGCCAAGTTCGATCCGGCCGCGCGCAATCCGCTGTTGCGCGCGCTCGTGTTCTGCGCGATCTGGGCCGCGTTCGCGGCCAGCGTGCCGTTACTGCTGCTGCGCCGCCGCCGCGCGCGCGCGGCGCAACAGGTCGAGGTTTGACCGAATTCCGGCGTGATCGGGCAGCATCCGCCGTGCCTGCATCAGCAATGTCTCGGCGCGATCGAAGTTGCCGGCGCGCAGGTTCGCCATGCCGGCGAGATTGAGCGCGTTGATGTCGTCGGGCCGCGCGACGAGTGCGCGTTCGAGATAGGCCAGCGCCTTTTCCGGATCGTTTTCGCGCAGGTATTGCTGGCCCACGTAGATCAACGTTTCCGGCTGACCCAGCAGCGGTGCGAAAAAGCTCGCCCACTTGCGATGCAGTTTGTCGTGGTAGAAGGCGTGCTGGGCGTCGTCCGAATTGCCGCCGTGGCCCGCGCCGGAGTCGCCGATGAAAGCGTTCCAGATGCAGGTGGTCGCATCAACGAACTGGAATTCGCAGCGCGTCGCGCAGTTGATGAAAAAATCGTGGTCCTCGTAAACCGGGAAGTCGGGATCGAAGCGCGCGCCTTCCTCGACCAGGCTGCGCTGGAACAGGGTCGCGGCCGGGTGCGAGCGGTTCTGGTAGTACAACTGCACGGGATAGCTCGCGAAGCCGACGCTGCCCACCGCCTTGCCGTGCTGGTCGTGCACGCGCGCGCGCGCATAGACGACGCGCGCCGCAGGCGTGCGCGGCGCGGACAGCAGCGTTGCGACATGCGCCGGCAACAACTCGTCGTCGTCGTCGAGAAAGTTGAGCCATGCTCCGCGTGCCGCGTCGAGGCAGGCATTGGCGGCGTCGGGGCGCGGCAGGTTGCGGTCGGGATGCGGAAAGACCAGACGCAGCTGGCGACCTTTCCAGGTTTCCGGCAGCGCGCGATGGCGGCTGCCGCAGGCGGCGACGACGACGAGTTCGATATTGGGCCAGGTCTGCGCCGCGGCGGAATCGAGCGCGCGTTCCAGGGTCGGCCGGTCCATGCTGCGGATCAGGATCGAAACCAGCGCTGGATCGTTGTGCGTTGCTTGCGCTGGCGCCGCGTCGGACATCGCCGCCACCGGTTGCGATGCGATGGCGGCGAGCGCCTGCGTCGCTGCGGCATCGCCGGGGCGCAGATGGAGAACCTGCTCGAAACAGGCTCGCGCGGCGACACGATCCCCGCCCTGCAGATATTGGCGGCCCGCGGACCACACGGCCTCGGCGTCGCCGAGCCAGTGCCGGAAGGCCGCATCCCATTTGCTGCGGAGGCGAAGCACGTGCTCCGTTCTCAGCGCTGCATCGGCATTCGCGCCGAAACCGCAGCCGGAATCGCCGGCCTGTGCATGCCACAGGCAGGTGGCCTCGTCGACGTAGCGGAACGGGGTGCGCGTCGCGCAGCCGACCTGGAAATCGTGATCCTCGTGCACCGCGAACGCCGGATCGAAACGTACGCCTTCGTCGACCAGGCTGCGCTGGAACAGCAGTGCGCAGGTCGTGGCGCGGCTGTGGAAATACAATTGCACATGGTTGCCGGCGTGACTGACATGGCCCAGCGTGCGGCCTTGCGCGTCGATGACGCGCGTGCGCGAGAACACGACGCGCTCGTCCTGCGCGCGCGGCGCGGCAAGCAGGGTGGCGAGATGCTGCGGCAGCAGTTCGTCGTCGTCGTCGAGGAAGTTGAGCCATTTGCCGCGCGCCGCCTGCAGCGCAACGTTGGCCGCATCCGGCCGCGCCAGGCGCCGCTCGGGCTGCGCGCGGACCAGGCGCAGCGGGCGGCCCTTCCATGCGTCGGGCAGCGGCCGATGTGCGGCGCCGTTGGCCGCGACGACGACAATTTCGAGGTTCGGCCAGGTTTGCGCCGCGGCGGAATCCAGCGCGCGTGTCAGCGTCGGCCGATCCATGCTGCGGATCAGGATCGAGACCAGCGGTGGAGTCGCGACCGTCATGCGACTACCTCGTGGCGCGGCGATACCGATTCGCCTCCGCGCGCAGCGATTGCGCGGCCTGGCGCGCGGCAATGGCGAAGTCTTCGCCGCTGCTTGCGTAGAGGATCGCACGCGAAGAACTGATGATCAGCCCCTCGCCGTTGCGCGTGCCGCCGTTGCGCACCACCGCCTCGACATCGCCACCTTGCGCGCCGACACCGGGCACGAGCAACGGCATGTCGCCGACCAGCGCGCGTA
>JAFEFS010000061.1 GCA_018240465.1 Pseudomonadota bacterium
ACATCCGCGCGAGCTGGGGCCGGCCGAGGTCGAAGCGTTCCTGAGCGGTCTGGCGACCGAAGGCAACGTCGCTGCGGCGACGCAGAACCAGGCGCTTTCGGCATTGTTGTATCTGTATCGCGAGGTGCTCGGGATCGAGCTGCCCTGGCTGGATCGGGTGGTGCGGGCGAAGCGTCCGAGACGCGTGCCGACGGTGCTGGCGCGCGAGGAGGTGGCGCGGCTGCTCGCGGCGATGGAAGGTCGGCCGTGGCTGATCGGCAGTCTGCTCTACGGTACCGGCCTGCGCTTGATGGAGGGCTTGCGCCTGCGCGTGAAGGATGTCGATTTCACGCGCAACGAGATCGTCGTGCGCGACGGCAAGGGGGGCAAGGATCGCCGCACCATGTTGCCTCGTTCGCTGGTCGAGCCGTTGCGGCGCGAGGTCGAGCGCGTGCGCGTGCTGCATGCGCAGGATCGCGTGACGGGGGCAGATGGCGTCTGGCTGCCGCATGCGCTGGCGCGCAAATATCCGCGCGCGAGGTTCGAGCTGGGCTGGTGCTGGCTGTTCCCGGCGGCGAAGCTGTCGCGCGATCCGCGCGGTGGGGCGGTGCGGCGGCATCATCTCGACGATGCGGTGTTTGCGCGTGCGCTGAAAACGGCTTGGGTGAGGGCCGGCATCGTCAAGCCGGTCAGCGCGCATACGCTGCGGCATTCGTTCGCCACGCATCTGATCGAGGCGGGCTACGACATCCGCACCGTGCAGGAACTGCTCGGCCACAAGGACGTGGCGACGACGCAGATCTACACCCACGTGCTCAATCGCGGCGGGCTCGGCGTGCGCAGCCCGCTGGATTGAGCATGGCGCGCGTCAGCGTGGCGCGAGGATGGCGCTGAGCCGATCGACCGTGCCGGGAATGCGTTCGAGGTGCGGGTACTTGAGGCCGTCGCGGTAGTCGACGCGGCTGGTTTGGTAGCGGTCGCCGTTCTTGACCAGCAGCTCGATAGGCGCGCTGCCGGTTTTGGCTAGCCTGATCGCCTCGGCCAGGCGCTCGGGTTTGTACTCGCGGCCGTTGACCGCAACCAGGGTGCTGCCGGGGGCGATGCCTGCCTGGAACGCGGGGCCGTTCCAGCGCACGTCGGCGATGCGGCCGCCGTCCTGCGCGACGGTGAGGCCGATCGAGATGGCGAAGCTGTTCGTCTTGGCGACGTCCTCGGCGTTTTTCTGGTAGTCGCCGGGCTTGTCGGTGTAGACGAGTTTCCAGCCGGCCGCGGCAAGGCCGTCCAGCGGCGGCGCATGTGCGTCGACGCGCTCGCGCAGAAAGCTCGCCCAGTCGTTCGGCGCGATCGCATTCAGCGCTGCCGCAACGTCGTCGAAGGTGTAGGTCTGCATCCGCCACGAGCCGTTGTCGATGCCGAAGAACGCCCGCGCGAAGTCGTCCAGCGATTTTTTCTCGCCGGTCAGTTCGCGCAATCGGGCGTCGACCGCGAGCCAGATCAGCGCGCCGGCGCTGTAGTACTCCTCGCTCATCTGGTAGTTGCGGTACGGCAGCGGGCGGCGCTGGGCGGCGGTCGGGTCGTTGGTCGTGTCCTGCACGTTGCGCCAGGAAAACCCGGGGCGGTTGTCGGCATAGGTCGCTGCGACCAGCGCGAGTTCGTCGTGCGCCTGCTCGGTGCTGCGCAGGCCGGCGCGCGCGGCGAGCACGTCGCCCCAGTATTGCGTCTTGCCTTCGTAGACCCAGAGCAGGGTGTCGCCCATGGTGACGTTGAAGTTCGGCGTGGCGAGGTCGGCCGGGCGGCGGAATTTGCCGTTCCACGAATGGGTGAACTCGTGCGGCAGCAGGTCGCGCATGCCGGCTTGCCGGTTCCAGTCGGTGAAGTATTCTGCTTCGACGCCGTTTTCGCTGGAGCGGTGGTGTTCGGTGCCGATGCCGCCGAGTTTGTTCGACAGCGCGAGCAGGAAGTCGTAGTGGTCGTAGTGCTGCGAGGCGAACAACTTGTAGGCCTGTTGCACCATGGCCTGATGCGCCTTGAGTTGCTCGGGCTTGATCTCGAGGAACTTCGGCTCGTCGGCCATGATGTTCAGATGCACCGGAATCTTCGCGCCTGGGGCGAGGTCGATGCGCTTGAAGTAGCGCCCGGCGTACATCGGCGAGTCGACCAGCGTGGCGAAGTCGACCTGCCTGAACGCTATCGCGCCGGCGGGAGCCTTGGCGTCGCCGCTGGCGTTGTCGCGATCGAGTGCCGTGGCGAACTCCCAGCCCGCGGGCAGCACCGCGCTCGCGGCGATCCGGATCTGGCTTGCGTCGTGCCCGGCCGGGTAGAGCGCGACCGCGTTCCATTGCAGGTGCAGCATGTCGGGCGTCATCACCACGCGGCCTTCGCCGGGGTCCAGCGGTGAGAGGTACTGGAACTCGGCCTCGATCGCGCTCGCGCCTTCGGGCACGTCGACATGGAAAGCGTAGACGTTTTCCGGATCGCGCCGCCAGGCCAGCACCTTGCCGTTGGCGCGCAGCACGAGGCCGGCGAACTTGTCGATCGGCCCGCGCGGCGCGTGGTTGCCGGGCAGCCATTGCGGATAGAGCAGGGTCAGCGCGCCGGGGCTCGCCGGAATTTCTTCGTGCACGCGGAAGATGCGGTGGTCGAGGTCGGTGGCATCGACGTGCAGTTTCAGCGTGCCGGGGTAGGGCGTATCGGCCGGCGCCGGCACGGCAGCGTGCGCAGGCAGCACGGATGCGGAAAGCAGGACGGCGAGAGCGAGGACTGCGCGCATGGTGGATTCCTTCGGGTGCGAACTGGGCAGCATATCAAGCACGCCATGCGCATCCGGTAGGCCGAAAGTCATGCCTTGCCCGTCATTCCGGCAGGGGCTGCCGGAATGGCGAAATGGATTGACCGGCCGTTTACGCGATGACCGATACCGTATCGCCCACGCGCACCACGCCGCGTCCACGCGGGATCAGGTTCTGGCCGAACGTCACGCCCTTTTCGCCGCGGCGGTAGCCGATCAGCGTGCGCAATGGCTCGCCCGAGGGATCGCGTTCGCCGCGCTCGAAATCGACCGTGGTGAACACGCAGCGCACGCACGGCTTGACCACGTCGAATTCGACTTCGCCGACGCGGATGCGCTTCCAGCCGTCCTCGGCATGCGCCTCGGTGCCGGCGACGACGAGGTTCGGGCGGAAGCGCAGCATCGGCACGGGCGCGGCGAGCTTCGAGTTGAGCAGGTCGAGGGCCGCCTGCGAGATCAGCAGCAGCGGAAAGCCGTCGGCGAGGCTGACCTCGTCGCCGGCGCGTGCATATTTCGCGTCGACCGCGCGCGCGCATTCGCCATCCATGTGCACCAGGCGCACCGGCCGGCCGAGGAATTTGCTCAGCCAGGCGTTCGTGGTTTCGTCGGCGAGCAGCGGCGACACCGGGCTGCCCCAGACCGCCGTCGCGATGCGCTCGCCGCGCGCGTCGGGAACCGGGACACGCAAGCCGGAGGTCGCGGGCGCATCGAGGTGCAGCGATCCGTCCGCGTTCGGCAGTGCATGGATCAGGGTCAGGCGCGCGTACTCGCGCCCGGTCAGAAACTTGCCGTCGGCATCGATCACCATCCAGCGCCGGTCGCGCGCGAGGCCGCGCGTCTCGACCGTTGCCGACTGGAGCGCGAGCGGCGCGCCCGACTTGAGCGGATAGATGTGGATGGAAGCGAGCGTGAAAGCCATCGGCGAAGGATACGGTAAGCGCATCGCCGCGGGGAGGAGGGAAGCAAAGACTGTGACGCATGCTACCCTTCACGCCCCACCGGTAACCGACGACGGCCCCTTGGCGACATCCACTACCGAACAGCAGCGCGGCTTCTTCCGCGTCGAGTCCGCGGAATGGCCCGCGCTGCTGCTCTCGTTCGCGTATTTCTTCTGCGTGCTCGGCTCGTACTACGTGATGCGGCCGGTGCGCGAGCAACTGGTCGCAGCCGCGGGGTCCACCTCGCTGCCGTCGTTCTATCTCGCCACCTTTCTGGTCACGCTGGCGTTGACGCCGATCTACGGCGCGCTGGTCGCGCGCTTCCCGCGCAAGCGCTTCGTGCCGATCGTCTACGCGTTCTTCATCCTCTGCCTGATCGCGTTCATTCCGTTCTTCGAACTTCAGGGTCAGTTGAATCCGAAAGTGCTCGGCGGCGTGTTCTTCGTCTGGGTCAGCGTATTCAACCTGTTCGTCGTCGCGGTGTTCTGGAGTTTCATGGCCGACATCTTCACCGTCGACCAGTCGCACCGGTTGTTCAGCGTGATCTCGATCGGCGGCGGCCTCGGCGCGATCGGCGGTTCGCTGCTCGCCGGCAGCCTCGTCGGCCATATCGGCATCGCCAAGCTGCTTGCGGTGTCGGCCGGCTTGCTCGGATGTTCGATCGCCTGCATCGCGGGTCTGGTCGTGTGGTCGCGGCGCAACCCGATCGAGAAAGGCGTCGACCGCAACGAGGTGGTGATCGGTGGCGGCATGCTCGCCGGCGCCCGCCAGGTGTTCGCCTCGCCCTTCCTGCGCAGCATGGCGCTGCTGTTGTTGCTCGGCGACGGCGTCGGCACGGTGCTCTACGCGCTGCAGGCGGACTATGCGAAGACGCACTTCCCCGACGGCATCGCGCGCACCGAGTTCTTCGCCCACATCGACCTCGCCATCAACATCACGCAGACGGTGTTGCAGCTCAGTCTGACGCCGTGGGTGTTGACCCGGCTCGGGCCCGTGATCGCCGTGATCGCGGCCGATGCGGTCAAGGTGGCGGGGCTGCTGCTGCTCGTGCTGGTCGGCAATCCGGCCCTGATCGCGGTGGCGCTGGTCGCCACGCGCTCGTTCGCCTACGGCATGGAAAAGCCGAGTTCGGACAGCCTGTACACGCGCGTCGACCGCGAAGAGCGCTACAAGGCCAAAGGCTTCATCGACACCGCAGTGTGGCGGCTCGGCGATTTCACCATCGCCCTGGCGATGAACGGCCTGCGCGGCCTCGGCGTGACCACGACCGGCTTCGCCTGCCTTGCCACATTCGCCGCGGGCGGTGCCTGCTGGACGGCGTGGCGGTTGCGCGGCACGCGCGAATTGGCTGCGCACGCGAACCGCTGAGCCGGGTCAGGTCGTGGCCGCTTCGATGCTTCCGCGAGTTCGACCGTCGGCATCGATCGCGAGCCAGGGCAGGCCGAGTTCGCGCAGATAGTCTGCGCCGCGTTCGACGCCGAACAGCATCGCCAATGTCGATGCCGCGCCGGCGACGAGGCAGCTGTCGGCGAGCACGCTGACGCTGGCGAAACTCTGCATCGGCCAGCCCGTGCGTGCATCGACGATGTGCGAGTAGCGCCTGCCGTCGACGATCATCACGCGCTCGTAGTCGCCGCTCGTGGCGAGGCCGCCGCGGTCGAGTTCGATGCTCGCATGGACATCCGCCGGATTGCGCGGCGACTTGATTCCGGCCAACCAGGCGCTGCCGTCGGCATGCGCGCCGATCGCGGCGAGGTCGCCGCCGAGATCGACGATGCCGTGGGCGATGCCGTTCTTCCGGCAGATTTGCGCGGCACGATCGGCGGCGTATTCCTTGACCACGCCGCCGAAGTCGATGCACATGCCCGCGACCGGCAGGCACAGGTACGGACGCTGCCATTCGACCCGATGCCAACCGCTGCGCGCGAGGGCGGCATCGATCTGCGCCTGTGCGGGAATGCGCCCACTTTGCAAGTCCCACAATTTCGTCAGCGCGCCGGCGGTGACGTCGAAACGGCCTGCGCTCTGCGCGTGCAACGCGGCGGCGAAGTCGACCAGGTTCGCCGCTTCCTCGTCGAGTTCGACCCGGCGCCCGCTGCCCGCGCTCGCGCACAGGCGCGCGAGCCAGTTGTCGCTGCGGTAGTGCGAATATTTCTCGTCGAGGCGCGCGACTTCGGCCTGTGCTCTCGCCGCCGCCGTGCGCGCGACGGATTCGTCATCCGCCTCGAGCTGGATCGCGCACGGGCAGCCCATGCTCGAGAACGCATAGCGGTGCAGGTCCATTGCCGCACTCTCGCATCAGTCGAAGCCGAAATCGAGTCCCGCCCAGGCGCGCGTGAAGTCGACCAGTGCGGGTACTGTGCCGCCGCCGCCGCCGAGCGCGAGGCCCCTGGCGCTGTGGTAGCGCTCCGCACCGAGGCTGAATTCCCAGCGTCCGATCGCCTTGCGGACATTTATACTTGTGGAAAATGCACCAAATGTTCCAAGGCGGTAGTCGCTCGAATAGAAGCGTTGTCCGCCTGGCGCGGCGAGGAACGGCGCGTAGAAGCGCGCGGCCGACTGGCTGTACCAGCGCAGGCCCGGCACCAGGCGCCAGCCATGGCCGAGGCCCTGGTACCACGACGCCTCGACGGTGTGCGAGGTCAGCCCCCAACTGTCCTGCGCATAGCGGTAGTCGAGATGCAGCGCGGCATCGATCTGCGCGTATGCGCGTCGGTAGCGCACGAGGCCGGCGGCCTCGACGTGCTGGTCGGGGCGCCGTTCCGCGGTGAGAAACTTGCCGTAGACGAACAGCTTGTACGGATCGGAGAGATAGCCGTGGCTGAGGTTGATCTGCACGCCGGCCTGCAGCACCGAATCGCGATCGAGAACCCAGGCAAGGCTGGAGAATACCGATGCGGTGTTCTTCGTCGCGCGTTCGATGCGGCCATAATCTTGTGCCTGGAAGGGCTTGATCACGTCATGCGAGAAGCTGCCGCCATAGCCCAGCGTGGTCGCGGCGCTGAGCGGCTGGCTGCGCTCGATGCCGAGCGCCGTGGCGCGATAGTCGTTCTCCTTCGAGTAGGAGGCGGTGTAGGTTGTATTCGCGCTGGTGCCCGGATTCTGGGTCAGCGATACGGATAGCGCGTTGCGCCGGTCACGGATCGTCGCGCCGCTCAACACCTGTACGGGGCGACCATTCGCGTCCGCGGTGACATACCACGGCGACGAGCCGCTCATCACCTCGTGCGTCGCGTCGAGCTTGAGGCCCCACGCACCGCCGTCGAGCTTGGTGTCGATATCGAGCTGCTGCGAGAGCACGCGATAGCGGCGCGGATCGCCGACCACGACGCCATGGAGCGCGTCTTCGTCGTATTCGGAGAAGCGGTAGCTTGCGTGCGTGTCCGCTTCGTCGCTGTCGGCGGCCCGCGTCTGCGCTGCGGGCAGCAACGCGGCGGCGGCGGTGAGCAGGGCGGCAAGCGAGGTCGATGGGCGGGGCATCAGTTGCACCCGCAGCCGCCGCCGGCGGCGCCGATCGTGCCGCTCGATCCTTCCTTGCTGAAGTAGGCGTGCTGTTTCATCGCGGTTTGCACGGAGTCGGGATCCCAGCGCATGTCCCAGCGCGCAAGGTGGGCGCGCTCCCAGGGTTGCACGGGTTTCGTCGCGCAAGCCGCAAGCGCGGTGGCGCAGACGAGCGCAAGGGCAATGCGCGGCAGAACGTCAGGACGCATGTGCGGGCTCCCTGGCGAGCCTGTCGACTTCGTGGCGCAGCACATCGATGTCGGCGGGCTTGAAGCCCTGGCCGCGCCAGCGCACGATGCCGTTGCGGTCGATCAGGTACGAGGTCGGCATGCCGACGACGCCATACGCCTTCGGCACTTCGCCTGCGGGATCGAGCGCGATCGGATAACCGACCGGATGCGCGGCGAGGAATTTTTCCGCATCGCTGCGCGTCTCGTCGAGATTTACCGCGAGGATCGTGAACGTGTCGCGGGCCATCGTGGCATATAGTTTTTCGTACTGCGGCATCGCCTCGCGGCAAGGGCCGCACCACGAGGCCCAGAAGTCGACGAAAACCACCTTGCCGCGCAGGGCGGAGAGGCTGAGTGGAGCTTCCGTGCCGAGCTGCGGCAGGTGGAAGTCGGGCGCGCGCTCGCCGATCCCGGTGGCGCGGGCGGTGCCGATCGCGAACATCGTCAGCGCGACCAGCATCGCGAAGGCCGTGCCGCGAGACCGGAACGACTCCGGCCTCGCGGTGGACGGGCTGTGCATGCGCATGTTCACGGACAGGCCAGATTGCTGACGGCGCTCAGGCGAACGAGGTTCATCGAGCCGCTCGGATAGGCGGGGATGATCGGATCCCATTGCGCGGTGGCGTTGTTGCAGTCGGTGAATTTCAAGGTCAGCGTGCCCCAGTTGGTGCGCGCGATCTTGTTCTTGTCGAAGTTCGGCGGGAACATGCCGCCGCTGCCCTGCTGCATCTGCAGCGTCGCGGTGTCGCCGACGTAGCTGCCCTGGCCGACCAGCCAGAGGTTGTTGCCGCTGTTGTCGTAGACATACCAGAACGCGAGGAAGCCGTTGTCCTGGTTCGGCCCCTTGAGCACCTCGAGGTTGAAGCCGTGGCCGGATTGCGCGGGCAGGTACCACGAACCGGTGATGCCGGGTCCGATGGCGAATGCAGGCGCCGCCGCGGTCACGGTCAGGCTCAGCGGCAGCGAATGGCTCAAGCTGCCCGAGGTGCCGGTGACGGTGATGTTCGCGGTGCCGGTCGCCGCGGTGGCGCTGGCAGTCAGCGTCAGCACGCTGGTCGCGGCGCCGCCGGCAGCGAAGCTCGCGCTGACGCCGTTGGGCAGGCCGCTCGCGCTGAAGGTGACGTTGTCGGAGAAGCCGTTTGCCGGCGTGATCGTGATCGTGTCGGCAACGCTGCCACCCTGGGCGAGGCTTGGACTGCTCGACTGCGCGGCGAGACCGAAGTCCGGCGGCGGGCCGTAGTCCTGCACGGTGATCGTGCCCGCCATGCCGACGCCGCCCGCTGCGCCGTGGATCTCGCAGTGGTAACCGAACGTGCCGATCTCGTTGAAGGCGGGCGTGGTGTAGGTCCATCCGCTCGAGCTGGCCGACCCGTTCCGGAAAAGCCCCGTGTCGGACGCGACGTTGTGGAAGCCGCCGGCGTTGTGGAAGGTGACGGTGTCGCCCTTGTGGATCGGCAGGTTGTTCGGCGAGAACGTGAGGCCGTTGCCGCCGACGCTGACCGCATGGTCGGCGGCATTTGCCGATGCGGTGGCGAACAGCAGCAAGGACAGGATGGAGAGGGTTTTGTACATGGGCAGGCTCCGGTGGCGCATCGAGAGGTCAATCGGCGCGAGGCCGCGGTATGCATCGCATCCGGGCGTCGTGCTGCATGTATCCCCGTCTCCGACGCAAAGGTTCATCGTGCCGGCCGCCGGCACGAAAGTGCGCACCGCAATGCAAGATTGAACCGTCCGGCCCGGTCACGGAATGAACGAACGATGGCAAGAGACGCATCCATGTTTTCCCGACCGGGGGCCGAAGCGGTCCCGCAGCCCGCCTCGCTCCCCGAAGCCGGCGTGGACGAGGCTGCCCTGATTGCGCGCGTCGCGCAGGGCGACGCGCCTGCGTTCGAGACCCTGTACCGGGCCTACTTCCCGCGCCTCGCACGCTTCATCGAGCGCACGACGCGGCGCGCGGAACTGGTCGAGGAGATCCTCAACGACACGATGTTCGTGGTCTCCACCAGCGCGCACAAATTCGACGGTTCGTCCAAGCTCTCGACCTGGATCTTCGCGATCGCCTGGCGCAAGTCGCTCAAGGCGCTGCGCGACGTGGATGTTCCGGTCGAGGCGGACGAAAGCATCGAGTCGGTGGCCGATGAGGCGGAGCCGAAGCACGAAGTGATGCGCGCGCAACTGCGCCGCGTGCTGTGCGAAGCGGTCGACGCGCTCTCGCCGAACCATCGCGCGGTGATCGAACTGACCTATTTCCACGAGATCGGCTATCACGAAATCGCGCGGATCATGGATTGCCCGGTCGATACCGTGAAGACGCGCATGTTCCACGCACGCCGGCGCCTGAAGGCGCTGCTGCCCGAACGCCTGGAGGACATCCTGTGAGCCCGCGAGTAGTCAATCTGGATTCTGCGCACGGCGAAGTGCGCGAACTGCTGCCGTGGTTCGTCGCCGGTACGCTGGACGGGGCCGAGAGCCGTCTCGTCGATGCGCATCTGCAAGCCTGCGCGGCCTGCCGCGGCGAACTCGAATGGGAGCGGCAGCTGCGTGCGGCGAACAATGTCGCCCTGCCCGGCCGCGACGTCGACCGCGCGTTCGCGGCGCTGCGCGTGCGCCTGCCCGCGCCTGCGCCCACGCCCGCGCGCGCTCCGGCATCGGCGTCGTGGCGCGAACGGTTGAGCGCCTGGCGCGAACAGATGCTGCCGCGACCGTGGCTGGGCTGGGCGCTCGCCGCACAGACGCTGGCGATCGCCGGCCTCGCCGTCGTTCTCGTGTCTACGCGATTGCCAAGTGCGGATGCGGTACACACGTATCGCGCGCTGGCGCGGCCGGTGGCGGCCGAGCCGGCACGCCTCGTCGTCGCGTTTGCGCCGCATACCGAGGTGGGCGAGTTGCGTCGCGTGCTGCTCGCCAGCGGCGCGCGCATCGTCGACGGGCCGACCGCGGCCGATGCGTACATCCTCGCCGTCGCCCCCGAGAGGCTCGACGCCGCCGTGCAGCAGTTGCGGGCGGAGAAGTCGGTATTGCTCGTGCAATCGCTCGAAGCGAAGGCGGGGCATTGAAGCGGGCGCTCGCCAGGCTGGTCGCGCTGCTGGCGCTGGCCTGCACGGGCATGGCCGCTGCCGACGAGACCCACGTCGCGGCCGACGTCTCGCGTGAGATTCTCGTCATGCTGCGCCTGCCGCCGCCGCACTATCGTTCCGGCGCGAACTACGGCGGCGCCTATGTCGATGCGGCAGGCGGCGCGGCGCGGCGACGCATCGCCGACGGCCTCGCGCGTGCGCAGGGCCTGAGCGTGCTGTCCGGCTGGCCGATGCCGGCGATCGGCGTCGATTGCTACGTTTTGCGCGTGCCGGCCGGCGCCGATCTCGACGAGGTTGCGCGCCGCGTGGCGCGCGACAGCCGTGTCGAATGGGCGCAGCCGGTGCATCGGTTCCGCGCGCTTGCTGCAGTGGTCGCGGCGACGGCTCCGTCGGCGCAGACGTCGCTGTACGCGTTGCAGCCGAGCGCGCGGCTCTGGCGGCTCGACGACCTGCACAAGGTGAGCACGGGCCGTGGCGTGCGCGTCGCGGTGATCGACAGCGGCGTCGATGCCGCGCATCCGGATCTCGCCGGGCGCATCGAGCTCGAGCGCAATTTCGTCGATGCGCGCAGCGACGTCGCCGAGGCGCACGGCACCGCGGTTGCGGGCATCATCGGCGCGCGTGCGGACCGCGGCATGGGGGTGGTTGGCATCGCGCCGCAGGCGCGCCTGCTTGCGCTGCGCGCCTGCTGGGAGGAATCCGCCACACTGACGCTGTGCAGCAGTTTCACTCTGGCCCAGGCGCTGCAGGCCGCGATCGCCGCGGACGCCGAAGTTATCAACCTGAGCCTCTCCGGCCCGGACGACCGCCTGCTCGCGCGCCTGATCGATGCGGCGATCGAGCGCGGTGCGATCGTCGTCGGCGCGGTCGATGCGCGGGCGCCGGGCGGCGGCTTTCCGGCCTCGCACGCGGGCGTCCTCGCTGTCTCCGACCGGCTTGGCGCGGGCGCCGCGGTGTTGTCCGCTCCGGGCGACGACGTGCCCGCGCCGGCGCCGGGCGCGCGCTGGAATTTCGTTTCCGGCTCGTCGTTCGCCGCGGCGCAGGTTGCTGGCATGCTCGCGCTCGCACGCGAGGTCACGCCCAGACCGGCCATGCGACAATCCTCGGCATGGGTGCGATTTCCGGCGGATTCTCCCGATGGTGCGGCAGGCTACGTCGATGCCTGCGCGACGTTGCGCCATTCCGTGCCGACGCTGAGCTGCCTTCCGCCCGGCGAGGGAACGGCGCGCGTGCCGCGCTGAGGCTGGGCGGTGGCCTGCGCTGTGGCGTCGCGGCGTGCGGATTGCTGTGCGTTGACGCCGCGCACGCACAACTCTCCGGGCAGATCGGCCTTGCCGGTGACTACGTCTACCGCGGCGTGTCGCTCAACGATGACCGGCCCGCGGTCACGGCCGCGGTGAACTACGACGGCGCGGCCGGCTGGTATCTCGGCGCTCAGATCGGGGAGACGCGCCTGTTTGGCGAGCGCCATGCCGAGCCGCTATGGGTCGCCGCTGCGGGCTACGCGCATGCGTTGACATCGCGTTTGAGTTGGGAGGTCGGCGCGACTTATTCCAACTTCACCGGCTTCACGTTCTGGAACTACGCCGAAATGTTCGTCGGCCTTTCCGCCGAGCGCTGGAGTCTGCGCCTGTATCGCGCGCCGAACTACTTCGGCCGGCATCGGCGTTCGACCTATCTCGAATTCAACGGCTCACGCCCGCTGGATGAGCGCTGGCGCCTGCTCGCCCATCTCGGCGTGCAGCAGGCCGAGTTCACGCGCGGCGGCGACCGCGACCGCACGTTCGACGCCAGCCTGGGCCTCGGCGCGAAGTTCGGGCGCGTCGATGTGCAGTTGCTGTGGGTTGCGGTCAATCGCGCCAACTACGCATATCCGAGCACTGCGCCGGACGAGCGTCGACGCTGGGTGTTGAGCGCGGTATACGCGTTCTGAGATTGCGCGCGAATCATCTGCTTCGTGGCGAAACCCACATCGTGATGTCGGCGTCGAACACGACTTCGTTTGCCGTGTCGCGTACCTCGACGAGCGCGTGCGCTTCGCGTGCGGGCGCGTCGGCCGGCGGAACCTCGACACGGGCCGTCGCGGTCAGCGTGCCGCGTGCCATCTTCAGATAGCGCACGCTCATGCCCTTGGGGATCCAGCGCTGGCCCGGCGCGATGCCGACGTCGGTGGCGAGGCCGCCGGCGAGCTCGGCGGCGTTGCACATCGCGATCGCGTGCACCGTGCCGATGTGGTTGCGCACGCGGCGGCGATCGCGCAGCACGACCACGCAGCGACTCGGCGCGAGTTCCTCGACCAGCGGCGAGATCGAGGCGAAGTAGGGCGCCTTGGCGCAGATGATGCGGGTGAACGTCCAGCGCCCGGCAGCGGTGCGGCCGAGCAGGCGGAAGAGCTTGAGGGGTGAACTGGGCATGGATACGACCTTTCCACTCGTCATTCCCGCCTTCGCGGGAATGACGGACATCGTACTTACGCCACGCTGCGCAGCGTCGGCGACTTGCCGCGTTTCACCGCCGATTGCAGCTCGAGCGGATCGAAATCGTCGACCGCGATGAACTCGGCCGTCGCCGCGCGCACGCGCTCGAGCAATTTGCGCTCGTCGTGCGTAATCGCGCCGGCCTGTTCGGCTTCGGCAAGTTGCGCGGCGGGATCGATGGAAGCGACCGCAGCGGTCTTCAGCGCCTTGGCGAGCTTGCGCTCGACCGGCTCGGCGGCGATGACCTCGGGCAGCAGCGCGTTCATGCGGCCGACGACGTTGTTCGCGTTGGGCGTCAGATAAGCCCACTCGGCGAGGCGGTCGCGCGCCTCGTTCGGCGACATCAGCAGCGCGGCGACGCGGTGGCCGAGGCGATCCGATGGCGGTACTTCGCGGCGGCCGAACGGGAACACGAGCGCGCGCAGCAGCCACGCGGCGGGGCGGATCGGGAAGTTGCGCAGCACGCCGTCGAGCGCATTCTGCATGCGCCAGGCGCAGTCGTGGAACGCCCAGGCGAGCAGCGGCCGGTCGGCGACCGGGCGACCGTTGTCCTCGTAGCGCTTGAGCATGCTGCTTGCGATGTACAGATTCGAGAGCACGTCGCCCAAACGCGCGGACAGCGATTCCTTGAACTTGAGCTTGCCGCCGAGCAGCAGCATCGCCGAGTCGGCAACGAGGGCGAGGTTGGCCGCATAGCGGTTGAGCTTGCGATAGTAGCGCCGGGTGTACTTGTCGCCCGGCGCGTTGCCGATTTTCGCGAAGGCGAGGCCGAGCACGAGGCTGCGCGCGGCGTTGGAAACCGCGAAGCCGATATGTGCGAACAACTCGCGGTCGAACGCGCGCAGGCGTGCGCCGTAGTCGGGAATCTGTGCGGCCTGCATCTCCTTGAGTACGTGCGGATGGCAGCGGATCGCGCCCTGGCCGAAGATCATCAGGCTGCGCGTCATGATGTTCGCGCCTTCGACCGTGATCGCGATCGGCGCGGTCTGATAGGCGCGGCCAGCGTAGTTGTTCGGGCCGAGTTGCACGCCTTTGCCGCCGTGCACGTCCATCACGTCCTTGGCTACTTCGCGGCCGAGTTCGGTACAGTGATATTTGGCGATCGCGGATGGCACCGACGGCTTCTCGCCGCGATCGACCGCGGCGGCGGTCGCCTTTGACAGCGACGTGATCGCGTAGCTGTAACCGCCGATGCGCGCGAGCGCCTCCTCGACGCCTTCGAAGCGGCCGATCGCCATGCCGAACTGCTTGCGGATGCGCGCATAGGCGCCGGTCGCGATCGCGCCCATCTTGACGCCGCCCGACGCGTTCGACGGCAGCGTGATCGCGCGCCCGACCGAGAGGCACTCGACCAGCATGCGCCAGCCCTGGCCGGCCATGTCGGCCCCACCGATGAGCTGCGACATCGGAATGAAGATGTCGCGGCCGTGCAGCGGGCCGTTCTGGAACGCGCCGTTGAGCGGGAAGTGGCGGCGGCCGATCTCGAGGCCTTTGGTGTCACGAGGGATCAGCGCGAGCGTGATGCCGATGTGCTCCTTGTCGCCGAGCAGATGGTCGGGGTCGTGCATCTGAAAGGCAAGGCCGATCAGTGACGCCACCGGCGCGAGCGTGATGTAGCGCTTGTCGAAAGTGAGGCGCACGCCGAGCACCTGCGCGCCGTGCCAGTCACCCTTGCAGACCACGCCGTAGTCGGGGATCGAGGTCGCATCCGAGCCCGCGCTCGGGCCGGTCAGGGCGAAGCACGGAATCTCGCGCCCGTCGGCGAGGCGCGGCAGATAGTAGTCGCGCTGCTCCTGCGTGCCGTAGTGCAGCAGCAGCTCGCCCGGGCCGAGCGAATTCGGCACGCCGACGGTCGAGGACAGCGAGCCCGAGATGCCCATGAGTTTCTGCAGCACGGCCGATTGCGCGAGCGCGGAGAATTCGAGTCCGCCGTATTGCTTCGGGATGATCATGCCGAAGAATTTTTTCTTCTTGAGAAAATCCCAGATTTCCGGCGGCAGGTCGGCGAGTTCGTGCGTGATCTGCCAGTCGTCGGTCATGCGGCAGACTTCTTCGACCGGGCCATCGAGAAACGCCTGTTCTTCGAGCGACAGTTCGGGTTTCGGCTGGCCGAGCAGCTTCGACCAGTCCGGCTTGCCGCTGAACAGCTCGCCCTCGAAACCGACCGTACCCGCCTCGAGTGCGGTGCGTTCGGTGGCGGAAATCTGCGGCGTGATCTTCTGGTACACGTCGAGCAGCGGCGCGGTGATCTTCTTGCGGCGGAAGTCGTCGAGGTTGAGCGGCACGCTGAGCAGGCCGAAGGCGAGCGCGGTCAGCGCGATCGCGAGCCAGTGGCTGCCGGCGAGTACGCCGACGGCGAGGATCGCGGCGAAGCCGGCGAGCGTCCACGTGCGCAGATTGCTGCGGAAATACGCACAGGCCAGCGAGGCGGCGAGGGCGGCGAGCAGCGGATACCAATTCATGATTTCACCTCGGGTGGACACAACGTATGGGCAGCGCGTGAATGTCGTTCGTCGCTACGGGGTTGTTCGGAATGACGATCGGTGGATGGTGCGGCTTCCGATTCGAGCGTTTGCACGAATTCCAGCACGACGCGCGTGAACGTGTCGTTGGCGTCGCCGGCGACCATGTGTGTAGCGTCGGGCAGGCATACGTGGTGTGCGTGCGGCACGTGGGCAAGGAACTCGGCGATTGTCTCCGTCGAAACGACGTCGCTGCGCGCGCCGCTGACGAGCAGCACCGGCACGCGGATCGTCGCGGCGGCGACGAGCAGGTCGCGCTGCAACCGGTTGGAGTCGCGCGTGGCGAAATCGAGCATGCGCGGGTCCCAGTGCCAGCGCAGGCGGCCGCGATCGTCGCGCACGAGCAATTGGCGCAGGCTGGCTTCGGACTTGCGCCCGGTGCGGTGCGGCAGATGGCTCGCGATCTCGTCGGCGGCCTCGTCGTACGAAGCGAAACCTTGCGGATGCGCGCGCATGAAGGCGAGGATGCGTTCGACGCCGGCGGTTTCCCAGCGCGGCGTGATATCGACGAGCACGAGCGCGCGGAACGGCGCATGCAACGCCTGCGCGGCGAGGCCGAGCAGGCCTCCCATCGAGGCGCCGACGAGCACCGGTGTTTCGCCGCTGTTGCGAGCGATGCGGACCAGATCGTCGACGAACTGGTCGTAGTGATAGTTGCCGTCGCTGCGCCGGCTGCTGTCGCCGTGGCCGCGGGCGTCGGCGGTGATGGCGTGCCAGCCGACTCGTGCGAGCGCGTTCGCGGCGCCATCCCAGGCATGTCGGGTCTGGCCAAAGCCGTGGGCGAAGACGACGGCCGGGGCGGATACGTCGCCGAAATGTTCGATCGCGAGAGTGACGTCGTCTTGCGCGACCAGCGCTTCCACGCGCTGCGCAATCGGTGCGGGAGAAGCGTACGGCTTGGCGGCAGTCGTTCCCATACGTTGCAGTATGTGTACGTGGGTCCGGGTTGTCAATACGCATGCGTATTGTGCGAAAACCGACGCGGAAACAAGTGCTTGTAACCGTTTACTGCTGCAATGCAACATCGAATCCCCTTACGCGCGCGAGGTGCAGCCGCTACCATGCCCGCATGCTGCAAGCCGCAGAAAAAGCCGAGCGTTCGCGTCTGTCCGCCGCCGATTGGGAAGCCGGCGCGCTCGATCTGATTGCGGAGCAAGGGGTGCCTGCACTCGCCGTGGAGCCGCTCGCACGCCGCCTGCGTGTGACCAAAGGCAGCTTTTATTGGCATTTCGCCACGCGCGAAGCGCTGCTCAAGGCCGCGCTGCAGAACTGGGAAACGCATGCTGAAGAGGCGATGGACCAGATCGCCGCCATCGACGACCCGCGCGAACGCCTGAGCGAATTGTTTCGCCGCACCGGACGTGAGGCGCGCACGCACAGTATCTACTCGGCGCTGCTGCGCGCGCTCGACCACCCGATCGTACAGCCGGTGATGGAGCGCGTTTCGCAGCGCCGCCTCGATTTTCTCAAGCAGGCGTATCGCCAGGTCGGCATGTCGGGTATCGATGCGCTGCATCGCGCGCAACTGACCTACGCGGCCTATGTCGGCTTCCTGCAGCTCGTGCTGCAGCTCGGCGTGAAGCACATCGATCCGACGGAACTGGAGGAATATGTCGAACATGTGATGTCGACACTGATTCCGCAATAGCTTTGCTTCCCTTCTCCCGGCAGGCGAGGGGGATAGAAATATACAAATACACAAGTAGATTTTTTCGGCCACTGGCCGGTTGGAGAACAAATGAGCAAGCTTGAGGCACTCGACCGTTGGGTCGGGGAAGTCGCCGCGTTGACGCAGCCCGACAATATCCATTGGTGCGACGGCAGCGACGCGGAAAACGTCGCCCTCGTCGACCTGATGCGCAAGCGCGGCGATCTCGTCGCGCTGAACCAGGAGACCCATCCGGGCTGTTACCTGCACCGTTCCGATCCGTCCGACGTGGCGCGCGTCGAGCACCTCACCTTCGTCTGCACCGGCAATCGCGAAGATGCCGGTCCGAACAACAACTGGATGGCGCCGCACGACGCGCATGCGAAGATCGATGCGCTGTTCGCCGGTTGCATGCGAGGGCGCACGCTGTACGTGATTCCGTATTGCATGGGGCCGATCGACTCGCCGATCTCGCGCTGCGGCGTCGAGATCACCGACAGCCCCTACGTCGTCGCCAACATGCGCATCATGACGCGCATGGGCGCGGCGGCGCTCGCACGCATCGAGCGCGAAGGGCTCGATCGGCTCGCTCGCGGCGAGCGCGCGGATGCGTTCGTGAAGGGCCTGCATTCGACCGGCGAGCTTGATCCCGAGAAGCGCTTTATCATGCACTTTCCGGCCGAACTTTCGATCAAGTCGATCGGCTCCGGCTACGGCGGCAACGCGCTGCTCGGCAAGAAATGCCACGCCTTGCGCATCGCCTCGGCGCAGGCGCGCAGCGAGGGCTGGCTGGCCGAGCACATGCTGATCGTCGGCGTGGAGAATCCGCGCGGCGAGACCCACTACATCGCCGCTGCGTTTCCGTCGGCCTGCGGCAAGACCAATCTCGCGATGCTGATTCCGCCGCAAAGCTACCGCGAGGCCGGCTGGAAGGTGTGGACGGTCGGCGACGACATCTGCTGGATGAAACCCGGCGCGGACGGCCGCCTTTGGGCGATCAATCCCGAGGCCGGTTTCTTCGGCGTCGCGCCGGGCACCAGCGCGAAGACGAATCCGAACGCGCTGGCGATGCTCGACCACGACACGATCTTCACCAACGTCGCGGTCGATGCGAACAACGACCCGTGGTGGGAGGGGCTGCCCGGCGTGCCGGTCAAGGACTGGCAGGGGCGCGAAGTCATGATCGCCAACGGCAAGCCTGCGGGCGGCCCGGCCGCGCATCCGAATTCGCGCTTCACCGTCTCGGCGAGACAATGCGCGAGCTGGTCGCCGCGCGCGGAGGACGCGCAAGGCGTGCCGATCAGCGCGATCATTTTCGGCGGTCGCCGCGAACACCTGCTGCCGCTCGTGTTCGAGGCGCGCGACTGGACCCACGGCGTGCTCGCCGGCGCCGCGATGGGCTCGGAAACCACGGCCGCAGCGACCGGCGCGGTCGGCGTGCTGCGCCGCGACTCGATGGCGATGAAGCCGTTCTGCGGCTACAACTTCGCCGACTACTTCAGCCACTGGCTGTCGTTCGACCGGCCCGGCGCGAAGTTGCCGAAAATTTTCCACGTCAACTGGTTCCGCAAAGGCGACGACGGCAAGTTCCTCTGGCCAGGCTTCGGCGACAACATGCGCGTGCTCGAATGGATTCTCGGCCGTTGCATGGGAACCGAAGAGGCACTGACGACACCGATCGGCAACCTGCCGCACGCCGAGGACCTCAACCTCGCCGGCCTCGACCTGCCGCGTGCGTGGCTCGACGAGCTGCTCGACGTGGATGTCGAAGGCTGGCAGGCCGAATACGAGAACATCGGCGAATACCTCGCCTCGTTCGGCGCACGCACTCCGCAAGCCCTGCTGCGCGAACACCAGCGCATCAGCGCGGCGCTCGCCGCGGCACAGACCGAGCAGCGCGCCGTCGGGACGCCTTGAAGCGGCATCGCCGGCGGGGCTCGATCGCCGGCGGCGTCTAAACCATACTGGCGGCCCGCGCATCCAAGCTGGCAAATGGACGGCGCCGTTCCCAGCATGCAGGCAACCCCTTTGGATACCGGCTCGCAAACACGCCCGGATCGCAACGACGATCATGCGCTCGTGCGCGCTTCGCTGGGCGGCGATGCGCGTGCGTTCGAGCGGCTTTATCGCAGCCACGCCGGCCGCGTGCACGGCGTGATCCTGCGCCTGGTCGGCATGGACCGCGCGCGCGCCGAGGAGCTGACCCAGGAAGCGTTCATCCAGGCCTGGCGCAAGCTGTCGAGCTTCCGTTTTGATGCGGCGTTTTCGACCTGGCTGCATCGGCTCGGCGTCAACATCGCGCTGATGGATCTGCGCGGCAGGCGCAACGAGGTCAACGTGGACGACGATGTGATCGAGCTGGCCGCGGGCGGCGAAGTGCCGTTCTGCGCCGGCGAGCGCGGCGATCTCGAGCGCGCGGTGTCGAAGTTGCCGCCGCGTGCGCGCGCCGTGCTCGTGCTGCACGACGTCGAAGGCTGGAAGCACGAGGAGATCGCCCGCGAACTGGGCATGGCGGTCGGGTCGTCGAAGGCGCAGTTGCACCGCGCGCGCGGCCTGTTGCGGACTACACTAGAAGCGGCGTGAATGGCCCGGCGACGGGCAGCGAGGTGGATGATGGACAACGAATTCCAGTGGCGCAAACAGATGCGCACGCTCAACCAAGACGTCGAGCCGGCGCGCGACCTGTGGCCCGACATCGCCGCGCGCATCGCGCAGCCGGTGGCCGCGCCGTGGCGCCGCCCCTGGCAGCGGCCGGCGTTCGCCCTCGCGGCGAGCCTCGTGCTGGCCGCCGGCGCCGTGTTCACCGCGTCGCGCTTCTTGCACCCGTCCGGCCCCGCGCCGACGCTCACGGCGGTTCGCCCGCAGGGCGCGAGCGACGGCGCCGTATCGTTGACCGCGCTCGACTGGGCCAAGCCGGCCGACCCCGGACTCGCCGCGGCGGCGCAGGACCTCGACAAGGCCAGCGCAGAGTTGCAGGCCGCGCTCGAGGCGCGCCCGGACGCAGTGTTTCTGGTCGGCATGCTCAATCGCACCAACGCGCAGCGCATGCGCCTCATGCGTCAATCGGCGATATCCGGGTGAGCGCAATGCAACGACTCGTCCGCACAGGAGGGAAGATGAAATCCGCTACAGCATACCGGGCCCCGACTCGTCGCGTGGTTGCGTTGTCGCTCTGCGCGGCGCTGTCCGTCGCGCTTGCCAGCGAACGCGCCGTGGCGGCCGACCTGACGATCACGGCCGAAGGCGATGCGGCGAAGACGTTGGAGCAAAGCTTCGCGCTCGCCGCCGACGGGCTGATCGACGTGAGCAACGTGCGCGGCAGCGTCACGGTCACCGGCGGCGGCGCAAACGAGGTCAAGCTCGGCGGCAGCCTCGGTGCCGGCTCCAAGCTTGTCGTCGAAGGCGACGCGCGGCGTCTGGAATTGCGCGTGGAGACCGAGAAGCGCGGCTGGTTCGGCGGGCACGGGCCGGGGCAGGATACGAGCCTCGTCCTCAGCGTACCGCATGGCGCTTCGGTCAAACTCGATCTGGTCAGCGCCGACGGAAAAATCGAGAACATCGACGGCAAGTCGATCGAGATCGACACCGTGAGCGGCAATCTGCGCGTCGCCGGTGCCGCGCGCGGCATCGACGTCGACAGCGTCAGCGGCGACGTGACCTTGCAGGTCACGCGTGCGGGCGCGGCCGAGCGCGTGCACGTGCAAAGCGTCAGCGGCGACATCGCGGTGCACGGCGCAGATGGGCGGGTCAAGCTGGAAACTGTTTCGGGCACGCTCGTGTTCGCCGCGCCGACGATCAACGAATTCAGCGCCGAATCGGTTTCCGGCAACATCGAGGCAGGCTTTGCGCCGGGCAAGGGCGCGCATGCGCGCGCCGAAACGATGAGCGGCAATCTGCTCCTGCGCCTGCCCGCCGATCTGGTCGCGCGCATCCATGCGGAAACCTTCAGCGGCAACCTGAAGAGCGACTATGGCAAGGTCGTGAAACCCGAATATGGGCCCGGCAGCACGCTCGATGTCAACGGCGACAACAGCGGCGCGCGCATCGATGCGCAATCGTTCAGCGGCAACGTGACCTTGCGCAAGCAGTAACTGCGCGCTACGCCGGTGGGGCAGGAAAAAGCGCGGTCAGCGCCGGCAGGTACGGTGCGTAGTTGCGCCAGCGTTGCAGCGCATGCGTGTACACGGGCTGGCGCACCTGCCATACGCTTGCGGTGGTGACGATGGCCGGGTTTTCCGCCGCGACCGGGTGGGTCGCATCGCGCTCAAGCCCGAGAAACGCGTCCAGTCGATCGCGTTGCGTCTGCGGTCCAGCGACGAAGGCCTCGTAGTCGACCTCGATCGTGGCCAGCGCGAGGCGCGACTGCCAGTGCGTCATCAGCTTCGCACCATCTTTCCGCACCTCGGCGATGTCGGCGAAGTCGTAAGCGAAACCGAGGTCCGCGTGGGCGAAGTGCTGCATCCAGATCGACAGCGCGGTATCGCGCGCATCGCGCCGGCAATGCACGATCCGCGCATTCGGAAAGCACGCGGCGATGAAGTCGAGATAACGGAAGTTGAGCGGATTCTTGTCGAGGTGGAAGCGTGCCGGCGCATCGTCGCGCTGCATTTGCGCGCGGATCAGTCTCGCGATTGTGGCAAGCGCCTGCGGGTTGTGCGACTGGCGTTGCTCGGCGAGCAGGTTGCGCAGTGCGGGAACCCAGTTCAACTCGCCGCGGTCGCGCACCTCCGCGTGCCGCGCGAGCGTGCTGGCGACCAGGGTCGTGCCGCTGCGCGGCATGCCGACGACGAAGATCGGATTGAACTCCGCATCGACCGGCAGCGCGGGCAGCGCAGACGCGCGCAATTGCGCGTCAACGAAGCGGCGCCAGTCGTCGACGCGCCAGGGAGATGTCTTGCGTGCGAGCGCATTCGCCTCGGTCAGCACGCGCGCAGCCAGCGCGTAGTCGCCGAGATCATCCAGCGCCTTGCCGAATGCAAAGCCGATGCAGGTGCGCGTGGCTTCATCGAAGTCCGTGCCGGACCACGCGCGACGCAGGCGCTGCACGTCGGTATCGTCCGCCTCAAAGCGCCGGCAATGGGCCAGCCGCAGCCAGGCGGCGCCTTGTTTGGGATTGAGGGTGATGGCCTCGCGCAGCGCTCCCGCCGCTTCGTCGAACAGGCCCAACGCGAGCGCAATTTCGCCAGCCCGCGCGGCGATGGGTGCATCGCCGCGCCAGCGCTGGCGCGCAACGTGCACGACCGGCAGGGCGCGGCCGTGCGCCCCGCATTCGGTGAGGAAATCCAGCGCTGCCAGCGTCTCGCCGCGATCGCCTTGCGCGGTTTGCCACAGCGCGACCACCGCGTCCGCCGCGGCACCGATGCTTCCGCCCTCGCGCAGCCGCTGCGCGACGGCCCAGGCGGTTTTGCGATCCGTCGGCGCGGCGGACATCGTGATCTCAGTAACCGCCCGGCACGTAGCCGAAGCGCTGCATCTGCTCACGGTGCGCAGCGATGATGCGCGCGACCTGCTCGCGGCTTAGTTTCTCGCGCCACTGGTTGCTGCGCCCGGCGCGGAAGAAGCGCTTGCCCTTGATCGGCACCTCGACGAAGCCGTCGCGCTTTTCCATTTCCGCGAGTGCGCGGAAATCGCAGTGGCGGATCGCGCGCTCGATGCGCGTGCGGTCTTCCGTTCCGACCATGCGCGCGACCTTGCCGAACCATTTCGCCGGTTTTTCGAGCAGATCCTCGTAGCGCAGGATCAAAATGCGCTCGCTCTCCATGTCGGCCCAGCTCTTCACATGCTGCGACCACGAACCGAGGAATTCGGTCACGAACATCTCGCTGTTCTCGGTCGCCGAGTTCTCGCTGTTGAGATAGTCGATCGCCGCGTCCTGGTCGATGCCGAAGTGGTGCGACATGCTGATCGCGACGTCGAGCGGATTGCGCACGACGTAGATCGAGCCTGCGCTCACCTGCGGCGTCAGCAGCGGCACGCCGTCGACGATGCCGGCCATGCTGTGCGTCTTGACGAACACGGTCCTTGTCGCGGTCGCCGCGATCGCCGCATGTACCTGCGGGCGCAGCGCGCACAATTGGGCGAAATCGAGATCGGTGCTCGGTCGCCCGGCGATGCGCGAATACAGTTCCGGCTCGGCTTCGAGGCGACCGTAGTTCGGCAACTCGGCGAGCGCCACCGGCGTCGGCCGGTTCGCCATCAGGTTGGCGAGGAACGCGCGCAGCCAGGTGTTGCCGGATTTGGGATAGGAAGCGAGCCAGACGATATTGCCCATGGGTGCCGTTCAGTCCTTTTGTGTGGATGCGGCGAACGGCGGCAGGCCGAGCTCGGCGCGCAGCGGATCGAGCAGGGCACCGTAGCGCGCTGCGCGCGCTGTGTCACGGCGCAGCGGTTCGCGCACCTGCATGGCGCTCGGCGTGTGCACGTCGCGTTCGGTCTTGTGGAAGTCGAGGCAGGCGGGTTCGAAGGGCAGGCCGCAGAATGCGAGCAGGTCGCGGATCGTCGCTTCCGGTTCGCGCACGAAGCGCTCGTAGTCGTTCTCGAAAACATGCGTTGGGTGCAGCGCACGCCAGTAAGTCGCCGCGCGATCGAAGTCGCGCCAGAACGCGGCGAGGTCGGCGAAGGTGCGCGTGTATTCGTTGTTGGCCAGATGCTGGCGATAGCACGAGAAGCAGGTCTCCAGCGGATCACGACGGCCGACGATGATGCGCGCGCCCGGCAGCATGGCGCGAATCGCGCCGATGTAGAACCAGTTGTACGGCAGCTTGTCGGTGAAGCGCGGTCGCCGCTCGCGCCAGTGCGCGGTGCGTTCGAGGTAGCGCGCACCGAGGCGCTGCCAGTCCTCGGCCCGCATCGCATCGACCCACTGCGGGAACGGCTGGCCGCGGCGCCGCGATTCCTCGGTCAGCACGAGCGGTAGGTCGGACAATTCGCCGGCGCCGTCGACTTGCGAGTGCGAGGCGAGCACCTGTTCGATCAGGGTCGAGCCCGAGCGCGGCAGGCTGACGATGAAGATTGCCTCTGTGCCAAGCGCCGCCACGGCGCCAGCACGCGGCGGCGTGAACGCGGCCAGCGCGGCGTCGACGCTGGCCGCGTGCGCGGGAGCGTTCCAGCGCTGGCGTTGGCGCGCGCGCGCGTTCGCCTGTTCGAGCGTGCGCAGCGATTCGGCGAAGCGACCCTCGTCGTCGAACGCTTTGGCAAGAGCGAAACCCGTCGCGATGCGATCGGCCTCGCTCGCACTCGACTGCTGCATCGCACGCTGCATCTGCGCGATCTCCGCGGTGCCGAGGCGCAGCGT
Source organism: Pseudomonadota bacterium (assembly GCA_018240465.1). Taxonomy (GTDB): domain Bacteria; phylum Pseudomonadota; class Gammaproteobacteria; order Xanthomonadales; family Rhodanobacteraceae; genus Rudaea. The sequence goes on from JAFEFS010000061.1 coordinate 24,455, forward strand.
CTTCATGTCGGCGAGCCCCCACCAGGCCATGCCGGTTTCGGGCCGTTGCTTGAGCACGCGCCGATATTCGGCAAGCGCTTCGTCGCTGCGGCCTTCGGCGCGCAGCATGTCGGCGAGGATCACGCGCGCGCTGAACTCGTCCGGCTTCAAGGCGACCGCGCGGCGCAGTGCGGCGGCGGATTCTTCCACGCGCATGCTGCGCATCAGCACCAGACCGAGGTTGTACCAGGCGACGGCGAGGCCGGGATCGAGTTCGACCGCGCGGCGCAGGTCGGCGATCGCGCCGTCGTAGTCGAATGTGTTGCTCCGGGTCGAGCCGAGCGTATTCAGATAGAGCGCGTCGTGCGGACGCAGGGCGATCGCGCGTTGCAGGGTGGCGATTGCCTCCGGGAACTGGCCGCGCAAACTTTGCGCGCCGGCCAACAGGCGCAGCACTTCGGGATGATCCGGGTACATGGCGAGCAGGCCGATGACGTGGTGGTCAGCTTCGTCGGCGCGGCCGAGCTCGAGCGCCTGCGCGGCGGCGACGACGCCACGGATCGCGGCTTGCGACAAGCCGTGCAGGCGTGATGCGGGAGTTGCGGGGGCGATCCGGGTCATCGTTGCCGTGGCGCGCTCAGAACGTCATGTACGTCGACACGATGTACTTGTCGTTCGAGCGCGGCTTGAGCCCGGCATGCTGGAACATCCAGTACGGCGGGAACATGAGCAGGCGTCCGGCGCGCGCCTGCACCTTGACGCCGAGGTCGGGGAATTCGGTTTCGCCACCCTCGGCGACATCGTTGAGATACCAGAGGAAGACCATGTAACGATTCGCGTAGTTGTCGCCGGCATCGAAATGTGGCTGGAAGCGGTCTTCCGCTTCGATGCGGTAGCGCTTGATGCGCAGGTCTTCGAGCATCGGCCGCGTCGGCACCGGCAGCGACATCGGCAGGTGCTTGTTGTATTCGCCTAGATAGCGGTCGATCTGCGCGTAGAAAAAACCCATGAATGCGGGATCAACGTGCGGCTGGATGTTGAGTTCGACCCAGGCGCTGGCGTCGAGCGCGCTGTGATGGCCGCGGCCGTTGGCAGTCTGGAACTGCGGCATCTGATGGAACGAGTCGACCATCTTTGCGCAGAATTCGGCGGGCAGGGCCGCGTCGAACCACTGCACGTAGCTGCGCAGATCGAGCAGTCGCGCGTTCGCGGGGGAGTCAGGCGTCATAGCCGAACCGTTGCAGCATCGGCTGCAGGATAGGGAGCACGGGCTCGAAGTACCGCTGGTAGCGGCGCCAGCGGTCGACGGCCTTCTTGTTCGGCGGCTCGATCACCTGGTTGTAGCTCGGCGTCGAGATGAAGCCCTTGGCACGCGCGTGCTGGTCGAAACGCGCCAGCGGGGCCGCGTCGTCGAGGTCGAGGAAGTCGCCGATGCGCTTGACGTTGCCGGGGAAATCGTCGAGCAGGTCCTCGTAGCGCGAATGGATGACGTTGGGTCTGAACAATTGCGCGTGGTGCAGCCACGAATCGAACGCGGTGACGTAACCCTGCGCAAGCCGCCGCAGGCTGGAGCAGAGCACGGCGAACATGTTCGAGTTGAAGTGCTGCATGTAGTTCGACAGGATCACGTCGCAGGGATGGCGCAGCGCGAGAACGATCGGCGCCTGCGGAAACAGGCGATGGACGAGCGGCAGGCGCAGCATGTTGAGCGGATTCTTGTCGACCAGGCGCTGGCCCTCCCGGCGCGGCGCGACCCTGGCCGTCAGGTCCCAGTAGAATTGGCGCAGTTCCTCGCACTGGGCGGCATCGAGCTTGCCAAGGTCATGCGGATAGACGAGGCCGAACCGGCTCATGCGTTCGACCAGCATCTGCAGGAACGCCCGCTCATCCATCGCCTGCAGGTCCGGATGCGCGTCGAGCATCTGCTCGAGCATCGTCGTGCCCGAACGCGGGAAGCCGACGATGAAGATCGGCGATTCGCGCATCGCCGGCGCCGGCAATTCGGGCCAGGCCGCGTAGGCTTCGGCGCCGATCCATTTCGTCGCCGTGTGCAGCGGCTGCGCCGCAGGCTCGAGCAATTGCGGCAGCGAGGTGCGCACGAGGTCGATCTGCAGCGCGTGCGCCTGTTCGAGCGCGTGCATCGCGGCATCGACGTCGCCCTGCTTGTCGCAGGCCTTGGCCAGGGAAAAATACAGGTTGTCCTGCAGCCAGAGACCGGCCTCGCGCGAATCGCCGCGCGTGCGCAGGCGTTGCTGTGCGGCGATCATGGCTGCGACGACGGCGCGCGCCTGGGCTGGATCCTTTTCGCGCAGCGCCAGCATGGTGCGCGCGGTGATCGTTTCCTGGCTCAGCGCCGGATCAGCGATTGCTTCCGGCGGCGGCAGGCGCGCGAGCATCGCCCGCGCCTCGTCGAGCCGATTGACGCGCTCGAACATCATCGCCAGGTGCGCGATCGCGCGCAGGTTGTGCGGATTGTCGGCGAGCAGGCGCTCGAAGATCAGCTTGCCCTGTGCGGAATCGCCGAACTGGGTCATCAGGATTGCCAGTTCCAGCGACAGATCGTCGGACAGGTCCGTCCAGGCACGCCAGGGTTCGATCAGGCGTTCGGCGATGTTGCGGTCGTCGAGAGCGAAGCACATCTGTGCGGAGTAGATACGCGCCTCGGCCGAGTCCGGATCGAGACGGTGCGCGTCGAGAAAGCAATCGCGTGCCTGCGGATAGATGCCGCGCTGCAGGTACAGGTAGCCGAGGTTCATCAGCGCGGTGTAGTAGTCCGGATCGAGCTCGATCGCGCGCCGGTAGGCGTTTTCGGCCTCGCGCATCTGCCCGGCGCTGCGCAACACGCTGCCGAGATTGTTCCAGTGCAGCGCCGATTGCGGCTGCATCCGCGTCAGTTGGCTGAACGGACCGATCGCCTCGGTCCAGCGCTCCTGTTCGCGCAGGCACAGGCCGAGCAGAATCAGTCCATCAGGGTCGGCCGGCGACCGTCGCAGAAAATCGCGAGTCAGGCGCTCGGCATCCTGCGGTCGGCCGCGGCCCAGTGCGTCGTTGATGGCGTGGATCGGTAGCGGTGCGGCGGTGGACATGCGAGCAAGGAAGAGACGGACAGCGGGAAACCCGGCCGCGTATTGTGACGCAGAAGGCGTCCGCTTTCATGCGCCGGCCGCGCCGGGTTTCCTCGTCGCGCTATCATCGCGCCAGCCGCGGGCATGGCAAGAACCGCGAGGAGTCCGAGGAGCATCATGCAAGACACGTTTTCCATCCCCTCCATGGGCGACGCGGAGTCCGCGCGCCTTGGTGCGGAAATGACGCGCATCGCCAGCGACATGGCGGCCTGCGAGGAAGTCGATGGATTCGCCGCGACGGGCTGGCTGCCGGATCGGTTCTTCGGCCTGCTCGACGCATTCTATTCCGTCTACGACAGCTACATCTCGCACAACATCGGCGCGAGCCGGTTGCGCATCCAGTGCCAGGCCGGCTGCGCGCGCTGCTGCCGGCAGGCGGTGCACGGTGTGTATTCGTTCGAGATCATCAGCCTGTACCGGCAATTGCGTTCACGCCCCGACTATCCAGGCATTCACGACGCCTTCCTGCGTCAGGCGAACGAATTCCAGGCGCTCGCGGCGGATGCGCGCACGACGGCTGGGGGCAACGCCGGCGACGTGCTGACCCTGGCGCTGCGCGCCTATGCCGCCAAGGGCAACGGCTGCGCGTTGCTCGCCGGCAGCCGGTGCGGCGTCTACGAACATCGTCCGGTGCCGTGCCGCATGTATCACAGCCTGACCGCCCCGATCCTGTGCGTCACTCCTCTTGGCCACACTTTCAATCTGGAGCCGCCTGAGCAGGCCGCTGCAATCCTTGCCGGGCTCAGCGACCGGCTGGCGTTTCCGTATTCGGAATTTCTCGCCCAGGGCCTGGTCGTGTTCGCAGCGCAGAGGCAGTTCCGGCCTTGGACTCCCGCCTGAAGGCGCCTCGCATAGGCAAAAAAAACCGCGCGGGGTGAGCCGCGCGGCTTTGCAAAGTGTTGCCAGAGACGTGCTTAGAACTTGACCGTGATCTTGCCCCAGAAGAAGCGGCCGATCGTGTCGTAGGTGTTCACGTCGGTGTTGGCGTTGGCCACGTTCTGCTGATACAGGATCGGCGGCTGGCGATCGCCCACATTGTCGATACCGACC
>JAFEFS010000062.1 GCA_018240465.1 Pseudomonadota bacterium
CGGATCGCGAGCATCGCGCGCACGACCTCGACCGCAAGCGGCTTGCCGACGCACACCGCATGCGTGGTCACGAGGTTGTGCTGCAACTCCTCCAGCAAGGTGCCATCGCGCCGGCTCTGATCGGTGCCGTTGGGGTTGCCGCTGGGCAGTTCGTCGCGCGCACGATGCGCGCCGAGCAGCTTGTCGGCATTGCTGCCGAAACCCGTGGTCACGCCGTAGATCGGCTCGCCGCGCTGCACCTGCTCGGCAAGGAAGTCGGCGGTGCGCTGCACCTTTACGAGCTGTGCTTGATCGAGTTCGATCCCGTGGCCGGTCTTCGCAATCGCGACCAGTTGTGCGCGGGTCAGGCTCGAACCATTCAGAAAAATCGACGTATTCATAGCTTCATCGCCTCGGCCTGTTCCAGTTCCACGCGCAACGTGCGCACCAGTTCCGCTCGCGCGACTTCGAACTGATCTTCCTTGCGCAAATCCTTGACCGTCACCGTGCCCTTGGCGATCTCCTCCGAACCGAGCACGACAACGAAGCGGATGCCGGCGCGATCGGCGTACTTGAACTGCTTGGCCAGCTTGCCGCCGTCGAGCACGACTTCGGTCGGGATGCCGCCGTTGCGCAATTGCGTCGCAAGTTCAAGATAGGCCGGAAGTTGCGCCTCGTCCATCTGCGTGACGAGCGCCTTGACCGTCGACTGCGCGGTGTCGATCAGCTTCGCTTCGCGCAACTGCCAGAACAGCCGCGTCGCGCCGATCGAGATGCCGACGCCGGGCAGCTTAGATTTGCTGTAGTTGGAGGCCAGATTTTCGTAGCGTCCGCCCGAGCAGATCGAGCCGATCTGCGGGTGGTCGTTGAGCGTGGTCTCGTAGACCGTGCCGGTGTAGTAGTCGAGGCCGCGCGCGATCGACAGGTTGATCGCGTAGTGCGTTTCCGGCACGCCGAGCGCGCGGATCATCGTCAGCACCTCGCGCAGTTCGGCGATGCCCTGGTTGAACACTTCGCTGCCCTGCCCCAACGCATCGAGTTTGGCCAGCGCGTCGGCATGGCCGTGCGAGCGGATCTGCACGAAGTCGAGGATCTTCTTGGCCGCGTCGGCGGGCAGGCCGAAGCCCTCGCCCGTCAGCGTGTCGCGCACGTAGTCCGCGCCGCGCTTGTCGAGCTTGTCGACCTCGCGCAGCGCCAGCGCCTGCTGCTCGGTATCGGTGATCCCGAGGCCCTCGAAGAAGCCGCGCATGATCTTGCGATTGTTGAGCCAGATCGTGAACGGGCCGATCGCGAGGTCGCGGAACACGCTGTAAATCACCGCAGGGATTTCCGCGTCGTAGCGGATCGACAGCGCGTCCTTGCCGATCACGTCGATGTCGCACTGGTAGAATTCGCGGAAGCGGCCGCGCTGCGCGCGCTCGCCGCGATAGACGCGCTGCATCTGGTAGCGGCGGAACGGGAAGCTCAGATCGTGCTCGTGCTCGGCGACGTAGCGCGCGAGCGGCACGGTGAGATCGAAGCGCAGGGCGAGCTCGGGGCGCTTGTCCTCACCCTGCTCTTTTCCGGCACGATCCAGCGCGCCGGTCGACTGCACGAAGTAGACCTGACGCTCGGTTTCCCCGCCCGACTTGGTCAGCAGCACGTCGGCATATTCGATCGCCGGCGTCTCGATCGGCAGAAAGCCGAAACGCTCGTAGTTGCGCCGGATCGTGTCGAGCATGTCGGCGAAGGCGATCTGATCGAGCGGCAACAGCTCCATCACACCGGGCATGGTGCGGGCTTGGGTCAACGGCATGGGTGTCCTTGCGCGAAACCGCGGCACAACGCCGCGCAGGTGCACATTTTACCATGCCGCGATGAGGTCGCTGCCGACCGGCGGACGCACCGGCCAACCGGTGCGATGTGGGCTACAACGTCTTGCCGATTATGTCGTTCTTGAGCTTGAAGCGCGAATCGAGCGACAGTGATTCACCGTCCTTGAGGTCGGACGCGGCCTGATTGTCCGCGAGCTGGCCTTGGGACATCCATGGCACGGGCTCGATCGGGCCGGGGATATAGCCTTTCCAGTGCCCGTCGCGCGGCGCATGGGTACTGATCGCGAACACCACCGGCACGATGGCCGACGTGCCCATCGGCTTGCCATTGACCGTCTCGGTCAAATCGTATTTCCAGTGCCGCGCCGCATCGATGCTGGCGTTCTCGAGAATTTTGCGCCAATCCCGTGCTTCGCGCTCGTTTGCGGTGCGGACATCGAGACTGGTCTGATACGGCAGCGCCTCGATCACCTTGCCCGTGTCGTCCAGGCGCACGGCCAGCAGTACTTTGCCGCCGACCTGCGCGCGAACCGCAGACGCCGGATAGCGCGGCGGACGGGTATGCGCCCTGCTCTGCGTCGGACCACCGAAATGCACGGCGACTACGCGGATCTTGTAACTGTCCTTGTCGACCGGTTCGGCGCCAAGGCTCAGGTTGATTGCCGTCCTGGCCGGCACCGCCTGACCATCGATCATGATCGGATTGAACATCCACTGACGGATGCTCCGGTCGACCAGTGCGGCGATCTGCTCCGGCAGTTGACTGCGCAACTTGTAGTCGCTGACATGTCCGTCCGCCGCGATCTGGATTTCACCCGAGGCCGCCATCGTGAACGTGGCGACCGGTTGCTCGGCGTTCGCGGCGAGTGTCGTTCCCGCCAGCAGTACCATCCCGACCGCCGAATTGCGTAGCGGCATCATTGTCTCCCGGAGTGCCATGCGTCCAATCTAGAAGCTACGCGTTGCCGAAACAAGCCACCCGACCACAGACGCCCAGTCCGGCCGGGCGAATCAGTAGCCACCCTGCTTGCCGATCCTGAACTCCAATGTCGCCCACAGCGCGCGCTCGTTCGCACCGAGCGCGTGTCGGTGATATTGGGCGTAATCGAGTTCGATGCCGAGGTCCTTGCGCAATGCGTAGTTGACCAGCGCATTGAGTTCCGAACCGTAGCGCTGGTCCACGCGAACGGCGAAGAAGTTGTGCCGCGTGATGCTCCAGTTCCAGCGGCCGGACTGGCCGAACAGACCGATGAACCGATCCTCCAGGCCGTTCGGCGGCGTGTTCTTGAATTGAGTCGTCCAGCCGTCGAAACCGTGGCTCGATCCATAGGGCGAGGAGAACGCGTTCCTGCCGTCGCCGCCGAGCCGCTCGTCGCCAAGCTTGAGACTGGCCCAGCGGTAACCGTAGCCCAGTTCGAGTAGATGGTAGTTTGCCCGGTAGCGCAGCGGGTTGTTGCGCCAGCTGACCTGGCGCGCGCCCTCGACCACCCAGCCAAGGCCGGCGCCGCTGTTACCGAGCGCGTATCTGCCGGTCCAGCGCAGGCCCGAAGTGCGCCAGGAATATTTCGCGTTCGTGTCGTTCTCGACGAAATAACCGTAGCCGGCGAGGTTGCCGAGTGGCAGCCTCTGGTCGAGGTGGATCAGGTTCGCGTCGAGTTGCCATTCGCGCTGGTCCGGATCGGGATAGTCGTGGCCGACCGAACGCTGCGCTTCGTCGAGATGGAAGTATTTGATCGTCGTGCCGGTGTCGAACTTGAGCGCCGCGGCGACGGCATCGAACGACTGTGGATTCTGGCGCCACAACCCCGGCGTGAAGAAACGGTCGTTGTCGAGGCTGACGTATTGACGCCCGAGCCTCACTATCGCCGTGCCGTTGTCGTACGCCAGCCAGGCGCCCGATACTTCGTGCGACGCGGGATCGCCTTCCGACGGCAGGTGCGTATTGCCGTTCGCACCCGTGTTGTAGTGCTCGCCGAACATGGCGAACACGCGCGTGCCTTCGACGTAAGCGCTCCATTCCAACGCGGGCTTCCACAGGTAGCCCAGACTCAAGCGCAAGGTATCGGCGTTGGCCGGCTTCGTGTAGCCGGCTTGATCGATGTGCGCCCAACGGTAGCGCAGGTCCGCCACCAGCCCGTCCGCGGGATCGCCCAAAGCGCTGACGGCATTCGCCAGCAATGCGAGCCCGACCGATACCGGATGCTTCCTCAACGTGCCTGCGCTGCCCATCCCCAATCGACCACTCCGCAACCATGCGCAGACACCATAGCGGGCACGGCACAACGCGCCAAGCAATCGCCGCGCATGTTCTTATGCCGCATACCGCAGACGATTTGCCTTGGCCGTGGATTCGACTTTGGTATAAGCCACCGCGACATTCCGCCAGACGCAAAAATGAGCCCGAGCCGGTCGCCGGCGCGCTCGTCGATCCGTGGATCACGATCCTGCCGCTGGCCGCGGTCGGCATGGTCAACTACCTGTTCACGACGTTGATCAAGGCCACCTACGGCAGGACCTACGAGGTCTCCCTCGTCGCAGGCGCCAAACCGCACAACGGCGCCGTCATCACCCTGCTCACGGTATGCGGGCTGACCCACCGGCAGGCCTACAAGGACATCTTCGCGGTCACCTGCCTGAAGACGCTGGCGGTATTCGTCGTGATTGCCGCGTACTACTGACCGGCATTCGTTGAGCGTGGTTCCGCCGACGAAAAAAGGTGATATCTACTTGGCGTACCCAATCTTCGGGCACAGGTTGCCGGCCAAGGCGCACTCCGCAAGCAACGCGCGCGCGCAATTCACCGCGGCCAATCCGCGGCGCCTGCGGTTTTGCTTCCAAAACTCCTTCATCAGGTATGCGGCGTTTTTTTTTCCGGATCAATACTACCGACGTACCCCAGAGCCAACACGGCGACATGGACTCGTCTCTAGTACGAAGACGCGGATGTGACGTAGTGCAGCGGCAGGCTTGCCGCGCCCAGATCCAGGCCGGATTTGGCCAGTTGCGAGACGATGATCTCGGGTACGCCCAAATCATTCGGAATGGCGCGTGGAAGCTGTTCGCGCAGCAACTGCGCCATCGGTTGCAACACGCTCATCGGCAGCAGGCCGTTCAGAACGATCGCTTCGAGATCCAGCGCGACGCTCAGGTGGCGGGCCAGATCGAGTACTTGGGGGCTGACGCGCGCCAGCCATTCTTTGATCAATCCTTCGGGAATGCGGGCCTGGCTGAGGTCGCGTATCTGCCGCGGGGGAGCGTCCATGCGCTCGGCGAGAAAATCCAGCAGATCGTGTCCGGATGGGCGCGCATGCTCGTAGGGATAGAGTCCGCCGAATTCGCCGGCGCGGCCTAGGCGACCTCGGTAGGGACGGCGATCCAGAATCAATCCGCCGCCGAACCCGTAGGCGAAGTGGAACGCGGCGAAGTGGTTGAGTTGCCGACCGGCGCCGAAATACATGTCGGCGAGCGTGGCGGTTTTGGCGCTGTTGTCGAGCCAGCTCTGCAACCCCAGCGCCTTGCGGAAATGCGCGGGCAAATCGATACCTTTCCATGCGGAGTATTCGTCCGGCAGACGGTGCGGGCCGCTCGGATTCAGGCCGGCGCCATACGCATTCAGAGCGACGCCCGGCATGCTGACGCCTGCGCCGATGACGCGCTTGCGCGGCACCGCGGCCTCGTCGAGCAGTTGCTCGAACATCTTCCGACTGTAGGTGGCGACGAGCGAAGGATTGGGCTCGCTCAGATTGCGGGTCAGGCTTGCGCGCGGGTTGCCCTCCAGATCGACGATGCAGGCCGAGAGGTATTCCGATTGCACGGCGATGCCGATGGCGAATGCGCCGTTCGGGTCGAGCGTGATGAGCTGGGCCGGCTTGCCGCGCTGACCATCGCGCACCTTGTGCAATTCCTTGAGCAGGCCGTAGTCGAGCAGATTCTGCGTCAACCGGGTCAAGGTCGGCGGTGTGAGTTGCGCGCTGTGCACCAGGCGCGAACGCGATTGCGGCCCGTGGCTGCGCAGCAGGTCGATGACATGCTTTTCGTTGTAGTCGAGTTGCAGGCTCATGGTCGGTTTCGCGCTTGCTGTCCGTGTATTCGAGAGCAATTATTTTCACAAATGCAAGAATGATTGCGAAGGTTTTCGGCTGAAATATCGCCCTTGTTGACGAGACAGCGTAGCAGATGTAGCATTTACTTCCATATTAGAAGTAAATTGTTTGAACAAGTCCCGAAACCGATCGTATCGCCGCCGAGTGGCAGCCGGCAACGACCGAGGGCTAATTCAAGCAGGGTCCGTTTTTGCCGTTGCCGTCATGAACGCAGGATCAAGATGGATTGCAAGCTGCGCCGACTGGCGATTCGCCACGCGAAGGCCTGCCTCGGCAACCGGTCTTCGCTGCACGGCTCCCGCCGCGGTGCCCGGCTTGCTTCCGTTGGACTGCGCGGAATCTGTTCGCTTCGTGATATCGACCTCCATCAAGGTATTTCATATGACCAAGCCTACCGTTCGCATACTCCGCTCGCGATCCGCCTTCGCCGCGGCACTGTTGGCAGCAATTGCATTGACGACATCGGTCGAAGCGGAAGTGCCGGCGGCGGCCGACCCTGAGCTTTCCCGGCCCGGCCCGGTATCCGCGAACGCCCCCGCGACAGCCGCGACCCCGGCGCAGGCGACACCGGCCGCTCCGCCCAGCGGTTCTGCGCCGCCAGCCGCAAACGGCGCCAAGACCCAGGATTTGCAGGAGGTCGTGGTCACCGGAAACGCAGCCTACGGCGGCGTCAAGAAACTCGATGCGAGTTATTCGGTGACGACGTTGACCGCCGACCAGATCAAACAGGCCAATCCGGTCAGCGCGAACGATGTACTCAAGGCCTCCCCGGGCATTCACGTGGAATCCTCCGGCGGACAAACGGGCGCGAACATCGAAGTCGCCGGCTTTCCCGGCAGCAGCGGATCACCTTTCGTCACCATCGCCCTCAACGGCAGCCCGCTGTATCCGGTGCCCGGATTGGCCTATCTGGAGCATGGCTCGCTGTTGCGCATGGACGACACGGTCGCTCGCGCCGAATTCGTCCAGGGCGGACCGAGCGTGCTGTACGGCAATGCGCAGCCCGGTCTGTTCGCCAACTTCATTCTCAAACAGGGCGGCGAGACCCCCGCCGGCAGTGTCGGCCTCACGTATGGCTCCGAGGGCATGCTGCGTCTGGACGGCTTCGTCAGCGGTCCGCTCGGCGGCAGCGGCTGGTCTGGCAGCATCGGCGGTTTCTGGCGCAAATCCGACGGCGTTCGCGATCCCCAATACACCGCCGACAAGGGCGGCCAGTTGACCGCGACGCTGTCGCACGACTGGGACAACGGTTCACTGATGTTTTATGCACGCGTCCTCAACGACAAGAATCAATTCGTCACCGGCACGCCGATTCTGAATCCCGGCCGCGGCCAGTTTTCCGCCTATCCGGGATTCGATCCATTGACCGGAACGATGGGCAGCAAGGCCGATCAACGTGAGTTCCTGCAAACCGTGCCGTGTTTCACCGCCGGCTGCACGCCGGGCGGCATACCGATCAACATGGCCAACGGCCGTGGCCCGGACGTGCGCTTCGCCGGCGCGAATTTCGATTGGGACTTCGGCAATGGCTGGTCGCTGTCCGACAAGCTGGGAGTGAGTGGCGGTACCGAGGGCATGGTCGCGTTCTACAGCACCGGCAGCAATCCTTCGACGCTGGCGGCTTACATCACCGCGGCTGCGGCGACGGCCGGCTTGCCTGCGGGCCTCGCGGCGACCGCCACCTATGCCAACGGCGGCGGCGCGGCGGACATGAACCAGAACGTGGTCAAGCAGGAGCTTCGCTACGTCAAGCAGCAATTCCAGTCGGCAAGCAACGAGCTGCACGTCAGCAAGGAGCTGTTCGACGGCAACACGTTGACGCTGGGCAACTACACGGCCGTCTACGGGTCGACCGAACATGCGTTCCAGGGCAGCAACATCCTGCTGCAGGCCGTGAGCAATCCCAATCCGATCGCGATCAGCCTGAGCGACGGAAGCAACACCTGGCAGCTCGCCAGCGCGCAAGGCTTCACCGCGGGGCCGACGGCGGTGAACATCATTCGCGGCAATGGATTCAATACCGCATTCTTTCTGAGCGACAGCTGGAAACTCGACAACTGGCTCTTCGACGCCGGCCTGCGCGCCGAACACCAGCACGTCACCGCGCATCTCGGCAACGTCGGCAAGGCGGATTTGGACGCCAACCCCTACACGCTGTACAACAACGGTTCGCGCTATGCATTGCCGGGCCAGAGCAACATCTATTACGGCAAGACGGCGCCTGCGTGGACCGTAGGTGCGAACTACGCATTCACCGACAACATGAGCGCCTATGTGCGCTTCAACAACGGCGTGCATTTCCCTTCGGTCACCGATCTGACCAGCTTGCCGGGCACGCCGGTCGGCAAGGTCCACAACATGGAAGCGGGCTTCAAGTATCAGCAGGACTGGATCTACGCGACGCTCACCGCTTATCGCCGGCTGTACTACGGCGTGCCGACGACCCTGCTGGTGGCCGTGGGCAACACCTCGCAGCTCGTCTCCTATGTTTACGGCTCGGCCACCAACGGTCTCAACCTGCAGGCGACGTTGAAGCCGTTCGAGAATTTTTCGCTCGTCTTTTCGGGCGACTATCAGGATGGCCAGTACACCCACAGCGACGGTTGCTACACCTACCAGGGTGAGACGTCGACAACCGTGTGCAATCCCAAAAACGCCTTCAACGGCAACCAACTCGCGCGGCAGCCGGTGTTCCAGGCGCGCGTCACGCCTGCCTATACGCTGCCCACGAGCTGGGGTTCGCTGAGCGCGTGGCTTACCTACGAGTACATTGGCTCGCACTACGGCGATCAGCTCCAGTTGCAGCCGCTGGGGCACTATCACGATTGGGCGTTTGGTGTCGTCGCCGACATCGGCACGCATTGGCAGTTGCGCCTGCAGGGCACCAATCTGACCAATCAGATCGGCCTTACCGAAGGCAATGCGCGCCTGCTTGACACCGCCAGTGCGGGCGGCGTGATCTTGGCGCGGTCGATCGAAGGCAGGGAAATCAATGCGCAGGTCAAATATCAATTCTGAAGAAACTTTCGGGCAGGTGCGCGGAGGCTGCGATGAATCGACCCAGGGGTACCCCGGCATGAACCCATCCCGACGCAAGATGCTGGCAAAGCTCTCGCTCGCGCTTTCCGCCGCGGTCGGTCTGCGCCGAGCGCACGCGGACGAGGGCGAACCGGAAATCCTGCGCTGCCGCCCGTTGCCGCCGGTCACCCCGGACGATGTCGGGCCCGACAAGAAGTTTTCGGTCAACGGCAAGGCCCAGCGCTACCCCGGCAATACCGTCATCTGCCACCTCCCCAAGCAGAGCGAAGCGTTTGCCGAACTCGGCCGCGCGTGCGCCGCATTGCGCGCCGAAGTCGGCACACGAAATTTGTCTTGGCTGCCGCCCGATTCGTATCACATGACCGTCTTCGACGGCGCGACCAACGCGTATCGCCGGCCGGGCGACTGGCCGCAGATGCTGCCGCTCGATGCGAGCATGGACGCCTGCAATCGATACCTGGCCGAGCGCCTGCGCAAGTTCGACCTCGGCCTCGATCCGCCGATCCGCATGGTCGTCGACGAGCGCGAATTCCCGGGTGGCTACACGCTGATCCCGCTGCGGCCCGTCGATGCGCGGGAGAATCGGCGTTTGCGCGATTTGCGCGACCGCATCTCCGTGGCCACGGGCGTGCGCCACCCCAACCATGACAGCTACCGTTTCCACACCAGTTTCGCCTACTACGTGCGCCAGTTCACGGCGGACGAAGAAGTGAGCTATCAGCTCGCCCTGGCGCGCACGGTGCAGCGCTTGCGCAAGGCGTTGCCGGTGATCGAACTGGCGGCGCCGGAGTATTGCCTGTTCGACGACATGCTGGCGTTCCCGACGCAGTTTCTGCTGAGAAAACTCTGATATAAGGCCATTGGCGGCATCGCCGCGTCGGAGTGGCCATGGCACTTGCAGGGTCGAGCGTGAGCGGCAAGCAGCGCGTCCTGTCGTCCGCGCACGACATCCGCGACTACGCGCTTGCCCACTTGGGCAAGTGTTTCTTCTGGGTCGCCGGCGATGCGCTGACGATCTATATCCTGATTCGCCACAACGGCTACGCATCGCGCTCGGCAGGGCTGATATTTCTCGCTGCGCTGTTGTGGAATGCGTTGTGCGACGTGCTCGTCGGCCTGTGGGCGGATCGACGCGGTGCGGCGGGACGATCCATGGCGGGCATCCTCGGTTTCGCGGCGCCGTTGATGGGTCTCGCCTTTGCCGCTAGTCTGTTCCTGTCGAACCAGCACGTGGTACTGACCGTTGGCGCGGCGCTGCTTTTCCGCACCGCCTTTTCGGTATTCGATGTGCCGCACAATGCGATGATGGCGCGACTGTCGACGACGCCCGCACTCGGCGTCAAGATCGCCAATCTGCGCACGATCTGTTCCGGCATCGCATCTTTGGTCGTCGGCATCGTGGCGATGCCGTTGCTTGCACGCAGCGACAGCATGTCAACCGTGCTGCTGATCGCGCCGTTGGCAACTGTGGCGGTCGCGCTGATGCTGCCGTTTCTGGCTATCGTGCCGCGCCTGGAACGTTTGCCGTACCACACCGCGCAGGTCGGAGGCATGCCCTCGCTCGGCTTCGTCCCGCTGTGCGTCGTCACCGCGCTCGGCACGATCGCGCTCGGCGTGCTCGGCAAGGCCGTGCTGCATCTGGATCTGTCGCGCTCGCAATGGACGATGGGGATCCTGCTCGCGCTGATGCTCGGCCGCGTCGTCGCGGTCGGCGTCACCGGCACATTGATCGCGCGCCTGGGCAGCGCCGGTGCACTACGCATTGCCTATCTCGCCTCGACCGTACTCATCCTCTGCCTGCCGCTGGCGGTGGCGGCGGATGCCCGCGCCGCGCTTGCGGTCGTCGTCGTGTTCGGCATCGCATCCGGTGCCGTGACCATCGTTTCGTGGGTGATCCTCGCCACGCTCGTGCAGTCGCCAGGCACGCGCAGCCAACGCGGCGCGTTGCGCTTCGGCGTCTTCACGATGATCGCGAAAGTCATCCTGGGCGTGGGCGGTTTTCTTTTGGGCGCGATCCTGTCGTACTCGATCGGCGCCGCGCCGGCCGAGGCGACAATGAGCCCGGCGACGCTGTGGGGTTTGTGCCTGGTGACGGCATCCGGCACGCTGCTCGCCGCCATCGAGTGCCGAGTACGAACTTGAATCGGTCTTGGCAACTCGCCGCCCGCTCGCTGAAACACACCGTCATCGTGACCGATGTCGGTGTGGAAATTCCTTGGTGGCAGGACCTTGTGCACCGCCTCGCGGCGCAGCTTCCGGCCCGCCGGCGAATGGCATCTTCCTTCATCGGGAAGATGCCAGAGGCTTCACCCCATTCATGTTGGCAAAGCTTTCCGGATCGTTCAGAACTGGAAGCGGAGACCCGTCATCAGGTTCGTGTTGTTGTCATGCAAATAGCCGTTCGACAGACCGTCCGCAACCTTCGAATACATGACGCCCGCATAGGCGTCGAAGCGCTTGGTGAATCGATAGTCGGCGACAAGCGAGAATGCATCGAGATTGCCGCTGCACTGGGCAAAGCCGTTGTTCGAGCATGGTGCACGCACGATCTCGCCAGTCGAGTTCTTCGCCGAATGGTAGTCGTTCTGGTCGTAGTGGTAGTAGCCGCCGGCCAGGCTCCATTCCTTGCTCAACTGAAACCTGGCGCCGACCCAGGAAACCTTCAGCTTCTTGTCGAATGCATAGGCGTTGTTGTTGGTCACGCTGATCGTGTACCCGCCGAGGCCGTCGAAGCCTGCCGCAAGGGGATTGGATGGATTCGAATAGGTTATCTGTTCGTAGCCACCGAACAGTTTCCACTGATCGTCCAGCTTGTAGTTCGCGGCCAGCGTCCACGACTCGTTGTCCGAAATCGTCGCAGCCAGGGAATCATGCGCCAGGCCGCAGCCCGTCGCCGTCGCGGTCGCGCACGGGGCGATCTGCGTGGCGCTGAGCGAGCCGGCGGCAATCGAGGTGTTCTTGAACGCATAGACTCCATCAACCGAAAGGCCACCGAAATCCGCGCCCACCGAAACCTGACCACCGTCACCCGGACTGCCATCGTTCTTGCCGAACTGCCACATCGCGGCAAAGCGGAAGTGCTGGTAATTGTAGTTGTACTTGACGGAGTTGTCGGCGCGCACGTTTTCCGTGTTGCCGCCGCCCGCCGTGGCACCCGAGTAGCCGATCACCGAGAACGCATACGAACCGGCCTGGGGGTCGTCCTTGCCGATCACGTCGGCCAGCGGCGTGTTGTGGCGGCCGAGGGTCAGCGTGCCGAACTCCTTCGAACTGACGCCGGCGAATGCCGGACCGTTGAACACCTGGCCGGCACGACTGCCGTCGGAAGCGGTCTTCTGATCAACTGCCGCCTTGCCATTGTTGTGGACCAGCGATGCCAGCGCATCGGAGAGCCGGCCTGAGGTCGGGTTGAAGCCCATCTCGAGGTTGAACACGAAATCCAGGCCGTCGGTGAGCTTCTCCGTGCCTTTCAATCCGATCTTGGACTGGCTCAGACCGTTCGGCGCGAGCGATGTGGTCGACTTGTTGCCGTTCTTGCTTACCAGATAGTCGAGGCCGAAGTACACATCCTGACTCAACGGAGCGCCATGGCTCTGGTAGGCAACGCCGACATCGGCGGCGCCGTAGAGCGTGATCCCATTCCAGGTCAAGCTGCCGTCATCCGCCGCCGCCGCGTTCGCGGAAATGACCAAGCCGGCGAGCACGGCGATGGCAAGCACGGATCGTTTCGCGACTGCGGCCGCGCGCTTTTGGTAGTGCTGCATGGAATACCTCGGGGTAGTAGTTGGAAAGCCGGAGTTTGTTCTGGCCACATGCGCATTCACGCGACGTAGCCCCAAATTCGTCTTCGCGCATGGTAGGAATCGACCGTTGCAGTTTTTTGACGGCGCTATGTTTCCAGCCGACATACCGTCGACCAATTGGACCTAGGTATCAGATTCCGTCGACTGGCAAGCAAGACGGTTCCGAACTTCCGCCGATGCCGACACTCAACCAGGCATTCGCCGTTGCCAGCACGACATCCGGGCTCTCAGCCCCCCTTCCGGCGCGTCGTCGAGCACGAGGCCGAATCCATGCAAGCGCACGATCGCATCGACAAGACTGAGGCCCAGCCCGCTGCCTGGTGTGTTGCGCGCATCGTCGGCACGAAAAAAACGATGCAGCACGGATTTGCGCAGGTCGGGTGGAATGCCCGGCCCCGAATCGCTGACCGAAATGACCGGTTCCGCTTGCGTTCCGCCGAGAGTCACGCAAACAACGCCCCCTGCTGGCGTGAACTTGATCGCGTTGTCCAGCAGGTTGCCGATCGCCTCGAACAGCAATTCGCCATCGCATACTGCGCTCGGACTCGACTCGATCCGAAGCGACAACTTCACGCCACCCCGATTGGCGAGCGGCTCGTACAGCTCGGTCAGCGTGCGCAGCACCGGTTCCAGGAAAGTCGGCGAAATTCCCGCGCGACGCCGTTTGCTTTCGATTTCGGAGATGCGCGACAACGCGCGGAACCGTGTCAACAGCAGATCGGTCTGGGTCAGCGCGTGATTCAGCGCATCGCGATGCAACGAAGTCTTGTCCATCGATTGTTGCGTCCGGTAGATCGACGCGCGCAGCCGCGTCAGCGGCGTGCGCAGATCGTGCGCAATATTGTCGCTCGCGGTCTTCACTTCACCCATCAACCGCTCGGTCTCGTCGAGCATCGCGTTGACGATCTGCGCCAGCACATCGAGCTCGCGGTTGCGCCTGCCGAGCGGCAGGCGTTGACTGTAGTCGCCGTCGGCGATGCGCCGCGCGGCACGATCGATGTCGCGGATGTGGCGCACCGCCGGCAGGCTGTAGAACACGCCACCCAGCACACCGAGCAACAGGATCACCGCGGCGATCAGGAAGCAGCCACGCAGCAACGACTGGCGGATCTGTTCGAGCAAGGCCACGTCGCGCGCCACGACGAGCACGCGGCCATCGTCGAGCGTGCGCCCGAGTGCGCGCACTTCGAGCGCCTGCGGAAACAGATCGTCATTGCGTTCGACCGGCAGCGCCCGCGGCTTGCCGTTGAGTATCAGCCCCTGCGGGATGCGCGCGAGGTTGCCAGCCAGCGCCTTGCCGTCCGCCGCGAACACGCCGAAGAAGCCGATGCGGCGGATATCACGTGCGATCTCGTAGGCGATGTCGTCGTCGAGTTGATCCGCGGTCGCGGTCGAAAAGACATGCACCTGGTTGAGCAGGATCTGGTCGACCTGCTGGTTCTGGTAGCGGGCCGTCTGCCAGTAGATCAGAGCGAACAGGCCCACGACGGCAAGCGCGAACAGGCCGCCGTACAGGACGGTCAGGCGGAAGCTCGTGATGCGCCAGAGTTCAGCGAACATCGCCGAACAAATACCCCGACCCGCGCACCGTATTGATCAGCGGCGGGCAGCCGGCCTGCTCGAGTTTCTTGCGCAGGCCGGCGATGTGCACTTCGATCAGGTTCGTGCCCGGATCGAAGTGGTAGCCCCACACGTGCTCGAAGATCATGGTTCGCGTCAGCGTCTGCCCGGAGTTGCGCATGAGGAAATCGAGCAATTGGTATTCGGTCGGCTTCAGTTCCAGATCGTGTCCGTCGAAGCTCGCGCTGTGCGCCACGCGGTCGATCTGCAAGCCTTGCACGCGCAACCGGGTCGGCTCGGCAGCGTGCGCCCGGCGGCGCAGCAGTACTTCGACGCGCGCCGCCATTTCGTCGGAGGCGAACGGCTTGGTCAGGTAGTCGTCGCCTCCCGCGCGCAACCCACGCACGCGCTCGTCGACGTCGGAGAGCGCGCTGATCATCAATACCGGCGTATGGATGCGGCGGGCGCGCAGATCGCCCACGACGCTGAGTCCGTCAATGTCGGGCAACATGCGATCGAGCGTGATCACGTCGTAGTTTCCGCGCAAGGCCAGCATCAATCCTGCCCTGCCCGTCCCGGCCCGATCCACGCGGAATGCGTGCGCGGTAAGTTCCGCGACGATTTCTTCCGCGGTGCTGTCGTCGTCCTCGATGACCAGGATGGATGCGGATTGGGAGTCGATCATCGCGCTCATGGTGAAAGCATAGCGCCACTGGGTTGATACGGGCCGCCAGTAAGCCACGAATTCGGGCGCCCGCGACGCATATTAAAAACCTTTAACTGGCCACGCGCGAAACAAGTCATAGCATCGCCGGTCACAACGCGTCGCCCTCACCGCACCACCTCCCGCATGAATCGGCTCATCCAGATCGCCCTCGCTCGTCCCTACACCTTCATCGTGCTGGGCATCCTCATCCTGATCATCGGTCCGCTCGCGATCCTGCGTACCCCGGTCGACATTTTTCCCAACATCAACCTCCCGGTCATCAGCGTGGTGTGGACCTACAACGGCCTCGCGCCCGACGACGTATCCGACCGCATAGTGACCTATTTCGAGCGGCAGATGACGACGACGGTCAACGACATCGAGCACATCGAGTCGCAATCGCTGCCCGGCGTCGGCGTGGTCAAGGTGTTTTTCCAGCCCGACGTCAACGTCAACGCAGCGATGGCCCAAGTCACCGCGATCGCCCAGGTGGTGCTGAAACGCCTGCCGCCGGGCATCACGCCGCCGCAGATTCTCTCGTACAGCGCATCGAGCGTGCCGGTGCTACAGCTTGCGTTGACGAGCAATACGCTGACCGACCAGCAGCTGTTCGATCTGTCCAACAACTTCATCCGCCCGCAGCTGGCCCAGGTCGAAGGCGCGGCGATCCCCTCCCCGTACGGCGGCAAGAACCGCCAGGTCGTCGTCGACCTCGACCCGAACGCGCTGCGCTCCAAGGGACTCTCGCCATCCGACGTGACCACGGCGATCCTCACGCAAAACCTGATCCTGCCGTCCGGCACGCAGAAGATCGGCACGTTCGAATACAACGTCACCCTCAACAACAGCCCCAAGGAACTCGAGCAGCTCAACGATCTGCCGATCAAGGCGGTCGCCGGCAGCGTGATCAAGCTGAGCGACGTAGCCCACGTGCGCGATGGCTATTCGCCGCAGCAGAACCTCGTTCTCGTCAACGGCCAGCGCTCGGTGCTG
This sequence comes from Pseudomonadota bacterium, assembly GCA_018240465.1. Taxonomy (GTDB): domain Bacteria; phylum Pseudomonadota; class Gammaproteobacteria; order Xanthomonadales; family Rhodanobacteraceae; genus Rudaea. The sequence goes on from JAFEFS010000062.1 coordinate 15,998, forward strand.
ACCACGATCCAGAAGAACGGCAAGGCGTCCACGCTCGACATCGTCAGCCACGTTAAAACACTGCTGCCGACGATCCAGGCTGGCGCGCCGAAAGGGCTCAACATCGGCACGTTGCTGGATCAATCCGTCTTCGTCAAAGCGGCGGTGTCCGGAGTGATCCGTGAAGCCGCCATCGCCGCGGCGCTCGCCAGCGTGATGATCCTGCTGTTCCTCGGCAGCTGGCGCTCCTCGCTGATCATCGCCGTGTCGATTCCATTGTCGATCCTGTGCTCGATCGCCGCGCTGTCGGCGCTGGGCGAAACGATCAACGTGATGACGCTCGGCGGCCTCGCGCTCGCCGTCGGCATCCTCGTCGACAACGCCACAGTGACGATCGAAAGCATCAACTGGCATCTGGAACAGGGCAAGGAAGTACCGGTCGCGATCGTCGCCGGCGCCAACCAGATCGCGATCCCCACGCTCGTGTCTACGCTGGCGATCTGCATCGTGTTCGTGCCGATGTTCTTCCTTCCTGGCGTCGCGCGCTACCTGTTCGTGCCGATGGCCGAGGCGGTCGTGTTCGCGATGATCGCCTCGTACATCCTGTCCTTCACCCTGGCCTTGACGCTGTGCAGGTACCTGCTGAAGCCGCACGTGGATCCGCATCCGCCGACGGCAAATCCGATCGCCGACGCCATGCGCGAAGACGCAACCGAGCACATGGCCGGGGGCTACGGCAACGTGTTGTCGCGTTTCCAACGCAGCTTCGAACGCCACTTCGAAGAAGTTCGCGAGCGCTACCGCGCCTTGCTGGAATTTGCGCTCGAACGCCCGCGCGGGTTCGTTTTCGGCTTTCTCGGCATCGTGCTCGCCTCGCTGCTGCTGACTCCGTGGCTCGGCGAGAGTTTCTTTCCCACTGTCGACGCCGGCCAGATCAAGCTGCACATGCGCGCACAAACCGGTACGCGCATCGAGGAAACCGCCAGGCTCGCGGGCGAAGTCGAAAAAACGATACGCCGCGTCATCCCGGCCGCGGAACTCAAGAGCGTGGTCGACAACATCGGCCTGCCGGTCAGCGGCATCAACATCGCCTATTCGAATTCGGCGCCGATCGGGCCGGCCGACGCCGACATTCTGATCTCGCTCAACGAGGCGCATGGATCGAGCGACGACTACATCGCGCAACTACGCGAAGCGCTGCCGCGCGAATTCCCGAGCGCGACGTTCTCGTTCCTGCCTGCCGACATCGTCAGCCAGATCCTCAACTTCGGCCTGCCCGCGCCGATCGACCTGCAGGTGACCGGCTTCAAACGCGAGGAAAACCGTGCCTATGCCGAAGAACTGCTGCACCGCATGCGGCGCATTCCCGGCCTCGCCGACCTGCACCTGCAGCAGGCGTTCGACCAGCCCGAACTGCATGTGGATGTCGACCGTGCGCGTGCACAGGAAATGGGGTTCAGTGAGCGCGACGTGGCCAACGACCTGCTCGTGTCGCTGTCGGGCAGCGGCCAGGTCGCGCCGACGTTCTGGGTGAACCCGAAGAATCACGTGTCCTATCCGATCGTCGTGCAGGTGCCTCAGTACAAGATCGACACGTTGAGCGACCTCGACAATATCCCGATCACCGGCCCCAACAGCAAGCAGCACCAGATCCTCGCCGGCGTCGCCCGTATCAGTCGCGGCCAGGGCGACGGCGTCGTGTCGCACTACGACGTACAGCCCACACTCGACATCTACGGCGCGGTGCAGGGCCGCGATCTCGGCGCCGTCGCGCACGACGTCCAGGCGATCCTGCGCGACACCGCCAAGGACGTACCGCCCGGCTCCACCGTCGCGCTGCGCGGGCAGGTACGGACAATGGAGGAATCCTATTCCAGTCTGCTGTTCGGCCTCGCCGGCGCCATCGTGCTGATCTATCTGCTGATCGTCATCAACTTCCAGTCCTGGCTTGATCCGTTCATCATCGTTACCGCGCTGCCTGCGGCCATTGCCGGCATTGTCTGGATGCTGTTCCTTTCCGGCACCACTCTCTCGGTGCCGGCGCTGACCGGCGCGATCATGTGCATGGGCGTGGCCACCGCGAACAGCGTGCTCGTCGTCAGCTTCGCGCGCGACCGCATGCACGACGGTGCCGATGCGCTGACCGCGGCGCTCGATGCGGGCTACATCCGTTTTCGCCCGGTGCTGATGACCGCGCTGGCCATGCTCATCGGCATGCTGCCGATGGCGTTCGCGATGGGCGAAGGCGGCGAGCAGAACGCGCCGCTCGGTCGCGCCGTGATCGGCGGCCTGATCTTCGCCACCTGCGCCACCCTGTTCTTCGTGCCGGCCGTGTTCGCGATCCTGCACAAGCACGACCCTGCCATCGACCCCACCCCGGAACGATCCGCCGACGCTCCAATCGGCCCAGCCATCGCGACCCACTGACCTTTGACCTCCGCATCTGCCATGTCCGCCACCTCGCCCTTCGCCTCACCCTCACTGCGCCCCTCGCGTCGCATGGGCCTCATCGCCCTGATAGTCGCGATCGCTCTCGCCGCCGGCGGCATCGCCGCACGCGGCTGGCATGAGCATGCGCTCGCCAACCAGGTCGATGCAGACGCGACGCCGACCGTCACCGTCATCACGCCGCGCGCAGGCGATTTGAAACAGGAGCTCGTGCTGCCCAGTGACGTGCAGCCCTGGTACGACGCGCCGATCCATGCACGCGTGTCCGGCTACTTGAAACGGTGGTACACCGACATCGGCGCGAAGGTGAAGGCCGGCGACGTGCTTGCCGACATCGAAACGCCGGAACTCGACCAGCAGCTCGCGCAGGCGCGCGCCGACCTGGCCAGCGCCGTCGCCAGGGAAAAACTCGCCGAAACCACCTCGCAGCGCTGGCAGAAAATGCTCGCTTCGACCTCGGTGTCGAAGCAGGAGGCGGACGAAAAAGCCGGCGACTTCGAAGCGCGCAAGGCCGACGTCGCAGCACAACGCGCCAACGTCGACCGCCTGCAGGCACTGACCGGCTTCAAGCGCGTCGTCGCGCCGTTCGACGGCACCGTGACCGCGCGCAAGACCGACATCGGCGCATTGATCAGCGCCGGCAGTGGCGCCGACGGAGAACTGTTCCGCGTCGCCGACACGCACAAACTGCGCGTCTACGTCGAAGTGCCGCAGACCTACGCGGACCGCATCGCGACCGGCATGCCGGCGCAATTTCAACTGCCCGAGCGACCGGGCGAACACTATCCGGCGACGGTGATCGGCTCGGCGGATGCGATCGATCCGTCCTCGCGCACCCTGCGCGTCCAGCTCGAGGTCGACAACGCCGCCGGCAAGTTGATCGCCGGCTCCTACGCCGACGTGCATTTCGACCTGCCGGCCACGCCCGGCGCATTGCGGCTGCCCGTCACTGCGCTGATCTTCCGCAAACATGGGTTGCGCGTGGCCACTGTCGATGCGGGCGACAAGGCGGCGATGAAGGACATCCAGATTGGCCGCGACTACGGCACCCGCGTCGAAGTCGTCGCCGGCCTCGGCCCCAATGACCGCGTTATCGACAGCCCGCCCGACTGGCTTGCCGACGGCGACAAGGTGCGCGTGGCATCCGGCGACACGGCCGGTGCCGGCCTCGCCGCGGCGAAGCCGGGCCCGGCGATGGCAAAGCAACCGTGAACTCGATCCGTTCCGTGCTGCGCACGCTCGCCGTCGCGACCGCGACGATCGCCTTCGCCGGCTGCTCGTTCGCGCCGACCTACGAAAAGCCCGCGACCGACGTTGCCGATGCCTACAGGGAAACCGGCCCATGGAAGAACGCGGCGCCATCCGATCGCCTCGAACGCGGCGACTGGTGGCGCGACTACCACGACGCGACCCTCGACGAGTTGCAGGCGAAGCTGGATGCCGCAAATCCGGATCTCGCCGTCGCCGCCGACCGCTACGACCAGGCGCACGCCTATCTCGACCAGACCCGCGGCGCGCAATTTCCCGAACTCGACGCCGGCGGCCTCGCCACGCGCAATCGCCAGTCCGACCATCGCGCGCTGCGCTCCGCCACGCAGCCGTCGTACTACGGCGACAACGTCCTCGGCGCCACGCTCGGCTACGAACTCGACCTGTGGGGCCGCGTGCGCAATCTCGTAGCCGCGGGCAAGGCGAATACCGAAGCAGCCCGGGCCGAGCTCGCCTCGACGCGATTGAGTCTGCATGCGCAACTCGCCGACGACTACATCGCGCTGCGCGGGTTCGATGCGCAGGCAGCGTTGCTGGCCGACACGGTGCACACGTACGAGAAAGCGCTGACGTTGACCCGCGACCGCTTCGAAGGCGGCATCGCATCGGGCCTCGACGTCGCGCGCGCCCAATCCCTGCTCGATGCGACGCGCGCGCAGGCAACCGATATCCATGTCGAGCGCGCGCTGGTCGAGCACGCCATCGCCAGCCTCGTCGGCGTCTCCGCATCGAAGTTCTCGCTGCCGCCACGGATCGTCGAACTCGCGCCGCCGACGGTTCCGGTCGCACTGCCCTCCACCCTGCTCGAGCGCCGCCCCGACATCGCAGCCGCGGAGCGGCGCGCCGCCGCGGCGAACTCGATGATCGGCGTCGCCCGCGCCGCGTTCTTTCCGAGCATCAGCCTGACCGCGACTGGCGGTTTCGAAAACACCGGTGGGGCGGGCTGGCTGACCGCACCGAACGGATTCTGGTCGATCGGCCCGCGCTTCTCGTTCGCCCTGTTCGATGCCGGCAAGCGCCGCGCGATCAGCGCCGAGGCCGAAGCGGCGTTCAACGAAGCCGCCGACCGCTACCGCGGCACGACGCTGGCGGCGTTCCGCGAGGTCGAAGACAATCTTTCCCGTCTGCGCCTGCTGGACGAGGAGGTGAAACAGGAAAGCGCCGCAGTCGCCTCTGCGCAGAACACGTTGCGCCTGGCGATGGATCGCTACGAGAACGGCGCGGTGAACTATCTCGACGTCGTCGCCTCGCAGACGGCGGCGCTGCAAGCACAGCGCGCACTGCTAAGCCTGCGCGACCGCCAGTTGCGCGCCAGCGTGGGGCTGATCCGCGCGCTGGGCGGCGGTTGGTCGACGAAGGACCTGTCCGACCACGACAACGATCAACCCGCGGAAGCCGGCGTCCGCGCAAAAGTCGGCTGAGTCCCGCCGAAGCGATGCGCACCCGGCAGAGGACGCCGCATGCCGACCATCGGGCGGGACAGTCGAGCCCACCGATCGCGATTTTCCCGCCGCGAGGGGACGCGGCTCGACCAACGTTGCGACGAAGCGTTGCTCCCGTGCGACGAACCGGACACGGAGCACTGTAAGGATTTTCCCCCTCTGCGGTCTAATGCTCCGACGCGGCGCAGCACTCACGGTCTTGCCTGTGCCGGCGTTGGGACCTACCGTAATGACGCGAAGAGTTGGAATGCATCGAGGACGAGGCAGTGGCATGTCCGCGATATAACCTTTTCTTCACATCGTTATGTCTCGATGGAAACGCCGTCCCCGGCGCCGCCGGGTCAGCCGAAAAACTTTCATCCACACCACGGAGCACATCACCATGTCGAACAAAATGATCAAACCCCTCACTCTGGCCATCGGCACGGGCATCGTCGGCGCCTTCTCGCTCGCCCAGATCGCTCAGGCCAGCCCGACGTTTCACCTGAACAGCCTCGTCGCGGGCTACACCCAGTCGGCGGTCGGCAACGAGGGCAAGTGCGGCGAAGGCAAGTGCGGCGCGACCAAGGGCAAGAAGTGCATGGACATGGCCGACAAGGCCGCCCAGGACAAGTGCATGGCCGAAGCGCATCCGAAGGGCAAGGAAGGTTCCTGCTCGGCCGACAAGAAGGGCAAGGAAGGTTCCTGCTCGGCCGACAAGAAGGGCAAGGAAGGTTCCTGCAGCGGGCACTGAGCATCATGCTTCGTCCAGCCATGCTTCATGGCGCCGGACTCGGCCTGCGGCGGTCCCTTCTGGGGCCGCTGCAGGACTGGCGCGCCGCGCGCGAACCCGACGCGGATGACACCGGCGCGATCGATTTCTTCGAAGTCGCACCGGAAAACTGGATCAACGTCGGCGGGCGGCTCGGCAAGACGTTGCGCTCGTTCACCGAGCGCCATGCGTTCGTCTGCCACGGCCTGTCGCTGTCGCTCGGCGGCCCCGCGCCGCTCGATGAAACCCTGCTGCACAAGATCCGCCGCCTGCTCGACGAGCATGGCGTGGCGATCTACAGCGAACATCTTTCCTACTGTTCGGACGACGGTCATCTCTACGACCTGCTGCCGATCCCGTACACCCAAGCCGCGGTCGCCTACGTCGCCAAGCGCATCCGCCGCGCGCAGGACATCCTCGGTCGGCGCATCGCGATCGAGAACGTGTCGTGCTACGCCACGCCCGGCCGCGAGTTGAGCGAGGCCGATTTCACCCGCGCCGTGCTCGAAGCCGCCGACTGCGAACTGCTGCTCGACGTCAACAACGTCTATGTCAACAGCGTCAACCACGGTTACGACGCCAAGGCATTCATCGCTGCGATGCCGCCCGAGCGCGTCGCCTACCTGCATATCGCCGGCCACTATGACGAGGCGCCCGGCTTGATCGTCGACAGCCATGCGGCGCCGGTGATCGATCCGGTCTGGAACCTGCTCGACCACACCTATGCGCACTGCGGCGTGAAGCCCACGCTGCTCGAACGCGACTTCCACATTCCTCCGCTCGCGGAACTGCTCGCCGAGCTCGACCATATCCGTGCGATCCAGCAACCGCGCCTCGGA
>JAFEFS010000063.1 GCA_018240465.1 Pseudomonadota bacterium
TCGGGTTGGTTGGCAAGAAATTCTTCGAGCGCGTCGAGTTTCTCGTTCCAGAAACGCTCGTAGCGCGACACCCATTGCACCACTTCGCGCAACGGCGAGCCGTGCAACTGCAGGTAATGCTCGCGACCGAGCCGTTCGCGCTTCACGATGCCGGAGCGCTCCAACACCTTGATGTGCTTGGACACGGCGTTCAGCGACATTTCGAACGGCAGGGCGAGATCGGTCACGCGTGTGCGTCCGCGCGAGAGGCGCGCGACGATGCGGCGACGCGTGGGGTCGGCGAGGGCGGCGAAGGCGAGGTCGAGTCTGGACATGAATTTATATTCAACTGAAAGGTTGAATATGTCAAGTGTCGAAACCCATTTTTTTTGGCGAGGAATGCAGAGGGGCAATGAATGGCTGTTTCGCACCATGGTGTGCGAGAGGGACCGGCCGGACCTGTCCCACCCGCAATCGCATCAGACTCGGCGTTCAGCGCCAGTGCGGGCGCACCCAATGGTTGTAACGATAGTAGCCGCCTATCCAGACGGCACCGACGTAGGGGCGGGCATAGTAGTCTGTGTAGTACGGCGTGTAGCCGTCTGCGTAGAACTCGGCACGATAGGGCCGTACCGGATAGTAAACGCAACCATTGATGGCAGTGGCGGCGGTCAGGGTGAGTGCGATCAGGCAGATGCGGCGAATCGTTTTCATGGCGATATCCGATGTGACGGGCTTCATCGATGGAAACGAACTACGGCGACGCACGTTTACCGCCGCGGCGACGCATGCAGCAGGCATTCAGCCTAAAGTCGCATGGCTCGCTCGGGCGAGGTCCGTTACATTGCGGACTCGAGGTTGGAGGCGCAGGCAATGAGCTACGAATCCGAATACCGTCTTTCGATCGAACGGCCCGAGGAATTCTGGGCCGAGCAGGCCCGGTCGATTCATTGGCACAAGCCTCCGCAAAAGACGCTCGCATACGCGAATCCGCCTTTTTGCAAATGGTTCGTCGGCGGCGAGACCAACGCCTGCTACAACGCGGTCGACCGGCATCTCGACGCCCGTGGCGACCAGCTTGCGCTCGTCGCGATATCGACCGAAACCGGGATCACGCGCGAGATCAGCTATCGCGAGCTGTATCGTGAGGTGAATGTGTTCGCGGCGGTGCTCGCCTCGCTCGGCGTGAAGAAGGGTGAGCGCGTCGTCATCTACATGCCGAACATTGCCGAGACGGTGTTCGCCGTACTCGCTTGCGCGCGGCTCGGCGCGATCCACTCGGTCGTGTTCGGCGGCTTCGCCTCGCACAATCTTGCCGTGCGCATCGACGATGCCGAACCGAAGTTGTTGATCATGGCCGACGCGGGCATGCGCGGCGGCAAGGCGATTCCCTACAAGCCACTGGTCGACGCGGCGCTGGCGCAGGCGAAAAGCCCGCCGTCGCATGTGTTGATCGTCTCGCGTGGCATCGATCAGGGCATGGCGTGCGTCTCCGGCCGCGACCTCGATTACGCCGAACTGCGCAAAAACCATGAAGCTGCGGAAGTGCCGGTTACGTGGCTCGAATCGAACGAGCCGAGCTACATTCTCTATACCTCGGGCACGACGGGAAAACCCAAAGGCGTGCAGCGTGACGTCGGCGGCCATCTCGTCGCGCTCGCGCTGTCGATGCGCACGATCTTCGACGTCGCCCCCGGGCAGGCGATGTTCTCGACCTCCGATGTGGGCTGGGCGGTCGGACACAGTTACAACATCTACGGTCCGCTGGTCGCCGGCGCGACCTCGCTGCTCTACGAAGGATTGCCGATCAGCCCGGATGCGGGCATCTGGTGGCAGTTGTGCGAGAAGTACCGCGTGCGCACGATGTTCTCCTCGCCTACGGCGATCCGCGTACTGAAGAAGCACGATGCGGCGTTCCTGAAAAAATACGATCTGTCTTCACTCAGGTATCTTTTCCTCGCCGGCGAACCACTCGACGAACCGACCGCGAGGTGGATTGCCGAAGGCCTCGGCAAACCGGTCATCGACAACTACTGGCAAACCGAAACCGGTTGGCCCGCGCTGTGCCTGCATCCCGGACTGGACCTGCGGCCGATCAAGTTCGGCTCGCCCGGCCTGCCGAACTTCGGCTACCGCTATCGCGTGATCAACGAGACCACCGGCCTCGACTGCGCGCCGAACGAGAAGGGCGTGCTCGTCGCAGTGCCGCCGCTACCGCCGGGCTGCATGACGACGATCTGGCACGACGACGCGCGCTTCGTGCAGAGCTATTTTTCCCACTTCAAGGAGCTCCTCTATTCCTCGCTCGACTGGGCGATCCGCGACGAGGATGGCTACACCTGGATTCTCGGCCGCACCGACGACGTGATCAACGTCGCCGGCCACCGGCTCGGCACGCGCGAGATCGAGGAGTCGGTGTCCAGCCATGCCAGTGTCGCCGAGGCCGCGGTGATCGGGGTCAGGGACGAACTCAAGGGCCAGGTTCCGATCGTGTTCGCGACGCTGAAATCGGCCAGTGCCGATGCGGCGAACAGGCATGACGCGGCAGGCGGCATGCAGCAGCGCGTGGTCGACATGCTTGGCGGCGTGGCCAGGCCGGCGCGTGTCTACATTGTCAACGCGCTGCCGAAGACGCGCTCGGGCAAGCTGCTGCGCCGCTCGTTGCAGGCGCTGGCCGAGGATCGCGATCCCGGCGACCTGTCCACGCTGGACGATCCGAATTCGCTTGAGGAAGTGCGCAATGCGCTCAGGCGCGGTCCGGACTCCGGCAGTTGAAGCACATGCCACCGCACCGATGCGCCGGTCTGGAGCCGGATATCCGGTTTTGCTCAATGATGTCGCGGTCAGGTGCAGCCCGGCATCCCGATCACTCCGGTGAGCAGCGTGAGATTTTCGCTGACATTGCCGTCGGTTCCGGTCAACGTCGCCGTCGCGGTGGTGCAACTCGTGAAAGTGATGGTCAGTCGGCCCCACGCAACCGGGACTCGCAGCGGAGCCTGGAAAGTGCCGGAGTTCGAAAAGCTCATGTTCAACGTGATCGGAGTTCCGATGGTGATCGTTTTTGGACCGAAGTCCGAAATGAGCCACAGCGGACCACCGCTCGCGTTGACGCCGTAATACGTGACGATCAGACCCACGGCCGAGGAGGGCAGGATGTTGAAACCCGTTCCGGTAAACGCGGGTTCGTACCAGAGCCCGGCAAATGAGCCGGTGGCGATCGAGCCGGCGGGATCGGTCCTGGTCGACACGTAGTAGGCGGTGAAACTGCCGCTGATCTGGGTGCTACTCGTACCGCCGCCCCAGAAGCCGATGATGGCATTGCCCGGTGCGCTGCTCGGATTGCTGCTGGCGGACCAGTGGTAGGTGGCGTCGCTCGGCGTCGCGCAGTTGACGAGGTACCACGAAGAATCGGTGGTCACCGTCCCGGCAGCTTGATGATGGACGAAATTGGGCGAACTGAAGAAATCGCAGGTGGCGTTGCCTTGTGCATCGACGACGATCGTCACCGTGCCATAGTCGCCACCCGAATAGACGCCGCTGTAGGTCCCCTGTCCGATCGGGCCGGCATGCGCGCTACCGGCGGCGAATGCGATCAGCGTGGCGAACAGCCGAGGGAACAGGAGCAAGTCGGCGAAGGGATGCTTCTTCATGTCTGTTGCTCCATTCGAGTTTGAAGTGTCTGCGATGTCCCCCGCGGCGGTATTGTGCCCTCGATTGGATAGCAATTCATCTTCGCGTTCGTCGGATGTGCGCACCACGCCGCAACCCCGCTGTATGGTGCGTTGGCCGCCATCGGCGGACCTTCCGCCGCGTCAAGTGACGGGCTTGGGTTAAAATGTGCGGCCTAGCCAGGAGATTTCGATGAGTACGTCCTCCGCCGCGGCGCGCTTCCGCGCTGCGCTCGCTGCCGAAACGCCGCTGCAGGTGATCGGTGCGATCAACGCCAACCACGCGCTGCTGGCCAAGCGCGCGGGGTATCGTGCGATCTATCTCTCCGGCGGTGGTGTCGCGGCCGGCTCGCTCGGTCTGCCGGATCTGGGTATCAACACGCTCGACGACGTGCTCACCGACGTGCGCCGCATCACCGACGTCTGCGATCTGCCGCTGCTGGTCGACATTGACACGGGCTTTGGTCCGTCGGCATTCAACATCGAACGCACGGTCAAGTCGCTGATCAAGTTCGGCGCCGCGGCGTGCCATATCGAGGACCAGGTCGGGGCCAAGCGCTGCGGCCATCGCCCGGGCAAGGAGATCGTCAGTCGCCAGGAAATGGCCGACCGGGTCAAGGCCGCGGCGGATGCGAAGACGGACAAGGATTTTTTCCTGATCGCGCGCACCGATGCGATCCAGGTGGAGGGCGTGGATGCGGCGATCGAGCGCGCGCTGGCCTGCGTCGAGGCGGGCGCCGACGGCATCTTCGCCGAAGCCGCGTACGATCTGCCGACCTACCGAAAATTCGTCGACGCGGTGAAGGTGCCGGTGCTCGCCAACATCACCGAGTTCGGCAAGACGCCGCTGTTCACGGTGGACGAGTTGCGCACGACCGGTGTCGGCATCGTGTTGTATCCGCTGAGCGCATTCCGCGCGATGAACAAGGCGGCGGAAAATGTCTATACGGCGATCCGCCGCGACGGCCACCAGAAGAACGTGCTCGAGCTGATGCAGACGCGGGAGGAACTGTACGCGCGCATCGGCTATCACGACTACGAGAACAAGCTCGATGCCTTGTTTGCAGAAGGCGGGCGCCAGGCTACGACGATGGAGAAAGCAAAGTGAGCGACACGAATCCGCAAACCCCCTTCAAGCCGAAAAAGTCGGTTGCCCTGAGCGGCACGCTCGCCGGCAACACCGCGCTGTGCACGGTCGGGCGCAGCGGCAATGACCTGCACTATCGCGGTTACGACATCCTCGATGTCGCGACCGCCTGCGAGTTCGAGGAGATCGCACACCTGCTCGTGCACGGCAAGCTGCCGACCGTTTCCGAGCTGCATGCGTACAAAGCGAAACTCAAGGCCCTGCGCGGCATCCCAGCGGCGGTCAAGGCCACGCTCGAACAACTGCCGCCGTCGGCGCATCCGATGGACGTGATGCGCACGGCCGTGTCCGCGCTCGGCTGCGTATCGCCCGAGAAAGACGACCACAACCACCCGGGCGCGCGCGACATCGCCGACAAGCTGATGGCTTCGCTGGGTTCGATGCTGCTGTACTGGTACCACTACAGCCACAACGGCAAGCGCATCGAGGTGGAAACCGACGACGATTCGATCGGCGGCCACTTCCTGCATCTGCTGCACGGCAAGGCACCGGGCGATGCGTGGGTGCGGGCGATGCACACGAGTTTGATCCTGTACGCCGAGCACGAGTTCAACGCGTCGACCTTCGCCGCGCGCGTCATTGCCGGCACCGGCAGCGATTTCCACTCCTGCATCGCCGGCGCGATCGGCGCGCTGCGCGGACCCAAGCACGGCGGCGCGAACGAAGTCGCGTTCGAGATCCAGAAGCGCTACGACACGCCGGACGAGGCCGAGGCCGACATCCGCCGGCGCGTGGAGAACAAGGAAGTGGTGATCGGCTTCGGCCATCCGGTGTACACGGTCAGCGACCCGCGCAACAAGGTGATCAAGGAGGTCGCGCGCGACCTGTCGAAGGACGCGGAGAACACGAAGATGTTCGACATCGCCGAGCGGCTGGAATCGACGATGTGGGAAATCAAGAAGATGTTCCCGAACCTCGACTGGTTCAGCGCGGTGAGCTACCACATGCTGGGCGTGCCGACCGCGATGTTCACGCCACTGTTCGTGATCTCGCGCACCTCGGGCTGGAGCGCGCACGTGATCGAGCAGCGCATCGACGCCAAGATCATCCGCCCGAGCGCCAACTACACCGGGCCGGAAGACCTCAAGTTCGTGCCGATCGCGAAACGGAAGTGATGGCCTGCGGCGCCGGCCGGGCGGGCCTCACCGTCCGCGTGGCGCCGCAATATCCTCGAAGCGCACGTTGCCGATCGCGTACGACTGCCAGTCGCGGTAGTCGAAGTGCCACCATTCGTATTCGTAGACGGCGAAACCTTCGGCCTCCATATGACGGCGCAGCAGGTCACGTCGTGCGCGCGCGTCCTCGCCGCCGCCCGTGTAGGCCGGGTAGGCGCGTTCGCTCATCTCGTCATACAGGCTCGGCATGGTGACGGCCTTGCCGGTTTTCAGGTCGTACAGGGTGAGATCGACCGCGCAGCCGCGGTTGTGGCGCGAACCCTGCGCCGGGTCGGCGACGAAACGATGCTTGTCGACCGGAGTCGCATCCCAGAACAGCTTCGTCACGTACCACGGCCGATATGCGTCGTGTACGAGCAGGCCATAGCCCTCACGTTTCAGCGCGAGGCTGGCGCGCACGAGCGCCTCGGCCGCGGGCCGCTGCAGGAACGCGCGCGCCTGGCTGTACAGCGGCGTGCCAAGAAAGTTGCGCGTCGTGGCGTAGCGGATGTCGAGCTTGATCGTCGGGTCGAGCGTGACGAGGTCGACAAGGTCGGTCTTGCGGAAATCGCCGTGTTCCACCGGCGGTGTCGCCGCGAGCGCGAACGGCAGCAGTTCCGCCACCGGGCGCACGGGTTCGACATGAAATATTCCCGCTGCGGAAGCAACGTCCGCTTGTGCGGGTTTTGGCGAATTCGCGCTGCATGCCGCAAGGACGAGCACGGCGAGCGTGATTCGCGCCCGCCGCGTCGAACTGCGCGATGGCCGGGCAAACCAGGCCCGGAGTGACGTTGCGGACATCGGTCTGGGCATCGCGGTTGAACCTCCTGCGGGCGGAATGGAATGCATGATGGCGACCATGGCAGTTGTGCCGCGGTCGCGCAATCAGGGGGCGATCAAGAGGAGATTGTCATGTCTGTATCCCGGATTTTCCCGTGCCCGATCATCGCATTTTTCCTTGCTGGAGCGGTTGCCGCTGGTGCCGCCGCGCCGGCGATGGCGAAGGACGGCGCTGCCTACCAGGTGCACGCGCTCGTGTCCGATGGAGCAAGTGCGGCGGACCACACCGATCCCAACCTGGTCAACGCCTGGGGTGTCGCGTTCAATCCGTTCGGTTTCGTCTGGGTCGCGAACAACCACACCGGAACCGCGACCCTGTACGACGGCACGGGTAACCCGCAATCGCTCGTCGTTGCGATTCCGAATCCGGCCGGTGCGAGCGGCGGCAGCCCGACGGGCATCGTCTACAACGCGTCCAACGCTTTCACCGTCAGCAACGGCGCCGCAACGGGTCCAAGCCGCTTCCTCTTCGCCACCGAAGATGGCGTGATCGCCGGCTGGGCGCCGAACGTGGACCTGGCGCATGCGCAGCGCGCGGTCGACAACTCGGCGAGCGGGGCGATCTACAAGGGCATCGCGCTGAGCGCGGGCGGCGCCGGGCAACTGCTCTATGCTACCGATTTCCACAACGGCAAGGTCGACGTGTTCGACAGCAAGTTCATGCCGGTCAACCTGCCCGCCGGAGCGTTCGTCGATGCGAGGATTCCCTACGGTTTCGCGCCGTTCGGCATCCAGGCGATCAACGGCGACATTTACGTGACCTACGCCAAGCAGGATGCGGACAGGCACGATGACGTGCATGGCCCCGGTCTCGGTTACGTGGACGCCTACGATCCGAACGGCAAGCTGTTGCGCCGCGTCGCTTCACGTGGTCCGCTCAACGCGCCTTGGGGCGTCGCGCTAGCGCCGGCGGGCTTCGGCCGTCTCGGCGGCAGTCTGCTCGTCGGCAATTTCGGTGATGGCCGCATCAATGCCTACGATCCGACTCCCAATCTGTTCGCGTTCGGCCTGCCGCTCGGCAATCTGCGCGACAGCCAGCGCCGGCCGATCGAGATCGACGGCCTCTGGGGCATCGCATTCGGCAGCGGATTTGCCAATCAGCCGGTCGATACGCTGTTTTTCGCCGCGGGACCGGGCGACGAGGCGCGCGGTGCCTACGGGCGTATCGATGCAGTTGCACCAGGCGACGACAGCGACGATTGATTTGACGTGCGCGGCCTGTGCCGGTCGCAGCGCAATCAGAATGCCGCCGCCAGCTTCGTTCCCTGCGCGATCGCGCGCTTGGCATCGAGTTCGGCGGCGACATCGGCGCCGCCGATCAGGTACACGGCGACGCCGGCCGCGGCGAGACCGGCATGGAGGTCTCGCCGCGGCTCCTGGCCAGCACAGACGACGATGTTGTCCACTTGTATACATTGGGCCACACCGTCGATGCTGACGTGCAGGCCCTCATCGTCGATGCGTTCATAGTCCACGCCGCCCAGCATCTTCACGTTCTTCATCTTCAGCGCGGCGCGGTGGACCCAGCCGGTGGTCTTGTTAAGGCGCCTGCCGGGTGTGCCCGGGGTACGTTGCAGCAGCCAGACTTCGCGGTAGGAGGCTTCGGGTTCGGCCTTCGCCAGGCCGCCGCGGTGCGTGTAGCTCAGGTCCACCCCCCATTCGTGCGACCAGCGTGCGACGTCCGTCGTCGACGAGGGCGCGTCCTGAGTGAGGTATTCGGCGACGTCGAAACCGATTCCGCCCGCGCCGATGATTGCGACGCGCTTGCCGACCGGCCTGCGCCAGCGCAGAACGTCGATGTAGCCGAGCACCTTTGGATGATCCGCGCCCGGGATGTTCAAAGTGCGCGGGATGATGCCGGTGGCCAGGATCACCGCATCGAATCCACGCAGAGATTCCGTCGTCGCCGTCGTGCCAAGGCGCAGTTCGACGCCCGTGTCCTCGATGCGGTGGCCGAAGTAGCGCAGCGTCTCGGAAAATTCCTCCTTGCCGGGGATACGCTTGGCGAGGTTGAACTGGCCACCGATCTCGGCTGCGGCATCGATCAGCGTCACCGCATGGCCGCGCTCGGCCAGCGTCGTCGCGCACGCGAGGCCGGCCGGGCCCGCGCCGATCACGGCGATCTTCTTGGGCGTCGGCGTCTTTGCAATGACCAGTTCGGTCTCGGCGCAGGCACGCGGATTGAGCAGGCACGAGGCGCGCTTCTCCGCGAAGATGTGGTCGAGGCAGGCCTGATTGCAGGCGATGCAGGTGTTGATGCGCGAGCTGCGCCCGGCGCGCGCCTTGTTCACCCAGTCCGGATCGGCGAGCAGCGGGCGCGCCATCGATACCATGTCGGCGCCGCCGTCGGCGAGGATCCGCTCGGCGACTTCGGGCATGTTGATGCGGTTGGTCGCGATCAGCGGAATGCCGACTTCCGGCTTCAGTTTTTTCGTGACCCACGCGAAAGATGCGCGTGGAACGCTGGTGACGATCGTCGGAATGCGCGCTTCGTGCCAGCCGATGCCGGTATTGATGATCGTTGCGCCGGCGGCTTCTATCTTCTTCGCGAGCTGCACGATCTCGTCCCAACTCTGCGCATTGTCGACGAGATCGAGCATCGACAGGCGATAGACGATGATGAAATCGCGCCCGACTGCGGCGCGCGTGCGGCGCACGATCTCGACCGCAAAGCGCTGGCGATTCTCGGCGCTGCCGCCCCAATCGTCCGTGCGCGTGTTCGTGCGCGCGGCGAGAAACTGGTTGATCAGATAACCCTCGCTGCCCATTATCTCGACACCGTCGTAGCCGGCATCCTGCGCCAGCTTGGCGCAATTGACGAAGTCGGCAATCGTGCGTTCGACGCCGCGCGCCGACAGCGCGCGAGGCGTGAACGGCGTGATCGGCGACTTGATCTTCGACGGCGCCACCGACAGTGGCTGGTAGCCGTAACGGCCGGCGTGCAGGATCTGCAGGCAGATCTTCGCGCCTTCGGCGTGCACCGCGGCGGTGACCTTGCGATGGCGCGCGACATGCCACGGCAGCGACAGCCGTCCGCCGAAAGGCGTGAGCCAGCCCTCGAGATTCGGCGCGATGCCGCCCGTGACCATCAGGCCGACGCCGCCGCGTGCGCGCTCGGCGAAGTACGCGGCGAGCTTTTCGTAGTCGCGCGCGTGATCCTCGAGCCCGGTGTGCATCGAACCCATGAGCACGCGGTTCGGCAGCGTGGTGAAGCCGAGATTGAGCGGGGCGAGCAGGTGCGGGTAGAGCGGATGCGGTGTCGAAGCTGTCCCTGTGGTCATGTGCGCGATATCGAACAATCGTTTGAATTCGATACAATGCCCAAGCGCGAGACATAGCGCAAGTCGTGGCGCGCATATTGTTCCATATCGAATACCGATATACGATACGCCGCATGTCGACCAAATCGTTCCATTGCAAGGATACACAACGGTTGTTCGATCGATCTTCCGTGCGTCGATTCGCGGTGATCGAGTCGGTTGCGCGGCGCAAACTCCAGAAACTGCGCGCTGCCGCGTCGCTGGACTTCCTGCGCGTACCGACCGGCAATCGTCTGGAGCTTCTCAAAGGTGCCCGCGCCGGCCAGTACAGCATCCGCATCAACGATCAATTCCGCATCTGTTTCCGTTGCAGCGGGCAGGATGCTGAGGACGTCGAAATCGCTGACTGCCGCTGAGGTTTTCACCATGGCAAAAAAACTTCCTCCGATCCATCCCGGCGAGGTCCTGCGCGAGGAATTCATGCGACCGCTGGGTCTGTCGAGTAACCAGCTCGCCAGGGCGATTGACGTTACGCCGGCGCGCGTGAACGACATCGTGCGCGAGCGCCGCGGTATTTCCGCCGATACGGCGTTGCGTCTCGCCCGCTATTTCGGCACCGACGCGCAGAGCTGGATGAATCTGCAGCAGCACTACGATTTGGAATGTGCCAGGAATGCGCTCGGTTCGAGGCTGGCGCGTGTAGAGCGCCGCGTGGCGTAGCCTGGAATTCAGCATCCATGCCCGATTTCACAGTTGAAATGCCGTAGCCGAATTGAAAAAAGCGAATCCAAAGCGGTCGTCTTTAAATTCGGCGAATTGCGGCCATATCGCTCCTGCCAGAGTGTGTTTCCAAGGATTTTCATGACCCTGCTCGCCCTTGCCGAACAACGGCTGCTCACGCCCGGCGGCCTTGCCGCCGCCGACCTCGATCGCGTGTTCGGCCAGCTCGCCGGGCCGTCCATCGATGCAGCCGATCTGTATTTCCAGCATTCGCGCAGCGAGTCGTGGATGCTCGAGGACGGCATCGTCAAGGAGGGCAGCCATTCGATCGAGCAGGGCGTCGGCGTGCGCGCGATGAGCGGGGAGAAGACCGGTTTCGCCTATTCGGACGAGATCGTGCTGCCGGAACTGCTGACCGCGGCGAAGAGTGCGCGCGCGATCGCGCAGTCGGGCAACGACCGCGCCGCGCATGCGCTGACCGCGCGCAACGCGCAATCGCTGTACCCGGCGATCGATCCGGTCGAGAGCATCGCCAACGAAGAGAAGATCGCCCTGCTGCGCGAAGTGGACCAGTTCGCGCGTTCGCTCGATCCGCGCGTGACGCAGGTGATCGTGAGTCTGTCGGCGACGCTGGACACCGTGCTCGTCGCGGCGATGGACGGCACGCTCGCGGCCGACGTGCGTCCGCTCGTGCGCATGAACGTCAACGTGATCGCCGAACAGAACAGCCGGCGCGAGTCGGCCAGCTCGGGCGGTGGCGGCCGCTATGGGTATCGCGAGCTGCTCGGCAACGGGCGCGCGCATGCGTTCGCGCGCGAGGCGGTGCGCCAGGCGCTGGTCAATCTCGAATCGGTGCCGGCGCCCGCCGGCAGCATGACCGTCGTGCTTGGTCCCGGCTGGCCAGGCGTGCTGCTGCATGAGGCGATCGGCCATGGCTTCGAGGGCGATTTCATCCGCAAGGGCACGAGCGCGTTCACCGGTCGTCATGGCGATCGCATCGCGGCGAAAGGCGTCACCGTGGTCGACGACGGCACGCTGGCCAATCGGCGTGGCTCGCTCAGCGTCGACGACGAAGGCACGCCGACCGAATGCACGGTGCTGGTCGAAGACGGGATCCTGAAAGGCTACATGCAGGACAAGTTCAACGCGCATTTGATGGGCCAGCGTTCGACCGGCAACGGCCGGCGCGAATCGTTCGCGCACCTGCCGATGCCGCGCATGCGCAATACCTACATGCTCGCCGGCCGGCACGATCCGGGCGAGATCATCGCCTCGGTGGAGCGCGGCTTGTACGCCGTGAATTTCGGCGGCGGCCAGGTCGACATCACCAATGGCAAGTTCACGTTTTCGGCGAGCGAAGCCTACCTGATCGAGAACGGCAAGGTGACGCGGCCGGTCAAGGGCGCGACGTTGATCGGCGCGGGCCCCGAGGTGCTGACGCGCGTGTCGATGATCGGCAACGATCTGAAACTCGATGAAGGCGTCGGCGTCTGCGGCAAGGAAGGGCAGAGCGTGCCGGTCGGCGTTGGCCAACCGACCTTGCGCATCGATGCGATGACAGTTGGCGGCACGGCGGCGTGAGGCTTCTTTGCTCGTCATTCCGGCACAGGCCGGAATTCAGTGTCTTTTGCTTTTTGAGGGCAAGATCAAAATGGATTCCGGCATTCGCCGGAATGACGATGCAGTTGGCTGCCGGCACGGTTCACGCCGCCACGAATGCGGAATCGATAGCGATGAAAAGCTGCGTCGCACTCGCTACCCGCGTCGAAGAATTTCCCGGCAACACGCCGATCTTCCTGCGCAGCTACGATCACGAGCGCGGCGGGGGAGCGTCCAACGAACCCGCGCTGCGCACCGCGGCGTTCACCTACGACAATGCGCTGGCGGCGATCGCGTTGCTCGCCTGCGGCAAGCGCGAGCAGGCTACACGCATCGGCGAGGCGTTGCGGCTCGCCGCAATGAGCGATTCGCGCCTGCGCAACGCGTATCGCGCCGGTCCCGTCGAAAATGGCAAACCTTTGCCTAATGGCTGGTGGGATGCGAAAGAAAACCGCTGGGTCGAGGACGCATACCAGGATGGCACGGCCATCGGCAACGTGGCGTGGGCCGCGCTTGCGTTGCTGGCCTTGCACGATGCGAGCGGCGATGCGCGCTGGCTGCGGACCGGGGCAAAGCTGGCTGGATGGATCGCGGCGAACGCCTTGGACGATCGCGGCAACGGTGGATTCAGCGGCGGCGTCGAAGGCTTCGATGCGGCATCGAAAAAAATATTGTGGAAATCGACCGAGCACAATATCGATATCGCTGCGTTGTTCATCTGGCTCGATCGCGTCGATGCGAAAGGCGAGTGGACGCAGCACGCATGGCAGGCGCGCAGTTTCGTCGATGCGCAATGGGATGAGGCGAGCGCGCATTTCTGGGTTGGTACCCTGGCCGACGGCAGCTCGCCGAATCGCGGCATTTCCGGACTCGACGTGCAACTCTGGGCGCAACTGTTGCCGGATGCGGACAAGCGATGGCCACGTGCGCTGGCTTGGGTCGAGCAACAGCATGGCGTGGCCGACGGTTTCGATTTCAACGATGACCGCGACGGTTTGTGGACGGAAGGCACGGCTCAGGCAGCGCTGGTCTATCGCAGACTCGGCCGCGAAGCGGATGCGGACAAATTGTTCGCGACGATCGCGCAGCAGGCTTCGCCGGGCGGTTTTTTCTACGCCACGCGCGAGCCGCGCATCACTACCGGCCTCGCCGTCGGCGACAGCACCTCGGCCGACTTCTACTACTACCGTCGCCCGCATCTCGGCGCGACGGCCTGGGCCGCGCTCGCCGCGTTGAATCGCAATCCGTTCGTGCCTTTGCCCGGGAGTGCGGTCAAACCGCGATGAATTCGGGTATGGTGGCGGCACGATGAGCGCCGAAGACGCCGCCATTCTGCGATCGAGCTCGCTGGCCGACGAACGCGCGGCGCTGGCCGCAGCGGCGGCCGTCGACATCCGCAACGGCTTCGCCGACTACAACGAGCGCTTCCGCGCGGTGACACGCCGCGCCAGGCAGCGCTTCGAGGCGCGCGATTTCGTGTCGGCGCAGATGGACAACCTCGAGCGCATGGATCTGTACGACATCTGTGTGCGCGCGACGACGACGCGGCTCGAGCGCCTGCTGCGCGAACGGGTACGCGAGCGCGGACTGTGGATCGATATCCGCCATGCCTTCGCCGAGTTGATCGCGCCGTTGCTCGACCAGGAGCTCAACAAGACTTTCTACAACACGTTGACGCGGCGCTTCTTCGGCACGTCCGGCGTGGATGCGCAGATCGAGTTCGTCGCCCTGGGCATCGAGCCTACCGACCGAATCACGCATCCGGTCGGGCGTCACAGCTACGCGGTGTGGGGGCAATTGCCGCGCGTCTGTCAGCGCATGCTCGACGACTGCACGTTCGACGTGGCGTACGCGCACCAGAGCCTGTGCGCGTTGCGCATTGCCGAGGCGCTGACCCGGCGCCTGCTGGAATGGGGTGGCATCGACGCGGGCAACCCCAATCCGATCCGCGCGATCGAGCTGCTCGATACCGTGTTCTACCGCGAGCGGCGTGCCTACCTCGTCGGTCGCATCTTCGGCGCCGAGCGCATCGCACCGCTGGTGATCGCGCTGGTCAACGAGGATGCCGGCCTGCGCGTCGACGCGGTGTTGACCGAGCGCGCGCACGTCGCCCAGGTGTTCGGCTACACGCGCAGCTATTTCCAGGCCGACCTGCCGACCGTCGGCGACGCGGTGGTGTTTCTGCGCACGCTGTTGCCGTACAAGCCGATCGACGAGCTGTACACCGTGCTCGGCCGCGCCAAGCAGGGCAAGACCGAGCGCTATCGGCATTTTTTCCGTCATCTCGCTGCGCACCACGGCGAGTCGTTCGTGCACGCCGACGGCGAGCGCGGCATGGTCATGGCCGTATTCACGCTGCCCTCGTATCCGCTCGTGTTCAAGCTGATCCGCGACAAGTTCGCGTTTCCGAAGGAGAGCGCGCGTGCCGAGGTCATGCAGAAGTACACGCTGGTGTTCCGCCACGACCGCTGCGGCCGTCTCGTCGATGCGCAGGAGTTCCGCTTCCTGCGTTTTCCACGCGTACAGTTCGCGCCGGCACTGCTCGAAGAACTGCTGACCAGCTGCAGCGAAACCGTGACGATCGACGGTGACGATCTCGTCATCTCGCATTGCTATGTCGAACGCCGCGTCCGGCCGCTCAATCTCTACGTGCGCGAAGCCGAACCCGAAGCCGCGGTGCGCGCCGTGGTCGACTATGGCCAGGCGATCCGCGACCTCGCCTCGAGCAACATCTTTCCGGGCGACCTGCTGTTCAAGAATTTCGGCGTCACCGGCACCGGCCGCGCCATTTTCTACGACTACGACGAGCTGTGTCTGGTCAGCGAGTGCCGCTTCCGCGAACTGCCCGAGGACGACGATCGCGGCGAAACGTTCTACGTCGGGCCGTTCGACGTGTTTCCCGAGCAGTTTCCGCGCTTCCTCGGCATGGACGCGGCGCAGCGCGCGGCGCTGCTCGAAGCGCATGGCGAGATCTTCAGCGTGCGCTGGTGGCGCGAGCTGCAGGAACGACTGGTCGAGGGTCGCGTCGCCGATGTGCCGCCGTATCCGGAACAGGTGCGCGTCGGTGTGGAATTATTTGCGCCCAATCCCGGTCTTTGACTTTCGCGAACCCCAACCAATTGTTATCCGAGGGAGAATTGTATGCGTAAATTTTCACCATTGACCCTGGCGCTTGCGGCGGCATTGGCCGTGAATCCTGTCGCGTTCGCCGATCAGCCGAAGGCACCGGTCACGCCGGGCGCGCTCGCGCAGGCAACCTCGATCGACGCGGTACTCGCGGGCGACTGGCGTTCGGACAAGAACAAGGCGCGCGACCAATACCGCCATCCGAAGGAAACACTGGCGTTCTTCGGCGTCCAGCCCGACCAGACCGTGGTCGAACTCGTGCCCGGCGGCGGCTGGTATGCGGAAATTCTCGCGCCGTACCTGAAGGACCACGGCCACTATGTCGCCGCGATCTTCAAGCCGAAGAATCCGAGCGGCGAGAATGCGAGCGACAAGAGCGGCCTGCACAAGAAGTTCGCCGACGATGCGGCGCGCTACGGCAAGGCCGAAGTCGTCGAGTTCGACGGCAAGGCGCCGGTGTTCGGCGCGCCGGCGTCGGCCGATGTCGTGCTGACATTCCGCAACGTGCACAACTGGACCGACGACGGCAATGCCGAGGCAATGTTCAAGGCAATGTACACGGTGCTCAAGCCCGGCGGCACGCTCGGCGTCGTAGACCACCGCGCCAGGGCGGGCACGACACTCGCGCAGGACAAGGACTCGGGCTATCTGCCGGTCGAAGTCGTGACCAAGCTCGCCAGCGACGCCGGTTTCAAGCTCGTCGCGCAAAGCGAGATCAACGCGAATCCGAAGGACACCAAGGACTATCCGAAAGGCGTGTGGACCCTGCCGCCGGTGCTTGCGCTCAAGGACGTCGATCGCGACAAGTACTTGGCGATCGGCGAGTCGGATCGGATGACGCTGAAGTTCGTCAAGCCAAAAAAATAGTTCCATCGGGGAACTTGTGACCATCCCTTCCCCCGCAGGCTCGGGGAAGGGACAATCCACGCATGCTGCTCGCGTTCAACAAGCCGTTCCAGGTCCTCTGCCAGTTCACTGATCGAAGCTCTCCGCCGCGACGCACGCTGGCGGAGTTCGTGCGCGCGCCCGGCGCCTACGCCGCGGGCAGGCTCGACTACGACAGCGAAGGCTTGCTGTTGCTGACCGACGACGGCGGGCTAGCACAGCGCCTGACCGACCCGAGGTTCAAGGTCGAGAAGACCTATCTCGTCCAGGTCGAAGGCGCGCCGGGCACGGAACAACTGGCGCAATTGCGAAAAAGTGTACTTCTGAACGACGGCCCGACCCTGCCCGCGCGCGCGACGTTGTTGTCGCATGCGCCGGAATGGCTGTGGCCGCGCGACCCGCCGGTGCGCTTCCGCAAGAGCGTACCCGATGCGTTCATCGAACTGACGATCCGCGAAGGCCGCAACCGCCAGGTGCGGCGCATGACCGCGGCGGTCGGCCTGCCTACGCTGCGCCTGATCCGGACCCGCATCGGCGCGATCGAACTCGCTGCGCTGAAGCCTGGTGAAACGAGGACGGAGGAATACCCGCCATGACCCGATTCAAGGATCACTTTTCCGGCCACGCCGAACTCTATCGCGAGGCGCGGCCGACCTATCCCGAGGCACTGTTCGACTGGCTCGCCGCGCAGGCGCCCGATCAAGCGCTCGCCTGGGACGCGGGCTGTGGCAACGGCCAGGCCAGCGTCGCGCTCGCACGCCGCTTCGATCGAGTCGTCGCCACCGATCCGAGCGCGAACCAGATTGCCGACGCCGAGCAGCGTGCGAACATCGAGTATCGCGTCGAGCCGGCCGAACGCTCTTCGCTGTCCGCCGCGAGCGCGAGTCTCGTCACCGTCGCGCAGGCGCTGCACTGGTTCGACTTCGCCGCCTTCTACGCCGAGGTACGGCGCGTGCTCAAGCCATACGGCGTGTTTGCGGCGTGGGCATATGCCGCGTGCGGAACGGGCGATGCGGCGATCGACGACGTGATCGAGCATCTGTACGGCGATGCATTGACCGGCCCGTACTGGCCGCCGGAGCGGGCGCACATCGACGCCGGCTACAGCACGATCCCGTTTCCATTCGAAGCGATTGCGGCTCCGCAGTTTCCGATGGTCATGCGCTGGAACCTCGCGCAGTTGCTTGCCTACCTGCGCTCGTGGTCGGCGACCCAGCGCTACATCAAGGCCAATGGCGCGGACCCGGTCGGCCGCGTCGAAGCCGACCTGCGTGCCGCATGGGGCGAGCCCGCGCGCGTGCGCGAGGTCCGCTGGCAGTTTCATCTGCTCGCCGGGCGGGTTTAAGCGCGCCTCGCTCCTTGCTCGCGCGGCGCGAAAATCAATGCAGCGGCGCTAGGCCCAGCACCGCGCGCAGTTCTTTCTGCGCCGTGGCGAAATCCGCCTCGAAATCCGGCCGCCTCGCCAGGCTGGCCGCGATGACCGAGCCTGCGATGCGTCCCATCTCGACGTCCGAGCGATAGTGCACGCCGGCGACGATGCGGTTGTTGCCGTACTCCCAGGCGCGTTGCATCAACTCGGCTTTCTTCTCGGGCACCATATTCGAGAGCACGATGCCCATCAGCGTGCCGAGCGTGGTGTGGCCCGACGGCCACGATCCGGACGTGGACATGCTCGTGCCCGCACGCAATGGCTCGACGAGCTTGCTGAGCACGTAGGGGCGTGGGCGGTTGAACCCCTTTTTCGCCGGCTTGACGATGACATCCTCGGTCTTGATCAGGCGTGCAGACAGCGCGGCGAGGCGTGGCAGGTTCTGCGCGGTGAATTTTTCGCCGAGCACATCGGCGAAGCGCCAGATGCTCTCTTCGCTGTCGGCTCGGGCGCGTTCGGCCATCGCCGGTGTGCGCGCGATCTGGATCGTCAGGATCTCGCCGAGTTCCGCGAGCGTCTGCGCCGAATCATCCGCCGGGGGCGGCGGCAGGATGTGCAGCAGGTCGATTGCGGTGGCATCGGCATAGGGATTGACCTCAGTCGCGGCATTCGCTGCATCGGCAATGAGCAGCATGAACGCGGCGAAGCACGTCTTCAGAATACGCATTTTCTTTTCTCCTCGATTCGCGCTCGCAGAGCGTGCGGCGTGGGCGCGCACTTTGGGCGCATTTCATGACGCTTTCATTTCAGCGTGCGCCGTCGACGATCCGTTAAAGCAGATGTAAAGAATTTGCAGCACAACGGAAATGTGCGGGCCGTAAGGTGCGCCGCGCTGTCGCCCCTTGCCAAAAGAAGAAACCCGAACCATGCCGAATATTCGTTGCGTCCACGTTTCATCGCAGGCGTTGCATCGCCTGCCTCCCTTTTACGCTGCTGCTGGGCGCCTGCGTCCGCTCGCGCTGGCGATGATGCTGGCCACGTTCCCGCACTCCGGCTTCGCCACCGATGCGCCGGCCGACGCGTCCGCACCCGCGGAAGCCGCGAATCCGAACGGGGCGGTGGCGCAACTGCAGGAAGTCGAAGTCAACGCCAGTTCCGCGCGTTCGGCGATCACGATGGCGCCGGTGCAGAGCGAACTCGACGTGACCCAGCCAACTTCGATCATCGGTCTGGATTGGATCAGCAACCACGAGCCGCCGACTTCGGACTACGCGCAGATCGCGGCGATGGCGCCGTCGGTGACATCGATCAGCCCCGCGGGGCCGGGCCTTGGCGAAGCCAAGCAGGTGACGATGCGCGGCTTCAACGACAACCAGTACAACGTCACCTACGACGGCATTCCGTTCGGCGACACCAATGACTTCTCGCATCATACGTCGAGCTATTTTCCGGCGAAGATGATCGGCCAGGTCGCGGTCGATCGCGGCCCCGGTGGCGCGAGCACGATCGGCGAGGCGACGTTCGGCGGCACGATCGCGCTGCGCTCGAAGGACCCGCTCGATGCCTTCGAGGTGATCCCGACGCAGACTTTCGGCAGCTACTCGACGACGCTGAGCCATCTCGAATTCAACTCGGGGCGGATGGAGAATTTCGGCAACGGCAGGCTGATCGCGAGTGCGCAGTACTACGACAGCGACACCTTCCGCACCGATTCGGGGGTGCACCGCAAGACCGCGTACCTCAAGTACGTGCAGCCGGTCGGCGAGTCCACGGAAATCACCGTGCTGAGCAACTACAACGACATCAAGTTCAACAATCCGAACAAGACCACGCTGACCCAGGCGCAGATCGACACGCTCGGGCGCGACTTCGGCCTCAATCACGATCAATTCTCGACCGATTGCGCCTGTTACAACCACCAGGTCAAGCAGACCGACATGGAATACCTCGGCATCAAGAGTGCGCTGACGCCGGATTGGGCGCTGGACAACAAGACCTACACGTACTACTACAACAACGACAGCAACGAGTCGCCAACGGTCGGCACGAATGCATCGAAAGTCAACATGGGCGGCGCTTACAAGGTCAACCGCTACCGCGCCTACGGCGACGTGCTGACGCTGACGCGCACGCTGGCCAGCGGCGAACTTCGCTTCGGCGGTTGGTATGAAACGCAGAAGAACGAGCGCTATCAACTCCTGCTCGACTACACCCTTGGCGGCATCCACGACGTCAAGCCCGGCAAGCCGGATGCGAGCGCGTACAAGTACAACATGGTCGACTGGTTGCGCACCACGCAGATTTATGCCGAGTACGCGTGGAAGGCGAACGACGCCCTGATGGTCACGCCGGGCATCAAGGTTTTGCAGTTCCAGCGCGCGATCGAGGCGCCGATCAACCAGACCACGAAGACGCCGCTGGACTACGCCCAGACCTGGCGCAAGGCGCTCGGCTACCTCGCGACGAACTATCTCGTCGCGCCCGAGTGGAGCCTGTACGCGCAGGCGGCGCAGGGCTTCCTTGCGCCCAACCTCAACCAGTTCTACGTGCCGCATCCGGAAAACAACCGCACTTCGCCGCAGCAGACGATGAACTACCAGTTCGGCACGGTGTGGAAGAACGATCGCTTCAGCGCAGACGCGGATGTGTTCTACATCGACTACAAGAATTTTCCGTTGTCCTCGATCGATCCGGTCACCAAGGACCCGGTCTTCGCGCTCGCGCGCGGTGCGCGCATGTACGGAATCGAAGGCGAGGCGACGTACTATTTCGGCAACGGTGTCAGTGCGTTCGCCAACTTCTCGACCATCGATGCACAATTCAGGCTATCGAGCCTCGATATCCCCAATGTGCCGGACGGCACGATGGCGTTGGGCCTTTCCTACGAAGGCAACGGCCTGTTCGGCTCGGTCTCGAGCAAGTACGTCGGCGCGCAGAAGGTCTACAACGGCGGCTTCAATCCGGACGACGCGACCACGGTGACCGCGTCCGGCAAATCCGACGGTTTCTGGCAGACCGCGTTGAGTCTCGGCTATGGCCGCAACGTCGAAGACTCGTTCCTGAAGAGCTGGAAGTTCCGTCTGCAGGTCGAGAACGTATTCAACGCGCATCACCAGGTCGCTGATTCGATCAAGAACGGCAACATCTACTATCTCGTGCTGCCGGGGCGCAACTGGTATGCGTCGGTGTCGCTGGGGCTGTGGTGACGGGGCCGTCCGCGACGGCTGTTCAAGCGCGGATTCGCGCGTTGGCCGTGTCATTGCAAAAGCCAAGGGGGCGACATGTCGCCCCCTTGGCCGAGTTGGGGTAGCGGGACTGCTTACATGCCGATCGCGGTCTCCGCGCACACGTACGGCAGGCCGTGCGCCTGCGCGACCGGCTCGCAGGTCACCTTGCCCTCGAACACGTTGAGGCCGCTGCGCAGGTGCGCGTCCTGGGCGAGCGCCTTCTTCCAGCCGTGGTTGGCGAGAGAGAGCGTGAACGGCAGGGTGACGTTGTTGAGCGCGAACGTCGAAGTGCGCGCCACCGCGCCAGGCATGTTGGCGACGCAATAGTGGACGACGCCGTCGACGACGTAGGTCGGGTCGGCGTGCGTGGTTGCGCGCGAGGTCTCCACGCAGCCGCCCTGGTCGATGGCGACGTCGACGATCACCGAGCCCGGCTTCATCGTTGCCAGCATGGCGCGCGTGACCAGCTTCGGCGCGGCGGCGCCGGGGATGAGCACGGTGCCGATCAGCAGGTCGGCGCGGCGCACGAGTTCCTCGATCGCCGAGCGCGTGGAGAACACGGTCGAGATCGACGTGCCGAACTGGGTAGCCAGGCGCTTGAGCGCATCGGCGGAGCGATCGACGACGGTGACCTTGGCGCCCATGCCGACCGCGATCGTCGCCGCATGCGTGCCGGACACGCCGCCGCCGAGGATCACCACTTCGGCCGCCGGCACGCCGGGCACGCCGCCGAGCAGCACGCCGCGTCCGCCCTGCGCCTTTTCCAGCGAGTGCGCACCGACCTGCGGGGCGAGGCGGCCGGCGACTTCGGACATCGGCGTCAGCAGCGGCAGCGAGCCGTTCGCCGCGGTGACGGTTTCATAGGCGATGCAGATCGCGCCGGAGTCGATCAGATCCCGGGTCTGTTCCGCGTCGGGCGCGAGATGCAGGTAGGTGAAGAGAATCTGGCCCTTGCGCAGTTTCTTGCGCTCGACCGCGAGCGGTTCTTTGACCTTCACCACCATGTCGGCCTCGGCAAAGATCCGGTCCGCGCTGTCGACGATGCTGGCGCCGACGGCGGTGTAGTCGGCATCGGGAATGCCCGCACCAAGGCCCGCACCCGCCTGCACGAGCACCTGATGGCCATGGTGCACCAGTTCCTGCACCGAGGACGGAATGAGGCCGACACGATATTCGTGGTTCTTGATCTCTTTCGGTACGCCAATACGCATGTCGGGTCTCCCTCGGGCTGGTCCGCGGCGGCGCCGGTTGCGCGCGCGCGATGAGGCCGCAGTATGATCTGAATATTGTGCAATGGAGAGCGTATTTTTCGGGATTTTTTACTCCATAGTTGAGTTTTATTCGGTTATTAACCCATATCTTGAAATATCATGCCAACTTTAAAGTGGATGCTCGACGAACGCGACCGGGCGATCCTGCGCCTGCTGCAGCAGGACGGACGCTTGACCAATCTGGACCTCGCCGCGCAGATCAACCTCTCGCCGTCTGCCTGCCTGCGTCGGGTCAAACTGCTCGAGGAGCGCGGGTTGATCTCGCGCTACGTCATGCTGATCGACGAGAAAGCCGCGGGCTTGCCGGGCACCGCCTTCGTGCTGGTGACACTCGACCAGCAAGGACGCACTGCGCTCGATGCGTTCGAGGCGGCCATCCACGATCACCCCGAAGTGACCGAATGCTGCCTGCTTGCCGGAGCGGCGGACTACATGGTGCGCGTCGCGTATGCGGATGCGGCCGATTTCGAGCGCATCCACACGGCAATCCTCACCCAGCTGCCGGGCGTGGTGCGCGTGCAGTCGACGCTGGCCTTGCGCACAGTGAAGAAAACCACGGCGCTGCCGGTTTGAGGGCGGCCGACACCCTGCTCAACGATTGGTGAGCTGAATCTCGATGCGCCGGTTCTTCGCGTAGGCGGCTTCGTTGTCCTTCGGGTCGAGCGGCTGGAACTGGCCGAAGCCGTTTGCCGACAGGTGGCGCGGCTGGATGCCCTGCACGACGAGTTGCTTGACGATCGCCGTCGCGCGCGCGGTCGACAACTCCCAGTTCGAGGGGAACTGGTCGGTGTGGATCGGGCGCTTGTCGGTGTGGCCGTCGATGCGCAACACCCAGTCGAGGCTGGACGGAATCTCGGCGGCGACTTCGTTGAGTGTCTTGGCGAGCTTGGCCATCGACGCCTGTGCCTCGGGGGAGAGCTCGGCCGAGCCGGTGGCGAACAGGATGTCGGTCGGCACGACGAAGCGGTCGCCGACGATCTGGATGTCGGGTCGGTTGCCGAGCGCCTCGCGCAGCTTGCCGAAGAATTCCGAACGGTATTTCTCGAGCTGGTTGACCTTGTTCGCCAGCGCGATGTTCAATTGTTTGCCGAGTTCGGCGATCTTCACGTCCTTGTCCTTGACGTTTTTGTTGGCGATCTCCAGCGCCGCGGTGATCTGCTTCAACTGTTCCTGCACCGCGGCGAGCTGGCGGTTGAGCAGTTCGACCTGCGCCGCGGACTTGGCGTTGAGGTCGGTCGCGGCGACGAGATCCTTCTTCGAGGCGTCGAGTTGCGCGGCCATCTGCGCGACCTGTTGTTCGAGCTGGGTTTTCAGTTCGCTCAGCGCGGCGATATCGGCGGCGAGCTTGGCGCTTTCGGCGTTCTTCGCTTCGAGTGCCGCATTCGAGGTGCCGAGCGAGGCGGACAATTCGTTGACCTTGGCATCGAGCCTGGCCTTCGCGTCCTGCGCGAGCGACAAGGTTTGCGCCAATTGCGCGATCTGCGCGTTGAGGTCGGCCAGCGCCTTGTTCTTGCCGGCCAGCG
Organism: Pseudomonadota bacterium; assembly: GCA_018240465.1. GTDB lineage: Bacteria > Pseudomonadota > Gammaproteobacteria > Xanthomonadales > Rhodanobacteraceae > Rudaea. The sequence continues at coordinate 23,769 of JAFEFS010000063.1, forward strand.
TCTGCGACAGCACGAACTGGCCGATCGCGAACAGCAGCAGGACGAAGATCATGACCAGGATCAGACTCGTCAGCGCATCGACGAAACCCGGCCAGATGTCGAGGCCGCGGCGGCGGCGCGCGAGCGAATTCATCGCTTACGCTCCGTTGCTGCGCTTGCCGTCGACCGCCGCGGCGATCGTGCGCGAAAGCAGGCGGAATTCGCTGCGCAGGTCGTCGCTAAGGCGCGCGCTGTTGCCCGGCGCCGCGGCGAGCGTCTTCAGCACGTTCTTCAGTTCTTCCTGGGTCTCGCTCATGCCGCGCATTTCGCGCGACTCGCGGCCGAGCAGGTCGGCCAGGCGTGCGAGCTGGGCGTTGAGTTCGCCGAGTTGCTCGGAGGAATTGCGCCGTTCGCGCTCCGACTCGACCAGCGCGCGCTGCATGCGCTCGAGACCGTCGGCGGTCTGTTCGAGCAGCGCCTGCACGTAGGCCGGCACGTTTGCCTCGCCGTCGCCCTGCAGCGCGCCCGACGACAGCCGCGTCTGCCCCGACAGCCACTCCTCGAGTTCGTTGTAGAAACGGTTCTGTGCGTGTCCGGCCTGCAGGTCGAGGAAGCCGAGCACGAGCGAGGAAGCGAGGCCGAACAACGAGGTGGAAAAACTCGTCGACATGCCGGACAGAGGTTCCTTCAGGTGCTCCTTGAGATCGGTGAACATCGCCACCGGATCGGTGCCGACGCCGAGCGAGCCGATGATTTCGGCAACCGAGCGGATGGTCACGAGCAGGCCCCAGAACGTGCCGAGCAGGCCGAGGAAGATGGCGAGGCCGACGAGGTAGCGCGACAGGTCGCGCGACTCCTCCAGACGCAGGTAGATGCTGTCGAGCAACGAGCGCAGGCTGGTCGGCGACAGCGAGAACTTCGAGCGTTCGCGCCCCGCCAGCATGCGCGCCATCGGCGCGAGCAGCTTCGGCGGCGCGAGCTGACGGTTCGGGTCGGAGCGCTTGAACGTCTCGATCCACTCGACCTCGCGCGCGAGCTGCAGCACCTGGCGCAGATTCCAGGCGATGCCGAACAACAGCACGAGCAGGATGATGCCGTTGAAAAAAGGATTCGCCTGGAAGTTCGCGAGCAGCTTTGGCGCGAGCACACCGGCGAGCGCGGCGACGGCGACGAGGAATCCCCCCATCCAGACGAGAACGTGGGTGGGTTTGGTCATTCAGCTTGCTCCCGGCGATTGGTCCAACGATTGGATGCGTCCGCAGTCAGACAGGTTGCGCGTGTGTTTGGTTCCGCAGGCCTTGGCATTTCGGCCGAAAGCGCGCAGGACGAGCAAAGTCACAATGCAGCGAGGTTTGCATACGCCAGCACCAGCCACTTCGCCCCGGCGTCCTCGAAGTTGACCTGCACGCGCGCGTGCGCGCCGGAGCCTTCGGCGTCCACCACCACGCCTTCGCCGAAGCTCGCGTGGCGCACGCGCTGGCCGAGTTTCAACTGGGTGACTTCGAGCGCGTCGGCGGCGTAGTGGTTCGACGACAATGGCCGCGAGACCTGCACGCGCGGGCGCACCTCGTGCAGCAGTTCGCGTGGCAGTTCGTGCAGGAAGCGCGAGGGTCGGTTGTAGCTTTCCATGCCGTGCAGGCGGCGCGATTCGGCGTAACTCAGGATCAGCGTTTCGCGTGCACGCGTGATGCCGACGTAGGCCAGGCGGCGTTCCTCTTCAAGCCGGCCGGGCTCGTCGAGCGAGCGCTGACTCGGGAACAGGCCGTCCTCGAGGCCGACCAGGAACACGATCGGAAACTCGAGTCCCTTGGCCGAGTGCAAGGTCATCAATTGCACGCAGTCTTCCCAGGCCTCGCCCTGCGATTCGCCGGCTTCGAGCGCGGCGTGGGCGAGGAACGCGGCGAGTTCGTCAAGTCCGGCTTCGACATCCTCTGGCGTGCGCTCGAAGCGGCTGGCGACGTTGACCAGTTCGTCGAGGTTTTCCACGCGCGATTCGGCGCTGCCGCGTGCGTCGGCTTCGTAGTAGTCGCGCAGGCCGGTTTTCTGGATCGCGATATCGATTTGCTCGGCCAGCGACATCGCAGATTCTTGCGTGCCGGTGCAATCCCGCGCCAGCGCATCGATCAGATCGACGAAACAGCGCAGCGCATTCTTCGCGCGCCCGGCC
>JAFEFS010000064.1 GCA_018240465.1 Pseudomonadota bacterium
CGCTGTTACATATTGTCAAATTTCACCCGAATCGAGACATCAACCGGTTTCCGAAGGGGAATAGCTTTCCTGCATCGGCGCTTTGCCTATCGATACGGGAGTCCAGCTATGAAGGCTGTTGCCCTTGCTCCAGCAGGTTGCACGAGGTTGCGGTCCAGGCCGGCGCCGCCAGTGCATGCGATTCCCCCACCGATAGACATCGAGGTCGTGCGGGCCCTCGTACCTGTCGTGCAGCGCAAGCTCGTCGCCGGGCAGTATCTGTATCGCGCCGGGCAGCCGTTTGACGCGTTGTATCTGGTCAACCTGGGGTTCCTGAAGACCTGCCTGATCGCAGAAGACGGTCGCGAGCAGGTCACCGGCTTTCGCATGCGCGGCGATCTGATCGGCATCGAGTCGATCGGCGCGGATACGCATGAGTGCGATGTAGTCGCGTTGGAGACGAGCGGCGTCTGGGAACTGCCGTATCCGGCGATTCTGCGTGCCTGCGCGCAGATGCCGGAGTGGCACGAGCGACTGACCTGGGCGTTGGCCGCCGAGATACGCAACGATCGTTCCTGGAAGCTCGCGCTCGCCTCGCTGAGTTCGGAGCAGCGCGTCGCCGCGTTCCTGCTCGACCTGGCTTCGCGTCACCGCGTGCTCGGCTTCAGCTCACGCCATTTCGTGTTGCGCATGGGGCGCGCGGACATCGGCAGTTTCCTCGCGCTCAAGCACGAGACGGTGACGCGCGCACTGACGCGCCTGGCGGCCCTCGGCTGCATCGAAGTGCACTGGCGCGAGATCCGCATTCTCGATGCGGAGGCCCTGCGTGGCGTGATCCAGGGTCAGGACCAGGCAGCCTGATCTACGCGGATCAAGACGGATCGAGTTTCCGTCGCATCGCCGCGGACAGCTCTTCGCGGCGGTAAGGTTTGCGCAACAGTTCGAACGCCCCGCCGCTGTGCGCGGAACGCTCGTCGCCGGAGGTGAGCAAAATCGGCAGCGCCGGCCAGCGCTGGCGGATTTCCTCGGCGAGTTCGACGCCGTTCATGCCGTTGCCGAGCATCACGTCGGAAAACACCAGCGCGATTTCCGGGTGTTGCGGGATCGTGCGCAGCGCTTCGGCCGCATCCGCGCAGGGCAGCGCCGTGTAGCCGAGCGAGTGCAGGAAGGCGAGCGCCGCGCGACGCACGTCGGCGTCATCCTCGACGACGAGGACGGTTTCGTCGCCGTGCGCGTTCGTGGATGCGGTGGCGAGCGGCTCCGGCGCGCTCGCGTCCGCCGCGAGCACCGGCAGGTACAGTTCCACACAGGTCCCGTAGCCGAGTTTGCTGTCGATGGTCAGATGTCCGCCAGACTGGACGACGAAGCCGTAGACCATCGACAAGCCCAGTCCCGAGCCCTTGCCCTGTTCCTTGGTCGTGAAGAATGGTTCCAGTGCGCGCGCCAGCACGTCCGGAGTCATGCCGTAGCCGGTATCGCGCACGCTGACGACGACGTAACGGTCGGGTTTGGCTTCCCCGGTGGCCTTTGCCGCTTCGATTTCGCCGATGCGGGCGCCGATATGCAGGCGCCCGCCGCGCGGCATCGCGTCGCGTGCGTTGATCGCGAGATTGACCAGGGCCGTGTCGAGCTGGCCCGGATCGACGAAGACGCGCGGCATGTCCGGCGGACATTCGATGCGCAGGTCGATTGCTTCGCCGAGCGTGCGTCGCAGCATGCCGCCGACGTCGTCGAGCAGCACCGCCGGCTCGCAGGCGCGTGGCGACAGCTTCTGGCGTCGCGCGAAGGCGAGCAGTTTGCGCGTCAGTTCGGCGCCACGGCCGACCGCGCGCAACGCGATCGCGATCGATTCGAGCTGATCGGGGCGATCGGCGAGGTCGTCCTCCAGAATCTGCAGGTTTGCCGAGATGACCGTGAGCAGGTTGTTGAAATCATGCGCGATGCCACCGGTCAGCTGGCCGATGGCCTCGAGCCGCTGCGCGTGCGAAAGTTGTTCCTCGGTGCGCATGCGTTGCAGGGTCGATGCGAGCGTCGTCGCGACCGAATGCAGAAAGTGCAGCGCGTCGTGGTCGAACCGATGCGATTCGCGCGACAGCGCGAGCAGCGCGGAAGCCGGCGCGCCGAGATCGGGCAGCGGGATCACCGCGCTCGAGGCGAAGCCGGCCTCGCGCAGCGCGTCGTTGTTCGCGCTGGCACGCGCCTGGTCGGTCGCGGCCAGGTGCGCGATGAGGTCGGCGTTCAACAATTCGGACAGGCGCGTCGCTCCCTCGGCCGCGATGCCGAACGAAGCGCGCACCTGCAGGCGCTCGCGCATGATCGGCTTGAACACGATGGCCGATGCGTCGACGCCGAGTGCTTCGGCGACCAGCGTCGGTATGCGCGCGATCGCGTCGTCAAGGTCGGGAGAGGCGAGGATGAGTTGGCCGATCTGTGCCATGACCTTGTCGTGACGCGCACGCGCCAGCGCCTGGCGTGCACGCTGCGTTTCGGAGATGTCGCGGATCGCGGCAACGACGATGCGGCCTTCGGGCGCGTCGATCGGGCTCAACGCGATCTCGACCGGGAATTCGCTGCCATCGCTGCGCAGCCCGGTCAGTTCCTGGCCCACACCCATCGAGCGTGTGTGCGGATTGGCGATGTAGTGCGCCAGGTGCGCTTGATGCGCGCCGCGTGCATGCGCGGGGATCAGCATGTCGATGCCGGTGCCGAGCAGCCTGGCCTCGACATAGCCGAACAGACGCTCCGCCTGTGCGTTCGCGCGAACGATGCGTCCGCCGGAGTCGACCGCGATCATCGCATCAGGTGAAATATCGAACAGCTCGCGGTACATCGTCAGCCTCTGCCTTGCGCTCGTCAGTGGTGCTCGACGCGCGCGGCGAGAAGATAGCCCGCGTTGCGTATCGACTTGATCAGTTGCGGACTGGACGGGTCCACCTCGATCTTGCGTCGCAGGCGGCCGATCTGCACGTCGACCGCACGATCGAACGGGCCGCGGTCGCGGCCATGCATTTCGTCCATGATCCGGTCACGCGAGAGCACGCGGTTGGCGTGGCGCACGAGCACGCAGAGCAGATCGAACTCGCCGGAGGTCAATGCCACCGCGTCCCCGTTCGCGTCGGTCAGGCTGCGCCGGTCGGGATCGAGAACGAAGCCGGCGAACGCGTAACCGGTCGGGGCCTGCGGTGCCGGCTCCGGCATCGCCGTGGCGGCGACGCTGGTGCGTCTGAGCACGCTGCGCACGCGTGCGAGCAACTCGCGCAGGTCGAACGGTTTGGTCACGTAATCGTCGGCACCGAGTTCCAGGCCGACGACGCGGTCCACCGACTCGCCGCGGCCGGTGACGATGATGATCGCGCCGCGCCAGTGCTCGCGCAGCCAGCGGGTCAGTTCGAAGCCGTCTTCGCGCGGCAAGCCCAGGTCGAGCAGCACCGCGTCCACCCCCTCGTCCTGCACGATCGCACGCATCGCCTCACCATCGCCCGCGGTACTGACGCGAAAACCGTACCGGCCGAGATAGCGCGCGATCGAATCGGCGATTTCGGCTTCGTCGTCGACGACGAGCAGGTGCGGCAGGGGCGTTGACGCGGAAGGCGTCGTCGAGGCCATGCGGATGCGCGGCTGATTGCGGTGGTTCGATTCTAGCAAAACGGCGGGGCGCGCCGGGCCGCTTCCGGTTCATCGCCGGCACTCAACCGACGTCGGCGGTGACGCCGAGCCGACGATGCATGATCGGGCTGGTCGTCGTGTACTGCAGGTGCACCTTTTCTCCCGGCGCCATGTACTCGCGCACGCCGAATGCGGCGAGCGCCGCTTCGTGAAATCCGCTGAGTATCAGTTTCTTCTTGCCGGGGTAGGTGTTGATGTCACCCACGGCGAAGACGCCCGGAACGTTGGTCGTGAACGTCGCCGTGTCCGTCTCGATCTGGTTCTTGTCCAGATTCAGGCCCCAGCCCGCGATCGGCCCGAGGTTCGGATGCAGGCCCCAGAAGACGAGCAACTGCTGCGTGTCGACACGGTTGACCATGCCGCTCGCCGCGCGCACGCGCACCGCGGCGAGCTTGTCGCCGTCGAGTTCGAGGCCGTTGATTTCGCCTTCGAGAAACTGCATCTTCAGCTCTTCGCACAGTTGCTCCATCTGCCGCACCTTGGCCGGCGCCGCACGGAAAGCCGTGGAGCGATGCACGAGCACGAGACTGCGCACCTTGTCGTGCAATGCCAGTGCCCAATCCAGCGCCGAGTCTCCGGCCCCGGCGATGACCACGTCCTTGTCCGCGAACAGCGCGGGATCGGTGACCTTGTAGTGCAAACTGCTGCTTTCGATCGCTTCCGCGCCGGGCACGCGCAACCGCCGTGGATGGAATGCGCCGACGCCGGCGGCAACGATGATGGCGCCGGCGTCGAAGCATGTGCCCGCGCTCGTACGTACGCGGAAGCGTCCGCCCGGCAACTGCTCGAACCCGGTCACCTCCTCGCCGAGATGGAACTGCGGCGAGAACGGCTTGATCTGCTCGAGCAGGCGATCGACGAGTTCACGCGAAGTGCAAACGGGAATCGCGGGGATGTCGTAGATCGGCTTGTCCGGATACAACTCGATGCACTGGCCACCGACCTGGGCCATGCTGTCGACGACATGCGCCTTCAGGCCGAGCAGGCCCAGTTCGAAAACCTGGAACAAACCGACCGGGCCCGCGCCGACGACGACCACGTCGGCGACGATGAGCGGGCGTGCGGCGATACTCGGCTCTCCGTCCATCGTTGCGCGCCCGCTCAGAACCGATAGCCGACGGCGAAACCGTAGGCGAACGGATCGATGCGCACGGTGCCGACCTTGGCGCCGTTCACCCTGGCGTCGGTGCCGATCCGGATCCAGCGTGCGTCGAGCGCGACGAGCCAGTGTTCGTCGATGCGGAAGTCGAGACCGGCATGCGCGGCCAGGCCGAAGCTGTCGTCGAGACTCAGCCTGGTGCCGGCGAGCGCGCCGGTCGTGCGCTCGCTGAAGAACGTCGTGTAGTTCAGGCCGAGGCCGACGAACGGCGACACCTTGCTGCCGGCGTTGAAGTGGTACTGCACGCTGACCGTCGGCGGCAGTTGCTTGGTCGTCGCGGCCTTGACCCCGTTGAGCTTGACCTCGTGCTGCCACGGCAGCGAGGCGAGAACCTCGATGCCCCAGGCGGACGTGAACATGTATTCCGCGGTGATCGTCGGCTTCACGTCGGAACCGACGTCGCTCTTGAGCGCGCCGCCGGCGAGCGCGCCGTTGTCGGACTTCGGATCGACCGAATGCACGCCAACCTTGACGATCCAGCTCGGGTCCTGGGCGTGGACGAGCGGCGCGCCGGCGGCGAACGCGCAGGCGACGGCGGCGACGAGAAGCTTCATGGCGTTTTCCCTGCTTGTTGTTTGGCCGCCCCAATGTAGGGCGACCCGTCCGTGCCGCTTTTGCGCCAGATCAAAAGCGCGGGGACGTGCGACATTGCGCCGCAACGGGTGTTCAGTGTGGCGTGCTGGTCGCTTTGCGCACGGCCGCGAGAAACTCCGGATCGACGTCGCCGAGCTTGTCGGTGCGCGCCACGATGCGACCCTCTGCATCGAGCAGGGTAAGCACGCCGGAATGATTGAAGCCGCCGTCCGGCAGCGCGCGATACTGCACGTCGAGCGCGGCGGCGAGGCGACGCACGCCGGCGGCGTCGGTCCGCGTCAACGTCCAGCGCGCGAGATCGACGTGGCGTTCCGTCGCGGCGGCCTTGAGCGCCGGCGGCGTGTCGCGTGCGCTGTCGAAGCTGACCAGCACGACGCGCAGTCGCGCGCGCGCCGCCTCGTCGAGCGAGCGCTCGGCGCGCTTGGCCGTCTCGACAATCAGCGGGCACATGTACGGGCACGAGGTGTAGAACATCGCGATCAGTACGGGTCCGCCGCGCCGGTCGCCGAGCATCAGGCCGTGGCCGTCCTGATCGACGAGGGCGAGGTCGAGCCGATAGATGGAGTCGCCGGGCAGCGCATCAGCGCGGCCGCGGGTATCCGCGGCGGCAACGACCGTGATGAATGCCATGGCAAGCGCAGCGAACGCGATGCGCAACGAGACAGGAATCTTCATGGGCCTTCTCCGATGCCATCCCTGGCGCAGCGGAATCCGAGGTTTGCCGTGGTGTTCGCCGCCTTGAGCGAACTGAGCATGGCGATGCGCATCAGCACCGCGTAGTTGTCGCGGTCACGCAGGTTGAGCGCCCCGGCGCCGCAGAATTTGAGCCGGTCGGGATCGTTCTGGTCGCGGCTGTCGCTGGCGATGAGCAGGGCATTGAAATCGTCGACCCATTCCCAGACCAGGCCGTGCAGGTCGCGCACGCCGTGGAAATTGGCGGCGCCACCGATGTTGGCCAGGGGCTGGCTCGACGGCTGCGCGTACCAGTTGAGGATCGCCGCGCGCCACGCCGGATCGCTGCGCGCATCGGCGCGTGTGGCATCGGCCGCGGCGGCGAATTCCCATTCGTTCCAGGTCGGCAGGCGCGCGCCTTCGCTCGCGCAGAACGCCTGCGCCGCGAACCAGCTGACCTGGGTGACGGGCTGATCGGGTTTGGCGTCCGCGCCGAGTATGTCCGCGGCGCCCCATTGCGCGAGATAGCGGGGTTCGGCGAAGACGCGCGCGACGCGGTCGCGGCGCCAATCCGGATGCGTCTTCACGAAGGCGAGAAACTCCGCGTTGGTCACCGGCTCGCGACGCAGGCGGAACGGCGCGAGCTTGACGTCGGCATTGTTCGTGTCCGCCGGCAGCACGCTGGCGAAGGTACCGCCCGGCAGGCTGGCATAGTCCGCCGCGAACGCCGGAGCCGAGAACGCGGCGCTGAAAAAGCCCAGGCAGAGCAGCGGCTTCATGATGTCGTCTCGGCAAGCATAATGGCGACGGGGCGGGGGGCGTTCCTTCCTCAGTGCTCGCCCGCCGGTGCGGGAGACGCAGGCGTGGCGCGTGCCTTGGCCACTTCTTCCTTGCTGTACTGGCCACCCGGGTTGCCCCAGCTGTTGAGTACGTAGGTGAGGATGTTCGCCACCTCGTCGTCGGTGAGCTGTGCCATCGGCGGCATCACCGAATCGTACTCCTTGCCGTTGACCTTGATCTTGCCGGTAAGGCCGTGGGTGACGATGTTCATCGCGCGCTTGGGATCGGCGGCCAGGAAGTCGGACTTGGCCAGCGGCGGGAACACGTTGGGCAGACCTTCGCCGCTCGCCTGGTGACAGACCGAACAGGTGCCGGTGAAGAGTTGCTTGCCCGCTGCGATCTGCTCGTCTTTGGTCAGCGTGCCGGCCGCATGCGCCTTGGCCGCCGCCGTCACTGCCTTGAGGTTCGGCTCCGAGCGGTCGCCCAGGTACACCGAGTCGACTTCCTTGCCCGAGTAGACGAGCTTGTTCTCCGGGCCGTCCACCTTGAGGATGCCCAGCGCGCCCTTGTTGAACGCGCGGAAGATCGAGTGGTCGACCAGCACGTAGCTGCCCGGCACGTCGGTGTGGAACTCCACGATCGCCGCGCCGCCGGCGGGGATCAGCGTGGTCTGCACGTTGTGCTGGGCCACCGTGCCGCCTTCGGGCTGCACGCTGTCGAAGATCTCGCCGATCACATGGAAGCTCGACACCAGGTTCGGGCCGCCGTTGCCCACGAACAGGCGCACCGTTTCGTTGGTCTTGGCGGTGAGCGCGTTGTCGCCGGTGAGCGAGCCTTCCTTGCCGTTGAACAGCACGTAGGTGGGCTTCTCGTCGATCGCCTTCTCCATGTCGAACGGCTGCAGGCCCTTCTCGCGGTACTTGCCCGTGGTGTAGAAGTCGCCCTGCATCACGTAGTACTCGTGGTCGACCTTGGGCATGCCCTCCGGCGGCTCGACCAGGATCAGGCCGTACATGCCGTTGGCGATGTGCATGCCGACCGGCGCGGTCGCGCAATGGTAGACATAGATGCCCTGGTTCAGCGCCTTGAACGTGAACTGTGACTCGTGGCCCGGCGCGGTGAAGCTGGAGGCCGCGCCGCCACCCGGGCCGGTGACGCCGTGCAGGTCGATGTTGTGCGGCATTTTGCTGTCGGGCGCGTTCTTCAGGTGGAACTCCACCGTGTCGCCCTGACGCACGCGGATGAAGCTGCCGGGTACGGTGCCGCCGAACGTCCAGAACGTGTAGGTCACGCCCTCGGAGATCGGCAGTTCCTTCTCGATCACTTCGAGCTCGACGATCACCTTCGCCGGCTTGTCGCGATGGATCGGCGGCGGCACGTGCGGCGGACTGGTCAAGGTCGCGTGGATCGGCTCGCCTTGCGGCGCGCCGAAGTCGCCGTGTTGCGAACCACCGGCCGCGGGCGTTGCCGATGCGTCGGACGGCGCCGCACCGCCGTGGCCGCAGGCGGCGAGGGCGAGGGCCAGGGAGGCGACAAGTGCGAGCGGAGCGAACGACAATTTCATGGCGAACCTCGTGCGGGTAAATGGATGTAGGTAGATTAAGGAGCGTTGCCGCGAAAGGCCATGATCCAGGTCAAAGTCGTCGCGAAATTCGTCAGCCGCGCAGCAATTGCCACCAGCCAAGCGGATGATGCGCGAGCGCGACTCCGATCACCAGAACGAACGCGACGATGGCGCCCGCGAAGCAGGCCCGCCGCAACGTATTCGAGTTGCCGCGGCGCAGTGTGAACACGCCGAGCACGATGTAGGCGACGATCAGCGCGAGCTTCATCGTGAGCCAGTGGTTGGCGAAAAATCCGGACGGCAGGATCGTCGCGAGCATCAATGCCGCGCTGAGCAACACCGTGTCTATCGTGTAGCTCGCGTAGCGCACGGGCGCGGCGTACGGCCACGCAGCGCCGGCGAGCGCCGTGCCGCCGCGTAGGAGGAACAGGCTGCCGCTCAGCATGACGGCGCAGATATGCACCCATTTGATCTGCGCGTAGAACTCCATCATTGCGACGTCATCCGGGCTTGCCGTCGGCGCGCGGCGAAGCGTAGATCCACAGCGAGCGCAGCACCCACGGCGCGAACGCCGCAAGCCAACCGAACGCGGCGACCACAAGCCAAGCCTGGGTGGCGTGCACGAGTTCCGCGCCAATGCGTGCGAGCGCGACGAGTTGCAGCAGGGCGAACGTCGTCCATGCGATTGCGCCCATCTGCAGTGGCCGCCCCGAATGCCCCTGGGTCACGCGCGTGACCATGGCGACGAGCATCGAGCCGAAGAAGCCGACGGTCAGTGCATGCACCGGCGCGCGGCCGAGGACGAAGGCGCCGTCGAACCACAGCAGCGCGCTCTGCAAGGCGAACAGCGCGAACGCGACCGGCAGCCAGGCAAAGGCGAGATACAGTGCAGCGAGCAGGCCGGGGCGCCGGCACTTCCACGGTTGCCAGGCGAGCCAGTGCCATAACAGCACGCCGGCAAGCAAGGTATCGACCGGCCACGCCGCGTCGAAGCGGTGGCTGAGTTCGAGCGCCAGGTGCGCGAGGCACAGCGACCAGACCAGCGGCAGGCTCCACCCCGGCCTCACGACCCGATATGCCGGGCCGATCGCGCTGGCGCTGAAAAAAGGAATCATGCGATGGCAGACGGTGAAGTACACCGGCAGCAGGCAGGCGAACGTGCCGATCTTGATCGCCGCGATCGCGAGCCACCACGGCGCGCTGGCGAGCCAGGCAACGAACGCGGCGAGACCGATGGCACCACAAAGCAACGCCACCGCGCACGACCACGCGTGCCGATCCTTCGCGCCGCTGCGCAGCAATACGCGGCCGAGCTTGAACAGGCCCGTGCACCAGCCGCACAGCATCGCGACGAAGCCGGCGACGAGCACCGGTTTCGAGCCGAGCAGGCCGAGGTGCGCGAGCAGATAGCCGCCGAACAGGCCAGCGAACACCGGAACATAGTCGCGGCGTTCGAGCGCCGGCTGATTCAACCAGCGCGGAAACACGGTGAGCAGGAAGCCGAAGATGAACAGCGGCAGCATGCCGTACTGGGTCAGCATCGCATGTGCCCAGCCCGGCGGCACGGGCGCGGCGGGAAAGGCATGGCCGAACCACGCTGCGCCGAGATAACAAGCCCACCACAGCATCGACGTCAGCACCGCCGTCGCGCCGCCGAAGAACATCAACCGGTGCGGAGCGCTGGAGAGTAGAGCCTGCACCGTAGCCAGACTCAGGCGTTCCGGCGCGGCGGCGGATGCGGTGCCCACGCCACCTGTCTCGACGTGCAGCGCAATGGCGCTGCGCGGACGCTGGATCCTGTCTTGCGCGTTCATGTGGTGAGTATCGACGGTCGCAGCAGCGCATGCCTTGATCCAGGTCAGGGTATCGCGAGAACGGCGGGATGTGGTCCCGATGCACGGATTCATGGCAGCGAGCGGCGCGCGGCCCCCGCCGCGAAATTCCGCCGCACCCGGCTCTCGGGATGATCCTGCTGATTCGATCAGTTGACAATCCGCTGATCAAAAGACCGAGCCACGAAGGGTGCGAAGCAAGAAAACATTGATTTCGAGTTTTCCCTCGGGTTCTTCGTAGTCCGAAGCGTTGCCGCTTTTTGGCAACCGGTCGGACAAACTCAGGGTCAACGGACCTCGCCGGGAAGCGGGTCTGCTTGACGCGGATCAAGGCAGGCGGGCCCGGTGTCCGGCAACCTGTCGCCGGATCGGCCCTCCCGGCGCGAGGGGCCGTTCGTGCGGCCTGGCAGGCATCGACCGCCGCTGCTTTCCCCGCGCGCCATCGGGAAACCTGTGTCATGACCGACTACATCACTGCGTGGCAGTGCATCGGCTGCGGCAAGATCGAGGCGCCGCAGACCTGCATCGGCGTGTGCCGTGACCGCAAGGTATTCTTCGTCGGCAAGGGCGAGCATGAAGAAGCGCTGGCCGAGGTCGCGCGACTGCGCGGGCAGCTCGATGCCGCCGCGGAGATGCTGTTGCGTTTCGAGCGCGCCGCGCCGCGCAAGGGCCAGTGGGAACGCTCGTACCAAGCGCTGCAGCAGCAGGTGCGCGAAGTGCGCGCAGTACTTGCCGTCGACGCGAAGGCGCGCTGATCGCCTCGGTGCGAAGTCCACCGCCTGCGAGTTGATCCAGGTCAGAGCGGTTGCATGCGCCGCGTTGCAGACTTCGGCATCATTTCCAGGAAGCCGCAGCCATGTCCCGACCGTCCTCGCTCGATCACGAGCAGATCCTGTCCTGCGCGCGCGGCGAGATGTTCGGTGCCGACAACGCTCGTTTGCCGTCACCGCCGATGCTGATGTTCGATCGCATCACTCGCGTCGACGAGCACGGCGGCGAGTTCGGCAAGGGCCTGTTGCAAGCCGAGCTCGATATCCGTCCGGACCTGTGGTTCTTCGATTGCCATTTCCAGGGCGACCCGGTAATGCCGGGTTGCCTCGGTCTGGATGCGATGTGGCAGCTCGCCGGCTTCTTCCTGCCCTGGCTTGGTGAGGCGGGGCGCGGACGCGCGCTCGGTGTCGGCGAGGTCAAGTTCACCGGCCAGGTGCTGCGCGAAGCGAAGGTCGTGCGCTACGTCATCGACATAAGCCGCGTCATCCGCAATCGTTTGAAGATGGTCGTGGCAAACGGCCGCACTTTCGTCGACGACCGCCTGATCTACGCCGCGAAGGATCTGCGCGTGGGTCTGTTCCGCAACACGGAGGGGTTCTGATGCGTCGCGTCGTGGTCACCGGCATGGGTCTGGTCTCCTGCATTGGCAACGCGGCGGAAAACGTGTCGCGCGCGTTGCGCAATGGTCTCAGCGGCATCCGCGCAATGCCCGACTATGCAACGCAGGGCCTGCGCAGTCAGGTTGCCGGCCAACCCGAGATCGATCTTGCCGCCGCGATCGATCGCAAGCTCAAGCGTTTCATGGGGGATGCCGCGGCGTACGCCTACGTGTCGATGCGTGATGCGATCGCCGATGCCGGGCTCGCCCTCGACCGCGTGCGTCATCCGCGCACCGGCGTGATCGCCGGTTCCGGCGGCGGCTCGGCCGAATGGCAGATCGAGACGGGCGACCTGCTGCGCGGAAAGGGCGTGCGCCGCGTCGGTCCGTACATGGTGCCGCGCACGATGTGTTCGACCGTGTCGGCGACGCTGGCGACTGCGTTCGGCATCCTCGGCCTCAGCTATTCCATCGCCGCCGCCTGCGCGACGTCCGCGCACTGCATCGGTACCGCCGCCGATCTGATCCGCCACGGCGCGCAGGACATCGTGTTCGCCGGCGGCGGCGAGGAACTGCACTGGGGCATGACTGCGCAGTTCGACGCCATGGGCGCGCTGTCGAGCGGCTTCAACGCGACGCCACAGGCTTCCTCGCGACCTTACGACGCCCGCCGCGACGGTTTCGTCATCGCCGGCGGTGGCGGCATGCTGGTGCTCGAGGATTTCGAACACGCCCGGGCGCGCGGCGCGCGCATCCACGGCGAACTGGTCGGCTATGGCGTCACTTCCGACGGCGCCGACATGGTCGCGCCGTCCGGCGAGGGGGCGGTGCGCTGCATGCGCATGGCGCTGCAGGACGTGCGCGGCCCGATCGACTACCTCAACACGCACGGCACCGCGACGCCGCTCGGCGACCTCGTGGAACTCGAGGCCGTGCGCGAGGCGTTCGGCGCCGAGGTGCCGCCGCTGTCCTCGACCAAGGCACTGACCGGTCACTCGCTCGGCGCCGCCAGCGTGCACGAGGCGATCTACAGCCTGCTGATGTTGAACGCGGGCTTCATGGCTGGCTCGGCCAACATCGATGTGCTCGATCCGCGCGCCGGAGCTTTCCCGATTCTGCGCGAAAGCCGCGAGGCGCCGCTGCGCACGGTCATGTCCAACAGTTTCGGCTTCGGCGGCACCAATGCGAGTCTCGTGTTTGCGAAGGTTTGATCGGCGAATGCCGGGGCGCGGGGCGCGAGCGGCCGCACCGGCGACGAACGACGGGCGGCGGGTTGCGAAGTTTCCTCATCCAAGAATACGGAGGCACCATGGATAGCGATGTCATCGTCATCGGCGCCGGCCCCGCGGGCCTGTGCCTGGCCCGCGCGCTCGCGTTGCGCGGCCTCGACACCACGGTAGTCGAACGCCAGCCGCTGGCCGCGATCGCCGAACCGGCATTCGACGGCCGCGAGATCGCGCTGACCCACGCCTCGATGCGCATCCTGCGCGAGCTGGGCGTCTGGCAGCGCCTGGCGGCGGACGAAATCGCGCCGCTGCGCCGCGCGCGCGTCATCGATGGCGACGACGCCGGGTTCGAGGTCGACGCCGCGGCGTTCGGCCGCGACCGCCTCGGCGTGCTCGTCTCGAACCAGTCGATCCGCCGTGCGGCCTGGGCCGCGATCGATGGCGAAGCGCGCGTGCGTGTGTGCGCCGCGGCGACCGTCGCCGCGGTCGGCGGCGAGGCGACGCATGCCTGGCTGCGTCTCGCCGACGGCACGCCGCTGCGCGCGCCGCTGCTCGTCGCCGCCGACAGCCGTTTCTCGGAGACGCGCCGCGCGATGGGCATCGCCGCCGACCTGCACGATTTCGGCCGCAGCATGCTGGTGTGCCGCATCGCGCACGCCGACCCGCATCACGGCGTGGCGTGGGAATGGTTCGGCCGTGGCCAGACGCGCGCGCTGCTGCCGCTGCGCGAACACCTCGCGTCGGCCGTGCTGACCGTGCCCGGCGACGAAGCGCAGCGCCTCGCCGCGCTGCCGCCGGATGCATTCGCGCGCGAGCTCGAAGCGCGCTATGAAGGCCGCCTCGGCGCGATCGAGCTGGCGAGCACGGTGCATGCCTATCCGCTGGTTTCGACCTGGGCACACGCGTTCGTCGCAGGCCGCTGCGCGCTTGCCGGCGACGCCGCGGTCGGCATGCATCCGGTCACCGCGCACGGCTTCAACCTCGGCCTTGCCGGGGTCGCACGCCTGGCCGACGCGATCGCCGCCGGCGTCGCGCAGCACGGTGACGCCGGCCATCCGCTGCCGCTCGCACGCTACGAACGGGCGCATCGCCGCGAGAGCCGCGTGCTCTACGCCGGCACGCGTGCGGTCGTCGAACTTTTCGGCGCCGATCGCACGCCGCTGCGGCCGTTGCGCCGCGCCGTCCTCGGCACGATGCGCGCATTGCCACCGCTGCGCCGTGCGCTCGCGGCCGGACTCATCGACGAGGCGCGGCAGCCGGCTTCGGTGCTGCGGCACGCGCGCATCGCCCTCGACGTGCTGCGGCCGCGATTCGGCAACCCGGGCGCCTGAGCGCCGCGTCTGCGGATCAATCCGGCGCGCGCCACGTTCCGTCGCGCAGGCTCGCCTCGATGCGCTCGCGCCAGGGCGAGGGTTCGATGCCCCGGGCGGCGAGCCAGCCGGCATCGAACAGCGTCTCCGCGTAGCGTTCGCCGCGATCGCACAGCAAGGTGACGAGGCTGCCGTTCGCGCCACGCGCGCGCATCGCGGCCGCGAGCTGCAGGCAGGCGACGAAGTTGGTGCCGGACGAGCCGCCGTAGCGGCGGCCGAGCAGGGTTTCCAGCGTCCACGCCGCGGCGATCGAGGCGGCATCGGGCACCTCGAGCACGTCGTCGACGACGTCGAACAGGAAGCCAGGCTCGACGCGTGCGCGGCCGATGCCTTCGATCAGCGTCGGCAGACTCGCGACCGCATTCGCGTTGCGCGTGCGCCAGCCGTGCACGTAGGCGCTGCCGGCCGGTTCCGCCACGCACAGGCGCGTCGGCAGGCGGCGGTAGCGCAGGTAGCGGCCGATCGTCGCCGAGGTGCCGCCGGTACCCGCGCCGCAGACGATCCACGTCGGCTGCGGATGCGCCTCGCGCGCGAGCTGGCCGACGATCGACTCGGCGATGTTGTTGTTGCCGCGCCAGTCGGTGGCACGCTCGGCGAGGCCGAACTGGTCGAGGTGGCAGGCACCGCGCGCGGCGTGCGCGGCGGCCCGCGCGTGGACGTCGGCCGGATCGTCGACGAGATCGCAGGTACCGCCGAGCGCCTCGACCGCACGGATCTTTGCCGGCGCGGTGCAGGCCGGCATCACCGCGGTGAAGCGCAGGCCGAGCAGGCGTGCGAACCAGGCTTCGGCGATCGCCGTGCTGCCCGACGACGCATCGACCGCGTCCTGCCCGGCGTGCAGGCGGCCGTTGCACAGTGCGTACAGGTACAGCGAGCGCGCGAGCCGGTGCTTGAGGCTGCCGGTCGGGTGCGAGGCCTCGTCCTTGAAGTAGAAATCGATGTCGGGAAAGCCGGGCAGGTCGATCTTCAGCAGGTGCGTGTCGGCCGAGCGCGCGGCCTCGCGTTCGAGCGCGTCGATCGCGGCGTGGACCCAGACGCGGTCATCCAGGCGGGCGGAAGGCGCGAGGTCGCGCGGGGATGGCGTGACGATGGAAGGCACGGTCGTGGCATCGGAGCGGTAGTGGCGACAGCATGCATGCGGTGCGCGGCACGCGCGCTGATCCAGATCAATCCATGCGCTAGCGCGATTGCAGCATCGCGTTGCGGAATCCCGGCCGGGGAAAGTCCCGTGGAACCGGTTCCGCTCTTCCCTGCTCCCGGGATGAAAAAAAAAAAAGAAAGCGCGGCTTGCGCCGCGCTTTGCTCGTGCCGGAGAAATGGAAACGGATCAGTCGCGTTCCACCGCCGCGCTGCCGATGCGGGTTGGTGCACGCTTCGGCGCGATCCACAGCCGCATCACGAACCAGGCGAACATCAGTGCGCCGACGGCGAAGATGGTGTCGCCGGGTACGCGCATCCAGATCAGCAGGTGCACGATCGGCTGGCCCATGAAATGTTCGGAACGTGCGAACCAGTAACCGTTCTCGAGCGCGGCCGAGAGCTGCAGCACGCCGAGTGGCAACAGGGTCAGCAGCGCCATCAACGACAGGCCGATGTTGAGTCCCCAGAACGAACCGCGCAGCCAACCTTCGTTCCATTCCGCGTCGGGCTTGAGACCGCGCAGGCAGAACAGCATCAAGCCGAGGCCGAGCATGCCGTAGACGCCGAACAGTGCGGTGTGGCCGTGCAGCGGGGTGAGATTGAGCCCCTGCATGTAGTACAGCGCGAGCGGCGTGTTGATGAGGAAACCGAACAGGCCGGCGCCGACCAGGTTCCAGAACGACACCGCAAGGAAGAACAGGATTGGCCAGCGGTAACGCGCCATCCACGGCGTCGCGCGGCTGTGCGACCAGGTTTCGTAGGCCTCCATGCCGACCAGTGCCAGCGGCACGACTTCGAGCGCGGAGAACGACGCGCCGAGCGCGATCACCGCCGTCGTCGTGCCGGCGAAGTAGAGATGGTGGAAGGTGCCGAGCACGCCGCCGGCCATGAACACGAAGGTCGCGAACAGCACGTTGACTGTTGCCGTGCGCGCGCGCACGAGGCCGAGCTTGACGAACAGGAAGCTCATCACCGCGACCGCGAACACTTCGAAGAAGCCTTCGACCCACAGATGCACGACCCACCAGCGCCAGTATTCGACCATCGACAGCGAGGTGTGCTCGCCCCACATCAGGCCGGCGCCGTAGAACAGCGCGATCGCGACCGTCGACAGGAACAGCAGGCCGACGATCGAGGCGACATCATCCTTGCGCCGCAATGCGGGCCACAGCGCGCGGCCGACGAGGACGAGCCAGAGCAGCAGGCCGATGAACAGGAAGATCTGCCAGAAGCGGCCGAGGTCGACGTATTCCCAGCCCTGATGGCCGAACCAGAAGTTGTATTTGAGGCCGAGCTTCTGCATCACCGCGAACCACTGCCCGGTGAACGCGCCGACGACGATGACCAGCAGGCAGACCCAGAGGAAATTCACGCCGAGGCGCTGGAACTTCGGCTCGTGGCCCGATACCGCCGGCGCGATGTACAGACCGGTCGCGAGCCACGCCGTCGCGATCCAGAGCACGGCCAGTTCGGTATGCCACGAACGCGTCAGCGCATAGGGAAAAATCTGCGAGATGTCGAAGCCGTAGAACTTCTGCCCCTCGACCTGATAGTGCGCGGTCACCGCGCCGAGCAGGATCTGGGTCAGCAGCAGCGCGATCACCACCCAGAAGTATTTCGCCGTCGCGCGCATCGAAGGCGTAACGACGATGCTGCGCAACGGATCGACTGCGGGCGGGGCGAGATGCGGCTCTTTCTTCTGCCACACCGCGTAGTGCCAGGCGAGCAGGCCGATGCCGGCGATCATGAACAGCACGCTGAACACGCTCCACAGGAATGCGCTCGGCGTCGCCGTGTTGCCGACCAGCGGCTCGTACGGCCAGTTGTTCGTGTAGCTGACGTTCGCGCCGGGGCGGTCGGTCACCGTGGCCCAGGAAGTCCAGAAGAAGAACGCCGCCAGCTGGCTGCGGTGCTCGAGCGTATCGACCGCGTTGTTGCGCATCGCGTAGGTCTCGCGCAGCTGCTGCGTCGCCGGGTCGTTGCCGAACAGGCTGACGTAGTGCGCTGCCACGTTGGCCATGACCGCAGCGCGGTCGGCGGATACGCTCAACGCCTGCGTCGATTCCGCGTAGGTGTTCTTGCGCAACTCTTCCTGCAGGCGCGCCTTGAGCACGGCTTGTGCGCCCGCATCGAGCTGGTCGAACGCGACGCCGCGTTCGCGCCGTGCCCACAGATCGAGCAGGCCGGTCGCTTCGCGGTGCAGCCAGTCGGCACTCCAGTCGGGCGCGACGAGGGCACCGTGGCCCCAGACCGTGCCGAGCTGCTGGCCGCCGATCGACTGCCAGACGACGCGGCCTTGTTCGATGTCGTGGCGGGTGAGAAGGGTCTGGCCATCCGCAGTGACGACCTTTTCAGGCAATGGCGGAGCGG
Organism: Pseudomonadota bacterium; assembly: GCA_018240465.1. Lineage (GTDB taxonomy): Bacteria > Pseudomonadota > Gammaproteobacteria > Xanthomonadales > Rhodanobacteraceae > Rudaea. Next base: position 17,722 of record JAFEFS010000064.1, read on the forward strand.
TGCGATGGATCTCTCCGCCCATCCACAGCAGCACGGCGAACGTGCTGGCGAGGAGCAGGCCCAAGGCGATCCACAAACGGCGACTGGTTGACATGACGATCTCCCGGAAACGGACACCGGGAGCGTAACCGTGCGGGCGCGCCTGCTGCCCTGATCCAGGTCAAATCGGGGCCCGATTCGCGTCAATTTTCGGCTGACGTTTCGGCACAGGGAGGCTTTGGCCCGTCATCCCGGCGTGCTCCCGAGGCGAATGACGAGCTGAGGATTGGGGCCAATCAGGAATCGGAAAAGGTTGCAGCCTTGGAAACAAACCGCAACTTCCGCTTCGCCGGCTTCCCGACCCGGCGTTCGGAAAGTCGATGCTGAAAACTCCTGCCGTCCTGCGGCGAATCCGACCGACATACGTCTGCTTCGTGCGTTTCGCCAGCCCCAGCCGGCGCGCGCGAACCTCGTCGAGCAACCGCGGCCGCGCCCGCGCCGCGCCTTGCCCTTTCCCGATCCACATGTGACGATGCCATGAAGAAATTTCGCCGTCGACAAACGCCTCAAGATTAGGCTGCAGGACTAGGCTGCAGAAATCGGCAAAGGATTGTTTTCCTGCAGGAAGATTCCGCTACTACTCTCCAACTGCCGGACTAGGCAGCGGAGTTAGGCAGCGGAGTCAGATGGCGTTTTGCAACCCAATAGTAGTTAGGCACTGGAAGATGCTGAGTCGTACATCGAGGGCGTAGAGAGAACAGGCCAGTCGATGCTAGGCAATTGGGTTCTCATCACAATCGGAGCTGTCGTCCTAAGCGCTGCTGTTTCGGTCTTGATCGGACAGGCCCGTGAGACCCCCAAGGCTGAGCAATTGGTACGCGCGTCCTCGCGACATGCGCATCGGCACTTTCGCGGAGTACATCGCAGTTGATCACGCGGACCTGGCCTTAAAACCAGCTTCACTCACAATGGAGGAGGCAGCCGCACTTCCACTGGTATCGCTTGCTGCATGGCAGTCACTGGCTGAGCTAGCGCAAGTCAAGCCGGGCCAGAAGGTACTCATCCACGCTGGCGCAGGCGGACTAGGCTCTACTGCTATCCAGCTCGGAAAACATCTAGGCGCGTACGTTGCAACAACTGCCAACGGAAAAGATGCGCAGAAACTGCGTGATCTTGGTGCGGACGAGATCATTGACTATACAACCGCGAATTTCGCTATGCAGCTTTCTGGCTACGACGTGGTGATTGACTCACTTGGCGGAGACAACCTTTCAAGATCACTGACTGTGTTGAAACCTGGTGGTCTGGCAATAAGCGTTGTTGGCCCTCCGGATACTGCGTTCGCTTCTCAGCTTGGTCAGCCATTATTGAAGCCTGTTATGTGGATATTGAGCCGGAACGTACGAGCACAAGCCAAAAAATTGGGCGTCCGTTATTCGTTCTTCTGCATGCGCGCCAATGGCGAGCAACTGAAAGCGCTGTCTTCCCTTTATGACGCAGGAGTATTGCGGCCGGTAGTCGACCGCGCCTTTGAGTTCAACGATACGCTTGAAGCGATCGCCTATGTGGAAAAGGGCCGCGCCAAGGGCAAGGTCGTTACTGTCATGCCGTCAATAGGTACGCTCTAACAATTCAAGCCGATTCCGCTTCGCGGTCGCGGCGTCAAACCGGCTCTCCTCGGATGGGTCGGCTCAACTCAGGTGTTGGACCGCACGGGATCTTTGATGGATGCTTCAAGAAAACTGGCTAGATTGCTCGGACCTTCCATTGCAGTAGTCGTAGCTGCGGAACTGCCGTTTATTCAACCGGCGCTTTACGACCAGCAAACTCCTTCTGGAGTTTACAGCTCAGGCATGCTTATGTTCATCGCTGGCCTTGCCATCGTACTTTCGCACAATCGCTGGACCCGTGATTGGCGCGTTCTGAATACCTTAGTTGGTTGGGGTATGCTCACGCTAGGCCTGGTGCGACTCTTCACCGCCACAAGATATATCGCTGCCGCAAAAGAGCCCTCTTCCTGGTTTTTTGTCTCGTTGGAACTCTGCCTGATACTTGTTGGACTTATCTTGAGCTACTTTGGCTACCACCGGGCACGCTAATACCACTTTCGTGCGCGGTCTAACAGGCTGAACCGCCCCGAAGATATCGGAGGCTCCAGCTGCTGGGCCCGCGGGGGCAAGGGAGATATGTCGTGAGTGATTCAATTGCTTGGCGTATTGTTCGCTATTTGTTCGCCGCGTACTACCTGCTCGTTGGCGTCTATCTCGCGTTGTCGCTCGCGGGTGTGGTTCCGGCGCCGCATCCAAAAGTAGCCGATGCATCTGCAGCGTTTCAGGCCGCTCTCGGCAAAACGGGATTCATGTTCCCCTTGCTCGCCTTCACCTATGTTGCATCGGCGTGCGCGCTGTTTTTCCATCGCACCGCGCCACTTGGCCTGGTGCTCCTTGCTCCGGTTGCAGTCGTCATTTTCTTCACCGACACGCTGCTTGACACTGCTTGGCTTTTCGGCACGCTCAACGCAGCAGTCTTGGCGGCGCTCGCCTGGCACTTTCGGTACGCGTATCGTCCGCTTTTTTCCTATTCGGTTGGGCCGCAAGGAGCACCGCAGGCCTGACAACGCGATCCGGCCGACGCGCTGCGCGCGCCGCTGAGTTCGTGCGTTGGGCATCGCAACGATTGCCCGCCGGGTTGTCGGTACGTTAAAACGCCGCCAACTCATGACCCGTTGGAGATGAATGACATGAGCCCATCCATGCCGCGCGTCCACCACATGACCTGCGCCTGCATCCAGCGGCTCCGTATCCACGGCAAGCATTTGTGTTGCCACGTGCTGCTTGTCGAAACCCCGCGCAGCGGTCTCGTTCTGGTCGACACGGGTTTGGGGACACAGGATTATGCCGACTTGACCTCGCGCCTGACACGCTCGTTCGTGTACGGCTACGCGCGGCCGAAACGGGACCCGGCACTGGCTGCGGTCAATCAGATTCGCGCGCTAGGGTTTAGCCCGGACGATGTGCGCCACATCGTGATGACGCACATGGATCTTGACCATGTCGGTGGCTTGTCGGATTTCCCGAAAGCCAAAGTACACCTGCATGCGGCGGAATTGAAGCAATGCACCGAGCGGCGAACGTTTCGCGACAAGCATCGCTACCTGCCCGCCATGTGGGCCCACGGGCTGGACACGGAGACGTACGCCGGGAATGGTGAAGCATGGTTCGGGTTCGAGGCGGTGCGCGAGCTGCGTGGCCTGCCGCCTGAAATCTTGATGATTCCGTTGTTCGGCCACACGCTGGGCCATTGCGGGGTTGCCATTCAATCCCGGGACGGCTGGCTGCTGCATGCCGGCGATGCGTATTTTGATCCGCGCGAAGTCAAGGGCGAGGAACGTCGCTGCGCCTGGCAGGTCGGCCTGTTTCAGGCGTTGGTTCAAACAGATCGCTCGCTGCGGCTGCACAATCAAGATCGGTTGCGCAGATTGACCGCGGATCACCCCGAGATCGAGGTGTTCTGCGCCCATAACCCTTGGGAGTTTGAAGAGTGCCAGGGGCGTGGCGTAACGCGGCGCACGGCGGCAAGTACAGGGGCAGCAGCAGCGTTGATGATGCCCGACAACTCAATCCAGCAGACGCGCTGGGCCACTCTCGGCTGAGCCGTGGTCCGGAAAAACCCGGCGGGTCGGCATGATCGGCAGTGAGATTGAGGGCGACATGGTCGACCGCGAGCAACTGCATCGAGATGGCTATGCGCTGCTTCGCCGGGCAATCCCGGCCGAATGGCTGGGTGAACTTCGCGCCTCGTTCGATGCGGGCGTGAAACCGTCGCACCGATGGCCCGTACCGCGCGGAGCCGATTGGCGCCACGCGTTGGTGGACCTCGATTCCAATGTGCAGGCGGTGTGCCGCCTGCCGCAGGTGCTGGCCGTGGTCGGCGAGCTGATCGGCGAACGGTTTTTCCTTTCCCAGGTGGAAGGTCGCGAGCCTTTGCTGGGTGGCGGACTGCAGAAACTGCACCGCGACCTGTCAGCGCATCGGTCTGGCGATACGGTGCACGCCCTGGCGTATTTCGACGACTACGGCCCCGGGAACGGCGCGACCCGAATCGTTCCCCGCAGCCATCGCCCGGCGCAGGGTGATCCGCAATTCGATTTCAACGACGAGTCGCGATCGGTGCAGCTCTCAGGCTCGGCTGGCGACATCCTGGTGTTTGATGCCGATCTGGTGCACGCGGGTAGCCTGAACTCCACGGGCGCACGCCGTCGTTCCATCCTGATCTGCTATTTCGCCGAGCAGCTCCATGCATCGCATCTCGAAACGGCGCAACTCCGCAACATACGGATGAACACCGCCGACCGTTTCGATCCGCTGGAATTTGCCCTCGGCGGGTGACCTCGATGCGATATGGGGTGGGGCAGGCGCGCGCCCGTCTGTTCATCCACGCCGACACCGTTGCGCAGGTCGGCTTGATTCCGGCGTGGTTCGAGACGCGCCATGGTGGTCATGCGGCATGCGTCGCGACGCCATAGGTCATTCCGGCAGCAGATTGCGCGCGATGCAACGCAATTGGTCGCGGTCGAGCAGTTCGAGTTCGCGCCCGTCGACGCGGATCAGTTCGCGGTCGCAGAACCGCCGCAATACGCGGCTGACCGTTTCCGAGGCAAGGCGCAGATGGTTGGCGATGTCGCCGCGCGGCATGACCAGGCGAAATCGCGTCGCCGAGAAGCCGCGCGCCGCGTAGCGTGCGGCGAGATCGAGCAGGAATGCGGCCATGCGCTCCTCGGCCGTGTGGTCGCCGGCCAGCGTGGTCGCCTTGCCTATGTCGGCGCTGAGCAGGCGGAACAGCTTCTGCTGCACGTCGGGGATCTTCGTCGCGAGCGTGGTCAGCGCGGCGAACGAAAAGCGGCAGACGTAGACCGTGTCGAGGGCGACCGCATCGCAGGGATATTTGTCCGGATGGATCGCGTTGAGGCCGACCATTTCGCCGGGCAGGTGGAAGCCGAGCACCTGTTCGCGGCCGGCATCGTCGATGACGCAGGTTTTCACCACGCCGCCGCGCACGGCGAAGATCGCGCCGAAGCGTTCGCCGCGGCGGAAGATGTGCGCGCCGTTGCGATAGGGGCCGACGTGTTCGACGAGCACGTGCAGTTCCTGCAGCGCGCTCTTGTCGACGCCGGCGGGCAGGCAGACCGAGCCGAACGCGCAGGTCGAGCAAAAGCGCAGTTCGTCGCCGTCGTCGGCGATCGGGTCGGTCTCGGCGAGGCGGCCGTGGCGGTCGATCCGGTTCATCGCGTTTCCCTCCGCGCCGAAGGTCGGCGGGTTACAAGGCCCGCGAATAGCGTACCTCGACTGCGTCGGGCTTGCGAAGATGTGCGTCGAAGCACATCGCGATGTTGCGCAGCAGGAAGCGGCCGCGTGCGCTTACTTCGAGGCGTGCGGGTTCGACGGCGATCAGCCCATCGCGCGCGAGTTCGCGCAGGCGCGCGAGTTCGGCGGCGAAATAGACGGCGAAATCGATGCGGTGCCGCGCCTCGAACGCGGCGATGTCGAGTCGGCCGTGGCACATCAGCTGCTGGATCAGGTCGGCGCGCAGGATGTCGTCGTCGTCGAGTTCGATCCCGCGCACGACCGGCAGGCGGCCGGCGTCGAGCGCGGCGTAGTAGCCGGGCAGGTCGCGCGCATTCTGGCTGAAGCTCGCGCCGATGTGCGAGATCGAACTCATGCCGAGGCCGATCATGTCGCAGTCGGCGCAGGTCGAATAGCCCTGGAAATTGCGTTGCAGAGTGCCCGCATCCTGCGCGCGCGCAAGGTCGTCGTCCGGTCGCGCGAAGTGATCCATGCCGATGTAGCGGTAGCCGGCCGCGGTCAGCGTCTCGACGGTGAGGCCGAGCAGGTCGAGGCGCGTCGCCGCGCTCGGCAGGTCCGCGGCGTGGATCCGGCGCTGCGCCTTGAAACGTTCGGGCAGATGCGCGTAGGCGTACGTCGCGACGCGGTCCGGCGCGAGTTCGATGACCTGTTCGAGCGTGCGACGGAAATTAGCGAGGGTCTGCTTCGGCAGGCCGTAGATCAGATCGACGCTGGTCGAGCGGAAGCCGCTTGCGCGCGCCGCGTCGAGCACCGCGCGCGTCTGTTCGACCGACTGGATGCGGTTGATCGCGGCCTGCACGGCGGGATCGAAATCCTGCACGCCGATCGAGACGCGATTGAAACCGTGTGCGGCGAGCATGCGCACGTAGTCCGGATCGCACCAGCGCGGGTCGATTTCGACGCCGAATTCGCGTTCCGCCTCGCGGCTGAAGGAGAAATGCCGGGCAAGCGACTCGAGCAGTTCGCCCATCTGCGCGGCATCGAGGAAGTTCGGCGTGCCGCCGCCGAAGTGCAGCTGCACCAGTGCACGGTCGCGGTCGAACAGCGCGGCGACCATTTCGATCTCGCGATACAAGTGATCGAGATAGATGCCGGCCTTGCCGTGGTCGCGCGTGATCACGCGCGTGCAGCCGCAGTAGAAGCAGGGGCTTTCGCAGAACGGCACATGCACGTAGAGCGAGAGGCGGCGCGGGATCGGATCCTGGTTCGAGGCGCGCGCGATGGTGCGAAACGCTTCCTCCTCGAAGCCGTCGTGGAAGTTCGGCGCGGTGGGATACGAGGTGTAGCGTGGCCCGGCAACATCGCAGCGGGCGACCAGCGCGGGATCGAACAGGGGAGCAACGGATGGTGCGGTCGTGGCCATGCCGGGATCATGCCCGGCGGGTCCGGGTGCCGCCCTGATCCAGATCAAGTCACCGACGCGTCAGCGCGAAAGGCAGGCATACGGCAGACACGGTGCCCGCAAGACCATGCCACGCGCGGCGGGCCGGGGTTGTTCGCAGTCGACAGCGGGAAGACGGGCATCATTTCGGCGATGCGTCGTCGCGATCCGGCGCCGGTGCGGGTGGATCTTCGGCCAACGGCATCAGCGCCGGTGTGTCGAGGTCGTCGAACTGGGCGTGGTTGACGCCCCAGAAGAATGCCGAGACGCCAGCGGCGAGCAGGACCAGGCTCAGCGGGATCAGTACAAGGACGATGTTCATGCGGGCAGCACTTCGGCGAATGCGGGTACCGCGTCCGCGGCGCGCGGCGAAGATGCCTGCGGCGGCGCGATGCGCAGCGAATTGAGCACGACGAACAATGAGCTCGCCGACATGCCGATCGCTGCGAGCCATGGCGGTACGAGGCCGAATGCGGCGAGCGGAATGCCGGAGAGGTTGTAGGCGATCGCCCAGTACAGATTTGCGCGCAGCACGCGCAAGGTGGTCAGCGCAAGCGTGCGCGCGGTCGCAATCGTGTCGAGGCGGTCGGATGCGAGGACGAGGTCGGCGCTGGCCTGGGCGAGCTGGGTGCCGCCACCGAGCGCGATCGCGACGTCGGCGCCGGCGAGCACCGGCGCGTCGTTGACGCCATCGCCGACCATCGCGACCGTGTCGCCGCACGCGCGCCAGGCTTCCAGCGCACGCAGTTTGTCGTCCGGCTTCGCGCGCGCGCGGAAGTCGTCGATGCCAAGGCGCTCGGCCACCGCGGCCGCGCGTGCCTGGCTGTCGCCGCTGAGCATGGCTACCTTGCAGCCCTGCGCGCGCAGGACCGCGATTGCGCCGGCGGCCTCGTCGCGCAGGGTTTCGCGCAGGTGCAGGCGCGCGAGCGCCCCGTGCGCGTCGGCGAGCACGACGGCATCGTCATCCGTCGCCGCCGGCGCGGCGCGGCCGAGTGCGAATTCGGTGCGGCCAATACGATAACGCTGGCCGTCGATGCAGCCCGCGATGCCGGCGCCGGCTATCGTCTGCAACATCTCCGCGCGCGGAATCGTCGCACCGGCGGGTGCGGCGGCGCGAATCGCCGTGGCGAGCGGATGTGCGCTGCCGAGTTCGAGTGCGGCGGCGATGCGCAGGCATGCGTCGGCGCCGCGCGCGCCGATGACGTCGATGCCGACCAGTTCGAGGCGGTCGCGCGTCAACGTCCCGGTCTTGTCGAAGACCACGCGGTCGACGCGCGCGAGCTTTTCCAGCACATCGGTCCCGGGCATGAGTACGCCGATGCGCGCCAGCGCCGAGGCCGCGCGCAGATGCGCGACCGGCACCGACAGCGCGAACGCGCATGGGCAGGAGACGACGAGCACGGCCAGCGCCGCGGCGAACGCGCGCGAAGGATCGAAGCAGAGCCAGGCGACGGCGGTCAGCACGGTCAGCGCGAGCACGCCGGCGACGAAGCGCGCGGCGATGCGGTCGCCGAGCAGGGCAGCGCGTGGGCGCCGGGTCTGTGCGCGCTCGATCAGGCGCATGATCGAGGAAAGCACCGTGTCCGCGCCGACGTGGGCGACGCGCATCTCGACCGGTCCCGCGCGCACGACGCTGCCGGCAATCAGGGTTTCACCGCGCCGGCGCGTGCGCGCGGCGGACTCACCGGTGAGCAGGGATTCGTCGACCTCGCAGGCTTCGTCGAGCAGGATGCCGTCGGCCGGTACCGCGACGCCGACGGCGACAACGACGATATCGCCGGCCTCGAGCTCGTGCACTCCGACCGTTTCCGGCGCGCCCGCCGCGCTGCGGCGTTGCGCCAGCGCCGGTTGCAGGCGCGCGAGCGCATCGACGACATCGGCGGCGTGGCGCCGCGCGCGCATTTCCAGATAACGCCCGCCGAGCAGGAGAAACACGAACATGCTGGCTGAATCGAAGTAGACCTCGCCACCGCCGCGCAATGTTTCGTACAGGCTGGCGACATAGATCAGCGTGATCGCGAGCACGATCGTGGTGTCCATGCCGAGCGTGCGCGCGCGCAGTTCGCGTGCAGCACCGGCGAAGAACGGCTGTGCGGCGTAGATCACCACGGGCGTGGTGACGATGAGCCCGATCCAGCGGAAGAAGTCGCGCGTGGCCGGATCGATGCCTTCGAACGCGCCGGCGTACAGCGTCACCGCGAACATCATCGCCTGCATCATGCCGAGGCCGGCGACGATCAGGCGCTTGAGCGCGGTGCGCGATTCGCGCTGGTCGAGCGCGTCCAGCGCCTGCGCGTTGCAGGGATGCGGGGTGTAGCCGAGCCGGGCGATACGGCCGAGCATCTCGCTCAAAGCCATGTTCGCCGGCATCCACTCGATGCGCACGCGCCGCGCGCCCGGGTTGACCTCGACCGCGCGCACACCGGGCAGGTCGCGCAACGCGCGATCGATCAGCCAGGCGCACGCCGCACAACGCAAGCCCTCGACGAGCACGCAGACTTCGGCGCTGCCGTTGCCGGCATGACGAACGTACAGGCGCTGAAGTTGCGCGCGGTCCCATGCGCTGAAATCGACGGCGGCGCCTGCGCGCCCTGCCGGCGTGCTGCGCAACCGGTAGTAGTCGGCGAGGCCAAGCGTGGCGATCCATTGCGCGGCTGCCTGGCAGCCGATGCAGCACACCGCGTGCGCTTCGCCGTTGACGCACGCATCGAGCGCGACGCCGTGGGGAATCGCTTCGCCGCAGTGGAAGCAGGCCGCCGACATGGTGTTTTCGCTCAGGGCGTCGCGTCGTCCGCCGGACGCTGTGCGTGCGAGGGTGGCAACGGGCTCGCGATCGGACGGTGGGCGACGACGAGGTCGTCGCGATGTTCGAACGCGGTGGCGACGAGGGCGAGCGAGCCGACCATCGTGCTGCCGATCAGCACGAGGATCAGCCACACCTCGGGCACGCGGTACCATCGATTCACGTCGTTCGCACGCAAACGGAAATTCGAATCATCCTTGTTCTTGCCCGATTCGGGTCGGTCTTGCATGGTCATGGTTCCTTCGGCGCAAAGAACTGCGCGCTTTGCACGACTGCCATGCGGTCATCGTCGCTGCGCGCCTGGAGTTTGATGGTCTGCTTGCCCTGGATATGCCCGGCGGGCGCGCTCAGGGTCAGCGGCACGCTCGTCACCTGCCCCGCCGGCAAGGTGATGTCGCGCGCGTCGACGATCTGTACGCTCGAATCGTCGGCGACCGCCAGGCGCACGCGCTGCGCGACTTCGGTCTTGTTGACGAGCTTGACCGTGTAGCTGTTTTCGATCGCGCCGTCGCTGCCGCGGCGATACAGCGCATTGCGGTCGCGCAGCACTTCGAGAATCAACGGCGCGCGGTGCACGATGCCCCAGACGAACGTGCCGATCAGCAGCGCGAGCAGGCCGCCGTAGATCAGCGTGCGCCAGCGCAGCACATGCAGCGGTTTGCCGGCGCGGCGGTTCTCGGTCGTGTAGCCGATCAGGCCGCGCGCGTAATCCATCTTGTCCATCACATCGTCGCAGGCATCGATGCAGGCGGCGCAGGCGATGCATTCGATCTGCAGGCCGTTGCGGATGTCGATTCCGGTCGGACAGACCTGGACGCAGGCTTCGCAATCCACGCAATCGCCGAGGCCGAGCGCTTTCGGGTCCGCGCTGCGCTTGCGCGCGCCGCGCGGGTCGCCGCGAGCCGCGTCGTAGGAGATGACCAGCGTGTCCTTGTCGAACATCGCGCTCTGGAAGCGCGCGTAGGGGCACATGTACTTGCACACCTGCTCGCGCAGGAAGCCGGCGTTGCCGTAGGTGGCAAAACCGTAGAACACGATCCAGAACGCCTCCCATCCGCTCAGCGAGAAGTTCGCGGCTTCGCGGGCGAGATCGGTGATCGGGGTGAAGAAGCCGACGAAGGTGAAGCCGGTCCATGCGGCAAAACCGACCCAGAGCAGTTGCTTGGTTCCCTTGCGCCGCAGCTTCTCGGCGTTCCACGGCGCGGCATCGAGCTTGATGCGCTGGTTGCGTCGGCCTTCGCAGGCTCGCTCAATCCACAGGAACACCTCGGTCCATACGGTTTGCGGGCAGGCATAGCCGCACCACAGGCGCCCGGCCAGCGCGGTGAAGAAAAACAGGGAGAGACCGGCGATGATCAGCAGCCAGGCGAGCCAGAAGAAATCCTGCGGCCAGAACGTGAGGCCGAAGACGTAGAACTTGCGTGCCGGCAGGTCGAACAGCACGGCCTGGCGCCCGTCCCAGCGCAGCCACGGAAACACGTAGAACACGCCGAGCAGGACGAACATGGCGAGCGTGCGCAGGCGCGCGAAGCGGCCCTCGATTTCGCGCGGGTATACCTTTGCCTGCGCGGCGTAGAGCGAGTCGTCGACGAGGGCGATCTTCGGCAGCGGCTTCATTCGCGATCGTCCCGCGGACGCCGCAGCAGCAGCGCGGTGAAGCAGCTCGCGCCCAGTGTCGCGGCCCAGAACACGAAGAAGCCCAGCGTGTAGCCGAGTTCGCGCGGCAAGCGCACATGCGGCCAGGCGATGTCGAACAACTCGTTCGGATCGATCAGCGCGAAGAACACCATCGTCGCCACGCCCGCGGCGAAGAACGACGGCCAGGCGATCGCGCCGGCGAGCGCGATGCGTCCATCCGCTTCCTGATCAGGGCGTGGCGCGGCGATACGGTTCACGGTTGTCCGGCCTCGCCCGCGGCAGGTGCGGCAGCCGTTGCGGTCTCCGCGCGCGGTGCCTGCGCGAGCACCCAGGCCGCCGCGAGACGCACGCGGTCCATGCCGAGCACGTTCTCCCACGCCGGCATGCTTCCGCTGCGTCCGTTTCTGATCGACGCCTTGATGTCGTCGAGCGTGCCGCCGTAAAGCCAGATGTTGTCGGTCAGGTTCGGCGCGCCGAGCAGCGGATTGCCCTTGCCTTCGGGTCCGTGGCAGGCGATGCACGTGGCCGTGAAGCGCGCCTTGCCGGCCGCCGCGAGTGCGGCATCGGCATTCTGGCCAGACAGGGTCAGCACGTAGTTCGCGACTTCCTCGATGCCCTGGTCGCCGAGCACCGCGGCCCACGGCGGCATGGTGCCGTGGCGGCCCTTGGCGATCGAGGCCACGACCGTATCCGGCGTGCCGCCGTACAGCCAGTCGCCATCGGTCAGGTTCGGATAGCCTTTCGCGCCGCGCGCGTCGGAGCCGTGGCAGGCCGCGCAGTTGTTGACGAAGACGTTGTGGCCCAGGGTCTGGGCCTGCGGATCGCGCTCGAGCTGTTCGATCGGCTGGTCGCGGAAGCGTGCGAACACCGCTTCGAGCTTGCGTCTGTTTTCGTCGAGGTCGGCGGCGACTTCCTTGTTCGAGGTCCAGCCGAGCGCGCCGACGGTGGAGCCCAGCCCCGGGTAGAACGCGAGGTAGCAGGCGGTGAACACGACCGAGATCAGGAACAGGCCCAGCCACCACAGCGGCAGCGGGTTGTTCAGTTCCTGCAGGTCCTCGTCCCAGATGTGGCCGGTCGTGGCCTGCTCGACCACGCCGCGCTTGCGTCGAGCGGTCGCAAGCAGCAGCCAGACGATGCCGACGACGTTGGCGACGACGAGCGCGATGATGTACCAATTCCAGAAGGCGCTCATGCCTGCGGCTCCGAGTGGTTGCCGGCGCCGCCGTCGGCGAACGGCAGTTGCGCGGCGGCGGCGAAATCGGCGCGACGCCGGCCGCTCCAGGCCCAGACGACGATGCCGAGGAACATCGCGAGCAGCACGGCGGTGAAGATGCCGGTGATCATGGTTGGGTCTCCTTCGGTCCGAACTTGCCGAGTCCCTGCAGGTACGCGATCAACGCGTCCATTTCCGTCTTGCCTTCGACCGCCGCGGCGACGCCGTCGAAGTCGGCCTTGGTGTAGGGATCGCCGAGGCGCGCGAGTCCGCGCATGTGCGCCGTGATGTCGTCCGCGGAAAGCTTGTTGCCGGCCAGCCAGGGGAAGCCCGGCATGTTCGACTCGGGCACGACGTCGCGCGGGTTGGTCAGGTGCACGCGCTGCCAGTCGTCGCTATAGCGGCCGCCGACTCGCGCGAGATCCGGACCGGTGCGCTTGCTGCCCCACTGGAACGGGCGGTCGTAGACCGATTCGCCCGCGACCGAGTAGTGGCCGTAGCGCTGCACTTCGGAGGCGAGCGTGCGGATCATCTGCGAATGGCAGTTGTAGCAGCCCTCGCGCACGTAGACGTCGCGGCCGGCGAGTTCAAGCGGCGGATAGGGCTTGAGGCCCGGAGCCGGATCGATCACCTGCGCCTGGAACATCAGCGGCACGATCTCGACGAGGCCGCCGATCGCGATGACGACCGCGACGAGCACCGCCATCAGGCCGATATTTTTTTCGAGAATTGCGTGATTCATCGGGTGGGCTCCTCAGGCGGCGACGACGGTCGGGATCGGCACGGCCGCCACGGGCTGGCGCGCCATCGCCCAGGTCTTGGCGGTGTTCCAGACCATGATGAACATGCCGCTGAGCACGAGCAGGCCGCCGACGAGTCGGGTGATGTAGAACGGATGGGTCTGCGCCACCGATTCGATGAAGGTGTAGGTCAGCGTGCCGTCGGGATTCGTCGCGCGCCACATCAGGCCCTGCATCACGCCGGCGATCCACATCGAGGCGATATAGACGACGACGCCGATCGTCGCGATCCAGAAATGCAGGTCGATCGCGCGCGTCGAATACATGCCCGACAGGCCGAGCAGGCGCGGGATCATGCAGTAGAGCGAGCCGATGCTGATGAAGGCGACCCAGCCGAGCGCACCGGCGTGCACGTGGCCGATCGTCCAGTCGGTGTAGTGCGAGAGCGAGTTGACCGTCTTGATCGACATCATCGGCCCCTCGAAGGTCGACATGCCGTAGAACGACAGCGACACGATCATGAACTTCAGGATCGGGTCGGTACGCAGTTTGTGCCATGCGCCCGACAGAGTCATCATGCCGTTGATCATGCCGCCCCACGATGGCGCGAGCAGGATCAGCGAGAACACCATGCCGAGCGACTGCGCCCAGTCGGGCAGGGCGGTGTACTGCAGGTGGTGCGGGCCGGCCCACATGTAGACCGAAATCAGCGCCCAGAAATGCACGACCGAGAGGCGGTACGAATAGACCGGGCGCTGCGCCTGCTTCGGCACGTAGTAGTACATCATGCCGAGGAAGCCGGCGGTGAGGAAGAAACCGACCGCGTTGTGCCCGTACCACCATTGCACCATCGCATCGACGGCACCGGAATAGACCGGATACGACTTCCACAGCCCGACCGGGAGTGCGAGATTGTTGACGATGTGCAGCACCGCAACCGTGATGATGAAGGCGCCGTAGAACCAGTTGGCGACATAGATGTGCTTGACCCGACGCTTGACGATCGTGCCGAAGAAGACAATGCCGAACGCAACCCAGACGATCGCGATCAGGATGTCGATCGGCCACTCGGGTTCGGCGTATTCCTTGGACTGGGTGATGCCGAGCGGCAGCGTGATTGCGACGGCGACGATCACCAGTTGCCAGCCCCAGAACACGAAGGCGGCCAGCCTGTCCGAGAACAGTCGCGCCTGGCAGGTGCGCTGCACGACGTAGAAGGCCGTGCCCATCAGCGCGCAGCCGCCGAACGCGAAGATCACGGCGTTGGTGTGCAGCGGCCGTAGCCGGCTGTAGGTAAGCCAGGGAATGTCGAAGTTCAGCGCGGGCCAGGCGAGTTGCGCGGCGATGAACGCCCCGACCGCCATGCCGACGATGCCCCAGAGGATCGTCGCGACGGTGAACTGTCGCACGACCTTGTCGTTGTATGTCCGTACCGTTTCCATGCCCGCTCCGCTGAGTTTCTCGCGGGCGGATTTTGAGTTCAGCGCGAGCCGCCGTTCTTGATCGAAGTCAATTTGGCAGGGTGTCCGCTGGGGATTCCGCGTCGATGCGCCGCGGTCGCGCGGCGTCAGACCGGTCGGCGCGCCCGGCGTGATTCGACGCGGATCGATCGCGCGGCGACAACACCGGGAATTGATCGAGATCAAGCGCCGGTGCGCGCCTTCCATCAAAGTGACGGCGTATCCACGAAGCTAGGAGAAACGCGATGAAAGTGTTGCTCAGCTACGACGGCAGCGAGTGTTCCGACCGTGCCGCGAAGTTCGTGATGACGACGCTGCGCAGGCAGACGCCGGACCTGAGGCTGGACGTGATCCACGTCGACATGCCGATGCTCGATCGCGTCGTCGCCACGTTGGGCGAGGAAACGGTGGCGCGCCTGCATCGCGAAAACGCTGATCTCGTGCTGAAGGATCTGCGCGCGAAACTGAAACGCGCGCAACTGCCGTTCAACGAGGTCGTGGCGACCGGGCCGATCGCGAAGAAGATCGGCGAGTACGCCGAGAAAGGGCGCTACGACATGATCGTCATGGGTTCGCATGGCCGCTCCGCTGCAGGCAACCTGTTCCTCGGCTCGGTGGCGACGCGCGTGCTGGCGGAATGCAAGGTGCCGGTGTTGATCGTGCGCTGAGGCGACGATCGACAAACTGCCGGATCAGGCGCGCAGCGCGAGCGTGAGCACGAGACTCGCGTTGATCGCGGCCAGCCCGAGCGCCACCGGGAGAAAGTACTCCTTGCCGCCCGCGAACGCGGCGACGCCCTTGAACACGTTGTTGGCGGTGAATGCGATGGCGATCGCGCGGGCCGCCGGTGTCGGCTCGAGCGTATTCGCGGCAACGAGTTCGGCCACCGCCAATGTCGCTGCATGCACGTCGGCGAAACCGCTGAATGCGGCGGCGGCGAACACGCCGCCCGTGCCGATCCACGCCTGCAGCGCGGCGGCACCGATCAGGGCCGCCGCGACGATCGCAACGAAGGTCAATGCGTGCGTCGGCACGAATGGCCGCCCGTAATCCGGCGCGCCCGTGTCGTCGTCGCGCGCGTGATTTGCGCGGTGCAGTGCCAGCGCGCTGACGACGACCGCCGTCGCCCCGGCTGCGACCAACGGCCAGGCCAGCGCGTCCAGGCTCGCCGGTGATACCAGCAGCAGGATCAGCGCGAGCTGCACGAGCGTGGCGACGCTCGAGGCGAGGCCCGCGGCGATGCAACTGCGCCGGACTCCGGCGTTCGCGCGGGCGCGCTGGCCCATGCCGGCGATCGTCGCGGTGCTCGATACGAAACCGCCGAGCAGCCCGGCGATCACGAGACCGCGCCGCGCACCGAAGATGCGCAGGCCGACGTAGCCGGCGGCGCCAACGGCCATCACCCAGACCACGAGCAGACCGAGCTTGTACGGATTGAGCACGGCATATGGCCCGACCGCGCGGTCGGGCAGCAGCGGCAGCACGATCAGGCTGGTCGCGGCAAGCAGGAGGATGTCGTCGAGGTCGCGCTTGCTCAGCGCCTGGCGGGAAAATCGGTGCAGGGCGTCCTTGCCTGCGAGCAGCGCCGTCAGCACGACGAACATCGCCGCTGCGAGGCGCGGCTGCGCCGGCGCGAACGCACCGAGCAGGAAGGTCGTCAACAGGGCGAGTTCGGTGGTCAACCCGGGATCGCGTTGCCGCGTCTGCCGGTAGCTCGCCACGGCGAAGGCGCCGACGAGCGCGGTGGCGACAGCGACGACGCCGGGGCCCAGCGTCGCGGCCAGCGCGCCGGTCATCGCTGCGAGCGCCGAGGTACGCAGACCGATCGCCGCTTCGACGCCTTCGCGCGCCGCGCTGCGCTCGCGTTCCAGCCCCACGAGCAGGCCGCCGCCGAGCGCGGCGACGAAACCCGGCAGGCCTGCGCTTTCGAACGCGAACCAGTCAGGCATGCGTCGCACCCGGGCAGCGGTGGCAAGGCGCAGGCGCGCGACAATTCGCGATGGTGTTCCGGTTTTCCGGCATGGCCTGTTCGTGGCGGTCGCTGCGCAGCAGTCTAACCTCGCCGATGCGCGCGCGGTTGACTCAGGTCAAGCGCAGGCGAGCGCAGCGGTCACAGGGCGTCGAGTGGAATCTTCAGATAGCTGATGCCATTGCTCTCGGCCGGTGGCAACCGCCCGGCGCGCATGTTGATCTGCACCGACGGCAGGATCAGTGCCGGCACCTTCAGCGTCGCGTCGCGCGCGGTGCGCAGGCTCACGAAAGCGTCTTCGTCGATGCCGTCGCGCACGTGCACGTTGTCGCGGCGTTCCGCGTCAACCGTGGTTTCGCAGACGAACTCGTCGCGACCGGGCGCCTTGTAGTCGTGGCAGAGGAACACGCGCGTCGCCCCGGGCAGGCCGAAGATGCGCTGGATCGATCGGTACAGCGCACGCGCATCGCCGCCGGGGAAGTCACAGCGTGCGGTGCCGTAGTCGGGCATGAACAGGGTGTCGCCGACGAACGCGGCGTCGCCGATCAGGTGGGTCATGCACGCGGGCGTGTGCCCGGGCGTGTACAGCGCCTGCGCTTCGATGCCGCCGACCGTGTAGCGCTCGCCGTCCTTGAACAGATGCTCGAACTGGCTGCCGTCCCGGGCGAATTCGTCGCCGAGGTTGAACAGCGTGCCGAACGTGTCCTGTACCGTGCACACCCGCTCGCCGATGCCGAGCCGGCCGCCGAGTTGCTCGCGCAGGTAGGGCGCCGCAGACAGATGGTCGGCATGCACGTGCGTGTCGATCACCCATTCGATGCGCAGGCCGGCTTCGCGGACGAAGGCGGCGATTGCGTCCGCAGAATCGTGGCGCGTGCGCCCCGACGCGGGATCGTAGTCGAGCACGCTGTCGATTACGGCGCCGTGGCGCGTGGCCGGATCCCAAGCCACGTAGCTGAAGGTGTAGGTGGCCGGATCGAAGAACGATTTCACTTCGGGGCGGTTCATGGAGTCTCCCTCGTCGAATGCACAGGCACGTCGGCAGCCAGGCGTGCGCCCAGCCACTGGCCCGGGACCATCGCCAGCCCGAACAATAGCGTCGCCGGCGACGTGGATGCCAGCGAGGCGAGCGCGGACCCTGGATAGTGGCGGATCGCTGCCGATACCCGATGGCGAGGGCGCCACCGGGCGGGGGTGCTTGCGGGCGGTACGCGCACGGCGGATCAGCCGAGGCCGAGATATGCCGCGGCGTGCTTCGCCGCGATCCATTCCTCGTTGGTCGGTTCGACCGCGACGACGACGCGGCTGCCCGGGTCCGAAATCGTCGCCGCACCGTGTTTGTTGGCGTCGGTGTCGAGCTCGATGCCGAGCCAGCCGAGTTCGCGGCAGATGCGTTCGCGCAGCACCGCGTTGTGTTCGCCGATGCCGGCGGTGAAGACCAGCAGGTCGAGCCCGCCGAGCACGGCGGCCAGCGCGCCGATTTCGCGCACGATGCGGCGCACGTACAGCGCGAGCGCGAGGCGCACGCGTTCGTCGCCGGCTTCGCGCGGCAGCAGGAGCTGCGGGTCGGAGGCGACGCCGGAGATGCCGAGCAGGCCGGAACGGTGATACAACAGGTCGGCAACTTCGTCGATGCCGAGCTTCTCGACCTGCATCAGGTAGAGCAGGGCACCCGGGTCGAGCGAGCCGCAGCGCGTGCCCATCATCAATCCGTCGAGCGCGGAAAAGCCCATCGTCGTCGCCACGCTGCGCAGGTCGCGCATCGCGCACAGGCTCGCGCCGCTGCCGAGGTGGGCACAGATCGTGCGGCCGCGCGCGCGCTGGCCATGGCGCTCGGCGAGGGCGATCGACAGGTATTCGTAGGACAGGCCGTGGAAGCCGTAGCGGCGCAGGCCGCGCTGCCAGGCATCGAACGACAGCGGCAACAACTGCTCGACCTCGGGCAAGGTATGGTGAAAGGCCGTGTCGAAACAGGCGATCTGCGGCAGGTCGGGGCGCGACTGCAGCAGCGTCCCGATCGCGTCGAGCGCGAACGGCTGGTGCAGCGGCGCGAGCGGGACGTAGCTGCGCAAGTCCGCGAGCGTCGGCGCGTCGATGCGCGCCGGAGCGAAGTACTTTGCCCCGCCGTGCACGACCCGATGTGCGACGGCGGCGAGGCGGGCGCCGCCCAGCCGTGCCCGCACGCGCTCGCGGATCTGCGCAAGCGCGGCGTGATAGGGCTGCACGGCGTCCAGTCCGATCCCGCGCCCGACGCCGCCGGTTTCGGTCAAGGTCGGGTTGCCGCCGCCGATGCCTTCGACCTTGCCCTTCCACAACGCCTGGCGTGGCGGCACGGCATCGGCCTCGAACAGGGCGAACTTGATGCTCGAGGAACCGCAGTTGAGGACGAGGATGCAATCGCTCATGGCTTGGTCCTGCGGCGGCGGTGTGCGATCAGCACGGCGACCGCGCACGAAGCGATGCGCGTCTCGCGCGAATCGGCGCGGCTGGTAAGGATCACCGGCACGCGCGCGCCCATGACGATGCCGGCGCTCGATGCGCCGCCGAGATATTCGAGTTGCTTGGCGAGCATGTTGCCGCTTTCCAGGTCGGGCACGACGAGCACGTCGGCCTGGCCGGCCACGTCGGACTCGATACCCTTGATGTGCGCAGCGGCGGCCGAAATCGCGTTGTCGAACGCGAGCGGGCCGTCGAGCGTGGCGCCGGCGATCTGGCCGCGGTCGGCCATCTTGCACAGCGCCGCCGCATCGAGTGTCGCCGGCATGCGCGGGTTGACCGTCTCCACCGCGGCGAGGATGGCGACGCGCGGCACGGCCACGCCGATGGTCTGCGCGAGTTCGACCGCATTGCGCACGATGTCGGCCTTCTCCTCGAGCGTCGGCGCGATGTTGATCGCGGCATCGGTGATGATGAATGGGCGCGGGTAGGCCGGCGTGTGCATCAGGTAGCAGTGCGAGACGCGGCGCGCGGTGCGCAGCGGCGATTCGTGGCCGACGATGGCGGACATCAGTTCGTCGGTGTGGAGACTGCCCTTCATCAGTGCCTCGACCTGGTCGCCGCCGGCGAGCTCGACCGCACGCGCGGCGGCGGCGTGGCTGTGCGCCACGTCCTCGATGGCGATGCCGGCGAGATCGAGTCCGGCCGTCCGCGCGACGGCTTCGAGCTTCGCGCGCGGCGCGACGAGCACCGGTTCGATCAGCCCTGCCCGGCGTGCGTCGAGCGCCGCGGTGAGGCTCGCCTCGTCGCAGGGATGCACCACCGCGACGCGGATCGCGCCAAGCGGCTGCACCGCATCGAGCAGGGTCTTGCCGGCACCATCGATCAGGTGCACTTCGGGCAGGGCCGTGCGTGGCCGCTCGATGCGCTCGGTCGGTGCGATCACGTGTGCCTCGCCGTCGATCACGATCTTGCCGTCCTGGTTGACGCAGGCGCAGGCAAGGGTGAGACGTTTCTTCGCCGCGTCGCGCGCGCTGACCTTGACGCTGACCTTGAGCGTGTCGCCGATGCGCACGGGCGCGAGGAAGTTCAGGGTCTGGCCCAGGTAGATCGTACCCGGCCCGGGCAGGCGCGTGCCGAGCAGGGCCGAGATCAGCGTGGCGCCGAAAATGCCGTGCGCGATCACGCCGTGGAAGCGCGTCGACGCGGCGAAGGCCGGGTCCATGTGCTGCGGATTGACGTCGCCGGAAAGCGCCGCGAACAACTGGATGTCGGCTGCGGTGAGCGTGCGCTCGAGCCCGGCCTCGTCGCCGAGGGCGATCTCGTCGAACGTGCGGTTGCGGATCGTGCGCCGATCGTCGGCGGGTGGTTGGAAGGCGATGTCGTTCATGGGTGTCTCGATACGGGTTCAGGCCATCTGGCCGATGGTCTTGCGGAATCGCGCCAGGGAAAGAAAGAACAGCACACTGCCGATGACCAGCAGGATGAGGAACGGCTGCCAGACCACGTCGAGGCCGGCGCCGCGATAGAGGATCGCCTGGCCGAGCTCGACGAAGTGCGTGGTCGGAGCGGCGAGCATGATGTTCTGCACGATCTGCGGCATGCTTTCACGTGGCGTCGTTCCGCCCGACAGCAGTTGCAGCGGCAGCAGGATCAGCACCATGAGCAGGCCGAACTGCGGCATGCTGCGCGCGAGCGTGGCGAGGAAAATGCCCATCGAGGTCGTCGCGAACAGATGCAGCGCGGCGCCGGCGAGGAACAGCGCGACCGAGCCTTCGACCTTCACGTGCAGCAGGCCTTGCACGACCAGCAGCAGCGAGGTCGCCGCGGCGACGAGCACGACTGCGCCCATCGACCAGACCTTGGCGAGCATGATCTCGGTCGGCGTCACCGGCATCACGAGCAGGTGTTCGACGGTGCCGTGTTCGCGCTCGCGGATCAATGCGGCGCCGGTCAGGATGATCGACAGCATCGTCACGTCGTTGATGATCTGCATGAGGCCGCCGAACCAGGTATGGTCGAGCGTCGGATTGAAGCGCATGCGCGGGGCAAGGTCGACCTGCGGCACGCTCGTCGCGCGATGGCGCCGCACGAATTCGTTGATCTCGCCGAGCACGATCTGCTGCACGTAGCCGCCGCCGGTGAAGGCCTGGCTCATGCGCGTCGCGTCGACGTTGAGCTGCATCGTCGGCGCGCGCCCGGCGAGTACATCGCGCTGGAAGTCGGGCGGGATGTCGAGCACGAAGGTGTACCGGCCCGCGTCCATGCCGGCATCCATTTCGCCCGTCGTGATCTTCGACGGCGCCATGAACAGCGGTGGATAGAACGCCGAGGCGATGCGTGTCGACAACGCCGAACCGTCCTCGTCGACGATCGCGATCGGCGCCTTGTGCAACGTGTCCGGCATCGCGCGCGCGGCAGTGTAGACCGACACGGTGAACGTGTAGGCGATCAGCACGAGCATGACCGGATCGCGCCACAGGCTCCACAGTTCCTTGACGCCGAGGCGGAAGATGTTGGCGAGATGGCGCATCAGGCTTCCTGCTTGCGCAGCAGCGCGATCGCCGCACCGAGAATGACCGGCAGTGCGAGCAGCAGCGGCCAGAAATCACCGGCGAGATCGGCGAAACCGAGCGCCTTGTTGAACACGCCGCGGCTGATCGTGATCATGTACGTTGCCGGTTGGATGCTGCCGATCAGGCGACCGGCGCCTTCGAGCGAGGACACCGGGTCAATCAGGCCGGCGAACTGCGTTGCCGGAATGAGCGTGCCGATCATGGTGAAGAACATCGCAGCGATCTGGCTGCGCGTCAGCGCTGAGGCGACGAGGCCCATGCCGGTTGCGGCGATCGCAAAGAGCAATGCGGCGAGCAGCAGTGCCGCGTAGCTGCCCTTGACCGGAACGCCGAACACGGTCACCGCGGCAAGACTCATCAACAGGAAGTTGAGCACGGCGAGACCGATGTAGGGCAATTGCTTGCCGATCAGGAATTCGCTGCGCGTCGTCGGCGTGACGTAGAGATTGAGGATTGAGCCGAGTTCCTTCTCGCGCACCACCGCGAGCGCGGTCAGCATCGCCGGCAGCATCAGCAGGAGCAGCGGAATCACGGCCGGGACCATTGCCGGCAGGCTCTTCACGTCGGGGTTGTAGCGGAAACGGGTTTCGATCCCGGCGCTCGCCGGCGCGCTGCGGCCAAGGCGTTCGCGCGCCTGTTGCGCAAGCCAGAGTTGGTGCATCCCGGCCACGTAGCCTTGCACGGTCTCGGCACGCGTCGGCATCGCACCGTCGATCCATGCGCCGATCTGCACGTCGCGGCCATGGGTCAGGTCACGACCGAACCCCGGCGGAATCTCGAGCGCGAGCGACAGCTCGCCGCTGCGCATGCGCCGGTCGAGGTCGGCGTAATCGGCGATCGCGGGGCGTTCGATGAAATAGCGCGAGCCGGCGAGGTTGAGCGCATAGTCGCGGCTCAGTGCGGACTGATCGCGGTCGAGCACCGCGAAGCGCAGATTCTCGACATCGAGGCTGATGCCGTAGCCGATCACGAACATCAGCAGCAGCGAGCCGAGCAGCGCGAGCGTGCCGCGCACCGGATCGCGGCGCAGCTCGAGAGATTCGCGCCAGGTGCAGGTGAGCAGGCGTTGCAGGCTGAAGCGGCTCTGGTGTGCTGGGTGTATGGCCGTTGCGCCGGCCACCGGCACGGTATCGTCTTGCGCGGCTTGCGCTGCGCCGCCGCCGGCTTCGACGAGATAGTCGATGAACGCTTCCTCCAGGGTCTTCGCGCCGCGCCTGGCGACGAGTGCGGCCGGCGCGTCGCTGGCGAGCACTCTGCCGGCATGCATCAACGAGATGCGGTCGCAGCGTTCGGCTTCGTTCATGAAGTGCGTGGAGATGAAGATCGTCACGCGGTCGCGTCGCGACAGTTCGATCAGCAGGCGCCAGAAGTTGTCGCGCGCGATCGGGTCGACGCCCGAAGTCGGCTCGTCGAGGATCAGCAGTACCGGTCGATGCACCATCGCCACCGCGAGCGAGAGGCGTTGGCGCATGCCGAGCGGAACCGATTCGGGAAGGGCGTCGCCCACCTCGCCCAGGTCGAAGCGCGCGAGCATCTCCTCCACGCGCGCGGGTATCTCGGCTGCGGGCACATGGAACAGGCGGGCGTGCAGCACGAGGTTTTGCCGCACGCTCAGTTCGGCGTAGAGCGAGAACGCCTGCGACATGTAGCCGACGCGGCGGCGCGTGTCCAGGTCGCGTGGATCGACCACGTTACCGAGCAGACGGGCCTGGCCTTCGCTGGCCGGCAGCAGGCCGGTGAGCATCTTCATCGTCGTCGACTTGCCGCAGCCGTTGGAGCCGAGAAAGCCGAAGATCTCGCCACGGCGGATACGCAGGTCGACGTGGTCGACCGCGACGAAATCGCCGAAGCGCATGGTCAGACCCTGGGCCTCGATCGCGATGTCGTCGTCGCCGCCGGATGCGAGCGGCGGAATTTCCACCGCCGAATAGCCGCGCCGCTTCTCCTCCGGCAGCAGGCGGATGAAGGCGGCTTCGAGCGAGGGCGATGCGGTGCGCGCGAGCAATTCGGTCGGCGTACCCGTGGCGAGCGCCTTGCCGGCGTCCATCGCCACCAGCCAGTCAAAACGCTGCGCCTCGTCCATGTATGCGGTCGCGACGACGACGCTCATGCCAGGCCGGTCGGCACGGATGCGCGCGATCAGGTCCCAGAACTGCGCGCGCGCCAGCGGGTCGACGCCGGTGGTCGGTTCGTCGAGCACGAGCAGGTCCGGGTCGTGGATCAGAGCGCAGCACAGGCCGAGCTTCTGCTTCATACCGCCGGAGAGCTTTCCCGACGGGCGCGCGAGGAACGGTTGCAGGCCAGTGCTGCGCGTCAACTCGTCGATGCGGCGGCGGCGCTCGATCGCGTCATGGCCGAACAGGCGTGCGAAAAACTGCAGGTTCTCCTCGACCGACAGCGTCGGATAGAGATTCTTGCCGAGGCCTTGCGGCATGTAGGCGATGCGTGGGCAGACCGCGGCGCGGTGACGCCGGCTCGCCATGTCGCCGCCGAGTACGTCGAGACGGCCTTCCTGCAGCGCGCGCGCGCCGGCGAGCAACGACAGCAGACTGGACTTGCCGACGCCGTCAGGCCCGAGCAGGCCGACCATGCGTCCCGCGGGAATGTCGAGGTCGACGGCGTCGAGCGCGAGCGTTTTCGCGTAGCGCAGGCTCACGCCGCGCAGACTCGCGACCGGCGCGAGAAGGGCGGGCATGCCTTACTCCGGTACCTTGACCGCGAGCGACGCCGGCCATTGTGCGGCCGGATCGAGCTTGATCCAGGCGACACCGGGCAGGCCGGTCTTCACCTGTTTCAGATGCTTCCGCAGCAGTGCGCGATCGATCTGCGCCTTGACCCGGAACATCAGCTTCTGCCGCTCGCTCGCCGTCTCCACGGTTTTCGGCGTGAACTGCGCCACTGCGGCGACGAACGATACCTTGGCGGGGACCACGTATTGCGGCGCGGCATCGAGCACGATATGCACTTCGCTGCCGAGGGCGATCTTGCCGGCAACGGTCTCGGGCAGGAAGAAGGTCATGTAGACGTCGCCGAGGTCGACGAGGTTGAGCACGTTGCCGCCCGCGCCGAGCACTTCGCCGGGCTGGGCGACGCGGTACTGCACGCGACCGTCGCGCGGCGAGGTCAGGGTCGAATCGGCTATATCCGCATCGATGCGCGCGATCGTTGCGCTGGCGGCGTCCGCGCTCGAACGCGCGCTCGTCACTTGCGAGCGGGTGGTTTCGATCGCCGCCTTTGCTGCGGCGACCTGCGCCTGCGCGGCCGCGACGGATGCGCGCGCGCTGTCGATTTGGGCGCGCGCATCGTCGAGCGCCTGTTGCGACAGCAACCCTTTCGTGGCGATCGTGCGCGTGCGCTCGAAGAGCTTTTGTGCGGCGTCGCGGTTGGCCACGCGTGCGGCGACCGTCGCTTGCGCCGCGCCGTATTCGCTCTCGCGCTGAGTGACCTGGAACTGCGCGGTCTGGATCGCGGCCTGCGCATTTGCGAGCTGTGCCTGCGCTTCGTCACGCTGCGCCTTGAGCACCTCGGTGTCCATGCGCGCGAGCGCTTGGCCGGCGCTGACGAATTCGCCTTCGTCGACGAGTACTTCGCGCAGGCGTCCCGCAGCCTTGGCTGCAACGTTGATCTCGATCGCCTCGATGCGCCCGTTGCCGCTGATGAAGCCCGGCCCCGGCCCGTGCGGACGCAGGTAGAGCCAGGTCGCCGCGCCGAGCACGACAATGGTGGCGACGGCTGCGGCGACGCGCAGCGCGGGTTTCCAGTTGGTGAGTTTCACGACTGTCCTCGATCAGTTCAGGATGTGCAGTCCGGCGTCGACGAGCAGCGTGTCGCCGGTGATCGCGCCCGCGGCATCGCTGCACAGGAAAGCGCAGATTGCGCCGACGTCGTCGAGGTCGATCAGGCGGCGCAGCGGTGCGCGCCGGGCGGACTCGTCGAGCAGCGCGTCGAAATGCGCGATGCCGGAGGCCGCGCGCGTCGCCACCGGCCCCGGCGACACCGCGTTGACGCGGATGCCGGCCGGACCGAGCTCGGCGGCGAGATAGCGCACGGACGATTCGAGCGCGGCCTTGACCGGACCCATCATGCCGTAGTTCGCGATCACCTCATCGGCGCCGAGATAGCTCAACGTGACGATGCTGCCGCCGTCGCGCATCAGCGGCTCGGCCAGCCGCGTCATGCGCAGCAGGGAATGACAGGAGACGTCCATCGCGCGCGCGAAGCCGGCGCGCGAGCAGTCGACGACACGGCCGTGCAAGTCGTCCTTGGGCGCGAAGGCGATCGAGTGGAGCAGGAAGTCGAGCCGGCCCCATTGCCGTGCGATCGCGGCAAAGACCGCTTCGAGCTGGCCTTCCTGTTCGACATCGAGAGGCAGCGCGATCGGTGCGTCGATTTGTTTCGCGAGCGGTTCGACGAAGGGCCGCGCCTTGTCGTTGAGCCAGGTCACCGCGAGTTGCGCGCCGGCCGCATGGCAACGCTGCGCGCAGCCCCAGGCGAGGCTGTTCTCGTTGGCGATGCCGACAATGAGACCGCGCTTGCCGGCGAGGTTGACGATGCGCGTGGCGCCCATCTCACTTCTCCAGCACGTAGCGGCCGGGCGCGTCGTCGACGGCGGCATGGCCCTTGGTGCCGATCTTCGGCGGCACGAGCGGCGCGCCCGAACGCGCGTCCAGCCACGCGCACCATTCGGGCCACCAGGAGCCGTCCTTGTGCGCCGCCCGCGCCTGCCATTGCTCGGGCGACTCGTAGGGCGCGCCCTCGGCACGCGTGCGCAGCAAATAGCTGCGGTGCGGGTGACCGGGCTCGCTGACGATGCCGGCATTGTGTCCACCCGAAGTCAGCACGAAAGTGATCTCGGCGACGGTTTCGTAGTGCAGCTTGTAGACCGAATGCCACGGCGCGACGTGGTCGGTCATCGTGCCGACGCAGAAGATGGGCAGGCGGATGTCGCTCAGCGCGACCGGCTTGCCGCCGACCGGATAGCGTCCTTCGGCGAGGTCGTCGTCGAGGAACAGCCGGCGCAGGTATTCCGAATGCATGCGCGCCGGCATCCGTGTCGCGTCGGCGTTCCAGGCCATCAGGTCGTTCGTTGCCTCGCGCTCGCCCATCAGGTAGTTGCCGACCAGCTTCGACCAGAGCAGATCGTACGAACGTAACATCTGGAACGCGCCGGCCATCTGCTGCGCGGTGAGATAGCCGGTCTGCGCCATCTGGTCTTCGAGATAGCTGACCTGACTCTCGTCGATGAACAGGGCGAGTTCGCCAGGCTCGCTGAACTCGGTCTGCGCGGCGAGCAGGGTCATCGAGGCGAGGCGGTCGTCGCCGTCGCGCGCCATCGCCGCCGCACCGATCGACAGCAGGGTGCCGCCGAGACAGTAGCCGGCAGCGTGGATCTTCTTCTTCGGCGCGATCGCGGATACCGCGTCGAGCGCGGCCATCAGGCCGAGGTCGAGATAGTCCTGCATGCCGAGGTTGCGTTCGGCCGTGCCCGGGTTCTTCCACGAGACGCAGAACACGGTGTGCCCCTGGTCGACCAGGTACTTGATCAGCGAATTGCCCGGCGACAGGTCGAGGATGTAGTACTTCATGATCCACGCCGGCACGATCAGGATCGGCTCGGGCCGCACCTTGGCCGTGGTCGGCGAGTACTGGATCAGTTCGATGAGGCGGTTGCGCAGCACGACCTTGCCCGGCGTGACCGCGACATCGCGCCCGGGCGCGAAATGCTCGACGCCGGCCGGCGGCTGGCCCGAGACGAGGCGCTGCATGTCGTCGAACGCGTTGAGCGCGCCGCGCACGAGATTGGCGCCGCCTTGGCGCGCGGTCCGGTCCAGCACGAGCGGATTGGTGGCAAGGAAATTGCCCGGCGAGAACACGTCGAGCCACTGCCGGGCTGCGAAGGCGACCACGTTGGCGTGATGCTCGGACACGCCGCGCACGTCGCGCGCGGCGGCGGCCCAGTACTTTTCTGCCGAGCGGAAGGCTTGCTGCAGCGCGACGAACGGCCAGCGTTGCCATTCGGGCGCATCGAAGCGACGGTCGCGCCCGGCCGGCTCGACGCAAGGCTGCGACCCGGAGCCGCCGGAGACGAAGGAATCGCGCAAGCAGTGGTTCCATTCGACGATTTCGCCCAGTGCCAGGCGCTGCAATTCGAGCTGTTTGCCCGGCGAAACGGCCAGATGCATGGCCCAGTCGAGAAAGGCGAGGAGGCACGAAGCGGGTGAAACGGACGCGGTAATCCGCGCGAGGTCGGCATGGAATCGTTGGTCGAGGCGCTTCGTGTCGAACGGTGCGGCGGATTCGAAAGCAGCTGGGGCTGGCATGGTGATGATTCGGAGCGGAGAGCGGTGAGACTAGGTTACGGCATGCAAACTTGGCTTGATCGAGGTCAAGAAATTGTGCATTGCGTCAAGACTATAGCGTATGGTTCACGCAGGCAATCTTGATCCGCGTCAAGTACGGCGTCCGGGCAGGCGCCTAGTCTTGCGCCTGCCAACCCCGCAATTGTCCGTCATCCGGCGGCCAATCGAACAAGGATGAGGATGCAGATCCAGTTTCTCGGCGCAGCCGGCACGGTCACCGGTTCCAAGTACCTGCTCGGCGCCGGCGACACGCGCGTGCTCGTCGACTGCGGTCTGTTTCAGGGGCTCAAGCAATTGCGCCTGCGCAACTGGTCGGCGCTGCCGGTGGAGCCTTCGGCGATCGGCGCGGTGGTGCTGACGCACGCGCATCTGGACCATTCCGGTTACCTGCCGCTGCTGGTCAAGCGTGGTTTCCGCGGCCGCATCTACTGCACGGCGGCGACGTTCGAATTGTGCAAGCTGCTGCTGCCCGACAGCGGGCGCCTGCAGGAAGAAGACGCCGAATACGCGAACCGGCACGGATTTTCCAAACACAATCCGGCGCTGCCGCTGTATGACGAAGAGGACGCGCTGAAGTCGCTGCGCCAGTTCCATCCGGTCGGCTACGAACAGACGATCGATCTCGGCGGCGGGCTGCAGGCGCAACTCGCACCGGCAGGACACATCCTCGGCTCGGCTTTCGTCAGCGTGAGCGATGGCCGGCGGCGCGTCGTGTTCTCGGGCGATCTCGGTCGTCAGAACGATCCGGTCATGCGCGCGCCGCGCGCCCCCGATGCCGCCGACTATCTGTTGATCGAGTCGACCTATGGCGATCGCCTGCATCCGCCAATCGATCCCGGCGACGAACTCGAACCGATCATCGCGCGCACGATCCGGCGCGGCGGCGTGGTCGTGGTGCCGTCGTTCGCGGTCGGGCGCGCGCAGTCGCTGCTGCACAGCATCGCGCGGCTCAAGGCGGCGGCGCGCATTCCACCCGATCTGCCGGTGTACCTGAACAGTCCGATGGCGGTCGACGTGACCGGGCTTTACCACCGGTTCCACCAGGAGCACCGCCTCGACGAAGCGCAATGCAAGGCGATGTGCCGGGTGGCGAAGTACGTCAACACGGTAGAGGAATCCAAACATCTGAACACGTTGCAGCGGCCGATGATCCTGATCGCCGCAAGCGGCATGGCGACCGGCGGGCGCGTTGTCCACCATCTCAAGGCGTTTGCGCCGGATTCGCGCAACACGATCCTATTTTCCGGATACCAGGCTGCGGGCACGCGCGGCGCGGCGATGCTGGGTGGCGCGAAAACGATCCGCATCCACGGCGGCGATGTGGCGGTGCGCGCCGAGGTCGCCACGTTGTCCGCGCTGTCGGCGCACGCCGACTACGCCGACAGCCTGACCTGGATGCGGCAATTCCGCGCCGCGCCGAAGACCACGTTCGTCACCCATGGCGAGCCGGTCGCCGCGGACGCCTTGCGCCAGCATATCGAACACGAGTTGCATTGGCAGGTACACGTTCCCGAACACTGCGAGAGCAGCAAACTCGACTGAGACAGGACATGCGTAGCATCGAAAGGTTTTCCGCCGAAGAAGATGCGCGCGCGTTGCGCGCCCGCGATCAGGAATTCGCCGCCTGGGCGCAAGGCTGTGGCGCAATCCGCCACGTCGCGGAGACGCAATTGCGCGTCTACGACATGCATCAGGCGCTGGCCGCGCGCCATGTCGCCGGCGACGGTGTGCCGTTCTTCCGGATGCTGCGTGCGCTCGACCGAGTGACGAACGCGGCGATGTGGCTGGTCGCTCACATGACCTACGCCATGCATGTATATCTGGACGGCAGGTCGCTGCAGGCGGCGGATTTCAAGGTAAACCCGCAGGGTCACATGGGTGGTTCGCTCAACATGGTGCCGGCCTACGCGGGCTACCTTGCCGTGAACGCGCTGACCGGCATCACGCGCGGCTGGTTGATGGGGCAGGGGCATTGCGTGTCGGCGGTGGATGCGCTCAACGTGCTCGTCGGCAACATGACGCCGGCACATGCCGAGCGATACGGCTTGTCCGACCGGCAACTCTCGCGCATGGCCCAGGACTTCTACAGCTATCGACTCGCCGCGGACGGTTCGCCGGAATCGCCGCTCGGCAGCCACGTCAACATCCATACCGCCGGCGCGATCCTCGAGGGGGGCTTTCTCGGCTTCGCCGAACTGCTCCATGTGCATATGCCGCTGTCCGGGGAGCGCCTGACGGCGTTCCTCTCCGACGGCGCATTCGAGGAACAGCGCGGTGGCGACTGGGCGCCGCGCTGGTGGCGCGCGCAGGATTGCGGCATGGTCACGCCGATCCTGATCTCCAACGGCCGCCGAATCGACCAGCGCACGCTGGCCTCGCAGGAAGGCGGCCCGACCTGGCTTTCGCAGCACCTCAAACTCAACGGTTACGATCCCGTCGTGTTCGACGGTCGCGACCCGGCCGCGTTCGCCTGGGCGATCTGGATGATGGAGGAGCGCCTGCAGCTTTGCATCGACCGTGCACATGCGGGCACGATGCGCTATCCCGCGCCTCTGCCGTATGGCATTGCGGTCGCGCCCAAAGGCGCGGGATTCCACGGCGAAGGCACGAATGCCGCGCACGGCACGCCGCTGGGGGCAAACCCCTATTTCTCGCCGACCGCACGGGAACATTTCAACGCATCGGCGCGGCGTCTGTGGGTACCAGCGGCGGAACTCGCGGCGGCCGTCGATTGTTTCGGCAGGCACCGGGAGCGCGTGCGCGAACGCGACAATCCGATCGCCCACCGCGATGTCGCGCAGGTCGAAATTCACCCCGCGTGGCGCGAGTTGACGAATGCGGCGCCAATGGTTTCCGCGATGCAGGCGATCGACGATGCGTTTGTCGCCGCAGTACGGGCGAATCCGAACCTGCGCCCGCGCTTCGGCAATCCGGACGAAAGCCGTTCCAACCATATGGTGCGCACGCTCGAACTGCTCAAGCACCGCGTCTGCGACGTCGAACTCGCCGACCAGGAGGCGGTCGACGGTGGCGTCATCACTGCGCTCAACGAAGAGGCGGTGGTCTGCGCTGCCCTCGGCAACAAGGGCGGCATCAACATCGCCGTAACCTACGAAGCCTTCGCGGTGAAGATGCAGTCGGCATTGCGCCAGGAGATCGTCTTTGCCGCGCACGCGAAGGCTGCGGGGTACCCAGCGCGCTGGTTGTCGGTGCCGGTGGTGCTGACCTCGCACACCTGGGAGAACGGCAAGAACGAAGTTTCGCACCAGGACACGAGCATGGTCGAGGCGATGTTCGGCGAGTCGTCCGATATCGCGCGCGTGGTATTTCCGGTCGACTACAACAGCGCGGCCGCGACGATGCGCGAGGTGTATCGCACGCACGGCCAGATTTTCGCGATCGTTACTTCGAAAACCGAGATGCCATCCGTGTTCGGCGCGGACGATGCGCGCCGCCTCGTGGCCGACGGCGGCATACTGATGCGCCAGGCCGGTCACCGCATCGACGAGGCGGAGCTTGCGATCACCGCGATCGGCGCCTGCCAACTGCAGGAGGCGCTCAAGGCCTCGCAACGGCTGCGCCGGCGCGACGTTCCGCACCGCGTCGTCTGTCTGCTCGAACCGGCGCGCCTGCGCAGCGGTCGCACCGCGGCCGAGGAAACGCATACGAGCCTGGACCGCTGCGGCGGCGAACTGTACGCCGCGACCCGGGCGCAGGTGCTGCTCTGCCATACGCGGCCCGAGCCGATGCTGGGCTTGCTCCAGCCCATTCTTGCCGGTAGTGCGGTCGCCGCGCTTGGCTATCGCGGACGCGGCGGCACGCTGGACATGCAAGGCATGCTGTTCGCGAACGGCTGCAGTTGGGCGCACGTGCTGCGTGCCGCGGCGGGCCTGTTGCACATCGATCTTGCCGACCTGCTCGGCGAAGCCGAAATCGACGCGATCGAGGGCGTCGGCGACCCGCGCGTCATCACCGGCATGACGCCGCCGCAGACATGATCCCGTTCCGCCACGTTTGACGCGGATCAAGATCGGGCGGCGCATCCCGGCGCAATATGGCATCCTCGATTGCAGTCTGGAGAAAACGGCCATGCGTGACATTCTGGCGTACGCGAGCAACCACCAGACCTTTACTCCGAGCCTGTGCTACGCGGCGGCGCTGGCAAAACAATTCGAAGCCCGCCTCAATGCGCTCTATGTGCAGGAGCCGATCACCTACCTGCCTACCTACGCCGCGATCGGGCTGGTCGCCGAGATCGCCCGGTTCACCGAGGAGGAGGTCGAGGCGGCCCGGCAGAATGGCGCCAGGTTCACGCGTTGGGCATCCGATCGCGGCGTTGCCGAAAACGACTGGATGGTGGTCGAGGGCGCGCTCAAACCGGTGCTTGCCGAAATCTGCAATTGGCACGACTTGCTTGTGCTCGGCGTCGGCGGCGACAGCGGGTGGGGCAGCGTCGGGCGCGTCGGCGAGCTGTTGCTGAGCTGCGGTGCACCCTGCGTCGTCGTACCCGAGAGGTCGGCGATACCGACGTCGGAGGCGCGTCTGGCATCGATCGCCGTCGCCTGGAATGGTTCTCCGGAATCCGTGCGTGTCATCCACGCGGCACTGCCGCTGCTCGCGCGCGCGGACCGCGTTACCCTGATCGACGGCGAAACCGTCGACCCGACGGCCAACCTGGTCCGCTTCTCACCGATGCGGATCGAACCGTACCTCGCCCGGCACGGCGTGAAAGTCGTCAGGCGCCGCCTTGAAGTCGGCGGCGACGAGGCTGGTGCAGCGCTGCTCGCCGCCGCGCACGAAGCGCAGGCCGACCTGCTGGTCATGGGCGCCTACGGCAAGTCGCGGTTCTCCGAGTGGCTTCTCGGTGGCGCGACGCGCCATGTGCTCGAGTACGCGACGCTGCCGCTGTTCATGCGCCACTGATTGCAGGCCGTTAGCTCATCGCCTTGACCACGATGAGGACGATGCCCACGCACAGGCAAAGACCGAGGAAAATCGCGCCGGCCCAGCCACGCGCGAATCCGCCACGCTTGCGCAGCAGCCAATTGAGCAGGGCGAGAATGGCCATCGGCAATCCGAGTGCGATGCCGAGAACCAGATAGATCGGATCGAAAAGATTCATGTGGTAGCCCCTGGGTTCAGCGTCCCGATGCTGTCTGGACAATGGCCGGTCGCGGCCGCACCCGGCGCAGCCTGGACTGACCGGGAACTTGATCGCTGCGCCTCGATTGCATCACGCCGATGGCCTCGCGCAGCCTGGAAACCGTCGTCTCATGCATGCTCAACATGGCCCGACGGACGCGAGGCGTCTTGACCTGGATCATGATCGCAGCATCGACGCGCGATCGAAATTGACCTGGATCAACACCGGCCTGGCGCGTGCGGAGCAGATTGCGATACAGCGTCATCCGACCCATCCAGTGGAGATACCGACCATGATCGCCACGATATTGCGTTCCGCCGGCAACCCCGACGACGCCGCGCCGGAATGGAAAGAGAAGCTGCGCGACGGAACCAGTGTACTGATCCGGCCGATTGCCGCGGGCGACACCGCGATCGAGCGCGAATTCATCGAACGTTTGTCGCCGCAGTCGCGCCGCTATCGCTTTCTCGGCGAAATTGCCACGCCCAGCCGGGCACTGCTCGACCGGCTCACTCATCCGGATCCGGCGCACGAAGCCGCCTTCGTCGCGTTGATCGCCGACGGTGCGCACAAACGCGAGATCGGCGTGGCGCGCTACTGCGCCGACCGCGACGAGCACAACTGCGAATGCGCCGTCGTCGTGGCCGACGAATGGCAAGGCAAGGGGCTGGCGACGCTGTTGATGCGGCATCTGATCGAGATTGCGCGCCAGCGCGGCTACCGGCGTCTGTACTCGATCGACGCGCGCGACAACGAAAGCATGCACACGCTGGCCGACTTTCTCGGTTTTGAACGCCAGACCGATCCGAACGACAGCACGCAGGTATTGCATCGGCTCGACTTGAATACGGCCACGTCCGGCTGACAGCGCCACGCAGCGTCGTCGACGACCCGGTCGCGGCGCGCCTGGCTTGCGTTTTCGCGCTGGGGAACGGATTCAGAACTGCCAGTGCAACGCTCCCAGTCCCAGCGCCACGGCGCGCGCATACCAATCGATATGGCTGGCCGGCGACGGCCGGCCGTTCACGCATATGGGGCAAGCGATTGGCTCGTCGACCCAGGGCTGCATCGCGCCGCGCAACTCGAGTTGCGCCGGCACAGTGGTCGCCAGTGCTTTCCCGGGGCCCGCGACGTGGAGCGGGGCAACCGCATCGCTGACATCATTGGCGAACTTCGCCAGTTTCGGCTGTGCGGTGATCGATGTCAGTCGGTGATAGCGCAAGCCGTGGCGACGGGCGAGGTCGACCAGATCGGCGGGTACGCCGCGCAGGCGCAATTTCTCAGCGCACGCGGCATCGCAGGGCATTCCCGACCCGCGCGCCGCGGCGAGCGCGATCGCCTCGCCAAGGCAGCCTTCCGCGAGCGCGCGCGCGCTCGACCGTGCAAACCCGCGTGCTTCGGCGCTGTCGTAGTCGAAACCGAGTGACGCCAGGGCATCGGCCAGGCCGATGACGCCGATGCGCAGAGTCTTTGCTTGACGCAGTCCGGTGACGCCGCGCAGCGCGATCGCATTGTCCAATGCGCGCACAGCGAGGCTGGCGCAGTCCTGCACGGCCGCGAAATCGACCGTCGCAGGTGGATTGCCGGCGGCAACGAAGCGGGCGAGATTCAGTACGGCGACCAGACCATCGTCGGGCCACGACATCGTTTCGGTGCCGGCCGTTGCCAGCAGACGCTGATCCAGCAGCAGCCGCCAGCTGCCGAAGGCGTCGAGGAGCCGGTGCTCGAACCGCGTACGCTCCTCCGTGGATTCCGCACGCGCCACGGCCGTGCCCACGCGTTGCCATGTCGCTTCGATGGTGTCGTCGCGAAGCTCGCCATCGCGCCGCCAACGGAACCACGTATCCCAGGCCTCGACCGCGGTCGGCGCAAGGAAAGGAGACGCCTTGTAACTCTCCGCGCTTTGGCGCATGACGTTTTGCAATGCCCGGCCGCTCAACGGTAAACCAGAACCGGTACCCGGCTATGGGTGAGCACCTTCTGGGTTTCGCTGCCGAGCAGGAAGCCCTCGATGCCGCGTCGGCCGTGCGAAGCCATCAAAATCAGATCGCAGCCGTGTTGTTGCGCCTCGGCGACGATCGCCTTGTACGGATGATCGCTTGTCACCTGCTTCGTTGCGCAGTCGACCTTCGCCGCCGCGGCCGCGCGTTCGGCATAGCGCAAGAATCGCCGTGCATGCTGTTGCCGGGTCGGGGTGGGATCACCCGCCGTCATCCGCAGCAGCTGCATTTGAGAGCCCGACGGATGGCGCCTGGGAATCACATGAAACGCGGTCAAGCGGGCACCGATCTGCGCGGCAAGCCGCACGGCCTGCTTGACCGCCTTTTCCGACAGTCGGGAGCCGTCGGTCGGAACAAGGATGTGCTTGAACATGATCCGCTACCTTCGCCGGGCCGCGCGCAGCATCGTGGCGCGTGGTCCAAGCTTAGTCGTGGCAGGCGATGAGGCTTTGATTCACGTCAATTCCGGCGAAGCGATTCGCGGTGCCGGTCCAGCGGGTCCGGGTGGCGAAGCCGGCGGGGGATGGTTCAAGCTCGATGCGCCGCCGGATCGTCGCCGGGCAAGCGCCTGCCGCCAGAATCGCGAAATGGGCTCGGCCGACGCGTTCCTGCCTGCCGGCAGTCACCCGGAGGCCTCGGTACCCCGACCGGTAATCATTGTCCGTACTTCTTGAACTACATGGCCGGCACCCGAGTGCTGAAAATGTGCGTTGCGAGCCGCCAGGGAGCGACATTCGAGCAATGCCGCATTTTCCCCATGTTACTTCATGAAGGAGACAGATCCATAAAAGTCCGTTGCTCACATCTCGTCCTGGCCATTGCGGCTGGTTTGTGCCTGAGCCCAGGCGCGTTTTCCGCGCCGGTGGCATCCGGCAGCCCGAATGCGGCGCCGCAGGGCGCGAAAGCGCGTCTCAGCAGCGCGCAACTGGCCGAAATGCAGGCGCGCATCAGTCTCGGCAATCAGATCGTGCAGAACCGTCAGCGCCGACGCAGTGGCCAAAGGCGCCAGTGATTCCTGGCGCATCGGCCTGTTGAGTGCGCTCTACAACACGCCCAGCAGCGCCCTGCGCGACATCAACGCCTCGGCCAGGACCCTCGATCAGGCGCAGGCGCAGGCCGCGCAGGCGCGGGTGGCGGCAAGCAGGACGGCTCCCGCTGCGGGCGGGGGCGCGTCTGCCAGCGCGGTGGCCGACAGCTTGGGCAGCACCAGCGACAGTCTGGTTTTCACGCCGAAGACGCCCTGCCGCTTCATCGACACGCGCAATGTCGGCGGCGCGATCGGCACGACCGCGCGTGCGTTCGATACGTTCCTTTTCGGCGGCAGCTACGGCGGCGACTCGGCGTGCACCCTGCCCGGCGCGGGCGAACCGGCCATCGCGGCGAACGTGACCATCGTCTCTCCGGACACGGCGGCGGGCAACATCACCATCCGCCCCGCGGGCAGTACGTCGACGACCAGCTGGATGAACTGGTTCAATCTCGGTGCCGGTGCCCTGGCGAATGCGGGCATCATCTCGACGGCCCTCAACGGCTCGTCTCACTACGGGTTCGAGATCCTGACCGGCGGCGGTACCGTCCAGGTCATTGTCGACTACTTCGGCTACTTCTCGGCCAGCTCCGCAACCGCACTCACCTGCACGCAAGGAACCTATGAGACATTCAGCCTCGCCGCGGGATACAACACATTCCACTATACGACGGCAACCTGCCCCGGCGGCTATACGGCGGTTTCCGCCTATTGCTACAACAACGGCAACGCCAGCGTGTATCTCAACGGATTTGGCATCAATGGCGGCGCCTGGTGCGGCTGGAACAATCTGACCGGTTCGGCGGTGACCGTTACGCAGAACGTGTTCTGTTGCCAAGTTCCGTAGCCGGCGCTTGCTTGCGGCAACGAAATCCCGAGGCCCCGGTGCGCCGGGGCCTCGGACGGGGAAGGTCCCGCCGTTCGCTTCCAGCGCCCGATTGTCG